>JBJOFE010000058.1:0-3183 GCA_046048915.1 Bacteroidota bacterium | reverse complement strand
ATCTCAGTCATTATATGGGTTTCAAGTGGGGGTTTCTTTTCCTATTTTATTCACTGGAACAACATCTAAGATTAGAATGGCTCAACTCGATCTAAAAAGTTGGGAACAGCAAATGCAAAATGAGGAACAAAGAATGTCACAATATATCAATCAAAAGAAAAATGAGTTAGCTAAATACCAAGAGTCAATTTATTATTATAATCAATTTGGAAAAAAACTATCTGACGAAATTATCAAAGTTGCCAATTTAAGTTATAAAAATGGCGAGATTGATTTCTTTCAATATATACAAAGTATCGAAAATGCTACAACTATTCAAATCGATTATTTAGACACCTTATTACATTATAATTCAACTCAATTAGAATTAAATTACCCTAATTATTAATCCAATAATGATGAAAAAAATACTATTGACACTTGCGTTATCAACACTGATATTGAGTTGTAAAGAAACAAGAACCGAAGAAATTGCTCCAAAAGAAGATGGATTTATTCATGTTACTAAAGCACAATTCAAATCAATTGGAATGCGAATTGAAAATCCATCAGAACAGCAATTTAATATAAGCATAAAAACATCTGGAAAAATTGATGTTCCACCACAAAATCGCGCACAAGTAACTTCTTTTATTGGAGGATATGTAAAGTCAACAACACTTTTAGTAGGTGATAAAGTGCGAAAAGGTCAAGCGCTTATAACTTTGGAAAGTACTGAGTTTTTAGATATTCAAAAAGAATACCTTGAAGTGGCTGAACAAATCAAATATTTAAAATCAGAATACGAACGTCAAAAAACATTGTTTGATGAAAAAATTAGTTCCCAAAAAAATTACTTAAAGGCAGAAAGTGATTATAGAAGAACGAAAGGGATGTACCAGAGTTTAAGAGAAAAATTACTCTTGTTAAAAATTAATCCAGCTAATGTTGAAAAAGGCAAGTTGACTTCGGTTGTAACTATTTCTTCACCTATTTCGGGTGATATTGTAATAATGAATGCTAATGTGGGGATGTATATTGCCCCTTCGGATGTGATTTTAGAAATTGTTGACACGCAACACTTGCATTTGGAATTGGCAGTATTTGAAAAAGACATTTTAAAAGTTCAAGTAGGACAAAAAATTCATTTTACTGTACCTGAAGCCTCTAAGGAAGTATTTCCTGCAGAAGTACACTTGGTTGGAAAATCTATAGAAGGAAATGATAGAACAATTAATGTTCACGGACATTTAGATGAGACAATTAAGCAAAAATTACTAACTGGAATGTTTGTCGAAGCGGCTATTGTTACTGGTTCAAATAACGGATTAGCTGTACCTGTTGACGCATTAATTAGCGAGAACAATAAATATTATGTACTTTTATTTATGAGCGATACAAACAATTCGTATAGCTTTAAAAAAGTAGCTGTTCGTATTGGAGAAAAAAACAATTTATATGTTGAAATACTACCAAACAATCAAATCAATGCTTCTTCAAAAATCTTGGTAAAAGGTGTATTTGATATTTCTAATTAGAAAATTATGGATCTTATTAAGTTAAAAAAACAATTGCAAGTAGAAGTTGATACTGCATTTTTATATAATAGTATTGCATCTATTCAGACAGATGATAGTTTAAAACGTGTACTAAATAGTTTAGCTGATATAGAAAAGGGACATGCGAAACATATGTTAGAAAAAGTAATGACATTAGAATCGAATTATCAAATGCCATTACCTTCTTCCAAAGCAAAATTCCAATTAAAAGTGGGTAAACTTTTTGGCTATAGCTCTATTATCAGTAGTTTGGCGAATATAGAAAAACAGTTTGCCGTTAATACCATCAAAAACAAGATTGAACTAGGCGAAAAATTGACTGGTTTTGAGCACAATCATTTGAATATTATTGAAGCTGTAAATAATAACGAGGCTTTAAATGTTTCTGGTGGATTGTTGTCTAAATTTGAAAGTCGTCATAAATCAGTTGGTGGAAATGCTTTGCGTGCCGCTGTACTAGGTTCAAATGACGGACTGGTTTCGAATATGAGTTTGGTTATGGGAGTAGCTGGAGCTGCAGTTTCTAATGACACTATTTTATTGACTGGAACAGCAGGACTTTTAGCAGGGGCTATATCAATGGCACTTGGCGAATGGCTTTCGGTACAAAGTTCGAGGGAATTGAACCAACGCCAAATTGAATTAGAAACTGAGGAATTAGAAGCATCACCTGAAGAGGAGAAAAAGGAATTGGTTTTATTGTACCAAGCAAAAGGAATGAGCGCTGCAGCTGCACAAAAACTAGCTGACAAAGCTTTTGAAAATCCAGAAACAGCAATTGATGCGATCATCACAGAAGAATTAGGAATAGATAAAGAAGAATTAGGTGGTTCAGCTTGGGAAGCTGCTATCGCTTCATTTGTATTATTTTCTATAGGGGCAATCATTCCATTGTATCCTTTTATCTTTCTAGATGGAAATAATGCCATTTTATTAAGTATTGGAAGTAGTGTAATTGGTCTTTTTGGAATTGGAGCTGCAATTACTTTGTTGACTGGAAAAAGTGTTTTGTTTTCTGGTTTTAGGCAAGTGGCTTTTGGTCTTGCAGCCGCAGCAGTAACTTATGGAATAGGCTCATTGATTGGAGTTTCATTAGCAGGATAATTAACAAAACTAAATTAATTTATTATGAACGAAGCACATTTACACATGGTGGTCAACCACTTTCCAATTATTGGAACCATTTTAGCAATCGGGATTTTAATTGCTGGATTACTTAGCAAAAACAGATCAATCATCAACACTTCCTATGTCTTGTTTGTGATTGGAGCTATTTTTGGAATTTTAAGTATGAATACCGGAGAAGGTGCAGAGGAATTAGTAGAAGACATGCCTGGTATTGGTTGGAAAATCATTCATGAACATGAAGAATTAGCTGAAAAAATGGCATTGTTGTTAGATATTCTAGGTGTTTTATCATTAGTAGGTTTTTATCTTCAATTCAAGAAAAATGCTAAAGAGAAGTTAGTATCATATATCATTTTACTAATTGGAATTGCAAGTCTTTTTGTAATTCAAAAAGTAGGCACTTCAGGAGGGGAAATTCGCCATACTGAAATTAGAAATGAATCAGTTATTACATCTAATTCAAAGGAAGATATTGAACGAGAAGAAAAGTAATTTTTAGATTGATAAAGATTTCTTG
>JBJOFE010000057.1:0-3199 GCA_046048915.1 Bacteroidota bacterium | reverse complement strand
CTCCAACCCAATTCAATCTTATTTAAATCAATTCGCGTATAAAAAGTTGGTGCAACTTGTTTAACTATAATAATTTTTTGATTCGGATCAGAACTAAAAGGATCATCTATAATACTATCATTAAGATTCCCATCAACAATGCTTTGGAGTGTAAACCAATGTCTGAAATACATTCCACTTCCCCAAGGAATATTGTTTAAACTTTCTTTGTATCCAAAAGCCAAGGTTGGATAACTAGAAATGGAAAATTCAGGATCATTTAAATTAAATCCGACTAAAACATCCGTGTATTTATAACCCGATAATGCTGTGTAATTATATGATAAATGTTGTCCAAAACCAGGATCATCAACTACATCAACTAAATTGTCACAACCATAATGTAGATTCTGCAATTTAGCCTGATCCGCTGCACTTAAAGAACTTATAGGAAAAGCAACTTTTGTTTGGCTATGAGCAACCAATGAGATTAAAAAAAAGAAAAGTAGTTGAAATATATTTGAAAAAGGCGTGTGAAAAACATTCTTCAAAATCAAAGATGATGAAGAATGCAAACTCCGTGTTCTAATTATTTTATTATTACTCGAAAACATACTACTAATACACCTGATTAAATTAAAAAAATCATGATGTAAAGGTACCCCTTAAAAAATGGCCTCTGTCAGCTTGGACAATTATTAAAATTTTGATAATTTTATATTTATCTAGCTTTATTTAATAAAATAGCCATACAATTCAATAAATCAATTAAAAAACTATTGTTCCTGATAATAACAAACCATAAAATAGAAGACAAAATTAAAATGTGTAAAAAAAATCTTTTATTGATAATATTTGCCTTTTTATTCTTTTTGATTTTTTCGAATAATACAATGGCGGAGCCTCAGAAGGACTTAGATTATTCGTTGGCTTTCATGTTTAATGGCGCCCATTTTTACAACATTGAGAAACACAATAATGAGATTTATATTGGAAGCAATAAGGGGATTTACAGATTCCGCTACCCTAATAAGATCGAATTAATTGATGAAACTAAGACGGGGTATGTGTACTTAATTAATGGTAAAATAACGTGTCTTAATTATTTTAAAATAGGCTATCAAACACCATTTTACAATTCATTGCTACCAAAAGGTTATAAAAACCATTCCATTGTAGGTGCGAACCTAAACGACTGTATTCTAATTACTTCCAACGGTAAATTATTCTTATTTCATAAAAAAATAGCTAAGTTAGCCGATAGCCTAAGCGTCAGATCAATTACAAACAATTATCTAGGTACTTACAGCGGTGTATTTCACAAAAACGTAAAAATCCCATATCCCCCTTTCTGCAATGGATATATAAAAGAATTTGATAGTGAGACGATCATCTGTTTTGATGGGATTGTTAGGCTTTTCAAAGACGGTAATAGCGAAATCTATGAAACGAACAATGAATTCAAGAAAGCATTTGGCATCGATTCACCAGGTTCATTTCGTGATGCATTTAAAATAGATAACCAAAATTATATTCTTGCTACTTCAACAGGTATTCTACTAACCAATTTTAAGGGAAGCTCCAGGTGGATTATTAAAGGCAACACCGATTCAAGCCCTCGAATCATCGAAGCAAAATTTAATAAATCAAAAAATAATTCATTTGAACTATTATTTACTTTCAAAAACAAAATTTACGAATACCATCTCTCAAATAATTTATTAATTAAACGATTTGAAATCAGCTCTACATATGGTTCCATAATGGATATAGCATATGAAGAATTGTCAAGGGTATATGTTATAACGGAAGATAAATTACTATCAGTCCAAAAGCACTCAGATAACTCCTACACCGAAGAGGTATTACAAAGCAATTTGATAGGTAACCATCAGTTAATTTGGCTAGAAAACTACCTATTGCTTACTTCCAATATGGGATTAAGTGCCTTCGACACCTTTACTGGTAAATTCAAACTACATATCATTCAAGATGAATTTAATGACAAGGCCTATAATTTAACCAAGGATAGCACTTTTCTAGGCACCATATCAGGGTATTATGCCCTTTCCAACAAACAATTAACGGACCTAATTGAAGCAAATGATCAAAATGAGAATTACGAAGAAATCAATACATACAATACTTCCTATTTTTATCCGTTCATCTTCACCTGTCTACTTGCTCTTTTATTTTTAGGCTTGCTCATTTATTATAAATCAAGAGCTCAATCTAAATCAGATACGTTAAAAAACAGCAAAACTCTCACGAAAGAATTTTTGGAAGAATACATTCAAAATAACTTAGCTTCCGCTTCCATAACAAGTATTACTGAACACTTTCAAACAAATCTACATGTCATCAACAAAATGCTTGGTGATATGCAATTAGGCGAACTAATTCGAAGTTTAAGATTAGAAAAAGTTCAAAAAATGAGAAAAAATAATAGAAAGGAAGAAGAGATTTCTTTTGTTACGGGATTCTCACTTTCCTACCTAAAGAAAATTAAAACTTAATTCAACATACTACTTTGTTTAAAATTAAACGAAGTTTCAAACTTCAAAACTTGTGCAGCACTTGTGAAGCAAAACACTCAAAAACGCTACATTTGCTGCACAAAAAGACCCAAATATGGTCTTTAAATCAAGTAAACACATGTTTTGTGATAATGTAGGTTTCCGGTACCTAAGATGAAGGTTCGATTCCTTCCGAGGCTACTCCATTAAAAAAGGACATTTCGAAAGAGGTGTCCTTTTTTTGTTTACATTGCTCTCCACAAACCTAAGAGAACATGAATCAGATCGATAAAAACTGGGTGGCCGCCCACACAAAACACCGCCTAATTAAAGGACACAAGAAAACTTTCGGACACGTGCTAGTCATCGCGGGTAGTCCTGGCAAGGTGGGGTCGGGAATTCTTAGTGCACGCGCTGCACTGCACGCAGGTTGTGGTCTAGTGACAGCGATGATCCCATCTGAAGGTGTGTCTGCTTTGTTAGCAGGAAGTCCCGAAATCATGTATACCTCTGCTAGTTTGCGCGAATTAGATTTGAGCAGTTTTGACGCCATTGCGATCGGACCGGGAATCGGATTTTCGGATGAAGCGGTAGCTAATGTCCGCTATTTATTAGAAACCTATGTAGGTCCATTAGTGATTGATGCGGATGCGCTGAGTATTTTGGGATTGAACCCTGACTTATTGAATCTGTTGAATGAGCGC
>JBJOFE010000056.1:0-3247 GCA_046048915.1 Bacteroidota bacterium | reverse complement strand
GGGTATATATATATATACCTTGCCATTTGCCAACCTAGATATGATTTTAGAAAATGCCTGTTTGCTGGGGGGGGGGTGGGATTATTTTGACCTAGTAAATAATACTGATTTTGTCGGTTTTACAAGGTTTCTAGCCTATCTAAGTGCTGTGGTAAATTGAAAAATCTTCAAACCATCGGAATAAATCAAATTAAAAACATATTGAATTATTCGAAAATCACCTTTTGTTTGATTAAAATCAATCACGTAATTTTGTTTGATAATTTTCTAAATCATAATGACGGTTTAGAGTGCATTTATTTTAAAAAGTATAATGTCAAAATTTTCATTCAGAGGTAGGATTCAAACAGACCCCAAAGGGGTTCAACAGTTAAATAATTTCTATCAATATGCTAAACAATTTCAAAACTGTTGGTTTACCATCGATTTTGAACAATTAGAATGGATTGATGCTAATTTGTCATCAGAGTTGCTGTTGTACTGTTATAATCTGAAAAAGAATAATAAACTTAAATTTTTTATTGATTATTCAATTCTTAAAGGGGATTTGAATGTATTGTCGCGCAACGGATTTGCATATTATGTTGTGCACAATAAGGAAAATTTTAAACCTGTAGATGACAGAGAAACAGTAATTCCAATAAAAGCGTTTCAAACCGAAGATGTAGATAGTTTTGCGGATTACATTGAGAATATTTTCTTAAAACAAAGAGGACTGGATGGAATTGATAAGAATTCAAAAGACCGCATAAAATCTAGTTACTTTGAGATTTTTGATAATGTTGGCATACACGCTAACTCCAAATCGCCAATTATTTGTTGTGGACAGCACTTTCCAACTTCCGGTGAGCTTAAATTCACATTGACAGATTATGGAGACGGTTTTTTGAAGAAAATTGCTCAACATACTCTCAACGAAATCAAAACTGGGTCAGAAGCTATAAGTTGGGCAGTAAAAGGAGGGAGTACGAAATCTGATGCAATAAATGGAGGTAATGGTCTAAGAAAAATCATGCTGTACTGTTATAAAAACGGAGGCGAGTTAAACATTGTTTCTGATGGCTATTTTTGGTCATTTCAAAACAAATCAATAAATTCTCATGTTATAAATAATTATCGTTCCGGTACAACAATCCACTTAATTTTTCGTTATTTAAATTAAATATTGTATATTTGCAATCCTTTTCGTATCTTCGAAAGATGAGCCAAGTTAGATTGAATATTGTTGAAATTATTGGCACGCCCAATGCGATCATTCAAAAGTTTGGAAATCAAGTATTTGAATTGATGTCTTCTAATTTAAACTCTGGTGCTTCAGTTGTGTTAGATTTCGCCGGTATTACAAATCTAACTTCTGGTTTTTGCAATGCATCAATTGGGCAGATATATACTAAATATCCATTATTAGCTCAGAATATTACTATCGAAAATATCGACCTATCGTCTGTTTGGTTTGAGAAAATACAAGATGCAATAGCGTTGGCTCAAAACCCAGAAAAGGCTTTAGTTATTGATAATGCAATACTTGAGTTATTTGAGTAATTTATGGCTCAAATAGAAAAGCTTAGTGAAAAATTACCAGAATCATTCTCGCACTATTTTTTTGATTCAAATGTTTGGATTGCATTTTTAAAATACAATCGCAAAAATAATGCGGACAGGAGATTTACTCCTTATATAGATTTTTTTGAAGGTGTAGTTCAGCTGAACGAAATAACAGATCCTAAATTACAAAGAAAGGTAAAGCATATACCCAAAATTGTAATGACCAGTATGTTGTTGTCGGAAATTATAAATACTTACCTTAGGGTTGTGGCTATGCCTTCTTTTCTAAATAAACCTAACAGTGATTTCAAGAAGGAATACAGAAATAATATACACAAACAATTAAAAATCCTACTTGATGATTTAAAATCATATTCTTTCATCTATGAATATGTTAAAGATGACTTTAATGAGTTAAATCCAATGGAATTACTGAGTGATTTAAATAGAAAGGTAGATTTTAATGATTTATACTATATGAAACTTATGGAGAAGTATCAGTATGTAATTGTTACTGATGATGGTGACTTTGATTCACATGAAATTACAGTATTAACCGAAAATAAAAACTTATTAAGTAAGCAATAAGACAGAATTGTCACAGGGTCATTATGTGAAAATGGAGTTACGCTTAGAAATTTTAAAAACACTGAAGCTTAACCTACTTGGTTACAATAAATGATTCAAATTAGGTTATAGGAATTTGACACTACAAACATTTCTAATGTTTATCTAGATCACACATCATTTAGCACCTTCAATAGGGATTAGCTGCGTTATGTATTTAAGGGGGTTAATGAATTCGCTTGATAAATTTATTCAGTGGATCTAACCGTAATCTAGAATTTTCAAAACTAAAGAAAATCGTTTTGATATGTTGGAAGGTTCATTATCTTTGTGAAACCTAAAGAAACTCAATCTAGACAATCAAGCCCCCTTTTTGGCTGCTTGGTTTCTAAGGGGGTTTCCAAAGGTCAAAATAGATGTGAAAAACTTGATAAATAAAGAGTTGGGCGATGGGTTGGTTCGCCTCTCTCTCCGCTGAATACAGTTCGCAACTGTTCGAAAAGTGTGTAAGTCCTTGATTTACACACTTTTTTTTGTTCTTTACTTTCCGAAAATGTTCGCGTTTGTACGCCAACTGGGTTGCTTATTGGTGACCCCTTTAAAAAAATCAAAAAAGGGTAACAAGTGTTGGTGCGAATTGGTACAATAATAACATCATTCACCCATGAGTTCCTTGTATGAATCCTCATCCATGTATTCCAACAAGTCTCCGGGTTGGCAGTTCAGCACTTTGCAAATTTCATCCAAGGTTGAAAATCGGATGGCTTTGGCTTTGCCACTTTTCAAAATACTCATGTTGGCGATGGTGATGCCTACACGAAAACTCAGTTCTGTGAGGTTCATTTTTCGCTTCGCAAGCATAACATCTAAATTAACTACGATGGGCATGTCAGATGGTTAGATTTTGTTCCTTTTGAAGTTGATATCCCTTTTTCATCACACTTGCGAGCCAAAAGAGTCCCAGGCTTGTGAAGCACAACCAAAAATTGTCAATTCTAACGATGCGATAACGATCTAATTGTTTTAATTCGATGGACTGAGAAATGCTTCGATAAGCTAAATATTCAAGAATAAATAGTAGAAGCGACGCAACAGCGGCTACGAAAATGGGTTTTGACAAGTCTTTGTTAAATGG
>JBJOFE010000055.1:0-3263 GCA_046048915.1 Bacteroidota bacterium | reverse complement strand
GTTTATTAGTTTGATGTTTTCTTTAGTTCTTCTTTTCGGTTTATATATAAATCGCAATTGTTAATTGAGTTCAAATAAAGCAATTACAAACAAAACAAGTAGGAATTAATTATTTAGTCCTTTTGGGATAAGAATATATTGTATCTTTTTCTTTAATAATTCATTAGTTGAATAGTATGCTAATTATTGATTTATTTAGATCGATAAATTCTATTGAAATCCAATTGAAAATCTTTAAAAAAAGATAGTACCAATTTCTATTATGAGAACAACTAATATTATCTTTGAAATAAGATTTGGGATATTGGCGGTTTGCTAATTGGTAGGGGTATCAATTTTGTATCACCTTAGATACAGCAAACCGCTTTTTTTCTTTCTAAGTTGTTTCGTGTTTTAGTATAGTAATTTGTAATGGTTTTCTACTAGTTGGAACAAACAATAATCAAAACAATATAATTGTTTAGTTTACATCATTGTATTTGTAAAAAATAATTACGTCTTCTTCAATATCGTATAAAAAGAAAATGTCCTTGATTCTCTTCAATGAACGATACAATTTTTCATTTGGTGAAAATTGTTTGATACCCATATACACAAATCTATTAAATCCAAGTGCTTTTGCTATTTTGGCATCCACTTCAAATATTTCTTGTTTAAAGAAATTTGTAGCTATATCATAATTGGTTTTTAGGGCTTTTTCAAATTCATAGACCTCGTGATTTTTTTCTCTATCGGATAAATAATGAAAACGGTTTTTACAACTAGCATTGCAAAATATCTTCTTTGGATTCTCGAAATATTCTATAACAGATTCACATTCGGGATTTTTACATTTTTTTTCTTTTCTAAACATTTTTCACTATTTTTGTGTTTAATTACAAATGTATTAATTTTTGTATTACATTTGCGTAACAAAAAAGAACAAAATGATTTCAATTCTTGAATATTACCCATTACTAACAGAAAAGAAAATTCCATTAAAACCATTAGACGTACATCCTAGGGTTTATTTTAATTGGAAACAAGAAGGTTTGTTAAATGAGAAAATTCTTGATACAAATGAGGAAAAAATAGATGTTCAAAGAAGAAAAGTATTTCTGAATGTGTATGATTCACTTTGGGTTTTGATAATTAAAGAACTTCGAAATTTAAACATTGATTTAAAAACAATTTTGGAACTTAAAAAGTTTTTGTTCAGTGTGGTGAAGTTGGATGAAGATAAATTAGCTTTAGTTTCTCAAGATGAAATTTTCAGTTCAATATTCAATTCTGTTCCAGTTGAGTTTCATGAGGCTGTTAAACAACAACTAGCTGAGAACAGTTTAGAAGATTTATTAGAAAACATCATTGACGAGGAATCTATAATCGCTTTTAAATATATAGGAAGCTTACTGTCTAGTGTTTTGTTATTGCAAAGGGCTGTTTCAATTGTTATCATCAAAGAAACGGAAACGTCTCAATTGGATTTTTTGATTGCGCAAAATAATAGTGACGCATCTATTGAAGAAAAAGAAGAACTTTACAAATTATATGCAACTCATTTTTCAAATCATACTCTAATAAACATTCCAATTTTGCCACTAGTAAGTAAGTTATTTGAAGATGAAAATTTTGAAAAGTATTGTATTTCTTTTGGACTGTTTAATTCCCATGAAAAAAAATTGCTCAAAGCAATGCAAGATGCAAGTTGCAAAAAAATTACAATTATTAAATACGATTCAGATCGTATAACTTTTGATTTGACAAAAGAAATTGATGTAAAGGGAGACCATGCGAAAGAAATACGAAAAATACTAGGTTTAAAACAATATGAAAAAGTTGAACTAACCTATCGTAACAATAAACATTTAGTTATTAAAAATACGCAAAGAGAAAATAATTAAAATAAATACGTCCTAGGTATCCCCTAGCACAAAACCGACTGATAACAAAAACAAGTATGTCCTACTTCTTTTTGTGTGAGGGTCAAAATGGATTTAGAACAAGCCGAACAAATTGTAAACAAAAACAGAAACAAAAAATTAACTGAGAATCAAATTAAAGAAGTTATTGCTTTAGCAGAGTTATTAGCTAGTTGCACTATTATTAATTTAAAAAAGGGAATCAAAAATGAAAAATGTAATTCTTTACGTTAGGGTCTCCACAGATGAGCAAGCAGGAAGAGGATATTCTTTACGAGACCAAGAGCAGAAATTGCTTAATTATTGCCAAAACAATAATTTAAACGTGCTACATATTTTCAGAGAAGATTACTCTGCTAAAACATTCAAGCGACCTGAGTTTAAGAAACTATTAGAGTACTGTAAGAAAAATAAAAAGGATGTACACCAATTGATTTTTATCAAATGGGATAGATTCTCTAGAAATACCGCTGAATCTTACCAAATGATTGGAGTATTCAATGGATTAGCTATTCAGGTAAACGCCATTGAGCAACCACTAGATTTAACCATTCCTGAGCAAGGATTAATGTTGGCTGTTTATCTTTCTATGCCCGAAGTAGAAAACCAACGTCGTTCATTAAATGTAACGGCAGGGATGCGTAGAGCCTTTAAAGAAGGTCGATATGTTGGAAGTGCTCCAAAAGGGTACGACAACGGCAAAGATGTCTTAAAAAAGCCTCTTTTGATTCCAAATGAAGATGCAAAGTACATTCAGGAAGCTTTTGAACTTATGGCAACAGGAAACTACCAACGCAATGAAGTATTCTATAAGTTAAAAGCAAAAGGTTTTCAATCTAGTAAATCTGTATTCGCAAATATTTTAAATAATCATTTATACTATGGAAGTGTTTTCATAAAAGCTTATAAAGACGAGAAAGAAACTATTGTAGAGGGTATTCACGAACCTATAATCACCAAAGCCTTATTTGATAAAGTACAGCAAGTAATGTACAGCAGAAAAACAGGAAAGCAAAAAGCGCCTAAGAAGTACAATGAGAACTTCCCTCTAAAAGGATTTTTATGCTGTCCAATTTGCAACAAACAAATGACCGCTAGTGCGTCAAAAGGAAGAACACAATACTATAGCTATTATCATTGTATAAGCCCTTGTAAGGGAAGATATACCTCAAAAGAAGTACATCAACAAGTAAATGACTTTTTAGCAGATATTTCCTTTGACAAACAATTCCAAGAATTGTATTTTGAAATCATTAAAGAAAAATTAACTGCTGAAACAAAGCAAAAAGCTTTAGGTCCAAAACATTATGAGCATCTGAAATCTATAGAAGATAAAATAGTCAAATTGCAAGACTTGTACAT
>JBJOFE010000054.1:0-3373 GCA_046048915.1 Bacteroidota bacterium | reverse complement strand
GGGTAATGAATCATGTGTTTTTAGTATTAAAAGAAAAAGAGTTTATAACCTTTAAACTATTGTGTGCCTATTTTGGGGTTTGTGTCTCAGATACAACAGTCAAAATGCAAAGCATGACCGTATCAGGGCAATTTAATTATGCTATGATGATGAGCATTATGGGGGGATTGATTATTACAGCCCCTTACATTTTCTATCAAATATGGTCTTTCATTAAGCCCGGTCTGAAAAAAAATGAATTAAGAGCAGCGAAGGGATTAGTTTTTTACGTGAGTTTGTGTTTTTTCTTAGGGGTCTTATTTGGTTATTTTGTTGTTGCACCACTCACAGTACAATTTTTCGGGTCCTTTCAGATTAGTCCTGAAATTGAGAATAATTTTACTGTTGGGTCTTATATGGGAACGGTTATTTCCACGGTGTTTTACACTGGGATTTTATTTTTACTGCCCATTGTTAGTTTTATTCTTACAAAAATCGGTTTGATCGGACCGGAATTTTTAAAAAAATATAGGAGACATGCGATCGTGGTTATTTTAATCATCTCTGCTGTGATTACCCCGCCGGATATGCTTTCTCAAATTATTGTTTCGATACCAATTATTGTTCTTTATGAAATTGGTATAGTGGTTTCAACACGAACAAGTAAAAACAAGAATCCGATTGAATAAGCTTGTTTTTACATTATTGATGATTGTCCTTGGTTTGGGAGGTCTCAATGCCCAAAAAACCGCCGTATTTGGTGTAGTTACTGAACAGGCATCAAAATCACCGATTCCCTTTGTTAAGGTTAGCTTTTATGGTACAAAAATCTCTACAATTACAGACAGCCTCGGGAGATACAAACTCGAAACGTATTATCCAGTTGATTCTTTACAGATCTATAGTTTAGGTTACAAGGTCGTTCGAATTAAGCTAAAACAAGAGATTCAACAAGAGCTTAATGTAGCACTTCGTCCCACATCAAGAGAGGTCAAGGAAATTGTTGTTCTACCTCCGGATGAATTCCCGTCAACTAAACTTCACAAAAAAATTATTGCCCATAAACCTGTAAATAATAAAGAAAAACTTGAGGCATATCAATATGAAGCGTATAATAAGTTTCAAGTTGATATTAATAATATCGGTTCAGAGTTTTCATCCTTAGGCCCAGTAAAAAGATTAAATGTTCTTCTCGATTATTTGGATACTTCTACGAATCAAACATTGGTTTTGCCAGCTGTTTTGGCAGAATCCGTGTCTGAATTTTATTTTGCGAACCGCCCGAAACGAAAAAGAGAAGTTGTTAAAGCCTCTCGAATTACCGGCGTTGAAAATCTTCAGGCCGCTCAGTTTCTAGGAGACATGTACTTGGATATCAATATTTATGAGAATGTAATTGACTTATTCGGTAAATCCTTTATTAGTCCACTTGCAAATTATGCGCGTTCGATGTATCGGTTTTATCTTGATGATTCAACCTATATCGGTAATAAATTCTGTTACAAATTACGATTTGAACCTAAAAACGCAAGTAACTTGACCTTTTATGGCGAAATGTGGGTGCATGATACAACCTACGCAATTCAGTCAATCAAAGCAAACATATCTGAAGGCGCGAATTTAAATTATATACAAGATTTATACGTCGAACAAGAGTTCGAACAGGTTGAAGAAGAGGTTTGGATGCTCAAAAAGGAAGTTCTTTTATTGGATATTCGATTAACTGAGAAGACCAAAATCTATGGTTTTCTTGGTAAAAAAACGAGCAGTCGAAAACACTTTATCATCAATGAACTAAAACCAGATGATTTTTACAATACATCAACTACGGTTGAATTTTTGGAGAATTCAAAAACACAAGACCTTGATGCGTGGGATTCGTTGCGTCATGAAAAATTGAATAAGACCGAAAATGGAATTTCAGAAATGATTGATACATTAAATAAAACAAAGTATTTCAAAAGCCTTAGAACCTTAACGTATTTTGCTTCGACCGGATATTATCCGATGGGAAAAATTGAATTAGGAAATGCTACGTCATTAATTAGTAGAAATCCTGTTGAAGACACCCGCCTTTCTTTGGCCATCAGGACCTCCAATGCCTTCTCAAAGCGTTTAGAACTTGGGGGAAAAATAGGTTATGGCATAGGGGATGATCGGTTTAAATATTCTAGTTTAATCCGGTTTAATATTACCCCTAAGAAACGGGGCATGTTGTCCACCTATTTTACTTACGATTTGGAGCAAATTGGTCAATCACCAACCGCAGCGCAACTAGGAAACACTTTCGCTACTGTATTAAATACAGCACCTTTTGACAAATTAACGTTTGTAAAGAAGATAGGATTTAATTTAGAAAAGGATATTAGAAAAGATTTGATTATCCTAGGTGGATTTGATTGGAAGAATTATACCCCTTTAGGAATTAGTACGTATTTGAGCCCTAATTCAAGTGTTGGTGGTTTTGATACCCTAAGAAATTTAACCACAGCCGAAATAATTACCAGAATACGATGGACAAAGGATGAAGAGTTTTTATCCGGACAATTTGATCGAACAAGCGTTGGATCCTCCTTTCCCATCTTATCCTTACAATGTGTAATTGGCGTGAAGGGTATAGCGGGCAGCATGTACAATTATCAAAAACTGGAATTTCAATTAGAACATTATACACAACTTGGTGCACTCGGAAGGTTGAGATATGGAACGAGCATGGGGTGTGTTTTTGGTTCAACGGCATTTCCATTCTTAAAAGTTCATGAAGGCAATCAATCGTATTGGTTATTACTTACTGCCTATAATAAAATGAATTTTTTAGAATTTATTTCTGATAAATACGCCAGTGCCTTTGTCGAAAATCATTGGGAAGGACTGTTTTTTAATAAAATTCCCGGGATCAATAAACTAAACTTAAGATTCGTGTCAACTGCGCGTGTTTTATATGGTACACTTTCAAGCAGACATGCTGACAATGTAATAATACCGGATTATGTTAAATCGTTTGGCCACGTTCCTTATGTGGAATGTTCCGCTGGATTGGAAAATGTATTTAAAGTACTACGCGTTGATTTTGTGTGGAGAGCAACACACAATGTACCAGGAACAAGTCCTTTTGGAGTAAGGGGACGAATCTCATTCAATTTTTAGTAATTTCGAATCATGAAACTCTACACAGAACAAATCCGCAAAACCTATCGGAACCGAAGTGTGGTTGATGGCGTTTCAATTGAAGTCAGTCAAGGTGAAATTGTTGGTTTACTCGGTCCGAATGGTGCAGGTAAAACAACCTCATTTTATATGATTGTTGGTTTGGTTAGACCTGATGAGGGTAAAGTTTTTTTGGACGGAACGGAAATTACAAAATTACCGATGTACAAGCGAGCTCAATTAGGCA
>JBJOFE010000053.1:0-3483 GCA_046048915.1 Bacteroidota bacterium | reverse complement strand
TGGTCCAAGGATCTCTGAAAGCATTGATTAATTAATAAAGAACTTCTGGTGGCGGAACTAATCCTTTTCTAATGGCTTCATCGTAACTGCTACCATCAATAAAAGTTAGTTTTTTGTTTATCCCTTTCACTTTGTCAAGTGTTGACCAAATCATAATCTTAAAATGACTTATTTGAGCCTCTAACCTGACTAGTTCATTACTAAAATTATGATCATAGCATCCATATTTATATCCTTTTGAGAGATATTCGAATAGATACCAATGCTCTTTTTGGCGATTATTTTTTGTTGGTTTTATATATTTCCCAGAAGTCTTATTGATATTATATAAAATACTCTGATATGTTGAATCCACCAAAGTGCCGAAATATTCTAAATCTTTTTTGTTAATCTTTCCTTGGGAATCAACTTTAAAAAGATAAAGACCAATATCGGAACGACATGATGTATTTTGAGAAGAAAGATAAACTCCTGTGGTTAAATCATTAATCAGTAATTGTCTTGAACTATCTTCTGTTAGTTTAATGCTTGAATTACCTTTGTAGGAAAAGACCCCACCTAATTTGGTTTTACTATATTGCCCAAAAACAAACAATGGCAAAACTAGAAATGACGAAAGAATAATTAGATTTTTCAAATTAATTTTTGCGGTATGTTCCATTTATCCATTCTGACATCTCCTAATTATTTAATTTGCATTTTTCCATAAAATAATTATTTCTATTCAATATATTCATTTACTTGAAAAATTGAAGAGGACCTCCTGGGGAAGGACAAATACACATTTGTTAAATTTGATCCCAAATACCCTCTAACTTGGGCGAATTGGTGTTCTAATGTTAAAAAAATCTCACTGCCGAGGTTTTTGTTTTTCTGGAACGGATTGCCTGTAAAAAGTGGTAAAATAACGTATTGCTCTTTCTCTGTAGAATCAGAAAAATTCCAATATACTTCAGAATTTTTTATCGCAATGTTTACTTCATCCACTAAAGATTTATCCAATTTCCCCCAGTTTTTTATCTCAGTTATTCCGCTTTTGGAGTTTATTTTAAAAACAAAAAGAGTTATGGTTGCCTTTGATTTTTTGTCGAAAGTAAGTTTTTCTCCAACATATTCTGAAAACGTATTTCTAGGTTCAATCGGATCTTTGAAAGAGAGAATATCTTTAGCTATTTTTTGCCCAAAAGTACTAAATGAAATAAGTAGTATTATAACTAATTTATCAAGGTTTTTAATTGCAATATGTGCCATATTGTTTAGTGTTTGAAGTATTTGAAAATTTAGAAATTGTATTGTCAACTTTTTCTCGGGTTAAATTAGAATCAATCGTTTTTAGAATTAATTCATAATTTGGGATTTTTGCTAAACCTGAAGCACATATAGATTTTGCTTCCTGTAAATTCATGCCATATGATTTTTCCAAAAATAGTGCCATTTCCCCAACAAATCCAGATGCAATTTTGATGTGATCTTGCATATTTGAATCATTCAAATAAACATGTAATATTTCATGAATTATTGTCTTTGCTATTAATTCTTTTGAAGCATTTTGTAAAGTAGCCATATTTAAACTTATATTTTTACCCACAGTTTTACCATATATTGTAGATGTATATAAGATACCATTAATTTTAAATGACTTAGGCTCTTCATAATAATTATTATCTATAGTAAAATCATATCCACTTCCTTTTTTTGAATCGTCGAATAGTTCTATAATACAAGCAATTTCACCCTTTAAATTATTGTTTGTTAATTCAAATAGAACCTGATTAAAACAATCATTAGTTAGGTTATTTGTAATTTCTGGATAAGTATAAGAAGTAAAATTAATATTTGCCCCATCACCTCCACCACCAGATCCTGATCCTCCTTCATAATATCCATAATAATTCAAATAAAGTGGTCTACCGACACCTCCACCTCCGCCTTGTTGGTATAAACTAGGCGCTGAAACTCTGACATCACCCAACATAATTCCAAATAGGTATTGGTAGATCATATCTATTTCCATTTCCAATAAATTCATTTCTTTATTGTAAGCAATTTTACCCTTTGAAATGGGTGTTTTACTTTTACGAATGAATCCTCCTGTAAGTGTTTTACCTTCAATTGAGTTAATAATAATCTCCATATCTGTATCATTCAAACGCTTGTAGGATTTAAACCATCCGTGTCTTTTACCCCCTAACTCAAATGTAATAAACTCTTTGAATCCAGAGGCTGTCTTTACAAATGCTGAATGACCTTTGATACTATCAGAAAATGTAATTGGGATAGCATTATCCCATTCAATTGATTTAGCTTGATTTAACGTATCCTTTTTCGTTGCCCATTCTTTTAACACCGAAGTGGTCTCAATAGAAGAAGGACTTACCTCATCAAATGTAGCCTCCTTACTACACGAATTTAAAACTAACAGAAAGATAAAGCTGAGCAGAAGCTTGGGAAGACCTTCTTTGGCCAAATGAATAATTCGAAATTCATTTAAAGTGATCAGTAAATTGGGTACTTTGTTTTCCATAATACAAGATGTTTTTATCTCGATTTTAGCGAGGCCAAAATAGAAGATGGTGAGAATCATCCCTAATAGGACGATTAAAACAAATTATGATGGGGGAGAACAGGATTAGCGGCAAGAAATGCGACTAATACGAAGCTTAAAAGAGGTCTTTTGATTAGATTTCAAAAGGTCATGGGATAAATGTAGTCTTTTAAACTCAGAAAGCAAGTGAATAAAAAAAAGCCCCGATCTCCCGGGGCTTTTTTTATGCTCTTTCAGATAACTCAAGCCATCTCAGCTCTTTCTCTTCCAAGGTGTTTTTGATATCCTCGATGGCCTTCGCCCAATCGGTCAATAACTGAAAGTCTTCTGAGCCTTGGTTGAGTTTTTCGATGAGCGCCTCTTTTTCAATTTCAAGGTCAGCCATCTCTTTTTCTAATTCCTCGAACTCCTTTTGTTCCTTGAAGCTAAGTTTCGGGCCTTTAGGTGCTGCGGGAGCAGCGGTCGAAGGGGCTTTTACCGGGCTTTGTTTAACTGCAGGTTCGTCCTCTTTGTTTTCCAAAGCCGTGCGGTAATCGGTATAGTTTCCATTAAAGAAGTTCACTTCGCCTTCGCCTTCCACTAGGATTAATTGATCCACCAGATTGTCCATAAAGTAACGATCATGGGAAACCAATAACAGACAGCCTTGGAATTCGCTTAGGAAGTCTTCTAGTAATTGTAAGGTGTCTAAGTCCAAATCATTCGTAGGTTCATCCAGAATTAAGAAATTGGGATTCTTCACGAGCACGCGCATAAGTTGTAAACGCTTCTTCTCGCCACCACTTAGTTTCTCCACCGGAGTATATTGCTGAGCGGTAGGGAAGAGGAATTTACTCAAAAACTGGCTTGGGCTAAGGGATTCGTTCTTTCCATAAGGAATAACTTCTGCAATTTCCGTGATCGTGTCGATGACGCGTTGCTCTGGGCGGAAATCGAAG
>JBJOFE010000052.1:0-3532 GCA_046048915.1 Bacteroidota bacterium | reverse complement strand
TGGTGGGGGACAAAACAATAGCATACCGTTATGCTTCATCCGTTAATTCTCCTCGCCTGGATTGGCAAGAAATCACAAGTAAAGAAGATACTACGACAGCGCGCGTACAATATCTTTCATGGCAAAGACATAAAAACATGTTCATTCCTTCTAGCTTTATGATTGCCATTAAATCCAATGACCGGAACATAAATGTGCTGTTCACGTATGATAAATTCGAATTGGATATTCCTCAAGAAATCTATCTTCAAATACCAGATGATTATGCGCCTTGTAAGTAATTTAATGCTCGTTTTGTTATTCCTATCGTTTCAAGGAATCTGTCAACAAAACCCTGATAATCTAAAAAAAGAACAACGTAAGCTTGAGAAGAAGATCGCTCAGACTAAAACACTCTTAAAAAAGGTTCAAGCAAATTCAAATACGTCATTGAAGGAAGTGCGTTTGCTTGACAATCAGATCAAGAGTAGAGAGGCATTGGTTCGTGTATTCGATAGTCAAGTAAGGATGGCTGAAATTAAAATACTTCAGAAAAAAAACGATGTTAGCCGCCTAAAGAAACGCTTGATTAAATTAAAAAACCAATATCGTAAAATGTTGCGATTTGCATATAAAAAAAGGAATAATACGGGCCGTTTGATGTTTCTATTATCAGCAAGAACGTATCAAGAAGCAATCCGAAGAAATAGTTATTTGAAAAAGGTAGCACATCTCCAACGGCGACAAGTGGACTTAATCAAACAACATCGCGCATTGATCGAACGTGAGATTGGAGAAATCAATTCTGAGAAAACAGAAAAAGAATTTACCTTAAGTGAGAAAAAAGCTGAAAAATCAAAAATAGAAGCAGATAAACAACAAAAAGAAAAATCTTATTCAAAACTTAAAAAGGAGGAAGAGAAGTTGTTAACTCAATTAAAAGAAGAAGAAAAAAAGAGAAAAAAAATCGAAACACAAATTCAATCAGCAATATTGGCTGAAGCGCGAAAAGAGGAACAGCGACGTAAAGAAAAGGAAAAAGAAAAACCAAAAACGGCCACAAATACCAGCGGGTCAGAAGGAAATAAAACGAAAACAACATCGTCAACCCCTGCACCTACATACAAGCCGGAAACATTGTCTTCAGAAGGTTCTGTAGCTGGTAAAAATTTCGAAACTAACAAAGGAACTTTACCTTCTCCTGTTTCGAACGGAACCATTACTAGTCGCTTTGGTAAAAACGCACACCCAACACTGAAAGACGTATACGAAAACAACAATGGAATAGATATATCTTGCAGCGCCGGAGCTGGAGTTCGCGCAGTATTTGAGGGAGAAGTTAGTTCTGTGTTTAGTATTGCTGGAGCAGGCAAGGTTGTAATTATTAAACACGGGAATTATCGCTCTGTATATAGCAACTTATCCTCGGTATCTGTAAGTGTAGGACAAAAGGTTAGTGCTAAACAAAACCTAGGTTCATTAATTTCGGAGGGGAACATTTCAACGTTACACTTTGAAATCCATAGTGTAAGTGGAATCAATACAACCCCGCTAAACCCTTCCGTTTGGCTGAGCAGATAGTCGTTTATTCAAAACAAATAAAACTGCGATCATTCCATAAATAGGAACTGCAGCTTTATCCGTGTCTAAAAAGTTATTCAAAAACGCGTGAATAAAATACGTTGAAATTGAAAACAACATGCCACATCCCAGAATAAAATATGATCTGTTTATGGTTCTTACACGTTGAATAAAAATAACCAAATAATAGAATATACTCACCACAAACGCAATAAAGAGTATAAAGCCTAATAGACCTGTTTCAGATAATGCACTTAGATACTCGCTATGCGCATTGCCCATATCTCCAAAATTTGTTGAAATAATCGTTAGGTTCTCAGGTTCTTGAAAACGCGCATACTCAAAGGAATAAGTCCCGGGGCCAAAACCAAAAACCGGTCGTTCTTTAAACATTTCCAAGGCACAGGACCACCTGTTTATACGCTCCAAATTAGAGGCATCCGTGGTGACATTTGCTGCACTTTGTAGGCGTTCATCGAAGGCTTCTGTTGTATGTTCGGTTTTGTTTCTTGCCAACTCCATTTGAATCTCATCTCTCCTCCAAACTAAGGTTATTAACGCAATAATACCCAATGCCAATACGACTTTGAACCGGACCTTGAAAATCACCAGCGCAAGCACAATGATTGCACCAAAAACACTTAACCATGCCGCACGTGTATATGAAAAATACAAGCCTAACATAATAATCAAAAATAAAAGCCCTAAAATAAATGAGCGCAATGGGGATTGTTTTTTCATTAGAAATAGCATGACGGGAAAGGGAACAACCAAGGCCACCGCCGCACCATAAATCGTATGGTCCTTGTAAAACGGGGACATTACCCAATGACTTTCTTTTTCACCAAAGCCATAACTCGCATGATTTAGCAAGGTAAATAGTATAACCAGAACGGTACCAATCGTTAACAACCAAAAAAAACGAGAAATTGATTTTTCCTTGTATAACAAGACCGTACCAAAAAACAATACCGGAACGATGAACCACAACCGAGATAATACTGATTTAAAGGAAACGACAGGATGTGTACTGGTAATGCTGCAAATAATTAACCACACCAAATAACCTACTAATATCAAAACAAGCGGGTGCCTAAAAAACTGAGGGTCTATTAATTTTGATTTCAATTGATAAAATGTAAACAGCAGCATCAATCCAAATAACAAGGGTTCTGTAGGAACAAAAAGTCCAAATTGATCCGTGTATTCTTCAATATTAATTGAAAGTGGTGCAAAAAAAACAATCGATTGAAAAAGCAATTCAATGTGGTAAATTGCTATGTAACAAACTGCTAGAATTATGGGAATGGAAAGAAGATAAAGCCAATCAAAATAGAAGGCCAACCCCATAAGCAACCCAATAGCTGATCCAGCAATCGTTAATAACGGCGTATTTAGCCTTAAGAGGCCCGAAGTTCCTTGTATTTCTCCCACAACAACAAAGAAAATAGACCTATGAAAAATGCAGCTACAGTAGAGACTAAAATAATAACCGATCTTTTGGGTTTCTCTTTTTTATCCGCTTTAACCGCACGTTCTACAATAAACTTATGATTGAACTTTGTATTTGCATCAGACTCCGCTTGCTCATACGAGATATTAAAATCTTCAATTTTCACAATTTTTTCATTCCGCATATATTCCAGTCCGTCATACATCGCCCCATATTTCATATTGACGTCGATCTTCTTTTTTAATTCAGCTCTGTCTTCCGGATTTTTAGAATCAACGTATGCTTGGAATAAATTTGAACGAACATCTAAGGCTATGACGCCTAAATCAGCCAAGCTATCTAACTTTCTTAAAATCGCATCTCTATCCCGTTTCATTTGAGCCAGTTTACGCTCATTTACCTTAAAGGCTGGAACGGTACGCTCAGCAATCATCTCATTCTTTACCGTATCAATCAAATCCACAATTTTATTTGCAATTTTAGCCGCTAAAGCAGGATTTTCATCAAGCACATCGATTC
>JBJOFE010000051.1:0-3625 GCA_046048915.1 Bacteroidota bacterium | reverse complement strand
GATGGTTTGTATGTATAGATAATCCACCACTGCCAATCATTTCTTGTTTTACATTGGCCATTCTAGCAACATCAACCTCCAAAAATTTACCATCTGTAGTTGAAATATAGATTCCACCATAAGGTCTTACTAACCAACTAGATTTAAACCCCTGCAAATCACCATTTCTCCAAGACAGCCCTTCCTTTTCGATCACTTTATAAATATTTAAAGAGTCTAAACCTTGCGCCAACAATATATTTGACGAAATAATGAATATAAAAAATAATGTAATTTTTTTCATGTGGCTTTTTATTAATAACTAAATCTAAGTATATTTTTTATTATTGTCTATTTTTTAGACAATAAATTTTATAAATAAATACTGAATTATGTAACTTTATGTTATAATATCATGAAAAACAATAAAATAGATAAATATATCGCTCAGTTATCCATTGACTGTGTCATATTTGGATTTCACAATAAGGAACTAAAAGTACTGGTCTCCAAATTTAAATACGGAAATAATCTGTGGGGTTTGCCTGGTGGTTATATTTTAAAGACTGAAAGTATCGAAAAAGCCGCTTCCAGGATTCTTAAAGAAAGGACATCTTTGAATAATATTTATCTTGAACAATTCAGGGTTTTTGGAAACGAAAATAGAATTATTAAAAGTGAACATAGATCTCAAATAAAAAAAGATTTAAAAAAATACGACGCAATAGAATTTGATGAAGCAACTATACATTGGATGACAGATAGATTTGTTTGTATTGGATTTTATGCATTGGTTGATATCAATAAAGTGAAGCCAATTCCTGGCGAATTAGAAGAGAAAATTGAATGGAAGAAAATTAAAGATCTTCCTGCATTAACACATGATCATAAAGAAATTATTGATCACGCTTTACATGCATTAAGAAGTAATCTTGACGAAAAAATAATAGGTTTCAACCTTTTGCCTGAAACATTTACCATGAAAGATGTTCAAGAGTTATACGAAACAATCTATGACAAACCTTTTGCAAGAAATAACTTTCAGAAAAAAATATTAGACTTAAATGTCTTAGAGAGGTTAGAAAAGAAATATACAGGCGCACAAAATAAGGCACCATTTTTGTATAGGTTTATTAAAAGTAATTAGATCATGACAAAATTTAAAAATATAATTATGAAAACACTTTTATTTTATAATCTTCTTTGCAGTTTGGCTATTACCCCAATTTGCTAATTCATGTAAAATTGGTATTAAGGTCTTACCAGCATTTGTTAGTGCGTACTCAACTCTTGGAGGTAATTCCTTGAATTCTTTTCTTTTAATCAAACCAAATGACTCTAATTCTTTTAATTCATTTGCAAGTACTTTATTAGAAATTGCAGGTATAATTTGGTTTAATTTTCCAAAACGAATAGTTCTCTCTCCAATACAATTAATTATTATCGGCTTCCACTTTCCGCCAATTATACTCATAGCTCTTGTCACGGGACAATTTAAAGGATTGTCAATAATTCTAGATGTTAAAATAGTAGTTACCATTTGGTTACTTGTTTTCATTAATTAAGTAACAAATATACACTAGTGTTGATAACTTTGAATAAAATAATATTTATGAAAGTAAAATTTTGGATTTCGATTCTTCTACTAACGGTTTTAATAAAAGTAAACGCACAGGTAATTTCTTCAATTGAATTTCATGTAAATACAAATATTGGAAATGATACCGCAAATGGGACAAGTAAATATCCATTGAAAACGCTCACCGAAGCCGCAAAACGAGTGAATGAACTTAACGGGAAAGGAAGTGTTACTATAATTCTATCTGAAGGAACTTATGGATTGTACGAAACCGCAAAATTTAACCCAAAAAACAGGGAATTGAATAAAGAAAACCGACTTGTCATTCGTTCTGAAGTATTACCAAACGACTTAGATTGGGCACCTGGGAAAATGCCAATTATTGTTTCAACGATGCCCTTTAAATTAGAAAAAAATGATAAAAATGAAGTTACAGATGGTGCAAACTATGGAATTGAGATAAATTCAAGCCATGTAACTATTCAAGGTTTGAAGATTTTAGGGGAACCAGTCCATGAAAATCCCAAAAAAGATGTACTTATTAGAAACTACCCAATAGTTTGGGAAGGAAATAATTTAACAGATTTAAATGTAACGCAATGTCTTTTTTTAGGTAATAAATTTGCGCTTCCAAATCATTTGGGAATTTTAGCAAACGGGAGCAACTTAAATGTAGATCATTGTGTTTTCTATGGAGTGAAAGACGCAGTAGTCATGTGGAATAATAAAGCAGATAATTCTTCTATGCATCATAATTTAATATTAAATTCATATGGAGCAGTTGTTTGGACATGGTCTACAACTGATGACTTCAAATTCTACAATAATGTAATAAGTAACTCAAATGTTTTATGGGTATTAGACAAGGAGGAAAAGTATTCATTTAAAATTAACAATTCAATGATAGTTGGTTACAATCAACTTGTAAATAAAGGAGGGGGGCCAAAAGATTTTGGAATACCTGCAAATTCCAAAAAATTAATTTATAATTCAAGCTTTAAAATTAATAAAAAAGGTAGTTTAGAAATTGAAGAAGATCAAACCAGTAAATTTTATTTACAATTAAAACCTGGCACTAAAGGAACCGAATATGGTGCTGGATTATTTTATAATTAAATAACTAAATATGTTTAAGAAAATATGTTTACTCATTCTTATTTGTGTTTATAGTTTTAATACGAATGCGCAAGCTATTCAATTCAAACCAACTATATTAAATCCAGTTAATGTTTATATAGATTCATCCCAAATAAATGGCAAGAATGTAATTAAAGTAATTAAAGACTCAAATATTAAAGATGTAGACGAGCCAACTTATGTTAAAATAAATGGTATTGATTTTAAGAATGGAATAATAAAAGTCAAAGTATTGAGTAAATTAGTAAAAAATGCTCCAGACTCTGCACGTGGCTTTATCGGGATTGCTTTTCATATCAATGAGGATAATTCAAAATTCAATGGAATTTATATCAGACCAACCAATGGACGTGCTTTACAACAAATCAGAAGAAATAGATCAACTCAATATTTTTCATACCCGGATTATAAATACAATGTATTAAGAACAATTGCGCCTGGTGCATATGAATCCTATTCGGATATGGAATTAAATAAATGGATTGCTTTGAAAATTATTGTTAAGGATGCTCAAGCAATACTTTATCTTAATGATAACACACAACCATCTTTAATTGTGAATGATTTAAAATATGTACCAAATAAGCCAGGCTCGATTGGATTATTTGTTGATATAGGAACAGAAGGATATTTTTCTGACCTTGAAATAGATTTTCAAAAATAGATTGCATAGATAAAAAATAGCCTTACCCAAAGCCTTACAACAAACTTCTGGATTGCCAATGCTACGCATTGTCATCCTCGTTGGTCGTTTTACCCAAAGCCTTTCAAACAACAAACTTCGTTTGCTGTTTGGCTTTTTTAATGCTCACATGCTTACAAGAGCAAGCTCTTGACGCTGTTCGCATTAAAAAAGCCTCTCAACATTGTTGAGAGGCTTTGTAGAGTTGTCGTTACAATTATCTAACAAGATACTTGGGGACCTCATAA
>JBJOFE010000050.1:0-3897 GCA_046048915.1 Bacteroidota bacterium | reverse complement strand
GCGTATAATTACTCTTGTACTGAACATTCGATGAAAACGTACCCGCAGACCCCAACTGAACACTGCGCTGATCATTACTCACATACAATAACGCCGATGACGGATACGAAACACCCGTAAACATCCCCTTTAATTCCGACGATCGCAAAACCCCACTGCTCTGCTCACGAATCGGAAAATGAAAACCCTGTGCTAACAAATTATGCGCAAATCCTATGAAGAAGAGAAGTACAATACAAATACGAGTATTCATTTGAAATAATTTAAAACTCTTGATGAATGAAGTAGCTCATAAAGAATCATTAATAGAAACCGAATACTTATTTCTATACATATAAAAAGATGAATACACCTTGCATAAAGCAATTCATCTTTTAAAAAACAGGAAATAATTCAGGTAGTATAAAGTTGAACGGTCTAAGGAAAATAACCTAACAAATAACACGGTAATATTACCGTGTTTTAATTCTTATTAAAATCGAGTCAGCAGATGAGCATAATAACAACTTTAAAAAGAAATTACAAGATGTGAAAAGAGAAAAGAAGAAGAACTAAATAGGCGCACATTCAATCACCAATTGCTTAGTGATTGAAATTCATTAATTCAACGAATAAAACCCAATTACAAAGCGATTTGTTATTAAATTAAACAGCTACTACAAAATAAGAATATCGCTTACAAAGCAATTAGTAATTTTATTTATCGTTATGAACTATCAATTTTGTTTATTTAAATCCAATTACAAATTGATTCGTTATTGGCTATGATTTTTTGAAAGAAATAGAAAAGGTATACAAAGAGAATAATTGCTGATTTAAATCAAGCCTTGAAATGCTAATTAGTATGCACAATGTAAGGAAGGGTGAAATTACCGCATTCTTCTTAGTTTGTTATTCTATAATTTTATACATAATTCATTTAAGTTTAAAAGTCACTAATCTTTAATTGGCGACACGAAAAAAATATACTAAAAAAACAAATAACCTAATAAAAAATAAAATATGAAATTTTCTCAACGAATTGGAAAGATACCTGAAATAAAAAAATTGCAATTTGAAAGCATAGATAATGAACTTTTAAATGGATTGTGGAACATTATTAAAACTCAAATTTTTAATAGAATTCCAAAATATGAAAATTATTTATCTGACACAGATTTTAATAATTTCTATACTTACCTGTGGCATTTTCATTTGAAATTACCCGTTGATAGAATTCCAAATCACGATCATCTAGTTGAAAATGATATTAGATTTTATTTTTACCAATGGGAATGGTATAAAGTTTATGATCTGATTGAATTTTTTGCCAATCTCAAATTCGAATACTTAGATATTTATAACTATACGTATGCAGTTAATGAAATTTTACAGCGTGAGTTTTCAGCCTACAGACTTATTGAAGGTAAAATTTCACCTATTACAAATGAAGTAGAAATAATGGAAATAGAGGAGTCTTTTAATCTTGCCAGTAACTATACATCGTTACAAGGTGTAAATATTCATTTGTATAATGCATTAGAAAAATTTTCTGATAGAAATAGTCCAGACTTTAGAAATTCTATTAAAGAATCCATTTCTGCAATTGAGACAGCTTGTCGAATTATAACAAATGAATCAACTCTTGGAAGTGCATTAACAAAATTAGAATCTAAAGGAATAAAAATTAACAATCAACTGAAAGATGGATTAGTTAAAATCTATGCATACACAAACAGTAAAAATAGTGGTATTAGACACGGATATATTGAAAAAATTGAAAAACCGGATTTTCATGATGCAAAGTTTATGCTAATTTTCAGCAGTTCATTAATAAATTTTTTTATTGGAAAGTGTATACAATCAGGAATTACTTTAGCATAAAAAACTAATCTATTATTAATACAAAAAATTTAACAATTGGATTGAAAGTGAAAATTAACAATTAAACTAAAAGTATTACATTGGGCTTATCACGTTTGGAGACATGAATCTATTTATTTTTTATGTTACCAACTCTTGTTACGCTGCTCAGCTGCCTTGTGTCGCACACTGAGACAGAGAGAAAACAAGGCAGCTGTTTTTTCATTTTTCCCTTGTGCTATCTGCACAACTTGAAACGTATATTACAAAGAAAAATACTATACTAAATTCAATTAACAATGTTAATAGCAACAGTTTTTATTCAATTAACCGTATCGCCCATCAGCAAAGATTTTGCGCCTTTAAACGTTCGGTTCATAGAACAGGTAATAGTTTATGTACTTTTACAAGAAATTGACTTTACAATACTCCATCCATTGATTTTATCAAATTTGTACAAATACAAACATTCTGAACCTGATGTGTTTCCAGTCTTTGCTGAAATAAAAATTAAGCAGTAATCATTTACAAATATGGGTGGGGATGTTGTTATATAAATATTAGAATAATCAGCTTCTTTAACTACTATTTCATTACTCTTTTGAATAAAGCACTTCCCCTTTTTTTTACGAACAATTCTTTCTGTGCTATAATCAAAAAAAGCATTAAAGCTATCTAGGGATAAAACAATAACATTTGAAATATTTTGAGGCCAAACAGCTATCTTAGAATACAATTTACAATTGATTACAATACTATCAAATACTGGCTTTAGAAAGTAAGGTTTCAGACTGTCATACACTTTAGACTTTGCAAAATCATTTTGAAAAATTAAACCAATCATATTCTGATTAAGTAATATTTTACCTTTCGGATGGACATTTTGAAGATGAGCTTCAAGGACATACTTCGCATTAACTTCATGGTAAATTTGAGAATAGCCTGTAAAATATCCCAACAGGGTTATTAAAATAATAAAGTTCTTCATAGATAACTATTTTTGATTGATAATAATACCACTACCTGATTCATCGCCTCCATTTGAATCATTTTTCCCTTTCCAAAAATCATGCCCCTGACGATTCATATCGTCAATTCTATTTGTAAGGTTTTGAACATTTGATTTTAATACATTGTTTCTATAAAAAGTCCTTGTATAAATCTTTTCATTAGGGTTAATCATTCCTGGATCCTCATTCAGATTAGCTTGTTGGTCTTTCATAACTCCGCCGTCATCATGTCTTAGACCTATATTATGTCCTATTCCATGTGAAATTGACGATACTTGCATTTCAAAAATACCATTGCCACTCAATGGGGTCATTTTCCCGTCAGGTGTTATCTTTTGAGTCTTACTACCTGAAATTCCAGACATATCAACACCTACTTCTTCACGATTTGATAATTCAAGAGTTGAATGGTCTGCAATTGCGTAGTTTAATAATCGATTTTGTCCATTAGATCCATTATAAGAACTTAAGTCTATTCCTTCATCATGAGATACAAAACCAATCTCAAACCTTACATTAATCTTCTCACCATTATAATCAATTTTTTTAAATTTTGAGTACTCTTTTTGTACAGCATTTAATACATTTTCATTAAACTGACCTTTTATATAATGGTAATCAGCTTTAATAACTAAGGTTTTCGTTTTCCCTGAATTATCCCAATAAGCAACACCATCTTTTCCTGTTGGGTCTTTAAAAAAGATAGGATTACCATTAAATACAGAATAAGGGCTTAAACTTGGATATTTAAATTTATGAAGGTCCGTCTTCGGAGTTCTTCCTATTCTAGTATCAAGCCATCTATCACCCATATCTATTGTATTCCCCTCTCCAGATATCTCATTCAATTTTTCATGATTCCCATACCCAAATCGATACCCGTCGTTGATTTTATTGCTTACCTGCACCAACTGCGTACTGCTCACACTCGCACTCTGCTGTTGGTAGTTTACACTGTCTAAGGTAAAGCACAAGGTGTTCGCATTCGTGTTAAAAGAACTATACGCAATACTCAACTGCACCGATGACTGTGTGGGTGTAAAAC
>JBJOFE010000049.1:0-4039 GCA_046048915.1 Bacteroidota bacterium | reverse complement strand
TTTATGAAAGCAAAACAGGAAAGCTGCTGCGAGTAATTACCTTACCTGCAGCAGCTTTCGCAACTCCATCAACCTATCAGGTCAATGGGATACAATATATTGTCATAGCCTGTGGAGGAACAAAACTTGGAACTCCAAAAGGCAATAAATACATTGCCTATAGCTTATAATTATTCTTTTACTATAGTGGTAGCAAACGGTTTACCCGATGAAATAACGTGTAAAACATATTTACCTACGCGAATGCCGGAAAAGTCAGTAAATACGATTTCCTTAATTGGAGCTTCATACGTATGTTGGTAAATAACTGCTCCTAATTGGTCGTAAATAGCCACAAACGTGGGCTTTGTACTAGTTGCAGAGAAACCGATCGTCAACTTGTCAATAAATGGATTTGGATAGGTTGTATAAGTGATTGGATTTTCCTCCTGCACATTTAACTTAATTCCTGAGGCAGCAATACTTCGCTCTAATAAAGAAGGCTGCTTAAACCCTTGTCTTACCACCACGCCACCAGAAGATGATGTTCCTGTGACCGCGCTTTGCTGCCCAATGATTTGGGAATAATATTTACCATCCACTACCGTGGTAGCACCTCCCGCACCAATGGCAGAACTTACTACTTTTTGAGAGTAAGCCATAGTAGCGAAAACCAACAAAAACAAACCCGTGAAAACACCTTTCATATTAATTCTTTTTAAATTTTAGCATGTACTCTTCCATACTTTCACCTGCAAATTCAACAAAATACCTCGATAAATCACTTTTATTTAAAAAACCTGATTCGATATGCAGCGTATCCAAGCATTTGGCCTGTAAACACCCCTTTTGAATCAAATTTTTAGCAAATTGAATGCGAAGCCGATTCATCTCATCTGTGAAATTAGTGAAAAGATAAAGTTCAAAAAAATCGCGCAATTCCTTTTGATCAACTTGAACTAATTCACCGAATTGATCCAAATGAAGCGTTGGATTTAAAAAAGGCTTATTAAAAATGTAACAAGCATTCACTAATTGATCCAATTTCCACCAATAAACTTCTTGAGGGTTAAATGATCTTTTAATTCGATCGACATTTAAATAAATCACCTGAGGAAAGAAATAAAGCGCACAAACCATCACCATGTAGGCCGCTAATGAAATATATTTAATCTCGCTCGGATGATTCAAAAAAGTATATCCCCCTGAATTTTCTAACCAAACTCCGAAAAAAACAGAACTCATTCCCACAAAAATCAATAACTGTAAAAGCAAAAATGCGCATAACCATTTCCCAAAGGCGGTGGCTTTGAAAAATACAATTGATTCTTTTTTATATAAAACAATCCCCATACCGTATAAAATAGGAGTAATAAAGGGCGTAAAATATAAAGAATTGAAGTACTAAATAGGTAACCTAATTGAATGGAGAACATAGACGTCCAATTACTAAACACTTGCCTCACCACACTCATCTTGTATTCATAAGGTGAAAAATAATAGGGCAATGTGTCCAAAAAAACGATGATGAAGGGTAAAAAGTGAACGAAATCTAAACGACTTAATCGAGTATTTCCTGTTCGTAAACTCCGAAGATAAAAGAATAATACAGGGCCAATCAGGAAATATAAAGAGGAAAAATTTCCATATAAGAGGACTGTAAATAGAAAACTATGCCCTAAAGACATAGAATAAATGGTTAGACAGTAGATACCGGAAATGAAAAATAACGTTGCTAGATAAATATTCGGATTAGCGAATATATTCCCTCTCGATTTCAGAAAAATGATGGTGGGAGTCATAAAACTTGTAAAAAGTGTCATGACAAAAATCGATTGAAAAAGAAATAACATTATTAAGTGGTTAGTAATGTGCGTAAGCTACAAAAATATACTGAATGCAAGACTATACTTTGTAAATTACCAAGTAGTTGATAATTGAATATGAAAACAAGTTCAAAACTGAGTCGTTTTTGGAAACTATTGGGTCCCGGATTAGTGACAGGCGCGAGTGACGATGATCCATCTGGAATAGCCACCTATTCTCAGGCTGGAGCAAAATTAGGATTAGCGACCTTGTGGACAGCCATTATCGCCTTTCCATTAATGGCTGCTATCCAACAAATGTGCGCCAGAATCGGAATAGTGACCCAACAGGGGTTAACGGGTAATTTGAAAAAACACTACTCAAAATCTATTCTTTATTTAATGTTGGTATTTAGTTTTCCAGCCATCATCCTAAATATTGGAGCTGATATTGCCGGTATGGGGGCTGTTGGCAATTTATTATTCCCAAGCATTAGTGAGAATTATTTCAGTGTCTTTTTTACCTTTTTATTATTGGGATTAATCATCTATTTACCCTACCAGAAAATTGCGTCAATCCTTAAATATTTGTGCATTGTGATGCTGGTGTATTTTGTTGTTCCATTTCTGTATAAGCAGGATTTATTAGCAATCATAAAAGCTACTTTTATTCCTACCATCGAATTCAACAAAGACTTTATTGCAATACTAGTAGGTATACTGGGCACCACAATTTCCCCTTATCTATTCTTTTGGCAAGCTTCAGTAGAGGTAGAGGAAATGAATGATAAAAAGCACCTCATCGTAAATAAAAAAATCATCCGAGAAATGGAAAAAGATGTCGATTTTGGGATGAGTTTCTCCGGATTCGTAATGTATTTTATCATATTAACGACTGGAACTGTATTATACTCCAGTGGAATACACCAGATTGAAACGGTAGAACAAGCAGCCATGGCATTGAAGCCATTGGCAGGAGATATGGCGTACTTATTGTTTGCAATCGGAATTATTGGAACGGGATTAATTGCCATTCCAGTGTTGAGTGGTTCTTTGTCTTACATTTTTACTGAGACATTTGGCTGGGAGAAAGGTTTAAATAAAAAATTCCACGAAGCAAAAGGCTTTTATTTTATTATAGGACTCTCCCTATTTTTAGGCCTATCCTTAAACTATGTTGGTATTTCTCCAATTGATGCCTTGATTTACACCGCAATTCTTTATGGTTTAACGGCTCCAATCCTGATAGCAATCATATTGCATATCGCGAATAACAAGGAAGTAATGGGGGAACATACAAACAGTTTGATCGTCAATATTTTAGGCGTATTAGCCTTCATCATAATGACTACAGCAGCTGTAGTATTAGTTTATTTACAATTTTGGGAATAAAAAAAACCATACTCTTTATTCAAGAGTATGGTAAAAAAAAGAGTGGACCAGCATGGGCTCGAACCATGGACCCCCTGATTATGAGTCAGATGCTCTAACCAACTGAGCTACAAGTCCGCATTGTACATCCTATAATAGGAATTCAATGTGGCACAAAATTAAGGAATACTAACCTTTTTAGCTAAATTTCGGAAAAGAATATCCCATGTACCCGACTAAAATTATTAATGATCCGATTTATGGTTTTATTAAAATCAATAATCCATTAATTCTAGAGCTCATAGATCACCCTTATTTTCAGCGACTTAAGCGAATCAAACAATTAGGTTTAGCGGAGTTTGTCTATCCAGGTGCACACCACACCCGTTTTCATCATGCTTTAGGTGCGATGCATCTCATGGATCAAGTATTGGATAATCTAAAAGCTAAGGGGTATTCCATTTCCGCAGAGGAACGAGAAGGCGCGGAAATAGCTATTCTTTTGCATGATATTGGGCATGGTCCTTTCTCACATGTATTAGAATACACTTTATTAAATGAAGTGAAACATGAGGATGTCTCTACCCTATTGATGGCAAAATTGAACGAACATTTTAAGGGTCGTTTAAATCTAGCCATTGACATTTTTGAGAATAAATATCCCCGTAAATTTTTCCATCAATTAGTCTCTTCGCAATTAGATGTAGACCGTTTAGATTATTTAAGCCGTGATTCCTTTTACACCGGTGTACGTGAAGGTTTCATCGGTTCTGAGCGTCTCTTAAGCATGATGGATTTGAATAATGAACAATTAGTCATTGAAGAAAAAGGAATCTATTCGACCGAGAACTTCCTAATGGCAAGACGTTTAATGTATTGGCAAG
>JBJOFE010000048.1:0-4052 GCA_046048915.1 Bacteroidota bacterium | reverse complement strand
CTATTAATCTTATTGATGTTTCCAATCTTGTTTAATGGTAGTCGAACAATACGAGCTTGCTCGGCTAAAGCCTGCAAAATTGATTGTCGAATCCACCAAACCGCATAGGAAATGAATTTGAATCCTCGGGTTTCATCAAAACGCTCAGCGGCCTTAATTAATCCAAGATTTCCTTCATTAATCAAATCAGGAAGGGCAAGCCCTTGGTTTTGATATTGTTTTGATACGGAAACCACAAATCGAAGATTTGCTTTGGTTAAGCGCTCTAACGCGGCGCGATCTCCAGCGCGAATTCTTCGTGCTAATTCCACTTCTTCATCTGCGGTAATCAAATCCACCCTACCAATCTCTTGAAGATATTTGTCAAGTGATGCTGTTTCTCGGTTGGTTACCTGTTTCGCAATTTTCAGCTGCCTCATAAACTATTGTATTTTAACGTCGTGAAGACTCTAACGCAGAAACATCAAAAAGGTTAGTGCTTTTTTTCAAAAAAGTTGAAAATAGGTTGGATTTTCTTGTTATATCGCTAATCCAAGGGATTCGCGCACACGTTTTAATACAGGATTAGCCACCGCTTTGGCTCGTTGTGACCCTTCCAATAAAATACGCTCCACCTCCATTGGATTGCTCATGTAATAAGCATACCGGATTCGTTCATTGGCAAATTTTGAACAAATTAATTCAAACAAGGCTTGTTTTGCATGACCATATCCATATCCACCTGCCAAATAATTTGAACGCATCGTTTGAATGTCTGACGGCTCAGCTAACAGTTGATATAAATTAAACACATTGCAAGCATCCGGATTCTTTGGCTCCTCAAGTGGGGTGCTATCTGAAGAAATGCTCATAATACGTTTACGCAACTGCTTTTCATCCTCAAAGATATCAATGGTGTTATTTCTAGATTTGCTCATTTTTTGACCATCAATTCCAGGAATCAACTTTGTTTCCTCATTGATATGCTCATCCGGTAAAACAAAAATGTCGCCCATCTTGGCGTTAAATCGAGCAGCTACATCTCTTGTAAATTCCAAATGTTGCAACTGATCTTTTCCGACAGGAACTTGATTGGCATCGTATAACAAAATATCCGCAGCCATTAACATTGGATAGGTAAATAACCCACCATTCACATCTGCTAAACGATCCGCTTTATCCTTAAAACTATGCGCCAAAGTAAGCCGTTGATAAGGAAAAAACGTAAGTAAATACCACATGAGTTCCGTAACCTGGGGTATATCACTTTGCCTGTAAAAAACTACCTTATCGGGATTAAGACCACAAGCCAACCAGGTTGCTGCAGTTGACAAGGTATTGTTCTTTAAGGTATTAGGATCCTTTACTTGGGTTAAAGAATGTAAATCAGCGATAAACAAAAACGAATCGTTGCCTGGAATTTCAGACATTTGAATTGCGGGCAAAATAGCCCCTAGTATATTACCTAAATGCGGGGTGCCTGTACTTTGTATTCCTGTTAAAACTCTTGGCATCGTTTATTTCTACAAAAATAACAAATCAGTAGATAAATTCACGAAATCAAGTTAATTCCTTACTTTTGAGCATGCGAATATTTTTGGGAATTCTGTCGCTTCTTTGGAAAGTCTATATCGCTATCGTTTTCTTTTTCTTTGCGATTTTACTTTATCCATTTTTCCTTGTCATTATTCAATCCCCAAGAACAAAGAATTACAGCTTCTATCTGTTCATATTCTGGAGCTATATGATGCGTGTCTTTTGTTTTTATCCAATAAAGAAAATTAGACACGGTGAAATGCCAAAAGGACCCTACATTATTGTTGCAAATCACACATCCTACTTGGATATTTTCTTCATGTATTCGATTGTACCTCAGCATCAGTTTATGTTTTTAGGTAAAAGTGAAATTTTGGGATATCCACTCGTTAGTACGTATTTCAAAAGTATGAATGTACCCGTTTATCGAAATGATAAATCAAAGGCAGGAAGAGCATATTTAGGTGCAATAAAAGCGTACCAACAAGGGTTTTCGCTTGCAATTTTTCCGGAAGGGACCTTTCCAGAAATAGATTTGCCTAAAATGGTTGCTTTTAAAGGGGGAGCGTTTAAATTAGCCAAAGAACTTAACGCACCAATATTTCCAATTACTTTCATGAATAATTGGAAATTGTTTTCAGATCCACTGGATTGGTTCGGGCCCGCTCACCCCGGTTTAGCTGTAGTTCATTTACATCCACTTGTTACAGTAGATCAAGTGGAGTCAATGACCGCTGAAGAATTAAAAGCGCATTGTTTTCAAATTATTTCAAAACCACTAGAGGAGGCGCATCCTGAACTTTACTAACTTTACAACATGAACATAGACGATAACCTGATTAATCACCTCAGTAATTTAGCCAAACTTTCTTTTGAAGGCGATAACAGAGAGGTATTGAAAAAGGATTTAGAGAAAATCATTGGATTCATGAATCAATTAAACACCTTAGATACAACGAATGTGGAACCACTCGTGTTCATGTCAGATGAGGTAAATCGATTAAGAGTAGACGAAGCGCATTTGGAAATTTCAAAAAATGACGCCTTGAAAAATGGTCCTAAACATGACAGCGACTACTTCCGAATTCCAAAAGTAAAAGGAAAGCACAATAATTAATTGATGTATCGGGATTTCTCAACAATAACACACCGATTATTTTGTTGCTTTAAATACCCTAGTTCATAACAAAAATAATAGGTATCACCTTTTTGTGTTTGAAATAAATTCGTGTGATAATTAAAGTTGTAGCCCATTTCAATAAGTTCAATTGTTGGCTTAACACATTGTTTATTTAAAAAAAGCTCCTCCAGAATTCTACGATTTTTACGCAAAATTCGATTGACTTTACGAACGGTCGCGTTACTATCTTCATTCAACCGATTATTGAAGGTGTTACGACAATAATCAGAACAGAATTTCTGGTCTTTTCGTCCATTTAGGACTTCATTACATTCTCGGCAATGACGATTACTCATAGGATAGTTGATTAACAAGAATTAACAAGGAAAAATAAAGGAAAGCATCCAAATAGTGCCAATTTTAGGCTCGGAAAAAAGACGCAAATGGAAAATAATGTAAATCAAGAAATGCATCGAACAGAACAATTACGGCAAATTGCCGAAAAAATTGCACTTGAGCATCAAGTATTGTCGATTCTTAAAAACGAAATTTCAAAAAAAATTGTCGGACAGCACCAACTAATTGACCGTCTAATCATTGCTTTATTATCCAATGGACATATTCTGCTTGAAGGGGTTCCTGGATTGGCTAAAACGCTTGCTATAAAAACATTATCCGATGCAGTTGATGGTACGTTTAACAGAATTCAGTTCACTCCAGACTTACTTCCAGCGGATTTAACCGGCACGCAAATCTATCAGCAAAAAGCAGAAAAATTCGTTGTAAAAAGAGGACCAGTCTTTGCATCTTTTGTCCTAGCGGATGAAATAAACAGAGCTCCAGCCAAAGTTCAAAGCGCCTTATTGGAAGCCATGCAGGAAAGACAAGTAACTATAGGCGATGAAACCTTTATGTTGCCCTCTCCATTTCTTGTAATGGCTACTCAAAATCCTATTGAACAAGAAGGCACCTATCCGCTACCGGAAGCACAAGTAGACCGATTTATGCTTAAAGTCAATATCGGATATCCATCCAAAGAGGAAGAATTATTAATTATTCGAAACCATATTAACCCCACTTCGAATATGAAGGTGAATCCTGTCCTATCGTTGGTTGACATCGAACGGATGAGATCCCTTGTGGAACAAATATACATGGATGATAAAATTGAACGGTACATTGTATCCTTGATATTTGCAACCAGAAACCCTGCGGAATATGGCGCAGGTGACCTAGCAAATTACCTGTCTTTTGGGGCCTCACCCAGAGGGAGTATCAACCTTGCAATGGCTGCTAAAGCCCACGCATTTCTTAAAGGACGTGCATTCGTTATTCCAGATGATGTACAAGCCATGGCCACGGATGTACTAAAACATCGAATTGGTCTTACCTATGAAGCAGAAGTGGCTAATTTGAA
>JBJOFE010000047.1:0-4064 GCA_046048915.1 Bacteroidota bacterium | reverse complement strand
GCCTTTTTAAGGGCCACATTGAAATCCCAAACACCCATAAAAGCATCTATGGCTAAATCTCTAAATTCACCTGATTGATGCGCAATTTCGATGTCATAATTCACCGGACCTATACCTGAGAATGCCCTAAATCCGAGCGTATGTCTTTTTTCTAATCCTTTTTTAAATAAATACTCTCGCAAATCACTTTCGAAATAAAGGTAATAAGGTTCCAGAAAATGTCGTTTTTGGTAGCGGTAATTCCCATAAAAACCACCTAAAATTTCATCGGTAGGCCCATCATCAAATACCCCCGGTTTTATCTTGATCGGGTGAGAAACGAAGGCATCCCATTGCAGGTTTTTTCTTTGGTACTTTAGGTTCACCCCATAGTAGGGTGTTCGCGTATTAGGACCCTCTCTAGTCGCGATAAATCGCTCTAAACCAAAGGAGTACTCTTGTTTACCTACTCTTAATTTTAAGCTATTTGAAAGGGGAATATCCACCAAAAACTGATGAAGTGATAATAAATCTTGATCAAGTTGACCCGTTAATGGATTTGGGTTCCAAAAACGAGCCGTATTATTCAATTGTGCAAAAACTCTGATACGGTGCGGCAATTCAACATTCGCATGTAACATCACGCGATGCATCAACTGATAAGGGCTTTTTGTTACAAAATCCGCTGGAACCTCACCAAAGTTGAAATGCGTGTAGGATTGATACTGTTCTCGCCATTCTCCACCAAAACTAATTCGAGAAAGGCCTAAAAAGGGGATTTCCTTTAAATAATCTACCTTTTCCTTCTTTAAACTATCTGCCATTAACACAGAAAAATCATCATCGAACCGTAATCGAGCGATTTGCTGAGCAGAAAGTGTGAAAGAAAAAAGAAGTAGGAATAGAAAAACTCTCAAGTGAACAATAAATCTGTAGCACAAATGAAACCATTATTAAACAAAAAAACCACACGTCTTGTGTGGTTTTTTGCCTACCGATTAATCCCGTACGGGAAATGGAATCAGTTCGTCAATTTCCCAATCCGAACAAAAATGATTCCAGGTTAAACTACTTTAGTTTTTAAAATCAACTTTAATAATAATTTAGAACAAATCGAATAATTCAATTCTTTCTTTTAATTGCATTTAAAGTCTTAAAACTATTTGACACAGAATCAAAACCACCCCATAATTCAAAATATGTACCAGCATTTGGGGTGCGTATATGACCTACTTGAATATTGGAACTGTTGTATAAATAAAAAAAAACACTATCCACCAGCCAAGGTGATCTCTTAGGAAGTATTTTAATGTTTTTGTAAACTCGGTTACTTAAAATTAAATCGTTTGGGTAATTTGCTAAAACTCTAATATCTACGATAGAATCATTTTTATAGATTATTTTCATCCTTTTACCAATATCATAGTCACAACAAGTAACATCATATTCTCCTAAAATATTGCTAATCGGCGATGGATTGACGTCCTGCTTTTCACAAGAAAGTATTGTAAAAAATAGTAAAAACACGCTAGCGAACATAAAGGAGATGGGAGATTTCATCATGGATTAGTTAAGAAGAATTCTAATTTTTTCTACTTGATTATCTTTTTTAGACCCAAAACCCATATGAAGATAATATATTCCACGAGGCAAATCAGCGACATCTAAATCAATTTTCTTCAGATCAAACGCATGTGCCGGATCCAATAAAATGTCCTTTTTCTTTTGTTTCAAATCTAATGTTCTACGAGACTTATTTTTTTCGTCATAAAGCTCAATGTTATCAGGTATGCTTTCAGTTTGAAGTGGAGAATCCAAAAGTATAGAAAGTGTTGTTTGCGTCGGATTGGCCGCAATTCGATAACCACAATTGTTCACATTGACTATTATGCTCTTTCCTATGCTGCATGTTCCATTATAAGCATAAACTGTTAAATAATAACTTCCTGTATTATTCGTTCCAAAACAAATTCGATCGTTAGGAACATTTAATGTATTCGTATTTAAAAAAGATCCATAAGTAGGCCACCCTGAATATGAAAAATTTGTTGCCGTTGGAGTCCCAGTGCCAGTTGAGGCAGACATGCAATACCCAATCGTTTTACAAATTGATGTTGAGTTATAATTAATATTAAAAGTACCATCTGTAGTTAAAAATACATTTTCAGGACTTCCGACCCAAATTGGTTTTGAATTTATTGAAAAAATTGTTCCATCAGGTAATGTTACATTTAAAGTTACTATTCCCCATCCTTTATTTGATCCATTATTTGAAGTTGTAAAACTAAGTCCACTACCAGAGATAGTAGTAAACAAATTTGCTGGACTTGCCGACCAATTAAACGTAACTCCATCTGGCAGAAATGCTAAATTTGTAAAAGTTGTATTTCCACAAATTTTTTCTATTCCACTATTTAAATGAATCGTTTCTATTATCCATTGCAAATACTCTGAGATCTTTGTGTACTTCCCGCCTTGACCACAACCAGCTTGAGCATCACCGAACAAATTGCTACTTACAATTCCAATTGCTCGAGTAGAGGTATTACCTGGTGAACTTAAATTCGTTAATGGACCACCACTATCTCCATTACATGCATCATTAGTATTTGGACCTGAAGCATAAATTTTCTTTTCACTTGTTGAACTAGTATTGGATAATAAGTTAACATTTGTAGAAAGTAAAACTTGCGATAAATTACCTGAATTTGTGAATCCCATTCCATATACATATCCATTTTGACCACTTTCCCACATTGAAAAATTAATTGAACTTGCTAGCTTGATAGGTGCAACAGTTGAACTATATGTTATAGGTTGAGCTAACTGAATTAATCCAATATCATTAGATGGATTTGGTGTATTAGAAAATGATATTGGAGTTATTGAAGTTTTAACATTTAGAGGAAGAGGCAAATTATTTCTATTATTAGCTCCTACATAAACTGGTGAATATCCTGCAGTATGACCAGCTGTTAAAATCCATTTATCAGCTATAATCATTCCTCCACCAGGATTACTTGAATTTCCTAATAGTGTATAAAATGGCGCTGTAGATTGAATACCATTATATATAGTTTTACTAATGCGAGGAATATTTTCATTATCTATTAGTTTATTAGCTGAAAAGATTAATAAATTAAAAAATAATAGAATCAGAGTTAGTAAAATGTTTTTCATTTCAGAAAAGTAAGATTCAAACTATTTATTTTACAATGTAGCATATTTAAATTAAAAATAATCATGATATAATGCAAAATAACATATTTGTACTTCATTCACATATGCGGCATTAATAATTAATTTTAATTAAAATTCTTTACACTTTATTGCTCACCTTAAACAGACTAGATTAAATTTCAAAAAGAGTTTAGCCTAAAACTTTCGGTGGATAAGAACAAAAGAAGAATGAGAATGATATAGTTCAAATCAACAGATTTCCCGAAAAACAAAAAAACCACACGTCTTGTGTGGTTTTTTGCCTACCGAAGTAGTCCGTACGGGAATCGAACCCGTGTTTCATCCGTGAAAGGGACGTGTCCTAACCCCTAGACGAACGGACCATTATTTATTTTGGTGGCACAAAGGTAGGCTTTTCCCTTTTATATTCAAAACTACCAGCCAAAAAAAGACTAATTATTTTCTAATTTATTTTCGCTATTTTAGCCTAAACATTGAAGCAGAACCCCTTATGGCGAACGTACAACCCTATTCTAGACTTACTGATTTCGACATTGCCCTTTTCTTAAATGGCAAACATACAAGACTTTATGAGAAATTAGGGGCCTTCGAAATTGAACATGAGGGAGTTGTTGGAACGTTTTTTGCAGTTTGGGCTCCTAACGCTAGAAATGTTTTTGTAACCGGAAATTTTAATTTCTGGGATCATCATTCTCACCCTTTATTCCCGCGTTGGGACTCCTCAGGCATTTGGGAAGGCTTCATTCCAGGTGTTAGAACAGGGGAAACCTATAAATATGGGATAGAAACGGCAAGTGGGGAATATTTGGAGAAATTAGACCCAATGGGCTTATATTGCGAGGCTCCACCTAAGACAGCAAGTATTGTTTGGAATACGTATAAAG
>JBJOFE010000046.1:0-4238 GCA_046048915.1 Bacteroidota bacterium | reverse complement strand
CATGAACATTAGGTATAAATACGGAATGTTATATGTGACTTTTTTCTATATCTTAGTTTATTGTATGTTATATATTTAAATTAACTTCAATGTATAATTAGACAAGTCTAAATAAAGTCAACAACAAATGGTATTATGGCAAAAAAAGAAATAAAAGAAAAAGCAATTGAAGTGACTCTATGGGATGCAGCAAATAAACTAAGAGGCAGTGTTGAACCTGCCGAATATAAACATGTAGTATTAAGCCTCATTTTTTTAAAGTTTGCAAGTGATAAGTTTGAGGATCATCGTGCAAAACTAATCGCTGAAGGCAAGGAAAAATACATAGAAATGGCTGAGTTCTACAATATGAACAATGTATTTTTCTTGGAAGAAAATAGCCGATGGAGTTACTTGATAAAAAAATCAAAACAAAATGATATTTCATTAATTATCGATACAGCATTACATACAATAGAGAAAAACAATAAAGGTTTGAAAGGGGCATTACCAGATAATTACTTTTCTCGATTAGGATTGGATGTCACAAAGCTGGCTTCATTGCTTGATACTATCAACGATATAGATACAACTAAAGATCCAAAGCAGGATGTAGTAGGTAAGGTATATGAATACTTTTTATCCAAATTTGCATTGGCAGAGGGAAAAGGTAAGGGGGAATTTTATACCCCTAAAAGTATTGTAAACCTAATAGCTGAAATGATTGAGCCATATAAGGGAATTATTTATGACCCTGCATGCGGTTCTGGGGGAATGTTCGTACAGTCTATCAAATTTATTGAAGCACATCACGGAAATAAAAAAGAAATATCAATTTACGGACAAGAGTATACTAATACCACGTATAAACTGGCTAAAATGAACCTTGCCATAAGGGGTATTAGTGGCAACTTGGGAGAAAAAGCTGCAGATACATTTGCAGACGATCAGCATAAGGATCTCAAAGCAGATTATATTATGGCCAATCCTCCATTTAACCAAAAGGATTGGCGCGCTGAAAATGAATTGACTGACGATCCACGTTGGAGAGGTTATGATGTGCCACCCAAAAGTAATGCAAACTATGGTTGGATTTTGAATATGGTTTCCAAGCTTTCTGAAAATGGAGTGGCTGGATTTATCCTAGCAAATGGAGCTTTAAGTGGTGGAGGAGAAGAGTATAAAATACGCAGAAAGTTAATTGAAAATAATTTGGTGGAGGCCATTTTGATTTTGCCTCGAAACTTGTTTTATACTACTGATATAAGTGTCACACTTTGGATTGTTAACAAAAACAAAAAATCTCAAAATAAACAAGTTGGTGAAGAAAATCGATCCTATAGAAATAGAGAAAATGAAATTCTTTTTATGGACTTGAGGCAAATGGGAGAGCCATTTGAAAAGAAATACACACAATTCTCGGAAGCTGATATTCAAAAAGTAGTAAGCACTTATCACCAATGGCAAAACAAGGGCGTTGACAATGTTCCTGAGTTCTGTTATTCGGCATCGATTGATGAAGTTACAAAAAAAGATTTTTCACTTGTACCAAGTAAATATATTGAGTTTCTAAATCGAGATGAGAATATTGACTTTGACGAGAAAATGAAATCATTGCAAGCCGAATTAACAGATTTACTCAAAGTTGAAGCAAAAAGTAAAAATGATTTACTAACCGTTTTTAAAGAATTGGGTTATGAAATCAAATTATAAACCGCTCGGCAAATACGTACAGCTTGTTGATGAGCGGAATTCAAAATTAGAGGATTTGCCATTAATGGGGTTAAGTGTTTCAAAAGAATTTTTTCCAACAATAGCAAATCTTGTTGGAACAGATATGAAAACTTATAAAATAGTATATAAAAATCAATTTACTTATATTGCTGACACTTCAAGAAGAGGAGATAAAATTGCAATTGCGTTAAACGATAGATTTAATAAAATGCTTGTCTCACAAGCATATACACCTTTTGAAGTAAAAGACATAAATAAACTCGATCCAGAATATTTAATGATGTGGTTTCGCAGACCTGAGTTTGATCGTTATGCAAGATTTAAAAGTCATGGAAGTGCTAGGGAAATATTTGATTGGGACGAAATGTGCAATACGCTTTTACCCATCCCTAACATCAATAAACAACAAGAAATTGTAAAAGAGTATAACATAATCCAAAAACAAATAGAACTTAACGAACAACTTATACAAAAACTTGAAGAAACCGCACAGTCGATTTATAAAGAGTGGTTTGATGGATTTGATTTTCCTGATGAAAATGGGAAGCCTTATAAAAGTAGTGGTGGAGAAATGATTTGGAATGAGGAATTGCAGAAGGAAGTTCCAAAGGGGTGGGAGGTGACTGAAATGCAAAATATTATCGAAAATTTTGATTCTAAAAGAAAGCCTATTGCTGGAATTGATAGACAAAGTAAAGAGAAGTTATATCCATATTATGGTGCAGCTGCATTGATGGACTATATTGATGATTATATTTTTGATGGACAATATATATTACTTGGAGAGGATGGTACTGTTGTAACCGAAAGTGGCACCCCTGTTTTACAATATGTTTGGGGTAAATTTTGGGTAAATAATCATGCACATGTTTTAAAAGGTAAAAACGGATTTAATGAAAATAGCTTATATACTCTTTTAAAAAACACCAATGTTACAGATATCATTACTGGTGGGGTTCAGTCAAAGATTAATCAGAGTAATTTAAATACAATTCCAATTTTAAAAGCAAGTACAGATATTTTAAAAAAATATAATTTAATATTAGATCCAATATTTCAACTATTTAAAAACAAAAAAGACCAGGTTGTAAAACTAAAAGAGTTGGATAATGTTCTTCTATCAAAATTGGCGACAATAGAATAAAATAAGAATGAGTATTTATAATGAAATATTAGATTGGGCGAATAATAAGCCATCTTTTTTAAAAGATGCATTGAGGAGAATTGTCTCTAGTGTTGTGTTAACTCAAACTGATATTGATGAACTTGTTTTACTTTTAAAAAAAGAAAATGGGGATTCTTCAATTTTATTAAATCCAATACCAATTGATTATACACATATTCCCACAACTATACTTTCTGGCTCGGACTATCCTAAATTAATTTGTATTAAAGAACCAGTAAACGTTTGTGCTTTATATAATCAAGGGTATTTGGAATTTCCAAATAACGGCTTAACTGTAGTTTATGGGAATAATGGTTCAGGTAAATCAAGTTATTCAAGAATTCTAAAAAAGCTATGCTGGAGTAGAAACTCAAATGTGGAATTAAAGAAAAATGTTTTCGATCCCTCAGCGTCTCAACAAAAAGTTGATTTTGTTATTGAATTCGATGGTATAAATACATCTTTCCAGTGGGTGGAAAATTCACCGACTCACCCTGCATTAAGCTCAATTTTTGTTTATGATAATGATTGTGGTAATGTATATATTAATAATGAAAATCCAACACATTATAAGCCAATTGGGATAGATGTCTTAGAGAGGTTAATACCAGTTTTAAATGAGATTTATCAAAAACTTCATTCGGAAATTGTCACCTTAAATAAACAAAAGCCAATATTAGAAGCAAGTTTAAGTTTAACAAAATCTGCTCTATGGTTTGCAAATATTGAATCGGAGCCAAGAAACGAGATTGAAACTTACATTCAGTTTAGTCCTTCCAATCTTGAAAGAAAGCAGGAATTATTTAATTTAATCAATTCTCAAAATCCACAACAAAATATTCAAAACTTAACATCACTTAAAGGAAGAATTGAAAATTATGTAAAACGTTTTAAAGGGTTAGAAGAAAAATTTAATGATTCATCGATTCAAAAAGTAAATAATTTAAGAAATCGATACAATGGTGTAAAACAGGCTTATGAAATAGCGACAAGTGAACTCAACGGACTGAATATTATTGAAGGTTTTGGAACAGATCCATGGAGAAATCTTTGGCATGCTGCTAAGAAATTCGCTAACAGTAATACAATGACTGATGGCTTTAATTTCCCGTCTGCAGGTTCAATTGAGAAATGTGTATTCTGTCAACAAGATTTGGATGATATAGCTAAACAAAGACTACTTGGATTTAGCAGATTTATTTTAAATGATATATCAATCCAGTTAGAAGCAATTCAAGGAGAAGTTAATCAAATGTCTTCTGACTATAATAATTTAGTTATTGAATCATTTGAAAATTTTACAGAGCTGGAAACTTTGATTAATAATTTTAAAAAAGAATATGAAAATTTTGTTCAGTCA
>JBJOFE010000045.1:0-4410 GCA_046048915.1 Bacteroidota bacterium | reverse complement strand
ATCTATTAATCAGATATATAGAAGATATATTTGTACTTATAAAAGTAGAATAATTTATTATAATAATTGAAGTTGGCTTTGTATGCGTTCAATTAACATGGTTCTAATTCGTTTATTTATTCCTGAAGAAAAAGTTGAATACAATTGGTATTCATCTATAGTAAAAAAAGCAATAATTATTCCTTTATAAGTGTTTTGCAAAGAGCTATCTTTAGCTATTGTATTCTCAATTGTATTCATTTTTTTATCAATAGATAAATTGCTAAAATGAATTTTATTTTGAGTGAGGTAATTATTAAATATTTGCAGAATCAATTCATTTTGCAACTTTAAAATGGGGCGTAGCGTCTTATTCTGAAATTCTTCTTCACCAGACGATTGAATGTCAATTCTTCCTAATGAATTACCTCTAAATTGGGAAATAAACTCGTCTCTTGAAATCATACTAAAAGATTAAAGTTGGTTTAAATATTTTTTTTCTACATAAAAAGTACCAAAAGGAACTACCGATGCTAGACAAATAATACTCATTTTTTTGAACGTCCAGCTGCATTCTATTTTTAACATTATTGCAAAAATGATATATATCACAAATAAAATTCCATGAGCCATACCAATACTTCTTACATAAATAGGTTCTTGGAAATAATATTTCATCGGCATAGCAAAAAATAATAACAGCAGGAGGGAAGTACCTTCTAAAAAAGCAATTATTCTAAATAACTTTAACATAATTTAATTTGAATTAATACTCCAAAATTAAGTAATAACATTGATTTAAGAAGTATGATTGACTAAAGTAATTTACCTTTGCTCAATATTATATAGGATATGAGTAAACGTGATTTAAAAAAATACCTTTCAGAATTAAATAAAGAACAATTAGAAGAACAAATTATTTCGCTATATGAGAAGTTTGTTTCTGTAAAAACCTATTATGATTTTGTTTTTAATCCTAAAGAAGATGCTATTCTGAAAGAGGCAAAACTAAAAATTTCACATGAATATTTTCCAATAAAGAAAACTGGCCGTAGAAGTAGACCTAAAATGAGGCGTTCTGTTGCGCAAAAAATCATTAAACATTTTATAGTTTTAGGTGTTGACCCTTTTGTTATCGCTGATGTGATGTTGTATAACATTGAAATTGCTCAAACGTATTCTAGTGAAAATTTAATTAAACAAGAGTTGTTTTACAAAAGCATGTTCAACTCTTTTGAACAAGTCATTCAATTCCTATTATCTAATGGTATTTATAGTGAATTTAAATCTAGAATTTTAAATATTCTTGAAGAAACTAGTCTTCAGAAATGGGAAAATGCTCCAGAATTTGAACGAATTGTTTCTCGTTTAGAGTTTTAGAAATGTTTTTAAAACTTATTTTTTAATTAAAGGCTGTTATTTTAAATTAAAAGTAACCGATTAACTGTTTTTTAGGTGTACTTTTGCAAAAATCCAATAACTGCAATGCCTCAAAAACCTATAGAAACCGAATTTGAAGATCGAAAAGAACTCTATGATTACCAAAAAGGGGACATAGATGCTATTTTTGAGCGCATTGACAATGCCTCCCCTCAACATCATTTATTATATCAATTACCAACAGGAGGAGGAAAAACAGTTATTTTTTCTGAAATTGTTCGTCGCTATATTCAGAAACACGATAAAAAAGTGGTAGTGCTAACACATCGAATTGAATTGTGTAAGCAAACTTCTAAAATGTTAAAAGGTTTTGGGGTTAAAAATAAAATTATCAATAGTAATGTAAAAGAACTTCCCGACCAAAACGATTATTCTTGTTTTGTTGCAATGGTTGAAACACTTAAAAACCGAATCAATGACGAAAAATTACATCTAGATAATGTAGGTTTGGTAATCATCGATGAGGCCCATTACAATTCTTTTCGGAAATTACTAAGTTCATTCAAAAAAGCTTTTATTCTTGGTGTAACAGCAACTCCTTTAAGTTCCAATATCAAATTACCAATGCATCAAAACTATGATGAATTAATCGTAGGAGATACCATTCAATCATTAATTGATAAAGGATTTTTGGCAAAAGCAATTACGTACAGTTATGATGTTGGCTTGACCTCTTTAAAAGTTGGGATCAATGGAGATTATACTGTAAAATCTTCGGATGATTTGTATACCAATATGGCGATGCAAGAGAAATTATTGCATGCTTATACTGAGAAATCATTAGGAAAAAAGACCTTGATTTTTAACAATGGTATTAATACTTCGCTCTATGTGTATGAAACCTTTAGAGAAGCAGGCTTTGATGTAAGGCATTTGGATAACACTAGTAGTACTGAAGAACGTAAAGATATTTTGCATTGGTTCAAACACACCCCAAATGCAATATTAACTTCTGTTGGAATTTTAACAACTGGGTTTGATGAGCCCACAGTTGAAACAATAATACTGAACAGAGCAACTAAATCGTTAACCTTGTATTTCCAAATGATAGGTCGTGGATCAAGAAAATTAGTTGATAAAGACGAGTTTACCGTAATCGATTTAGGAAACAATGCAGCGAGATTTGGACTTTGGAGTGATCCAGTCAATTGGCAACACATATTTAAGTCCCCAGAATATTATTTAGAAAATCTTCGTGATGATGCCGAAATTGAGCTTTATTTTAAATATGAAATGCCTCCAGAATTACGTGCAAAATTCAGTAAAACTGAGGTAGTAACTTTTGATATTGATGAAGAACATAAAATGGTGATTCGTCAAAACTTACGCTCTAAAGTAGTTTTGGAAAAATCATTAGAACAACATGCTGCAATGTGTGTAGACAATACTGAAGATTTACAAGCTGCAAAAACATTAGCTAGAGCTTTAGAGGAAGATATAGAATGTCGTGTAAAACGTTTTTCAAAATGTCTAAGCCAATGTAGCAAAAACTATCGTGAATGGTTGGTAGAAGATTATAAAATGAAACTAACTTTACTGATAGGGAAGAAGTACCGCGAAAAAATAATGAATGAAGCCGATTAAATTTCTTGATTTAATCATTTACAATAACTGAAACCATGGCAAAGCAATTTTCTGAATTAGGAATTTCAAATCCAATAGTACGCGCATTAACTGAATTGAAAATTGTTGAACCCACAGAGATTCAGCAAAAAGTAATTCCGCAATTATTAGCTAATACTACTGATATAGTAGGGTTAGCAAAAACTGGAACTGGAAAAACAGCGGCGTTTGGATTACCAATTTTACAATTGATTCAAACTGACAAGGCGGCAATTCAAGCAGTTATTTTAGTTCCAACACGTGAATTAGGCCATCAAATACATACTAATTTAGAACAATTTTCTAAAAATATAGACGGAATTTCAATTGCAGCTATCTGTGGTGGAATACCAATAAAACCTCAAATAGAAAGACTTAAAACACCAACACATATAGTTGTTGCTACTCCAGGAAGATTGATTGATTTAATCCAACGAAAAGCAATTAATTTAAAAGAAACACAATTTCTAATTCTAGATGAAGCCGATGAAATGGTCAGTATTCTGAAAGAAAGTTTAGATGAAATTGTAGCTGAATTGCCTAAAAAGCACAGAACTTATTTATTCTCCGCAACATTACCTGGAACAATTAAACAGTTAATTCAAAACTACTTATCAAAAAATGTAGTCGAAATTAGCGCTAATATGGAAACCATTGGCAATCAAGGTATTGATCATCAGTATATTGTGGTAGATCCTATAGAAAAATTAGATGTTTTGATGCATTTTTTAAATTCTAGAGAAGGAGAACGCGGAATTATTTTTTGTAAAACGAAAGCTGCTGTAAATAAATTAGCCAAAAATTTAGCGATTAATAAATTTTCGTCGGGTGCTATACATGGAAGTTTATCTCAAGGAATTCGTGACCGAATTATTGGCCAATTTCGTGAAGGACATATTACTATTTTAATTGCTACGGATTTAGCTGCAAGAGGAATTGATGTTGCTGATGTTGCATTTGTAGTTAATTACCATTTGCCAGATGTTTATGAAGCTTATGTGCACCGAAGTGGTAGAACAGCAAGAGCTGGAGCCAAAGGACTTTCGCTGACAGTATTACAAGCTGAAGAAGTTATAGCAATAGCTGATTTTGAAAAAGAATTAGGAATCCAATTTTCTGAGTTTAAAAAACCCACAGAATCAAGTATTGAAGAAAATAATACTTTAATATGGGCAAAAAAGATTTTCAAAACAAAACCGAATCACGAATTGGATGCTGAACTTAAAACTAAAGTTAAAACCATTTTTCATTATTTAACCAAAGAAGAATTGATTGAAAAATTGTTGGCTAACCATTTACAACATATTAGCACAGTAGTAGATCAGCCAGTTAAGAAACAAAAAAAGTAATTCATATTGTACAATCATAGTGTTACATTTATTTTATAAT
>JBJOFE010000044.1:0-5152 GCA_046048915.1 Bacteroidota bacterium | reverse complement strand
TTACGTTCATTGCATCCACAATCCTCACCAAGTAACCATTTTGCAACCTTATCAATGTGAGTAGCTTTTAAAATACTTTCAACAGTATCTCCTAATCCTTCTGCTTTTTTCTTTCTTCCTTTTGCCATATTTATTTTATTAATTCAAAATCCTCGTTTAAATAATCTTGGTATTCTTCACCTACTTCTTTTTTCAAAGACTCTTTGCATCCTTTTAAAGTTGCCCAAACAGATTTAAAACTAATTCCTGTTTCTTTCTCTATTTGTCTTGTGCTGTATCCTGTATCTCTGTAAAGTTCAAATAGCATTTTATCGTACCAGTGCCAGTTGTTTATTGTTTCAGATATCTTAATGTCTATAATTGTTTTTGCGTTCGTCTTTTCGTTGGATTCGCTATCGTCTTTTACTTCACCAGCTTCGCATAAACTCACTTTCTCCAATCGTTGTTTACTCTTTTCGTAATCGTAAAACATATTTCTAAGTACAATCCAAACAAAGCCTTTATAAATAGTTCCGTTACGGTAAAATCTTTCGTTGTTTTCGTGTTTTGCTAACTTGAGATACATCTCCTGAACTATGTCTTCTGCGTAAAACTGCTCTCCAAAATTGCGTACTATTCTAATCCACTCGTCATGGTGCTCGTATAAATCATATAAGAATTTGTTACTCACTTATTGCAAATAAAAATACAAAACTAAAAATAGCCATAAATATGGAAACACGAATAGCACTGTTAAGCATCAGTGTTTCATTATATAACCACTTATTAAATCTATGTCCACTTTCATTCCACATAAAAAGCAAAACAACCCTATCCACGAAGAACAGGGTTGCAAAGAACGGTAATACTAAAATTTCTAAAATCCTTGTCATTCACCAAAGTTAACACCTTTCATTAAAATACGCAATTTCTCTTTCTGTTTCAAAATCTAATTGTGCTTCGTATCTTAACTGTTCACTATCAAATCCCCATGATTCAGGATTGCTTGAAATTCTTTCTTCTAACTTTTCACAAATTAATTTCGTGTTTCTGTTGTTTAACATTCCACTTTTCAATCCTTCACAATCCCAATCGTACTTGCTTAACTTAACATCAACACTTTCAAATTCAAAATCTGAATCTACATTAAAGTCAATGTCAAATTCAAAAAACATTACTCCAAACTTACCGCAGTCAAGGTCAAAATAACCAGTGTTATTCCAATAGTCAAGGTTTTCTAATCTCCAATTTCTGTTAAATTCAATAGTTTTCATAATGATTTGCTTTATTTGTTTCTTCAAAATTAATATTAAATTTCAATATACAACCAATTTTAGAAAAAATATTTTACATTCCTTTTTCGTTAAGATACTTTGCTACTCTCTGAATTGTTTTACTGGTCAATGATTTACCATTTAAAAAAGTATGGATATTACTTTGATGTAACTTAGCATCTAAACAAAAAGCATTTAATGTTATTCCGTGTTTTGTTAGATAATCACGAATCATTTTCCTAATTATCTCGTCACTGTTCGCTATTACCTTACTTGCTTTCATTCTATTCTGATTTAAAGGTTAATTATTTCTTGTTTAACTTCTTGCCAATACTCTGTAAGATAAATATCAAATCGAGTAAATCCATCATTATTCAATATTTCATCAACTGCTATTAATGCACATTGTTTAACTTCAAACATAGAAGTGTAGTGTTGAATTTCCACAAAACTATATTTGTCAACTAATTCTTTTGCTTTTTCTTTTGCTTTCATTTTATTCTGATTTAAAGGTTTCTACTGTGTGTTTTAAAGTATTTTTCAATAGTTTGGTTTACACTACTTATTTGACTTCTTCTTGTCCTTAATTCGGCTTGTATTTCATCACCGCAATCTTTACAATTTGCATTTCTTGGCTCTTTATTAAGTTCAACCAATCTGTTAATGTCATTTTGTATTAACCCTCTCAATTCATACAAGTAATCAATAAATTCTTTTTCCATTTTATTCTGATTTAAAGGTTTCGTTGTAGTATTGTTCTGCATCAGTTGGATTTCTTTCTATTATTGATAACTTACAATCATACCAAGTTTTCATTATTTGACCTTTCTCCATTTCTTTGGCTTGTTCAATAATTTTTTGTTTCATTCCTTCATCTAAGTAATGTCCATTTGTTAGTTTTTCAACCAACCATTCTACTGCTGTTTTCATTAGAAATTGTTTAAAAAGTCGTCTAAACTTTGATTAGATTGTACTGTTTTAACACCGTCAACAGGTTTTACAGATAAACTTAAAAATCCTTTTCCGTCTTTTGATTGTTTTCTCCATGCACTTATGTAAAATTCTCTACCGTTAATCGTAATTTTTCCGTTCATGTCTGGATGAGTTTCCTTAACTTTTTTGTCATTAGTAAATAATGCTCCTGAATTGTCGAATTTGTTTTCCATTTTTATTTTATTTTTAATTTTAACATTTTAATTATTAAAGATTCTGCTGTTACTGATCCTCCTTCGTCTGTTACAACTATCAAAGCGTTTAGTAATTGCTTTATTTCTTTGAGTTCTTTTTTTAAGTCTTGAATTTCTTGGTTAATCTCTGGGTTCATTTTAATTCGTGTTTTAGTTTCTCCAAATAAAGTACAAAGTCCATTGCTTCTTGTTGTGCATGATTAAGCCACTGTAACGTAGTTAAATCTTCTCTGTCAAGTGTTACTCCGTATTTTTCTATTCCTACGCTTGAACGGTCTTTAAATTGCTTTATAACTGATTCTACTATTGTATCTTTCATAACTTTTCTATTTCGTGTTTTACTTGTTCTAAGTATTTTTGTAAATTAATAGCATACTCATTAAGCGTGGGATTAGTATCTGTAAATGGTAGAACTAATATCATTTCATCCACTGCAATTAAAGCCATCTCAACACATAAATTACCATCTCCACTACCTGTTACTTCTATTTGCTTTTGGAATAATTGCATCCATATATCTTCTGCTTTTTCTTTCGGTGTCATACTAATTCTATTATTTGGTTATAATACTCTCTGCATTCTTCGATTCGTGTTTTGATAGACTCGATTACTTTCTCATCTCGCTTAATTACGTGCGTTTTAACGCGTTTTTCTATATCGATATGACTGTAACTATGTTTAGCCTCTACAAATGCTCTTAAATCGTCGTTTTCGTCTATTAGATTATTTTTCCAATGTTCCCTTCTTATTTCGTCTTCTACTATTTGTAAAGGTGTATCTACTAAACAATAGCATAAATAAGCCTCTTGTTTGTTAGTTAACCACATATATCCCTGAAGCTGGTAATAGTAGTCTTTGTTTTTTAGTTCGTCTTCTACTACTTTCTCAAAGAACGTGAACGCATCCCAAGAACTTTTGACATCAATTAGAACATCCGTGTTTATATCAGGAGTTCCTGTTACCCAGTCATTCTCTAAGCTTTCTTCATTCTTATACATAAAGCCCAAGTTCAAAACCTTTTCAACTAATTTAATTGATTCGTCTTCTACTTGGTTACCTTTATCTGTGTATCTACTCCAAAACTCTTTTTGAATACCGTACTTATTTTCAACAGCTAATTCAAGTAAATAACTTTTAGCAGTTTGAGAAAGACTTTCCCCCTTTGTGCGGGGGTTTGTCATAATCTTTCCTATCTGTGAACATCTAATTTTCATAATTCAAATTTTTGTTCGTAATACATTTCTCCAGTAAACCAATATTCGTAATTTGTATGCCCTTTACTTTTTTTAAGTTTATCTCCGTGTGCATCAATTATTTGTTGTTTTTCAAGTTCTAAAAATTTATGTAATTCATTAATAAAGTTTCTTCCTTTTTCTGAATAAACATTAAATAATTCAGGTTGCAATTCTTCTAATTTTAAAAACATTTCTTGCATTGCTGTTTTCATAGTATTTCAATTTGTTCGTTAGTTAATTCAAAATTTTCAACTAAAAACTCTTTTGTAAGTTTTTTACCATTTATAATAGTACCTTGATTAATTGCATTTACAGCATCTTGAAATCTTTTATTATCTAATTTTTCTTTCTTAGGTTTTTCTTGTTCACCGTGTGCATCCGTGTCTTTGTCAGTTACTAATCCAAGAATTGAACTCAAACAATATCTACGAAAATACGTAACTCCTGATCCAAAAGATTGATAATCATTCATACCTTTTAATTGTACGTAAGGTATCAATGTTTCAGAATCTATCATTTCTCCACTTTCAATATGAAATAAAACAGTTTTAAGATAGTTCAATCCATCTTTTGAATTGATTAGTTGTGTAAATCCTAATCCGTGTTTTTGTAACAATGGATTAATCTCGCTAAATATTTTTGGTAAATCCGAATAAGAATATCCGTAACCTTGAGTCGCTTTGTGAATTACCTTCACTTCTTGCTGGAATGCTGCCAACGATTTAAATAAATGTTTCATACTTGATTTGTTTAATTTCTACAAAAGTAATAATAATTTTTAATATAACAATACCTTTAAAATTATTTTTCTATTTCTTTGATTTTCCTTTTATATACTGCGATTATCTCCTTTAGCTCGTTTACAGTAAACTTACGTGTTTTATTAGCTTCAGAACTTAGTAACTCAAAATCTTCTATTCCTATTTTTTTTAATAGGTTTTCACGATAATTAATTAAATTTCCCGAAAGATATGTATTACAGTGCTCACATTGAAGATGTACATTAAGCTCATTAAAACGAACATTCCAATGATTATTAGCATTGTAGAAATGTCCAGCGTTTTCTTTTAAAGCTGGTTTACCACAAGAAATACAGTTTTGTCCTTTGTCCCTTAATCGAATGTATTTATTAAATACTTGCTGTGCTAATTTAATATAATCCTGAATTGTCATTAAATCCATTTTTAACTTAGCCTTTTTCCTTTTCCAATTCTTTTCTTTTGTTTCTTGTATCCATGCTGTTACACAATCAGGTTCAAAACAGTTCTTTTGTAATGTTGTGTATGGTTGGAATTGTGCTTTACAGTACTTACATTTTCGTGTTTTCATATTTCAATTATTAGTTCCTTGCCGGTTAATGCAAAGTATAGATTTTGAAGTTGATGGACATATTTTAATTCAACTGCATATCTTGAATTAGGAACTAAAATTATTTCTCCATTGTATCTTGTCTTGTGTATTGGAATTGATAATTCAG
>JBJOFE010000043.1:0-6984 GCA_046048915.1 Bacteroidota bacterium | reverse complement strand
AAGATCCATTTAGCGGGATTTAATCCAACTAATTTATTACTCTATAATTTTTCAATCTTTTAATCTTTTAATTTTAAAAAATTAGCTAAAATTTTTTCTCCAACATCACCGCTTTTTTCAGGGTGAAATTGGGTTCCGTAAAAATTATTCTTTTGTAAAGCCGATGCATATTCCAAATCATAATTGGTAATAGCAATGGCTTCTTTGCAATTCGGAACATAATAACTGTGCACCAAATACATGTATTCATTTTCATTTATTCCTTCAAACAAAGGCGATTTCAAATTATAAATTTGATTCCATCCCATTTGGGGAACTTTCACATTATTGGAAAACCGAATGACATTAGTATCGAAAATTCCCAAGCCGTTAGTATTTCCTTCTTCCGAATGGTGGCACATCAACTGCATCCCCAAACATATTCCTAACACGGGTTGTTTCAATGTTGGAATCAAGCTGTCCAAACCACTTTCTTTGAGTTTTTGCATGGCATAACTCGCTTCTCCAACACCTGGAAAAATCACTTTATCCGCTTGTTGTATCTCGTCTGGATTATTAGTTAATACGGCCGTGTATCCTAAACGTTCTATAGCAAATAGAATGCTTTGAATATTTCCTGCTCCGTAATTGATAATGGCAATTTTCATTCGTTTGTTTTATAACATTCCTTTGGTTGAAGGCAAAATCATTTTCTCAGTATCCCTTTTCACAGCCACTTTAATCGCTTTGGCAAAAGCTTTGAAAATAGCTTCAATCTTATGGTGTTCGTTAGTTCCTTCGGCCTTGATATTGATATTGGCTTTGGCTCCATCTGAGAACGATTTGAAAAAGTGGTAAAACATCTCTGTTGGCATTTTACCTACCATTTCGCGTTTGAATTCAGTTTCCCAAACCAACCAATTTCTTCCACCAAAATCAATCGCAACTTGAGATAAACAATCGTCCATTGGCAAACAGAAACCATAACGTTCAATGCCTAATTTATTACCTAAAGCTTTTGCAAAAACTTCTCCTAAAGCAATAGCAGTATCTTCAATCGTATGGTGTTCATCTACATCCAAATCACCTTTTACGGTAATTTCTAAGTCCATTTGTCCGTGACGTGCAATTTGGTCCAACATATGATCAAAAAAGGCTATACCGGTGTCAATTTTACTTTTTCCAGTTCCGTCAAGATTCAAATGAATACAAATATCTGTTTCGTGTGTTTTTCTTTCGATACTAGCTGAACGAGCTTCTAATTTTAAAAACTCATAAATGGTTTTCCAATCAGTGGTTTGTAATGAAATAACATCGCTAAAATCTTCATTTTCTTTGATTTCGTCATTTCCTAAACCCTCTTGTTGTTTTAAGAAAATGGCTTTAGCTCCAAGATTTTTTGCTAAAGCGACATCGGTAATTCGATCGCCTAAAACAAATGAGTTCGTTAAATCATAGTTAGGATTGTCAATGTATTTAGTTAGCATTCCGGTACGTGGTTTACGCGTTGGTGCATTATCTGCAGGGAATGAACGATCAATAAAAATGTCATCAAACAAAACGCCTTCATTTTCAAAAGCTCGTAGAATGAAATTTTGCGTTGGCCAAAAGGTTTCTTCTGGAAAACTATCCGTTCCCAATCCGTCTTGATTAGTTACCATAACCAATTCGTAGTCCAATTCATAGGCAATTTTAGCCAAATACTGAAAAGCTTTTGGATAGAATTCTAATTTATCTAAGCTGTCTAATTGAAAATCGGTTGGTTCAATTACGATGGTTCCATCTCGATCTATAAATAATACTTTTTTCATATTCTTAATTCAAGCTTTTTAAAGCGGCTATTAATTTTTGATTTTCTTCAGTGGTTCCTATAGTCAAACGCAAAGTGTTTTCACATAATGGTTGTGTAGTCCTATTGCGGATCACAATTCCTTTATTAATTAATTCATCATAACGTTGATTTGCATTATCCACTTTGATTAAAATAAAATTAGCCTCTGTAGGATAAATTGTTGATACAAAAGTTACTTCACTTAATACTTTAAGTAATTGTTCCCTTTCTACTATAATTGAAGTAATCTCTTCCTTAATTTGTTCCGGATTAGCCAAACGATCTAATGCTCTTTGTTGTGTCAATTCGTTGACGTTATAAGGCGGTTTGATCTTGTTTAAAACTGCAATAATTGCAGCCGAAGCATAACAAACACCTAAACGAATTCCTGCTAAACCATAAGCTTTAGACAAGGTTTGTGTAATGATCAAGTTGGGGTAATCTTTGATCTTTTGGATCCAAGAAGCTTTGTCTGAAAAGTCAATATACGCCTCGTCAATCACGACTAATCCATTGAAATTATCTAGTAAATACTGAACGTTTTCTTCAGAAAAAGAATTTCCCGTTGGATTGTTAGGCGAACAAAGAAAAATCATTTTAGAATTACTATCTACAGCGTTCATAATTAAATCCAATTGCGGTTGAAAATCGGTGAAAAGTAAAACCTCTCTGTTTTCGACTGCGTTTAAATTTGCCAAAACTCCATACATCCCATAAGTTGGAGGTAACGTAATTACATTATCGATTTTAGGTTCGCAAAAAGCACGAAACAACAAATCCAATACTTCGTCACTTCCATTTCCTAACAGAATTTGATTTTTAGCTACGCCATTTTGATTGGCCAAAACAGATTTAACCGAAACTTGTTGCGGATCTGGATAACGATTCACACCATTTTCGAATGGATTTTCATTGGCATCCAAAAAAATCATTTCGGCTGTATCAAAGTCTTCAAATTCATCACGTGCCGATGAATACGGCTTCATGAGTTTGACGTTCTCTCGAACTAAGGTGTTGATATCGAATTTATTTCCCATTTTCAATCGCATTTAAACGTAATGTAACTGCATTTTTGTGTGCTTGCAAACCTTCTTTTTCTGCCATAATTTCGATAGCTTTCCCAATGGTTTGAATACCTGCTTCCGAAATTTTTTGAAATGTCATTGATTTCATAAAACTATCCAAGTTTACACCACTATAATTCTTCGCATAACCATTGGTTGGCAACGTATGATTGGTTCCTGAAGCATAATCTCCAGCGCTTTCTGGAGTATAGTTACCTATAAATACCGAACCTGCATTGGCAATATTATCGACATAATAATCGTCATTTTCCGTACAAACAATAAAGTGTTCTGGACCGTATTCATTAATTAAATCTAGGGCAATTGCTGCATTTTCGACAAAAATTAATTTTGAATTAGCTATGGCTTTTTCGGCAATTGCCTTTCTTGGCAAAACAGCTAATTGTGATTGGACTTCTTCTTCCACAGCATCAATCATTTGTTTTGAGGTCGAAACTAATATCACTTGACTATCGGTTCCATGCTCGGCTTGACTTAATAAATCAGAGGCTACAAAAGCCGGAACCGCACTATCATCGGCAACTACTAACAACTCTGAAGGACCAGCTGGCATATCAATAGCTACACCAAATTGAGTCGCTAATTGCTTGGCTACGGTTACATATTGATTTCCTGGACCAAATATTTTATAGACTTTAGGAATAGAAGCTGTTCCAAAAGTCATTCCCGCTATCGCTTGAATTCCGCCCACTTTTAGAATTTTGATTACCCCACATAAATTTGCCGCATATAAAATAGCAGGATTTAGATTTCCAGTCGCATCCGGTGGCGAACATAAAACCACTTCTTTACAACCCGCAATTTTAGCTGGAACTGCTAACATCAATACGGTTGAAAACAAGGGAGCTGTTCCGCCGGGAATATATAAACCTATTTTTTGAATTGGTCTTTTTTCTTGCCAACATTGCACTCCAGGGGCAGTTTCAACACTTACACGATTTGTTGTTTGTGCTGAGTGAAATTTCTCAATATTTGATTTGGCTAATTGAATAGCCGCTTTTAATTCGTCAGAAACAGAAGCAATAGCGTTTTGAACTTCTTCATCAGAAACTAAAATAGTATCTAAAGCGATTCCGTCAAACTGAGTAGTATATTGTTGTACTGCTTTATCTCCGTTGTTTTGTACTGCTGTAAAAATTTCTTTAACAGTAGCTTCAATATCGTCCACAGTTTTAGTAGGCCTTTCTAATAAAGAAGCCCAGTTTTCCTGTTTTGGATTGTATATTTTATTCATTGTTGTTGTACGATTAAGAAATTACAATACCATTTTTTCTATTGGGCAAACCAAAATTCCTTCGGCACCGGCCGCTTTTAACTTGTCAATCACTTCCCAAAAACGATCTTCTTCAATTACTGTATGCACACTTGACCAGCCTGCTTGCGCCAAAGGCATAACTGTTGGGCTTTTTAAAACTGGTAAAATGGAACTAATCAATTCAATTTTGTCATTAGGAACATTCATCAAAATGTATTTTGATTTGCGTGCTCTTAAAACCGATTGGATTCGGAATTGAAGTTTATTTAAAATCACTTTATTATCAGATGAAATTTTAGGAGAAATCGCTAAAACCGCTTCGCTCTTAAAAATCACTTCTACTTCCTTCAAATTGTTTTTAAACAAAGTACTACCACTTGAAACAATATCGACAATTGCATCAGCCAAACCAATGTTAGGAGCAATTTCAACTGATCCGGAAATTTGGTGTAAATCAACCGAGACATTTTTAGACTTAAAGAAATCCAAAACCGTATTAGGATAAGAAGTAGCAATTCGCAACCCATCTAAATCAGTAACTGAATTATAGTTAAAACTTTTTGGTACTGCCACTGAGACTTTGCATTTTGAAAATCCTAATTTCTCAGCAACTTGTATATTTTTACCTTTTTCAACTAAAAGATTATCTCCGACAATAGCGGCATCTACTACACCATCAATTAAATATTGTGGGATATCTGAGTTCCTTAAATATAAAACTTCCAATGGGAAATTTGAAGCAGTTGCTTTTAACTGGTCATTCCCATTGTTAATAGAAATTCCACAGTCTTTAAGGATTTGGATACTATCTTCATTAAGACGTCCTGATTTTTGAATGGCAATTTTTAAAGTACTCATTGTTATGTTCTTTTGTTTGTTGTGATTAAGTACAACAGATTTTAATAAAAAACCCGTTTGATGTACTCAAACGGGTTTTTAAATATGTGACTTACACGCATACCATTAACACATCGCTTGAGAGCAATAAAGTATATGATGATGGTGCAATTGATTTGTTAACATGATTTTTAATTGGAATTATTTTTAATTCGTTGCAAATATAAAACAAAATAAGCTTACAAGTCAATTATTAATTTAACTTCTTCCGTACTTATTGTTAAATCAGAAAATAGATTATGTTAATTGAGGCCCTGCACTAACCAAACGTTTTCCTTCTTCAGTAGCAGTATATTGTTCAAAGTTTTTTATATATCTGGCTGCTAAATCCTTGGCTCTACGTTCCCATTCACTTTTATCTTCATAGGTATCTCTTGGATCTAAAATACCTTCACTTACTTTTGGTAATTCCGTAGGAATGGTTAGATTTAAATACGGAATAGCCCTTGTTTCTGAATTTTCAATTTCTCCACTGATGATAGCATCGATAATAGCTCTGGTATTTTTTAATGAAATACGTTTACCTGTTCCATTCCAGCCAGTATTGACCAAATAAGCTTTGGCACCATGTTCTTTCATTTTACCAATTAATGTTTTGGAATACATAGTAGGATGTAGTGTTAAAAATGCTTCTCCAAAAGCAGGTGAAAATGATGGGACTGGCTCTGTGATCCCTCTCTCGGTACCAGCTAATTTAGAGGTGTATCCACATAAAAAATGGTATTGCGCTTGATCCTCGTCTAAAATAGAAACTGGAGGTAATACACCAAACGCATCGGCAGATAAGTAAATAATTTTCTTTGCATGTCCTGCTTTTGAGGGCAAAACGATTTTGTTTATATGATAGATGGGATAGGACACTCTAGAATTTTCTGTAATAGAATGATCATGGTAATTAATTTCGCCATACTCATCTACCATAACATTTTCAAGTAAAGCATCTCTCTTGATTGCTCGCCAAATATCAGGTTCATTTTGTTCTGACAAGTCAATAACTTTGGCATAACAACCTCCTTCATAATTGAACACACCATTATCATCCCAACCGTGTTCGTCGTCGCCAATTAAATACCGTTTTGGATCAGCCGATAGAGTAGTCTTACCTGTGCCTGACAGTCCAAAAAACACGGCAACATCACCTTCTTCACCAACATTTGCAGAACAATGCATAGATGCCATTCCTTTTAAAGGTAAGTAATAATTCATCATCGAAAACATTCCTTTCTTCATTTCACCTCCATACCAGGTTCCTCCTATAATTTGGATTTTTTCGGTAAGATTAAAAACAACAAAATTTTCAGAATTTAAGCCTTGTTTTTGCCAATTTGGATTCGTGGTTTTGGAACCATTCATCACAACAAAATCAGGTTCTCCAAAATTCTCTAATTCATAAACTGAAGGACGAATAAACATATTAGTTACAAAATGTGCTTGCCAAGCTACCTCCATTACAAATCGAACTTTTAAACGAGTGTCTGGATTTGTTCCGCAAAAAGCATCAACTACATACAGTTTTGGTGAAGTGGATAGTTGTTTTAAAACCAACTTTTTCAAATCATGCCAGATCATTTGAGTAGTTGGGAAATTTACTTTATCATCCCAATGAATCGTGTCTTTTGTAACATCGTCTTTTACAATATAGCGGTCTTTTGGTGAACGACCTGTAAATATTCCTGTTTTTACAGCAACAGCTCCTGATTCGGTCACTGCCCCTTTTTCATATCCTTTTCTTCTATTAGACATTTCAGCCTGATACAATTCTTCATAAGAAGGATTGTAAGAAACCTCATGATATCCCGTTATACCTAAACCGTGTAATTCTTGAATTATTTTGATGTTTTTCATCTTTTATTGTATTTTAAATATAATCAAAGTATTAAATTCAAAATTAATAAAATTAAATTACGAAAACGATATAGTGAATAATAAAATAATAT
>JBJOFE010000042.1:0-7107 GCA_046048915.1 Bacteroidota bacterium | reverse complement strand
GTATGAGACAGTCACTCAGCGGAGAGAGAGGCGAACAAACCCGCCATTCAACTCTATATAAAACAAGGCTTTAGCTTCTAATTTTCCCATTGGAAACCCCCTTAGAAACCAAGCAGCCAAAAAGGGGGCTTGATTGTCTAGATTGAGTTTCTTTAGGTTTTACAAAGATAATGAACCTAATGAAATTTTTCTAACATTAAATAAAATCATTCAACGTTTCATTTGTAATTATCTTGGCATCATTATAGAGATGAGGATAAATAAATGAGTTGTCAATATTCTTTTGTTTAATTCTTCTCCTTACGTAATCTGATAAATCTTTTCTAATATTTAAGCAATAAAAGGGGCCTAAAACCAAATTAGAACCTTCACTATATTTTTCTATATTAAATACTTGATCAATTGATTTATCAGAAAACTGATTAAAAATAAATAAACCCTCCTGAGGTATAATATTCTGATTATAAATGGACGTAAGGTGTTTGTCTTTTACAATTGTAATACTAAGGGTTGTAGTTACTATTCCAGAATTACCATTATCAAAATCTGAGATGTAGAAAATATTATTTTTGTTTGGAAACTTACTATCCTCTGTCCAGTCTTTAAAATCCATGAAACTTTTAGACTGATTTAATGTAAAGTCTCTAATATTAAGTAATTCATTTTTATATATAGCTTTATCAATGCAATAAATTGAAAAGTAATTATTAATATTTCCTCGACCTCCATATCCACTTGACAATCCTTCTGTTCCAAAAAATAATGCCACATTCACATTATATGTCCAATCCATTAAAGGTGTTGGTGCACCATAATGTTGCAAAATACTTAGTATTGGGAATTCTCTCTGTATTAACGAATAACCATAAGTATCAAATACTTTTTTAATCAAATGATAGTCTTTGGCTTTTTGCACTAGTGAATTAATAAAACTAAAATAGTCAGCACCACCCCAATCTTTCATGTCATTTTGAATCCATTGCCTTTGAGCAGAAGTATACAATTTATGCTTAGCTTCTTTCATCCCTCTGAAAATGAAATTTGTTCGATTTTCTTCCTTCTGAGCTACAATTTGACCAAACCAGTAATCGAATTGCTCTTTGGTATCAATTTGAAAATTTTCGTGATTACGAAAAGATCTTTGTTTTTCCTTTAAGGAAGTAAATTCTTGTAATTTCCCCATTAAATTTCAGATTATTTTCGAATATAATATTTTTTATTTCTAAAATCAGACAACCACATTCCAAACTATTCTTTAAATGACGCAATTTTATGGCACAAACTATTTTCAAATCTGATTTTTATCATGATTCACAATACTACAGTAATTTAAACCTCTGTTAGCCACACTTTATTGACCCCAAATTATCCAAGAAAATTGAAAATACGAAAAACAATAATTCAAAACCATTTTTTAGGCTCATCGGTTTGAAGTAAAAAGTTCAAGCAATGCAGTTATTCACTTGACTATATAAACATTAACATCCATTTTTGAGGTCATTGAGTATTAAAAGCAATTCCTTAAATTTGAATAAATTAAATTTTACATTGATGGGAATTAAGCCAGGTCCAAAAAGAATTGCGACAACTACAGGAAAGCCAGATAAAAGGCAAAGAGATAATAAGGAAACACCAAAGAACAATCCTACTTTAAAACCTCACAAGCATAAGAAGGGAGACTGATTTAGGGAGCAAAATATTAAATTAATTGGTAAATAATAAATAAGACCCAATTAAAGGTGTTTTCTAAATTTCCATTTAACTGATTTGGATGTTCTGAAGCACAACAAAACACGATTAAATATTTCCTCTTTCATTTTACCCCATATTTCGTAATCAGTACCTTCATTCAGATAGGTTTTATTAATGACATCAACTTGATAATCATCTAACTGATGTCCGTAAAGGTGTGTTCTAAAAACAAATTTTTTGCCGCAATCAGTTACCTCAATATTTGGGGGGATGATAAAACAATTAAGATTAATTTCAGGCAATTCTACACATCCTTCAACAATGACTTCATCATGTGGAATAGTGTCTTTCCTCGTCGGTAAAGAAGCAATAATTGAATTATTTTCTGAATGAGTTAAAACAAGAAAGTACTTGGGCTTCGCTGTATTCCCGTTTTTGAAATAAAAGGGGTCAAAATAAATTATATTCCCAACTTCTAACATTTTTAATGGGATTCTAGATATTCAGAATACATTTCTAATTTTCGTTCATCATGAGAAACAACCATACTCATGTCAATCAAATATTCTGTACTGTTAATCTCCTCACTTTCTAATAATTCTAAAACAGCGTTTTCTTTTGCGACGTTGTACCAAGGCGAATTAACTCTATGGGTGTACGAAACCAACTCCTTAGCCGTCTTGTTTCCATATTTTTCAATAACAAAATCCATTAATTCAACGTCATTTTCAGAAAATTCATCTTCACTAAATTTCACTTTAGAAACAATAAAATCTCCTCCGCTGTCGCGATTAATAAATTTCTCGAGTAGTTTGGGTTCAGAAGATAAATCGATAAACAACTCTTCTGAGACAGGTCCGAATTTCCAAACTTTATATTTAAGATTTAAAATTGGAATTCCACTTTTCTTAATTGAAATCTCATCCAAAATATACAACAACTTGAGTAATTTTGTTTTTGATAAATTTGGTATCCTGTCCGCCAAGTACACGACAGCATTACCAATTTTTTCTAATTGCTCACTGTTGAATTTTGTGTACGGAACCTTGTTCATATTCAATTTAATACAAAGGTAGACAATACTAACTAAAAATACAAAATTAGATTCCCTACATATCTCATAGCGGTTAAGAATTAAATTATTACATCGAAAAAACAACTAAAACAATTTTCAATATTATAAAAAACCCACCCAAAACCCTTACAAATAGGCAATTTTACAAAACAATATTTATACAATACTCCTCAGTTGTAAGTCAAAAAGGTTGGTGATACTAACTTAATATCTTGAGGTACATAAGACCCATTTGGATTCGAAACCTAAGACCTAATGCAAGCCTCAATCTTCTATTAAAATCAACTATTTACCTAAGGGTCAAATTAACAGCGCCAGATTCTTTGTTTTTTTTTTCCAATTTGACAAAATCCACTATTCAGCCCAGTACCCGATGAACAGTGAACATTTGAACAAATGAACATTGGAATCAGACTAAAGAGTCCAATACAGAAATTCCTAATATCATCGGATTTCGATGCGTAAATACTCAAAATTTGAAACGCCACACAAAACCCGCCCCGCCCTTGCAAACTGGCATTTTCTAAAATCATATCTAGGTTGGCAAATGGCAAGGTATATATATATACCCTTGCCAATTGCCAAGTGGGTGATTTTACCATAAGGTGTGTTTAGAAATATATTATTATCTGACCCTATTTGACAACGCTTATTTGTTATTATTAGCGTTTTAAACTCAAAAAAGTCATGAAAGAATTACTTAACAACGCGCTGGAGCAATTAAAGATTGCCCGAATCAATGTAACCACTCGTTCCTTTAGAAAACAGATTTCTCTCTTCGATATTGACGACTCCCAGGATGTAGAATTTAATGGATCCAAATCTACCGTAACCTACCAACAACAACTTTATTCATTCTACCTACCCTGTAAAATACAAGTAGATGAAATGATGAACGACTCACTCGACAAAGCCGATTCAATAAAACGAGAATTTGATTTGTTCTGTTTTGAAATTCGGGAATTCAAACACCTCTATTTCCCCAAAGATTTTGTAAATGTTTTACTCAATCGCGTCGAACTTCATAAATCCACCTCAAGAGAGCTACTCAATAGCGAATCAATTAAAAAAAAATCCTAGAGTATTTTACTGTTCAATATCAAATCCTGGAACTGCTAGAACAACTGTATTTGCATCGCATCACTCACCTGAACAAATACGCAAACAGGCAAACTGCGGCTCCGCCTAGCTCTGAATACACCATCCCATCCAAACAAGAAATTTCGGCATATATGTCGGGCCAATTGTCTTTATTCCCCAAAGGCAGCGGCATCACTCTCATTCAATGGCAGAGGGACAAAGTAGCCTTCTTGGAGCTTTTCGTATCGGTTTACGAGAGTAATTCCGTAAAAGCCATAGACAAGGCTAAAATCACCAAGAAAGAGTATTTTGGGCTCCTTATGTGGTTTTTCAATATTCCGATTGGAAATATCGACTCTACCCTACAAGCCGCCAAAAATAGAAAAATTGAGCAAAAGCCTTATTTAAAAGAGCTCATGGATGTATTCGACAACTATTGCGCCAGGGGACTTTGAAAAAATATCATTGTAGTGCAATTGTAGTACAATAATCAAGCTGAGGGGTATTGGTAGCATTGCAGCCTAAATTAATTTATAGGCAGCTTATGTGGGAAAACAAAACCAAAATAAAAGATTCATCTAGAATTCAAACACTAGAAGAACGACTTGCTAAAGTTGAGCGAATCCTGAGCCAACTTTCTGAAGAAGTAAAAGAACCAAAGAAGGAAATGAAATACTTGGATATTGCCAGTGCGGCAAACTTCCTGGGACTTTCTAGAGCGCAATTATATATCATGATGAGGGATGGCAAACTGCCATATACCCATGTAGGGCGACAACGCCGTCTAATCATGTCGGACATCGTCAATTATGTAAAAAAAGGCTATCAGCCTGCGCGGAAATCAATCATTTAACCTTCTTAAAACTTTTATATGTCTCTCAATAAAGATTCAATTCTTCATGCAACCAATAACGGATTAAGCATTTTCAAGCACTTTCTAGGAAGCAAATTTTCAAAGGTGGGAAAATCCTTTAAAAGCCCTTTCTATCAAGATTCCAAAGCATCTTGCTATTTGTATTTTGATAAGAAATCGTCTATTTACAAGTTCAAAGATTTCGGTGACGCCGAATACAGTGGCGATTGCTTTTTCTTTGTCAGTAAAATTTTCGGACTTACCTGTGATGATAGGCAGGATTTTATTAGAATTCTTGAAATCATCGATAATGAATTAGGACTTTGCCTGGAGGACAATGACCAAAAGATTAACCGAATAGTTCGTGATAACAAGGGCGATATTCAAAGAGCCTCATCCCTACCTTCCATTCACGATGGATTTGAAACAGCAAAAACAAAATTACCAATTCAAGCAAGGGAATTCAATGAAACTGAAATTAAGTTTTGGTTACAATACGGAATTACCAAAGAAATATTAGACCGATTCAATGTTTCAGCCATAGAACGCTTTATCGGCATAGGTAAAGATGGCAAAGAATATGCAATGGGCAGCACTGTTGATCAACCTATGTATGGTTACAATGGACGACGATACACGAAGCTATACCGTCCATTTTCAAACCTACGCTTCTTGTACACGGGTGAAGTTACCGAAAACTATGTCTTTGGATTTGACCAACTACCCATTCGCGGCGATGTTCTTTTCATTACTGGAGGAGAGAAAGACGTATTGAGCTTGGTATCTCATGGCTTTCATGCCATTTGTTTTAACAGTGAAACTGCACATATACCAAAGAATTTAATCAGAGGCCTAGGCTACAGGTTTAAACACATCACCCTACTCTACGATGTTGATGAAACGGGCAAAGCCTCAATGGAGAAGCTCACCAAAGATTTAAAGGAGTATCAACTTAAAAGTCTGCTCCTTCCACTATCAGGTGAAAAAACAGAAAAGGACATTTCAGATTTCTTTCGTCTAAATCATTCGGCAGAAGATTTAATGATGCTGTTTCGGGAAATGCTCGATCAGTTGTACGAAGACACTATCGCGGTTATGAAAAGCTGTGAAATCGACTTTGAGAATCCCCCAAAAGCACCTGAGCCGCTGATTACTATTAACGATGTAACCATTGGAACACCTGGAAACATTGTCTGTGTTGCTGGTTCAGAAGGAAGCGGTAAAACGAATTATTTAGGTGGTATAATATCGGGAGCCATTAAACCAGGTGAGATAGAAATTGATACCCTAGGAACCACAATCAAAGAAAACATCCATAACCAAGCAGTATTGCTATACGACACAGAGCAGTCTGAATTCCAACTCTACAAAAACCTAACCTACATTATCCGGAGATCTTCCCAAGAAAAGCCGCCATCTTGGTTCAAAGCATTTTGTTTGGTTGGCATTTCAAGAAGTGAACGCATGAATCTTATCCTGGAATCCATGGATCGTTTCTTTTATGAGCATGGGGGAATTCATTTGGTTGTCATTGACGGTATAGCTGACTTGCTTGGAGCCGTGAACGATGAAGAAAATTCTGTAAAATTGGTTGAGGAATTGTTTAGAATGGCTGCCATATACAATACGGTAATTATTTGCGTTTTACACCTTGCACCATCGGGAATGAAGCTTCGTGGCCACCTTGGTTCTGAAGTTCAACGAAAAGCGGCCGGTATATTGTTGATTGAAAAGGACGACAACAACAATTGCAGCGTGGTGAAAGCATTAAAAGTGAGAGATGGTTCTCCATTGGATGTGCCGATGATGCAATTTGGATGGAGTAAAACAGAAGGCCGACATATTTACCTTGGTGAAAAGAGCAAAGAAGATTCTGAAATCAGAAAAACCAGCGAGCTCAAAGATGTAGCAACCGAAATTTTCAAAAACCGCGTTTACATCAGTAACCAAAACTTAATCAAAGCCATCATGGAAAGCATGGATGTAAAAGATAGAACAGCACGATCCTATATAAAATTCATGAGAGACAGCAAAATCATTGAGAAAAACCCTTCAAATGCGCTGGAATACTGCCTAGTTTCCTCGCTTTTCTAAAGATATTCGGAGTATTTACTACGAAATTACCAGATTCAGCCCCCCTTTTCTGGTAAAACTCTCACAGATTTCCTGTGGGAGTTTGTTTTTTAGCAAAAATCAACTCGAATCAGCAATTTTCTCACCAATGCACTGAATCATAAGGATAATAATTTAGATTTTTTATTTTAAAATCATTGATTCTTTTAATTTTAGCTATTGCTCCTACTTCCCAAGCCCAATAACCAGGATAAACATACATTGTCTCAATTTTATGAGAATCATACCATGCTGCGTCACTATGTCCTTTATACCAATGCACCTTCAGATACTT
>JBJOFE010000041.1:0-7121 GCA_046048915.1 Bacteroidota bacterium | reverse complement strand
GCATTTCGAATTTCTTTGACCTTGTTTGGTGGGGCATAAGAACGATTCATTTGAACTTCAACCAAGTTCATTCGGTTGCTTATGGTGTCTTTTGGCCCCTCAAAGGTTGGCTCTTCATTTTCCTCTTTTTCTTTTTCTTTCTGTTTTGGAAAATCCAGTTTTTCACTCGCCTTGATATAAACGTCAACCGTATGCGGGTAATTCCATGGATTGATGGAATCCCTTTTATTAACCACTTTCAACATGATCTCTCTTCCGGGATTTGACTTTTTTGCAGTAACAACTACATCTTCTACATCTTTAACATTTGGAGGGAAGAGTTTATAGGTTTTTATTACATCCGCATCGCGAAGTCCTAAATAATATTCTCGGTCTTCATATCCAGTTGCGGTAACCACCAGATAATATTCTCCGGGCATTAAGCCCATTTCAAAGTACCCCGCCACATCACATACGGTACGCAATGAAGGGTCATTTTTTACATAAAGTTTAGCGTAGGGTATAGGTTGCTGCTTTTCATCAACAACCGTCCCTTTCAAAAACCGTTGACTAAGGCCTGAAAAACTTAGGATTAAAACAAGAAAAAGGAGTTGAATACGCACCATGTATATAGACAATCAACTAAGTGATTTGTTACAAATTATCATGTTTCTTTTGTTGCTCATTTAAAAAGGCTTCATGCTTCGCCATACGAGCCATCATCCATTTCTTCATGAAATACATACCCACAGCAACCAAGGTAAAAACATAATACCCAACCCATCGGTCAAACCCTTGAGTGAATCCATTGTAAGTCACTACAATAAAGCTAATGGCAGCTACAGCAATCCAAAAATAGCCCATAATCAAATTATACGTTTTCATGCATTTGGTATTAAAGTTCTTCTTCTTTTTCAATCACCACGTTCCCTTGTGGTTTTAGTATTTCGTATCTACTAAAGTCTTGTTTCGTTTTTAATCCCTCGCCCATAAACTTACCTTTTGGTGAGAAAATATATACTCGCTTAGGTGTGAATATCATGCTGTCTTTTTGTTGCCAGTAGAGCACCTCGGTTTTTAAGGTTTGCTTCTTTTTATAATTGTAAAGACGAACGGAATCCTTTACCATCAGTTGATTCTTAGAGTGGTTAATCTTTCCGTATTTTGCCGTTAGGGTAGAAATCATCTCTCCATTTTTTCCATAAAAATTAACGCGAAGGCTATCTCTAAGGTGCGTAATATGTTCAGGAGAACGATAGGTTTCTGCGAAGCCAGCACGAAGCGCTACTCGGGCAAACCCGGAGTCGCTATATACCATGTGAAAGTCTACAATAACTTCATCGGGGGATTTGGGATTAAAACTAACCCGTTGTACGTCATCCATATTGTTTTCACAGGAAATCAATAATAAGAGGATGTTTAAAAGTAAAAATATGCGGAACATTTAGTCCATTTTACGTTTTCTGAACCAACGTTCAAAACTTGCCGGCGATAGGGTGGCATTCAACTGAAACGCAACGAAGTTTTCTTGTAAACTGTTTGTGGTGAATGTACCGCGTTGACCCAATGTACAGGAAAAGTTGATGGATGAGAATGATTGCTGCGCTAAGATTGGAATCCCTAATCCAAGTGTAATTCCTTTTTCCTTGAATGCATTGTAGCTTGCATCTCGATAAGGTAAATTGCCGTAATAGGCCCCTAACCGATACGTGAATTTGTTAAAAAAGCCGAGCGTAGCGATATTCTCATATAAAAACCGTTCAGGTCTAAACTCTATACCCACAGCATAGCGTTGAGCGGGTATGGATTGCGAAGCCATCGAATCATAGCTGGTACCATCGAATGCATACGTATATGCCTCATTACGTTGATATTGCAACGCAAGCGTAATTTCTGGGTGTAGCGTTTTAGTTTTTACTTTACGGGGGTTAAGTCCAATGCGGTATGCCGCACCAAGCGCTATGGATTGTCCTTGGCCGACAGATCCCGTATATGAATTGGAGAATAGCGTGTCGTATCCACTGGGTGCATTTAAGTTAGAAGCACTGTAGAAAGAACGTTCTAATTCACTCTTTAGAGCGAGGCTCGGTTTGTACGTGATTCCCATCCGAACATCACCTTTTGAACCAATGCGTTGATAAAAGGAAGCTCCAAAGTCAACACTTAGTGCATTTACGGTTATTAGTTCTTCGAAGATTCCGCCGGATGCGTTGGTACCTTGGATTAATTGACTGATTCGTTGGTTTTTAACCGTACCAAAATTATACCCCATTTGAGTTCCAAAGGCAAGATAGGTTCCTTTTCTTACGATGGGAGCATAGGTGCCACCAATAAAAACTTGATTGATGTAGCCGCCCCCTTGGTATGTATTTCGAATGGAATCAAATCCTGTAAAGACTTTTTCACTTAAATAGTATCCTTTTGCAGAAAGCGGTTTGAGACCAAAGGCCATTCCAAAATGCTTTTTAAGTCTAAAGCCGAGGGCAATATGGGTTAGATTACCGTTTGGCCTAATGTCTTTATCACCAGATTGATCATAAAAAGAAATGCGCTGACTAACACCAATAGAATATAAGGTATTTCCTTTGCTTAAGGACGCATAGGATGCCGGATTTAAGTAATTTAACTGACCGGAGTCTAAGAACGGGGTAAAAATATTACCCATTCCTGAATAAATGCCATGATCGTTTAACTGATGATCCCCAATACCGTAGGAGGTGAGTGGGTGAGAAGTTAATTGTTGACCAAAAGAAAATGCAGCGTTTAAACTAATGCAAAGTATCAGAAGAATGTTGATGTAGATATAACGCATAAATCCCTTTTAGGGTTAGATTTTCGTCCACAAAGATGTCATTTTTTTGTCCCAAATCAAAATAATGCGCGTCGCCACCGGTGAGATAAATGATTAAATCCTCATAACGATTGTTAAATTCCTCAATTCTCCAGTTAATTTCCGCTTTTACACTTCCCATCACACCACTGTGTATGCTTCCTTCAGTATCCGTTCCGATTACATTCCAAGCATTAGTTGGATTTAATAAAGGGAGTTGTGAGGTATGTACATGTAAACTATGATATCGTAAGGAAATGCCCGGCGATATGGATCCGCCATGATAGGTCCCCAAGGCGTCGATGAAATCGAATTTAATGCAAGTTCCAGCATCGATCACCAAGATATTTCGGGAGGGGTGCTGCTGATGCACAGCGGCTATATTGCATAAGCGATCAATTCCCAGGGTGTTTGGAGTTTTGTAGGCATTTGAGAAGGGAAGAGGGTTCATGTTAGATACCGTATAAACCAGGCATCCAAGATCAATCAAATCCTGTTGAAGTTGAAGTTCACCTACATTCGCTATAACCACCATATCCTCAGGGCTAAGGTATTTTCCTAGGGAAGCACGTTCTTGAAATCGATTGGTTTGCACCAGCTGATTACCTACGAAAGCACCCAATTTAATGTGTGTGTTGCCACCATCTAGAACAAAAACCTTGGTTAATTGCATGAATCAAAGGTAGGAAAAGCATTACAATTCCGGGTGAGTTTGATCCCTTTTCGAATCCTTAAATTGAATTTGAATAAACAAAAAACCCTGACGCTGCGGTCAGGGTTTTGATGTGGTACCTCCAGGACTACCAATGTAGTAAATTAAAAATCAACCAATTCAAAAAAACCTTTATTTACAAGGGTTTATAGAAACAACATTTTGGATAGTTGAGATTTTATCACCATATTTGTTTACCATTTTGTTTACCATTTTTTTAATTAGAGATGAAATACTCACTCATTCCATACATCAGAAAAGATAGATTGAACTCTTCGGGAGAATGTCCCGTGAATATTAGATATACATTTCAAAGAAAAATGTTGAATATACCAGTGGGGGTTGTAATAAAACCTGAATACTGGGATGATAAGTATAATTACCCTAAACAAAGTAATTCCTATAACTTTCGGGAGATAGTGAAACGAATTGAATTGAAAATATCTGAACTGGAAAATGTTATTAAAGAATTTGATAGTAGATATTTTCAAAATCCAACAATCACCGAACTAAAAGGTCTTTTATCCAATACTACCCCTAAATCAAAAGACTTGTCCGTAATCGGTAATTTGGAGAATTACATTCAATTCTTAACCAAGAAACCAAAAATTTCTCCTAACACGATAAAAATATTCAAAACAACGAAGAACCATTTTACAGATTTCCAAAAAAACGAAGGAAAATCCTATACAATCTATGACCTAAATAAATCCGTATTAGAAAGATTCTCCTCTTATTTATTGTATCAGGATTTACAAGTTTCTTCAGTGGGGAAATATGTGAAATCGGTAAAAATTTTCTTGAATAAGTATGTTATTGAAGAGTTGAATTTGGACATCAATCAAACATTCAGAAATGTAAAAACAGAGAAAGAAGATCGTGATAAAAAAGATGTATTAACGATCCATGAACTTGAACTTTTGAAATACAATGTTTTTTACTCAAACTATGATGTTGAAGAATACAATAAGGAGAACAAAGACCATAAATTGGTCAAATACGATTTAACCGACAGAGAGATACTTGTTGGGAAAATCTTTCTTATGTTGTGTTCAACTGGTTTATCTTACATTGATTTAATGAAACTCAATTTTTACAATTTTCACAAGATTGATCTTAAAGAACTCAAAAGAAAAATAGGGGTTAAAACCAAAAATGAAGGAAATAATCGGGAAGAATTGGATCATGGAATTATCATAAAGATTGAAAGAACCAAGTTAAACAAGGATAATGAGTGTATTATACCAGTGTTTGGTATTACATTAGATTTAATAACTTCAGAACTATTCAGGTTGATAGGTGGTGAAGAACTTTATGGAGAAATATATGAGACCATCAGACATAGTGAAAGTGAAAGGATAAAGTTTTTTTGGAAAAATCTTAAAGTGGTCATTAGGAAAAGGACGGAGGGTAGTATTAAAACTGATCAGATTTTCCCACCTTTTTCTAATCAGTATTTTAATAGGGAAATAAAAACACTTTTCAAGAAAATTGGTGTAAATGGTATTGAATCCATCACAAAAAGAGATCGGAACAAAACAACATTGGTCAAACATAAATACGAACTTATATCAAGTCATACAGGACGGAGAACCTACATTTCAATAAACCTTCAAAAAGGAATAAGACCTGATACTTTAATGAAAACCACTGGTCATAGAAGTTATGAAACAATGTTAATTTATGTTCAACAACAACAGAATAGTATCTTCAAAGAAATGTATGATAAGATTGACAACTAACCCCCTCTTTTTCCTCCTTTAACACAACCTTATCCCTTCCCTTATTCCCCTCCTCCCTCCGTATCCCCCCTCAATAACTTCAGTTTTTTTACTCAAATGGGGTTCAATCCTGTCTGTAAATCCTGAAAAGTAGGATCCCCTGAATGAAACGACCTCCACACTTGAAAAAAATTTTACTATAAAAAGTGTTTTTTCATATACCATACTATTTATGGTTATGACGAATAACAAAATTCACAAGAAGAAAATATTGGAAAGAATAATCACTATGATGGAGGAATTAACACCTCCACTTGAATTGGTTATTGTTGAATATCATTTTAATGTATTGAGTTCAATTTTTTCAGAGATGAATGATACGGACTTGGAAGAAATATTAAATCACTTTCTTGATGTTTTTAGGGGGATCTTTACTAAAAAAGAAATCACAAGTATTTTCATTTACCCTGAATTAGATTGGGATAATGACGGGTTTTATCATCAAATTGTAATTCGGTTCTGTATTATTGGGGATCATATTAAAAAGAAACGATTTGAATTGAACCACCAAATAAAAAATACTTGTAGAGATTTATTTGGTGGGGATTATTCAGTAAGAATAATGATTATCAATGAATTAACAGATCTACTCATTGAATTACTTCCTATTCCATTTGAAGAAATGGATATTACAAATAAGGAGTTTAATCAACTAAATTACTTCCCTGATTTTTACACAAAGGATTTATACTCTTTCCTCTTGAACTTCTACAAGTCAATAAACCAAAAACAATTCAGTTCTAAATACTTCATACAATTATGACCGATGTAATAGACCAACTAATGGAATCTCAAGTATGGATAATGGTTGAAGTGAGAATGAAAATTTCCTCTTTTACAAAACAATTCAACTCATCTGTAAGTAATTTCTACCGAACCTTATCTAATTCTCCGAGAATGTTTATGAATACAACATATCGTTCATTTTTCAAGAAAAACTTTTGTGAGGGGTTTTACAGATCATCCATTCTTCAGAATGATGTCTCCGTGATTTTTTTTCTAAAATCAACAGAAAATCTCCCATTGGACAGACTCACTCGAGAACTTACTTTGAGGATTAAAAAACTTGTTTTGGTTCCCGTTATAATATCTCACCCTAATTGTATGTCCGAAACAGACAAACAACTTTTAACATCAAGAGAGGGGTTAAAAAACTATCAAAAAATTCTTTCTACTTATCAAAAAGGAAGAATATGATGAACCAAATGAATAACCAAATTTCGTTTTCTTAATTCAGGTGAGGTAAAAAATACCTTTAATGAAATAAGAAGTGTTTCTAACATTGTTTCAGGATCATTAAAATCACGAAAATCTATTTTATAAACTAAACTTCCATCCCATTCATTGACAATATCACCTGATAGAACTTCATCAATTTTATACTTTTTAAAAACCTCATCGGTCATTTCCAAATAAGGTTTCATATTCCTAAAATACCTTGATATGTAGAACCTAATTTTATCTAACATATCATCCCAATTTTGGTAATATTTCATAGAAATTTGGTGGATGAATTGATATTCAGGAATTTCATTGTTATTTGGTTTTTTGTTAGACATTGTGATAGATTAAAACATTTATACATTCTTTCATTAAATTAAGATCCATCCTACTCTTTCTTGTTTCCTTACACATTATATCAATCAACTCATTTGGAGATGTAAAGTCATTCATACAAAACACCAAAGTGATCGGAGTTAATATACTCGGAACAATCTCACCAAATTCAATTTCCGACTCATCATTTTTTTCTAAATCATCAGTAATATTTGGAAGATCATTTAATTCAGGATCTAAAATGAGACCATCATAATAATCC
>JBJOFE010000040.1:0-7151 GCA_046048915.1 Bacteroidota bacterium | reverse complement strand
AATAAGGGATATTAACGTCTAATTGATTAACATCAGTACTTTCCTCAGTTACCAAATAAAAAGAAGAACTATTTGTATTAGCACCTCCAAAAAAACCAGGATTAGTATTAACAATAACTTTCAAATAGTCATCACCTTTAACATTATAACCACCCCATAAAAGCGGTACATAAACGTTATTTAGATAAACGTTACCGCTTCCACCTGATTGTACAAACTGCCCTTGACATGTTAATCCATTTGTAGCAAAATTAACAGATGAAACACTTCCAAATGCTCGTTGCTTCATTGCACCAAGTGCAACTGGAGCCACTCCATTAAAAGAAGAAGTATATAATTTATCTCCCTGATACAACTCTAATGTGATATTCAACTGCGACAGATTAATATCAGCAGTTGTTGGTACATCAGTTGGAGTATTACCAACTGATTGAATTAATAAATATGCACGCTTAAATGATTGCGCTTTGATTGTATGGGATTCACTCCCTTGACGTAATTGAATTTTCATTTTTTACTATTTTGTTTCGTTTGTTTCTTCTTTTTTACCCATTAGTCCTTTAATCTTATCCCAATTAAAGTAAACCATTAAACCAATAATGACATATAGCCATGTTTTCATATTTCTCATGTTTCAAATTTTTTGCTAATATAAAGATATTATTTAGAATTAATCTAAATAAAAATAATTTTTTTTAAAATTTTTGGTCTCTAGCAAAATAGGTCGGACTTATTCCAAATCTAGATAAAGCAGAATAATAAGAAACTGTAGTCCAATCCTGCTTTATTTCCGTCCTAATATTTGTAACAGATAAGCCAAGTTCATTCATTAATGAATTGTACCTATAATATGTTGGCTTAGTTATAGCTCCCATTTCATAAGCACGTTTTAAACTTTTAAACGTTTTAATATATGCAAGAATCTTAACTTTTGTTACCTTTTGTTTCTCATTGTTTATAACCTGATTCTTTAACGTATCAAGACTCATTTTACCTATTTCGTACTTTCGTTTAATATCAGTTCTAAACATGTCATAAATATGGTTAAAGACAAAAGGCTCTAATTTCGTACAATCCAATATTTTTGAATTCCCTAAAGTAAACCGCTGTACTTTCTCCATATCCATACGTAGATACTTATTTACTTTCTTACCTGAATTTTTCTGTTTAACATATTCTTTAACAAGCATTGGCTGATATTGAAATTTATACTTTGTATTGTACCAATATGCTATATTTTTTGGAGTTATTTTTCTTTCATATCTTAATATTGATTCAGCCATTTTTAAAAACATTTCGGGGTTTTTCATCTTATAAAAATCATGTTTTTTAAATTCTGAACCTTTATGATAAATCTTTAAATATTTTGATTTAGATAATTCAACTATTCCTGTTTCATATGATAATCTATCATGTTTAGAAGCTACTTTCAATTTAATATACTTAAGGGCTCGCAATGCTTCGTCTTCATCTTTAAATATTTGATTAAAACAAAAATCCCACCTTTTTATTTCTACAGCGCCCAAATCAATTTTACAAACTGGGAATACATATTCAAAAAATCTTTTTATTGACATCATTAATAAATCATAAGGAGATTTTGAACGTGTCAAATGATCATAAAGCATTATGACATTTGTCCCGTATATAAATTTAGGTAAACTAAATTCAATATCTATTCTATCCTCAAAACAACGGTAATGTATATTATACTCATGTGTTGGTATATGAACATGACCGTTAACAAAAATCGTTTCATGCTTTTCATATTCAATGGACCGATAACTCCAAAGATTAGTATTTAAAACATCTTTTGTTCTTGAATTTAAAATATAACCATTCATATTCTGGTTAGTATTCAGCAAAAGAAATTCATATGCTGATTCGTTAAATTCCCGATATACAGAAATTCTTACAGTATCTATCATATAAGTTAGTGTAGATGGTATTTTTTAAACAGACAAGCTGTTAAAAAATGAGACTATTCGGTGCGTAATTACTAACGCACCGATTAAATTTTTTTTATCTTGAATTTACCTAAAGTATGTTGACCTAAACGCAACAACTCCTTTTTTTTCCATACGGCTAAAGCGTATGAATTAAATGTGTATTCCTCCGATACATCAGTATCGTTATAAATGTATTGTAATACGTACATAATACAAGGTGTTTATTGTGCCGATTTTGGCATATTATTTAAAATCGTCATTAATGGATGTTTAGCACTCTGGCGCCGTGCTTGGCGCTTTTTATTAATAAACAGGAACGCTATTAAAATTAATGGACTAACAACTGTTAAAGCGCATATAAGCGCTATTAATACAACCGCCAAAAATGGCGCTAATAAAATTAGTGGCAGATACTTCATGGGTTAAAATTTACGTTTCAACCACAAATATATAATAATTGTTGTAGGAAACGCAATAACTAACAATTCAGTTCTCTTATCAAATCGTGCTAAATCATTGTCATTAATGATACGCATGATATAATTTTCATATCCTGGTGTATTCCCCGCGTAACCGGCGCTCACAAGTTCGCGGATCTGGTGACGCGGAGAATCAGCCTTCCGCGCTTCATTATACCTTTTGTTTTTCGTTAATAAACTAACGTAACCATAATAACCCTGAAGCTTTGTATTATAATTCTTCCAACCACCTTTACAATTATTACCGTAACATTTAATACCAAAAAAATTATTATTGTTTTTGGCAAGATTACTTGTTCCGTATCCACTTTCAACCGCCCATTGAGCTAACATAACGCTTGGATAAATTCCTGAACCTAATGTTAACAGTTGAAAAATATAAGGAAGAAAACCAAATTTACCGTTTATTGTTGCCATCGTCTTCGAGCTCCTTGAATGTCATAATGCACAAAAGTTGAATAAAGGCCTAAACCGCCTTGCTTCATCTTACCTTGTGAAATAAGTTCTTCTATTGCTGTATGAATTTGTAAAGGAGTTAATCCCTTTACATGTATATCCGCTGCCATTCCCTTCATATGAAAACTATTTTTAGCTCCACCTATTTTAGCGTTATATGCTGGGTTGCGATAACCTGAATTAATATTAATGGGTTTTCCTAGATATTCGCGCAATACCTCCAAATTTTTTGCTACTTCGCGCATATTCGGTAAAAGCTCCAAAGGGAGCTCATTGCCATTTCTAGTAAATTCTTTAAGATTAAAATTAGTTGTTAACTGCATAGAAGATAATTTTAAGGATTTATATACAACTAATAAAACAATAAATAAAATTATAATTTTCATTTTAAAACATTCAATACCCAATCTAACTGAACTTCAGAAACATAATTTAAATTTTGGGCATTATCGATTCTAATATAATTTTCATCCAATGCTTTTTTATCTTCTAAAAGCATATATAAAACCATTCCAGCTTCAAAATCATAAATTGATGTTTCTTCAAGTTTGTACTGAGGAAAATCATTCAAATTTTTATTAATAGCTTTTTTTAAAGTCAAAACATCATAATTTTTATCTTCAAAAGCTACGGTCTTGTCCAAATTAACATACTTATCCGCTTTTTTTCTTAACAGAATAAAAGCTATTATAATCAACCACCAATAATTTTTAATTAAAACCAACATTTTGATTTCTTAACCAATTTATATCAATCCAATCAACCCAAACGGTACCACTTGCATTAACAACATGATAATTAATACCATTATTTGTTGGCAAATTCAAATCTAACAATACACCTAATAACCAAAAACCAGTTTCTATTCCAAATTTACCATCATTCTTAATATCATATCCTTTTGAATCTATCCATTTTTGCAAACGTAAAACTCTTTCTGAGTGTTCTCCAATTTTCAAAATGTTTGATTCTTCTTCTGTTTCTTCTTCTTTCTTTTTAAAAGAAAATAAGAAAAACACTATAATCAATATCCACCAATATTTTTTTAAAAATGTCATTTCTTAATTATTCTATCAGGTACAATATATTCTAAAAGCTCATGAAGCTTTAACATTATTTTCTTTGTTAATGTAATAATACTATAACTTTTTTCAGTTGGTAACAACCTCAAAAAAAACTCAATAACAAAAGCATAAACTAAAAGCATGTTGCTTGATAACCAATAACTTTCCATTTTAATATCTTTTTTTATTCATCATTTTAACATCGCGACCGTATCGCATACCCTTAGCGTTTATTATTTGTAATCTACGTGGAGATTTCAAAAACTCACCTGAGGAGCTTAAAACATTATTTCGCGTTTTTTTAGTGATCCCGGCTACAGCTCTTCGAGCGCTGGGAACACTTAAAAAACTCTTAACCCATACTTTTTTTGAACGGTTGTTCTTAAACGTTACAATTACTCTCATTTCTTCAATTTTTCTAATTCAATTTTCAAGGTATTTATTTCTAAAGAAAGCAATTCTAATTTTTGAAAAGATAACTTTAAAAAATAAACAATAGTTGTTCCAATAAATGAAAGTAACGTTAAAAGCACTGTTATAATGATATCAAACATATTTAAATACATGAATCATAAATACACCCGTTGCACTTAACACTCTATCTAGTAACAATCCCGTAAAGTTATTTTGAACATGCACGTCATAAGTTAAAGTTCCAAATGCAAAATTTTGGGTACCACCACCAACAAAAGTTTGAATTAATGCAAATTCTCCTGAAGCTAAATTTAAAGTACTCGCATCAATGAATTGAGAATACTGATATGTCAAATTCTCAACAACTGGAAAAGCACCAAAAGCACTCTTATAATAATTAGCTACAATTAACTTAGTTAAATTGTATCTATCCAATATACATTGTGTTTCTTTTTCCATTATATTTTAAAATCAATGTTTTTGTTTTTCAAAATCTTATTCACATTAGCTTGCTCTTCTTCATTCAATTCTTTATCTAACCACGTTTGAAGATTATACTGAGGGTCTCCTTCTAATTGCCATTGTCCCCATTCATCACCCCCATATGTTCTAACACCAAAAACATTATATAATTCGTGAACATCATCTATATTATGCATATATCCAAATACTTCATAAACCTCTTCTTCATAAGTTCCTTGAGTCAATTCATCCGTATCCATAGCACGTACCAACCTATTCGCTAAACGCTTAAAAGCTTCGTTGTTATAACTCAAATTACCCTTATTTACTGGATATTTTGGTTTTTTATCGTCTTCAGTGTTACTTGCTCTATTAGGTTTCAACAAGTCGATTCCCAACTTATTTAAAACTAATAATACCCCTATGGCAATTAAAATATATTCAAAAACGGTAGTTCTTCTATACATTATATTTTTCTCTTAAACGTAAATATTCTTCACGTTCGTCTTCGTCCTCCCAATCGTCGTCTTCAAAATCATCTCCAGTATAATTTGAATCTCTTAAATTATCATTTAATAAACTATTCTTATACTTTATCAAATAAGCCGTAATAAATGGAGCACCAAAAACAAACGCTAATTGAATTAACCAATTATTATTCATTTTTGCGTACAAACCTTTGTAACCTGATTGCTCAGTATGATACTGAGCAGTTTCATTTTTTGCACGTTCGTGAAGCTTATTAAGTTCATTAATATCTCCGTCCGTAATGTTGCGAGCAACACTAAATAATAAATCTACTAAAGTCATGGGTATTTATTTTTATATTATCTTCTTCGCATTCTTCGCATACGGCCATAAGCTCGTCTTGCTCCTCTGTAAAGTCGTCGTCTAGCTCTTGAGCGCTTACCGCCTTTTTTGCCGCCCATTAAAAAATATACAGCGACAACACCAGCTATTAACATCCAATTAGCCTTTAATTTTTCTAAAATTTCATTCATGGTTTATTTTTTTTTCATTAAAAACAATATTGCAACAGCCGCAAGCGCTACATATATCATATAATTTTGTTTAGTATCTTCTTTTTTTCCTTTAGTCTCGAATGAAACCGTTTCTTGAGAAACAGGATCATTCGTTCCTCCTAATCCTTTACTATTCAAAAAACCACCAACAGCGGTTTTTGCTCCTTGGACCAACTGCGGATTATTTTGCAAAAATCCTAATAATTTTCCACCTGCCATTTTATTTCTTTTTCATCATTAAAAATAACACAACAGCACCTACCACTAAATACATTATAATGTTCGACTTTGCTTTAACCGTCTCACGATTTTGTTCTGTTTGTCCTTCAGTTATAATCTGTGTTTGTGCTGTTTCTTGTTTGCTTTGCGTAATACCGGAGAGGCCGCCAGCTCCCATGATAGCGCTAGCAGTTTGCGCAACCCCTCCGATAATATCCGCAGTCGCTTTAAACTTTCCGGTATCCTGGTCAATCCCTTGTAATGCTAACGTTTGTTCCGTTATATTTTCTTGGGTTTTACGCATTGTAACCGTAAGTTTAGTTATTTGTTGTTCAACGTTTCTAATGGCTTTTTTTATGGGTGCTCGGCCTACTTGACGACTTTTAGCAAGTTCGCCATTCAAACGCAATAATTCCGCATTAAGCGTATCCATTTGCGCTTGCTGCTTGTTGTAAGCATCCTGATAAAATTTTAAATCCATTCTTGAGTCTTCCATTATTTATATTTCATTATTCCACGTGCAGGTGTAGGCATTGGACGTTTTCCAAAATTAACACCGCGAGCAATAGCTTTGCTAACGTTAATTTTTGTTTCACGTTCAACAGCTTTCTCTAAAATAGCGGTACTAAAACCAGTTCTTGAAACAAATAACCATTGAGCACCATTCACAACAACTGAAGTATTTACATCTAAATTAATTTGTACATCTTCTAAAGTTGAAGGCTCAACATTATAAACCTCATTACAACCTAAATCGAAACTTCTACCCTCTCCACATTCTAATGATAATGTTTCAAGTGTAAAATTATCAAATCGGTCATTAACATATTTTGAACGTACCTCAACACTTTGAAAAGGTTGAGTCGCAAATGTATAAGGAGCTGTATTAATTAAATAAATTTCACTACAAGCACTTTCACTATATTGTGGATTAGTTTTGTCTATTGTAATCGGATAATAATAAGGGATATTAACGTCTAATTGATTAACATCAGTACTTTCCTCAGTTACCAAATAAAAAGAAGAACTATTTGTATTAGCACCTCCAAAAAAACCAGGATTAGTATTAACAATAACTTTCAAATA
>JBJOFE010000039.1:0-8503 GCA_046048915.1 Bacteroidota bacterium | reverse complement strand
AACTTATTATTTATATTTGCACCGTTGTAATGCGAAAGTAGCTCAGTTGGTAGAGCTCCAGCCTTCCAAGCTGGTTGTCGCGAGTTCGAGCCTCGTCTTTCGCTCTTTCTAAGCCGAAACTGTTGTTTCGGCTTTTTTATTTTACGAAACCTAAATCAGTTCCGCTTTCTAGTTCTTCAGGTTGTTGATTTTGTCTAAAAAGGCGTGCTTTTAAATTTCCTTTTAGTATGATGGAGTCACCTTTTATGTCTAACCAGCTTCCTTCACGTAAACCTAAAACAGGGATAGAATTGAATGCATGAAATTCCTTGATTCGATCTTCTCTGGTTTCTCCCATATGATTTTCAGGTCCGCCTGAATCTATGTAATGCGGATTCAAATTGAACGGCATCATGCCCAAACTTTGTAAACTCGGTGGATAAACAATAGGCATATCATTCGTAGTTTGTATGGTTAAACCCGCAATATTACTTCCGGCGCTAGTTCCAAGATAAGGTGTGCCGCTTTTTAGTTTTTGAGCTAAAATTTCCATCAATTGGTTTTTGTACAAATGGGAAACTAGAACAAATGTATTGCCTCCACCGGTAAAAATTCCTTTTGCATTTTGTAGTGCTTCAACAGGATTTTCAAATTCATGAATGCCTTTGACTGCAATATTTATTTTGGCGAAAGCCAAAGCTACCTTTGCAGTATATTCTTCATGGGTTATTCCACCAGGTCTAGCATAGGGAATAAAAAGTAAAGTAGCACAATCTTTGAAATGGATTTGTAATTCAGGTAATAAATACTCTAAGTAACCACTTCCGTATACCGTTGAGGTACTGGCTAATAGTAAGTTTTTCATCTTCAATATTAATTGATAGTAGGGTAAAGGTACACAATCCCATTTTTTAATTAACAAATAATTACCAACTCATTAGTAATTAATTTGGAGGATACTCTACTATTTTTGTGAACTATTTCGAGTAATTGGGAATAGTTTACTTATGATTCGTCTACTTTGTTTTATTGTTTTTTGGTGCACTACCCAACTTTTTGGGCAAAGTGATGTTGCTGTAGCATGTCGCGGAAAAGTCAATTCCGATATGACTGATCTAGAGGGCATTTATGTCATTAATTTAACAACTGAAAATGCCGCAATAACCGATTTAAAAGGCTTTTTTACCATTAATGCAAAAGTCGGTGATAGTTTACTTTTATCTTCGGTACAATTCAAGTCGGTTAATAAAATAATAACCCCCAAGGATCTTACCAATTTGTTTTTTGTCAATATGCAACCCATTATGAATGAGTTGAAAGAAGTGGTCGTAAAGCGACCATCAGTTTCAGCTGAGTCGTTGGGAATTATACCTTATGGTCAAAAGAAATACACTCCAGCAGAGCGAAAAATTTTAACAGCTACTTCTGGATTTGGAATAGACCCAATACTCAATTTATTTTCAGGTCGTACGGCTATGTTAAAAAAAGAGTTGGAAGTAGAGAAAAAAGAAAGCTATTTAGTTCAGCTTGAAAACCTATTTGACAAAAATCATTATGTAAATACACTTCATATTCCATCAGATTACGTTAAAGGCTTTATGTATTTTGCGGTAGAAAATCCAAAATTTACAAGAGTTTTAAAAACCAAAAACCGAACTTCCATAGAATTTTTGATGAGTGAATTAGCCACACAATACATTCAAATCATTACTCCCCAAAATACCAAATAGCATCTTTTACTATCAAATTTTACTGGTAATATCAAAACAATTCCTATTTTTGAAAGATGAAAAAAACAGTTGTAGTCGCTTTTCTCGCATTGGTATTTTGTAGTCTATCTGCTTTTGAAATCCATAAGTTTTATATGGCTATTTTTCAGGTCAATTATGCTCCAGAAAAAAAGATGCTTCAAATTACATCCCGAATCTTTATGGACGATTTGAACCTAGCTCTTGAGAAAAAATATGCTAAAAAAACTAATTTAGGTATAGAAAAAGAAACTGTAGAAGATTTGAATTTACTCAAAAAATACTTTAACGAGAATTTGATTATCAAAGTAAACGGTCAAATAAAACCAGTTGTTTTTTTGAGTAAAGATGTAGAAGGAGATGTATTGATTTGCTATTGTCGAGTTACAGAGGTTTCTAAATTCCAATCAGCTGAAATTACCAATACACTTTTAACGCATTGGAATTCTGAACAACAAAATATCTTACATTTTAATGCATTTGGAGAAAAAAAATCCTTTCTTTTCACTACTTCAAACAAAACAGAAGTGTTAAAATTTTAAATCTAATTCTACTATTTGTTAAAAAGTAGTATTTTCACAAGCTAAATTTCCTCAAAATGAAAAAAATCGCATTTTTATTACTTTTACCAGTAATGGCAATGGCTCAAGAGAAGCCTGCTACCGTAGCTCCGAAACAAACCGGAAAGTACGATACTAATAAATTCAGTCAGATGTATGATTTGTTGGCTACGCCTAACATGTATCGTTCGGCTTCAGGGGCACCTGGTCCAGCCTATTATCAACAACAAGCCGATTATAAGATTGATATTGAATTAGATGATAAAAATTCAAAATTAATGGGTGCAGAAACGGTAACCTATACCAATAATTCACCAGACACCTTAGAGTATTTATGGGTGCAGTTGGATCAAAATCAACAAGCAAAAACTTCTCAAACGCCTTTGGCAGAGAGCCAAAGAATAGATCAAGTTGTACCTGCAGATAAATTTGCATCGGATTATTTAAAACAAAAACCAGATCGTGGATTTCATATTGAATATGTTAAAGATGTAAAAGGATCGCCTTTGTCTTACACTATCAATCAAACGATGATGAGAATTAATTTACCAGTACCAATGAAGCCTGGTAGTACATTTACTTTTTCTACAAAGTGGTGGTATAACATTAATAATTATAGAAAAGAAGGTGGACGTTCAGGGTATGAAGCATTTGAAAAAGATGATAATAAAATCTATGTAATTGCTCAGTTTTATCCAAGAATGGCAGTATACAATGATGTAGAGGGATGGCAAAACATGCAGTTTTGGGGAAGTGGAGAATTTGCTTTGCCTTTTGGGAATTTTGATGTGAACATTACAGTTCCTGCAGATCACATTATTGAAGCAACTGGGGAATTAACGAATCGTGCTGAAGTATTTACGCCAACTCAATTACAACGATACGCATTAGCTCAAAAAACATTTGATAAGCCAGTTGTAATTGTTACTCAAGAAGAAGCAACAGCAGCTGAAAAAGGATTTTCAGACAAGAAAAAGACATGGAAATTTAGTGCTAAAAATGTTAGAGATTTCGGTATTGCTTCCTCAAGAAAATTCATTTTTGATGCAATGGCTGTAAAATTGAGCACTAAAACTGTTATGGCTACTTCAGTATATCCAAAAGAAGCGAATCCATTATGGGGAGAAACGTCTACTCGAACTGTAGCACATACTTTAAAAAGCTATTCATCTCATACTTTTGATTACCCGTATCCAAAAGCAGTTTCAGTTTCGGCGGAAGATCAAGGAATGGAATATCCAATGATTTGTTGGAATTTCGGACGCCCTGATGAAAATGGTGTAACCAGTGAGCAAGTTAAAAACGGAATGATTGGAGTTGTTGTTCATGAAGTTGGACATAACTTTTTTCCAATGATTGTCAATTCAGATGAACGCCAATGGACTTGGATGGATGAAGGATTAAATTCCTTTATGGAATACATGGCCGAACAAGAATTGGGTACTAATTTCCCTTCAAGACGTGGACCAGCCAAAAATATTGTTCCTTATATGAGCGGTGACCAAAAATTCTTAGAGCCAATTATGTCCAATTCAGAAAGTATTTATCAATTTGGTAATAATGCTTATGGGAAACCAGCAACTGGATTGAATATTTTGAGAGAAACTATTATGGGTCGAGAATTGTTTGATCATGCGTTTAAAGTGTATGCGAACCGTTGGAAATTCAAACACCCAACACCAGAAGACTTTTTCAGAACAATGGAAGATGCATCTGCAGTTGATTTGGATTGGTTCTTTAGAGGTTGGTTTTATTCAACCGATTTTGTTGATATTGGATTGGAAGACGTGAAACAATATTATGTTTCTGAAACCGCTACTTCGGATTTAAAAGATGTTAAAGTGAGAAAAGGCCGTTTTGGTTTAGATAAAGGACCATTTGTTTATTTAGTTTCAGGAGAAAATACAGAGTTGAATCCAAAAGATAAAAAAGCGTTAAAAATTGAAGACGTTAAATTGCTTTCTGACTATGTAGATCAAAATCTATCTGCTGATGAAAAAGCCAATTTAAAAGCGCCAAACTATTTTTACGAAGTAACTTTTAACAAACCAGGAGGGATGATAATGCCAATTTTAGTTGAATTGACTTATGAAGATGACACCACTGAAAGCTTTAAATATCCAGCGCAAATTTGGAGAAAAAACAATGATACGGCTCGAAAAGTATTTGCAACTCAAAAAGCGGTAAAGAAAATTCAAATTGATCCAAAATTAGAAACAGCAGATATTGATGTTACTAATAATACTTGGCCAAAACAAGAAGTGAAATCAAAATTTGAATAACTTAATTTAAAATAAAGGCTCCGTTTGGAGCCTTTATTTTTTTATGATAATTTTAAAATAGTCCGTCTTGAAATTTGGTATATTTGTGACCAAGAAAAAATAATTAATTATGTTTGGTATAGGTGGGGGTGAATTAATTTTCATCATGTTTATTGTTCTTATGCTTTTTGGATCTGATAAAGTTCCTGAAATAGCTCGTACTGTTGGCAAAACAATGGCGCAAATCAAAAATGCAACAAACGATATTAAATCTGAAATTCAAAAAGGTGCTGAGGCTAATGGATTTGATAAACAATCATTAGCTGATTTGACCGGAAATATTACTGCTGAAATCGACAAAGCAAAAGAAAATTTATTGGGCGACACCAACATAGTTACAGATTTTTCTAACTCAGTAACTTCGGAAATCAAACAAGTGGAACAAGGACTTGCTAATGCTGAAAATGCAACAGAAGTTCCCGATTTGAATCAAATAGAAGATATAGAAGGTCCAATTAAACGTCAAGGATAATGCTTGAAAAAGTACTTCAGTTAGATATTCAACTATTAGTTTTTTTAAATGGTTTAGGCTCCACTACATTTGATGGACTTTGGCTTTTTATTACCAAACAATCTAATTGGACACCACTTTTTTTAGTGCTTTTGTATTTGATTTATAAAAAAACAGGCGTTAGATCAACACTTTATTTACTGTTGTTTATTACGGTTTTATTGATTGTAACGGATCAGACTACTAATTTAGTTAAAGTTACTTTTCAACGTTTAAGACCTTGTAATAATCCAGAAATTAACACCATCATTCGATTGGTTAAACGGAGTAATTCATTTAGTTTCTTTTCTGGTCATGCCGCCAACTCAATGGCAACCATGACTTTTTTATTCTTGCTGTTGAAAAAGTATTATCGTTATGCTTTTCTGGTTTTCTTATTTCCTTTAATTTTTGCGTACAGCCGAATTTACCTAGGGCTACATTATCCGTTGGATATTTTGACAGGTTATTTGTTTGGGGCTTCAATTGGCTTTGTAACCTATAAGTTGTATCAAAAATACATTTTAAAGAACTCTTGAAACTGTCAATCCATCTCGGATAGGTAACAAAACGGTTTCCACTCGAGCATCATTATTGAGTAGTTGATTGTATTCCATAAGTATTTTAGTACTCAAATCATTTTTTTGAAGCGGTTCCAAAACTTTTCCACTCCATAACACATTATCCGATAAAATGATGCCGCCTTTGTTCATTTTTGGAACTATCATCTCAAAATAATGGATGTAGTTTTCTTTGTCTGCGTCAATAAAAACCAAATCGAATTTCAAATCCAATCCAGGAATAATGTCGATGGCTTCTCCCAAATGTTGTACAATTTGATTGCCCCATGGCGATTTGTCAAAATGTTTACGTTGAAAATCGACCAGTTCTTCTTTGATATCAATGGTATGTAATTGACCTTTTTCTTGCATCCCTTCGCACAAACATAAAGCAGAATAGCCTGTGTATGTTCCAATTTCAAGAACGTTTACCGGACGAATTAATTTAGATAACATGCTCAAAACACGTCCTTGAAAATGACCACTTAACATTCTGGGCAACAAAATTTTTTGGTAGGTTTCTTTGTTTAAATCCGCTAAATTTTGCGGTTCTTTTTCTGAATGCTGTTCGATATAATCTTCGAGTTCTTGTGAAATGAAGTGCATTGTATAGTTTTTTCGATTGGGGCAAAGTTATCAAATTATCAAATCCCATACGAGCATTTATACTAATTGATGAAATAAATCGACAAATACTCCTTAAATTTGCGCCATGCAAATCGAGAAAAAAGACATACGCGCCTTATCCAAAGAACAATTGCGAGATTTTTTTGTTTCCAATGGAGATAAAGCTTTTCGTGGCAACCAAGTTTACGAATGGTTGTGGAGCAAAGGAGCGCATTCTTTTGACGATATGACTAATGTCGCAAAGCCTACAAGGCAAATGCTTGAAGACCATTTTGTGATCAATCATATCAAAGTGGACACGATTCAACGCAGTGAAGACGGTACGGTTAAAAATGCTGTTCGTTTGCACGACGGATTGATTGTAGAATCGGTTTTGATACCAACAGAAACCAGAACCACGGCTTGTGTATCGAGTCAGGTGGGATGTAGCCTGGATTGTAATTTTTGCGCTACGGCTCGTTTGAAGCGAATGCGAAATTTGGAACCAGGCGAAATTTACGACCAAGTAGTCGCTATTGATAGAGAAAGTCGTTTGTATTACAACCATCCCTTATCCAATATTGTTTTTATGGGAATGGGAGAACCTTTGATGAATTATAACAATGTTATCAAAGCGATTGATATGATTACTTCGCCTGAAGGTTTAGGCATGTCTCCTAAACGCATCATGGTTTCGACTTCGGGAGTGCCCAAGATGATTAAAAAATTAGCAGACGATGGGGTCAAATTCAAATTGGCCGTTTCGTTGCACTCGGCAATTGATGAAATCCGTTCGCGTATTATGCCGTTTAGCGAAAATTTTCCTTTGGCTGATTTGCGTGAAGCACTAGAATATTGGTACCGAAAAACCAAAAGTAAGATATCTTACGAGTATGTTGTTTGGAAAGGAATCAACGATGACAAAGCTTCGGTAGATGCGTTGGTGAAGTTTTGTAAATACGTTCCTTGTAAAGTAAATCTTATCGAATACAATCCAATTGATGATGGCGAATTCCAACAAGCTTCAGAAGAAGCTATTGCGGCTTACATAAAAGGTTTAGAAGCGATCGGAATTGTGGTCAAAGTAAGAAGAAGTCGCGGAAAAGACATTGATGCGGCTTGTGGTCAATTGGCTAACAAATCCTAAAATATCAATCAATTTAATGTGTTTATTGGCTTTGAAAAATTAATCATTTTGTATCTTTGGAGTCCATGAATATCACTTCTCAAATAAAACAACCTATTTTGACTGAAATGGAACTTTTTGAAAAAAAGTTCTACGAATCAATGTCTTCAAAAGTGGCGTTGTTAAACCGAATTACCTATTATATTGTCAATCGAAAAGGAAAACAAATGCGTCCGATGTTTGTCTTCTTGACTGCCAAAATGGTTTCGGAAGGGATAGTAAACGAGCGAACTTATCGCGGCGCTTGTGTGATTGAGTTGATCCATACAGCAACATTAGTGCATGATGACGTGGTAGACGATAGTAATCGTCGTCGCGGATTTTTTTCCTTGAATGCACTTTGGAAAAATAAAATTGCCGTTTTAGTTGGCGATTATCTGCTTTCTAAAGGATTATTGCTTTCCATTGATAATGGTGATTTTGATTTACTTAAAATTATTTCGGTTGCTGTACGCGAAATGAGTGAGGGTGAATTACTTCAAATTGAAAAAGCCCGAAGATTAGATATCACTGAGGATATTTATTACGATATTATTCGTAAAAAAACAGCGACTTTAATTGCTTCTTGTTGTGCATTAGGTGCTCAATCAGTGATAGAAGACGAGGAACAAGTCAACAATATGCATCGCTTTGGGGAACTAATTGGGATGGCGTTTCAAATCAAAGATGACTTGTTTGATTATACCGATGATGCTATTGGGAAGCCAACAGGTATTGATATAAAAGAGCAAAAAATGACTTTGCCGTTAATTCATGTTTTGAATACTTGTACTCCTAAAGATAAAAGTTGGTTAATTAACTCCATAAAAAATCATAACAAAGACAAGAAGCGTGTCAAAGAAGTGATTTCTTTTGTTAAGAATAACAATGGCTTAGTATATGCTGAAGAAAAAATGCTTCAATTCCAACAAGAAGCATTACAACTTTTAAATAATTATCCGGAATCTCCATTCAAAGAAGCTTTGATTTTGATGGTAAATTATGTGATTCAAAGAAAAATATAATTTTTTTCACATCATGTTAGTTTTACTATTACAGGAAATAGCGTTATAA
>JBJOFE010000038.1:0-8703 GCA_046048915.1 Bacteroidota bacterium | reverse complement strand
CACGCTATGAACAAAACTAAGAGAAAATTTTCTGTGAACTTAGTTAAAAAGCGTTTTTATCTTCCAGAAGAAGATAGATGGATTACTCTTAGAGTAGCTGCATCTACAGTAAAAACAATTAATAAAAATGGAATCGCTGCTGTTTTGAAAAAAGCACAAGCTCAAGGATTTATTAAATAATCGTTTCCTAAATAAATAGATAGCAAGATGGCAAAGAAAGGTAACAGAATCCAAGTGATTTTAGAATGTACTGAGCACAAAACAACAGGTGTTGCAGGTACTTCAAGATATATTACAACTAAGAACAAAAAAAATACTCCAGATAGATTAGAGATTAAAAAATTTAATCCAATCTTGAAAAGAGTAACCGTTCACAAAGAAATTAAATAATAATTAGAGATTAGATACAATCTGTAGATAGTATTAATTTCAAATAACATTTGAATCATGGCAAAGAAAACCGTAGCATCGTTACAAACCGCTTCTAAGAGATTATCAAAAGCCATCAAAATGGTGAAGTCTCCAAAAACTGGTGCATATACATTCGTTGAATCTATTATGGCTCCTGAAGCAGTTGATGAATTCTTGAAAAAGAAATAATTTACTTTAACAGTATATAGAAAAGCTACTTTCAGTCGGAAGTAGCTTTTTTATTTTCTATATTTACCATTAGAAAATACATACTGTTTTCTGATCCTAAATCATTCATATATAACACTATTGCAATATGAGTTTTTTCAAAAGAATATTTTCTTCAGATAAAAAAGACGAAAGTCTTAACGAACAGGAGAAACAATCCTTAGACAAAGGTCTTGAAAAGTCAAAAATTACTTTTTTTTCCAAGTTATCCAAGGCGGTAGCAGGTAAGTCTAAAGTCGATGACGAAGTTTTAGATAATTTAGAAGATATCCTTATTTCTTCTGATGTAGGTGTGAATACGACACTAAAAGTAATTCAACGTATTGAAGCGCGTGTCGCTTCTGACAAATATTTAGGTATTGGCGAATTGAACCAAATTCTTCGCGAAGAAATTGCAGCATTGCTTTCTGAAACCAATTCAGGTGAAGCTACAGAATTTGTTACTCCTGTTCAAACCAAACCCTATGTTTTGATGGTAGTGGGGGTGAATGGAGTTGGAAAAACCACTACAATCGGAAAACTAGCGTATCAATTTAAAAAAGCGGGTCATAAAGTAGTGTTGGGTGCAGCGGATACTTTTCGCGCAGCAGCGATTGACCAATTGCAAATATGGGCCGATCGCGTAGGAGTTCCTATTGTCAGACAAAATATGGGAAGTGATCCTGCTTCGGTAGCTTTTGATACTTTGCAATCAGCAGTGGCGCAAGATGCGGATATTGTAATTATTGATACCGCAGGACGTTTACATAACAAAGTGAATTTGATGAATGAATTGACCAAAGTGAAACGGGTGATGCAAAAAGTGGTAGGAGATGCTCCACACGATGTGTTATTAGTTTTGGATGGTTCAACAGGTCAGAATGCTTTTGAACAAGCAAAGCAGTTTACTGCTGCTACAGAGGTGACTTCATTAGCCGTAACTAAATTAGATGGTACTGCCAAAGGAGGTGTGGTTATTGGTATCTCAGACCAATTTCAAATTCCAGTAAAGTACATTGGTGTAGGTGAAGGAATCGAAGATTTACAAGTGTTTAATAAATTCGAGTTTGTAGACAGTTTCTTTAAATAATATAGTATGAGTTCTTTTGGTAAACTAAACCCAATACCTTTTTATTTTGTTAGTATAATTTCATTTGTTTTTGCAAATGTGATTCGGGAACAAAGTGTTCCAGCTTATTATTTATCTGTAATGGTAGGCGTGATTTTTTTCTTTTTGGGATTGTATAAAAGAGTTAATTCTAATAAATAGCAGCATGAAGAATTTAGTTACCATTGTACTGTTTTCATTTCTTTTAGTAGGCTGTAAACAGCAAATCCAATCCACTGATATTCCTAATATTAATGGGTATTGGGAAATCGAAAAAGTTGTTTTTGATGAAGGTGAAGACAAAGAATATTCGGCCAGTCAAAATTATGATTACTTCCAAATCGACAAAAATAATCAAGGAATTCGTAAAAAAGTAGCACCTCAATTGGACGGTACCTTTTTAGTGGATGATTCTTTTGAAAAAGTCCGTGTTCGTTTTCAGGATGACAAAGCCTATTTGGATTACGCGACGCCTTATATGAAATACACTGAAGAGATTATTGCTTTAACGGCTGAAGAATTAGTGGTGTTGAATGCGCAAAAAAAAGAATATCATTACAAGAAAGCAACCGCTATAAATATTTTGGGTGATGGCAAAAAGGCAAAGTAATCAAAGCACAGTTGGCGATGTCTTAAAGCAAATTATTCAAGTGAATAAGTTGCAGCCTGGCATGGATCAAATTGATGTGAAAGAGGCTTGGCAAAACTTAATGGGTAATGGGGTTAATAGTTATACCAAAAATGTGGCTTTACGAGGAAGTACTTTATATGTGGAGTTAAGTTCATCAGTACTTAGGGAAGAGTTAAGTCATGGTAAATCCAAAATTATAGCCATGATTAACGAAGAATTGAAGCGCGAGGTAATTAAAGAGGTAGTTTTGCGTTAAGTGCTCAGTCTTTAGTTTTTAGTCTTCAGTTAGTATTTTACTACTGACAAAATGAAATACAAAAAAGCCGTTTCAATATTGAAACGGCTTTTTTGTATTAAAATAGATTCATGAATTATTGTATGAACACTAATTCCTGAACACTGTAAACTGTTTTAGAATTGCTCTCTTCCAGCAAAATGAAAGGCTCCTTCGATCGCAGCATTTTCATCAGAATCAGATCCGTGAACTGCATTTTCTCCCATTGAAGTTGCATACAATTTACGAATAGTTCCTTCCGCAGCTTCAGCTGGATTGGTAGCGCCAATCAAAGTTCTAAAATCGTTTACTGCATTTTCTTTTTCCAAGATGGCAGCAACAATTGGTCCACTTGACATAAATTCAACCAATTCTCCGTAAAAAGGACGGGCACTATGTACAGCATAAAATGCTTGCGCATCAGCAACGGTTAATTGCGTTAGTTTTAAAGAAACAATTTTAAATCCTGCATTGGTAATCATTGCTAATATGTTTCCAATATGACCATTTTTAACCGCATCAGGTTTAATCATGGTAAAAGTTCTGTTTGTAGCCATTTTTTTGTGTAATTATAAATTTAGAATGCAAAAATACTGCTTTATTTGTTATTTGTGTAACAAAACAAACAAAAAATAGATTATTTATAAATAGGATTAAACGTGTACTATCTCAAAACGTTGTTCCAAAGGTTGTAGTTTTTCAATTAAAGCCGGAATCAAATCTTCTCCATTTTCCAAATAGAATTCAGAGAAATTAGTTTGACGTTCTTGTAAACTTTGATTGGGAAATAATTCATTTTGCAATTGAATAATTCGGTTGAGTACGTCTACTAATTTTCTTTTTTGTGCTTTGAATAATCGTTTTTCTAAGTGTTTAATTCCTTTAATCTGTTTGATTTCTTGGGCTTTTAGTGCGCCAATAAAGGATTGGTCAGTTTGCAGCGCAATACTTTGAAGATCGCTAAATTGTTTTCTTAATTGTTCTTTAATATCCGATAAATCCAAGTCGATTTTGGACAGTGTTTTTGTTTTTTGGTTAATCAAATCATTTTGCTTGCTAAACAAATCAGCCCAAGAAAGCTCTAAGGCATCAGCTTTTTTGATTTGTTTTTCGGTTGCTAAAAGAACCGAGTTCCGAACTAACAAGATAGGAAAATTCACTTCTGCCGCATTGAAAAAAGACTGCAATTCTAGCCAATAGGCTATTTCGCCACCTCCTCCAATATAGCACAGATTTGGCAAAAGGACTTCTTGATACAAAGGGCGTAAAATGACATTCGGACTAAATTGCTCTGGATGGGTTTCAACCAATTGCAATAGTTTTTCTTTGGAAAAAGATAAGTCGGTATTTTTTACTGTATAATTACCGTTTTCGAATACGATTCGCTCACGCAAGTTATTCTCAATGTAAAATAAATTAATTTCACGTGGATTGACTTGAATGCTGTAATTTTTAAGTTTTTCTATGGTGGTAGTAACTTCTTTGAAGGACGTTTGGTTTACTAGTTCGTCTTTAATGTAAGGAGTGAAGATCCTTTTCAAATCGGCATCGTCAGCATCAAGGATTACTAAGCCATAGTCGCTAAAAAGTTCATTCGCTAAATACCGAGTAGCATCTGCTAAATTTGAATGCTCTAAATACGATTTTTGAAATAGGTCTTTGATTTTTTGAGCATTAGTGCTTGAGCCTAATTCTAAAGCAAAAACTTCAAAAACAGCATCTAAGCCTTCAGTAGATAATCGACCAACAGGTCCTGAACTGTCTTTGTTCCAATGAAATTTTTTGCCATTGAAATTGAAATAGTTGATTTCTTCAAAATCGTGATCTTCTGTTGCCATCCAGTAGACAGGAACAAAATTTGAATGGGGATATTTTGCTTTTAGTTCCGAAGCTAAATTGATGGTAGAAATGATCTTGTATAAAAAGTACAAGGGGCCACTAAATAAATTCAACTGGTGCCCGGTAGTAATTGTAAAAGTATTGGTTTGTCCTAAAGCAACAATGTTATGTTTAGTAGCCTTTGAAACCCGTATGTTTTGATATTGTTTTTCTAAAACACTCACCACTTTTTCCCGATTGTCATGATTGTAGTTAGTCCCTTTTTCTTTGATTTGGGCTTCAAAATTTTCAACAGTTGGAAATCGGTTGTATAGCGAGTCTAGACTTGATTTTTGATCTAAATAGTCTTTGATTAAAGAAGTAAAATAGCCTGAATTTTGATAGTGTATACAGTCAGTGGGCATATTGGGTTTTGTTTGGAGTAAAAATACTAAAAAAATATTGGAACTAAATAGTTGTGGCTTTCGAAAAATAGTAGCATTTTTATGCTCGTTTGATAATTTGACAAAAACCAAACTTTATGAGCACTACTGCGCAACCTCAGAATTCCTTACGTCATGTTCTTTTTGGAAGTTTAATCGGAACTACAATTGAGTTTTTTGATTTTTACATTTATGCCAATGCAGCCGTATTGGTTTTTCCTCAATTGTTTTTTCCGGGGAGCGATAGTACTACGTCGGTGTTACAATCTTTAGCAACTTTCTCGATTGCTTTTTTTGCAAGACCATTAGGTTCTGCCGTTTTTGGACATTATGGAGATAAAGTGGGACGAAAAACTACTTTAGTTGTTGCTTTATTGACTATGGGAATTTCAACTGTTTGTATTGGATTTTTACCTAGTTATGCAAGTATCGGAATTACTGCTCCAATTCTATTAATGCTGTGTCGTTTTGGTCAAGGTGTTGGGTTAGGTGGAGAGTGGGGAGGAGCCGTGTTGTTGGCCATCGAAAATGCACCACCTCATAAACGAGCTTGGTATGGAATGTTTCCCCAATTGGGAGCGCCAATTGGATTGATACTTTCAGGAGGCACCTTTTTATTATTGACTAATTCCATGAGTGCCCAAGATTTTTTAGACTATGGATGGAGAATTCCTTTTATCGCGAGTTCATTATTAGTTTTGGTTGGTTTTTATATTCGTTTGAAAATTACTGAAACCAATGCATTTGAAAATGCTAAAAAAGAACAGGAGGAAGTGAAGTTGCCTTTCTTGACCTTATTGCAATTGTATCGAAAAGAATTGCTTTTTGGTACTTTTGCTGCCGTTACCACCTTTGTGGTATTCTATTTAATGACGGTGTTTATGCTGAATTGGAATACTAAAGAATTGCATTTTTCTAATAAAGAAGCGTTATTAATGCAATTATTTTCGGTCTTGTTTTTTGCAGGATTTATACCTGTCTCTGCAGTAATTGCAGATAAAATAGGTCGTCGGAAAATGTTACTCTATGCTTCGGTAGCTATTGCAATTTTCGGATTGTTCTTTTCGTTTTTTCTGAATTCAGGAAACACGACTTTGGTTACTTTCTTTTTGTGTTTGGGAATGGCATTGATGGGATTTACCTATGGTCCAATGGGAACTTTTCTTTCTGAATTGTTTCCTACAAAAGTTCGTTATTCAGGCGCCTCTTTGACTTTTAACTTAGCTGGGATTATTGGAGCTGCATTTGCCCCAATGATTGCGATATGGATTGCTACCAACTATGGTTTAGCTTTCGTTGGGTATTATCTTTCTGCAGCAGCAGTTATTTCGGTAATTTCGCTTATGGTAATCAGCAAAAAAGAACATCAGTTTTAATCTAAAGACATAATATTGAACGATATTTGTACTTCAAAATCACCTCTTTGAAAACAAAACTATTTCTTATCACCCCACCGTTTACTCAACTGAATACTCCGTATCCAGCAACAGCCTATATAAAAGGTTTTTTGAATACCAAAAATATAGCGTCAGAACAAGCTGATTTAGGAATAGAAGTTATTTTAGCTTTGTTTTCGAAAAAAGGGTTAGCTGATTTATTTGAAACCTCAAGTTCAACATCTCAAATTGAAACTTGGTCTGAAAATGCACGGCGCATTTTTGCACTTCAAGACGAGTATATTAAAACTATTGATTCGGTTATCGCCTTTTTGCAAGGAAAGAATCCTACTTTGGCACTCCAAATTTGCCAAGAAGATTTCTTACCCGAAGCGTCTCGATTTGCACAGTTAGAAGAGTTAGATTGGGCTTTTGGTACTATGGGAACTCAAGACAAAGCCAAGCATTTAGCTACGTTGTATCTAGAAGATATTTCAGATTTTATTGTAGAATGTGTTGATCCTAATTTTGGATTCAGTCGCTATGCAGAACGTTTGGGACGATCGGCTAATTCATTTGATGAATTGTACGCAGCCTTACAACTACAGCCAACCTATATCGATTCGCTTTTGCTTTCTATTCTGAAAGTGAAAATCGAAACGATTCAACCCAACGTATTTTTAATTTCAGTTCCTTTTCCGGGTAATTTATATGCAGCTTTTCGTTCAGCGCAATGGATTAAACAACACTATCCAGAAATTAAAATTTTGATGGGTGGCGGTTTTGCCAATACGGAATTGCGTTCGCTTTCTGACGAACGAGTTTTTGAATTTTTTGATTTTATCTCTTTGGATGATGGCGAATTGCCTCTTGAATTGATAATTGAAAATATTGAATCTGGATCGAATACCGAATTCAAACGTACTTTTTTGTTGGAAAATGACAAAGTGGTGTATATAAATAATTCCCCGCGACACGATTATAAACAAGCTCAAGTAGGTACGCCTGATTATTCAGATTTACTTTTAGATCAATATATTTCTGTAATCGAAATTGTCAATCCAATGCACCGCATGTGGAGCGATGGGCGTTGGAATAAACTCACCATGGCCCACGGTTGTTATTGGGGAAAATGTACTTTTTGCGATATATCATTAGATTATATTAAAGTATACGAACCGATCGCTGCAGGAATTTTATGCGACCGAATGGAAGAAATGATTTCCCAAACAGGAGAAACCGGTTTTCATTTTGTGGACGAAGCAGCTCCACCTGCCTTAATGAGGGAGTTGGCTTTAGAAATACTACGTCGTAAATTAGCGGTGACTTGGTGGACCAACATTCGTTTTGAGAAGAGTTTTACCAAGGATTTGTGCTTGTTGTTAAAAGCGTCAGGTTGTATTGCAGTTTCTGGCGGTCTCGAAGTAGCTTCAGATCGATTGTTAAAATTGATTGACAAAGGGGTAACGGTTGAACAAGTGGCTAAAGTAACTCGAAATTTTACCGAGGCAGGAGTGATGGTTCATGCCTATTTAATGTATGGCTATCCCACACAAAGCATACAAGAAACAGTTGATAGTTTGGAAATGGTGCGCCAATTGTTTGAGGCAGGGGTTTTACAATCGGGGTTTTGGCACCAATTTGCTATGACAGCTCACAGCCCAGTTGGGATGTATCCAGAAAAATTTGGGGTTGTCAAAGACTCGAATGCTATCGGAACTTTTGCTAATAATGATCTTACCTATACGGATAAGACAGGAATTGATCACGACCAATTTAGTTTTGGATTAAAAAAATCATTGTTTAATTTTATGCATGGAATTTGTCTTGACTACGATTTGCAAGATTGGTTCGATTTTGCCATTCCCAAAACCACCATACCTCCAGATTTTATTTACGATGCTTTAGAAGAAGAAACAAATTATAGTTGCAAACCTAACGCTAAAGTGATTTGGCTGGGCGGTAAACCTACAATAAGCAGTTTTACGAAAACTAAAAAAGGAAGTACTTGGGAAATGATGCAATTAACATTTCATGATAAAAAAGAAACTATTGTCATACAAACTAATCGAAAAGAAGGAGAATGGCTTGCTAGAATGCTGCCAATAATTTCGGTATCCAATTTAAAAACTTCCACATTTCAAGAACTAAAAGCTGATTTTGAAAACGAATTGGAAGACTTTGAATTATTTTGGTTTTCAAAACCTATATCCACATTAAAGGAATTTGGACTTCTAGTTTTGTAGTTTATTTTCTCGATTTAGGATCATGTAATATATACCCACCTCTAACAAGGTGGTTTTTTATTTTTAATATTTTATTTTTTTATTTATACCCTATATTTTTAAGGGGGTGTAATTAATTTAAACAACTAAATACGTCTTAATATCGGTATTTTTAATATAAAAATATATTTAACCCATAAATTTTAGGGG
>JBJOFE010000037.1:0-9603 GCA_046048915.1 Bacteroidota bacterium | reverse complement strand
GAAATGTTTAATCAAATTTAGTTTCAAGCCTTGATTATTATTGATTTATTAAGGTATTTACTAAAACACTTTAAAATCATTATAAATAACAACGAAAAGGTTGTAGTTGAATTGGATTTCTCCTATTTTTGTCACACTATTTAATAAAAATTTATTCAAATTATTATGGCAAAATCTGCAATTCTAAAGTCATCTCTTGCAAAGAAATATTGGATGTCTTTTACAGGTTTATTTTTATGTTTGTTCCTTTCGGGGCATTTAGCAGGGAATCTTCAATTAATTTTTAGCGATGCGTTACATTTCAATCAGTATGCATTGTTTATGACGACTAACCCAGCCGTAAAAATTTTATCTTACGTTACTTACATTTCTATTTTATTCCATGCAATTGATGGAATTTTATTAACTGTTCAAAACAGAAAAGCAAGACCTATTGGGTATGCCAAAACAGATGGTTCTTCGAGTTCATTTTCTTCAAGAAACATGGCGGTATTAGGAACTGTAATTTTAGTTTTTATTGTTACGCACATGGTTAATTTCTGGGCTGTAATGCATTTTGATAAAAACATGCCTTTGCAAACCATTTCTATTGGTGTTCAAGGTCAAGAACAAGAATATTACTTGACTACAGATGGAGGTTATCTTCCAAAAGCTCAAGTAGATCAAAAAATGGTTAAAATTGAAAACAGAACCGAATTCTTCGACGCTGCTGCCAATGTTAAAATCAAAGAGGGATATAAAGATTTACACAAAATAACCGTTGCCTTTTTCAAAGATCCAAAAACAGGACTGATCGCAACTGTTTTATACGTTTTGGCAATGTTCACTTTAGCATTCCATTTGTTACACGGATTTCAAAGTGCTTTCCAATCTTTGGGATTGAGCAATCCAAAATACACACCAATAATCAAAAAATTCGGGACCGCGTTTGCAATTATTGTTCCGTTATTGTTTGCAATTATTCCAGTTTACATTCACTTTTTCTTAAAATAATCAACATCAGAACATATTATGAAGTTAGATTCTAAAATACCAGAAGGTCACATTTCACAGAAATGGACTGATTACAAAGACCATTTAAAATTAGTTGCGCCAAACAATAGACCAAAAATCGACATTATTGTTGTAGGAACTGGTTTAGCAGGTTCTTCTGCCGCTGCTTCACTTGCAGAAATGGGGTACAATGTAAAAGCATTTTGTTTCCAAGATTCTCCACGTCGTGCGCACTCTATTGCTGCACAAGGAGGAATTAACGCAGCTAAAAACTATCAAAATGATGGTGATAGTACGTACAGATTATTTTATGACACTATTAAAGGTGGAGATTACAGAGCTCGTGAAGCTAACGTTCATCGTTTAGCTGAAGTTTCTGGAAATATTATTGACCAATGTGTGGCTCAGGGAGTTCCATTTGCTAGAGATTATGGCGGAATGTTGGACAACCGTTCTTTTGGAGGAACACAAGTACAACGTACTTTTTATGCTGCTGGTCAAACAGGGCAACAGTTATTATTAGGAGCGTATTCAGCTTTGTCAAGACAAATCGGTTTAGGGCGAATTGAAATGTTCAATCGTCACGAAATGTTAGACTTGGTAAAAGTAGACGGAAAGGCTCGTGGAATTATCGCTCGTAACTTGGTTACAGGAGCAATAGAAAGACATTCAGCTCACGCGGTAGTCATTGCTTCGGGAGGATACGGAAACGTTTATTTCCTTTCTACAAATGCAATGGGAAGTAACGTTACGGCAGGTTGGAAAGTTCATAAACAAGGAGCCTTGTTCGCCAATCCATGTTTTGTACAAATTCACCCAACATGTATACCGGTTCACGGTACAAACCAAGCTAAATTGACTTTGATGTCAGAATCATTACGTAACTCAGGACGTATTTGGGTACCAAAGAAAAAAGAAGACGCCGAAGCAATTCGCGCAGGAAAATTAAAACCAACTCAATTATCTGAAGAAGAAAGAGATTACTTCTTAGAAAGAAAATACCCTGCATTTGGAAACTTAGTACCTCGTGATGTGGCTTCAAGAGCTGCTAAAGAAGTATGTGACGAAGGCAAAGGGATTGAAGCTAATGATACTAACGAAGGGGTGTATTTGGATTTCTCTTCAGAGATTCAAAGTAAAGGGAAACAAGCGGCTTTCGCCAAAGGGAATCACCATCCAACAGCAGAAGAAATTACTACTTTAGGAAAAGAATGGTTGAAAGAAAAGTACGGGAACTTGTTTACCATGTACCAAAAAATTACCGATGAAAATCCGTATGAAACACCAATGAAAATCTATCCAGCAGTGCATTACACTATGGGTGGTGTTTGGGTGGATTACAACTTACAATCTACAATTCCTGGTTGTTTCGTAGCAGGAGAAGCTAACTTCTCTGATCACGGAGCTAACCGTTTAGGAGCTTCAGCTTTGATGCAAGGTTTGGCTGACGGGTATTTCGTATTACCTTATACCATCTCTAACTATTTAGCAGATGATATTCGTACTGGAAAAATTTCAACTGATTTGCCAGAATTCGCAGAAGCTGAAAACAGAGTTAAAGAGACTATCAACCAATTCTTAAATAATAAAGGTTCTAAATCTGTGGATCATTTCCACAAACGTTTGGGATTGATTATGTGGAACAAAGTAGGTATGGGTAGAAATGAAGCTGGTTTGAAACAAGCAATTGAAGAAATTGCTGCTTTGAAAGCCGAATTCTACAAAGAAGTGAATGTACCAGGTAGTGCTGATGAGTTGAATCCGCAATTAGAGAAAGCACTTCGTGTGGCTGACTTTATTGACTTGGGTCAATTGATGGCAATGGACGCCTTACAACGTAATGAATCTTGTGGAGGTCACTTCCGTGAAGAATATCAAGATGCAGAAGGAGAAACACTGCGTGATGATGAAAACTTCTCATTTGTGAGTGCTTGGGAATACAAAGGTGATGATATCACTAAGGCCGAGCTTCATAAAGAAGAATTGAAATACGAGTTTATCAAAATTGCAGCTAGAAATTATAAATAATTAGAATTATGTCTTCAGCAAAAAATATCAATATAACCCTTAAAATTTGGCGTCAAAAAGACTCTAAAGCCAAAGGGCAATTAGAAACTTACAAATTAAACGAGGTTTCTACAGCGAGTTCATTCTTGGAAATGTTAGACCAATTGAACGAACAATTAATCAATGAAGGAACAGAACCAATCGCTTTTGATCACGACTGTCGTGAAGGAATTTGCGGAATGTGTTCATTATTCATTAACGGTCGTGCTCACGGTCCAGATTCTGGTGTAACTACTTGTCAATTGCACATGCGTATGTTCAAGGATGGCGATACTATCTTTGTTGAGCCATGGAGAAGTAGAGCGTTCCCAGTAATCAAAGATTTAGTAGTAGACAGAAGTGCTTTTGATAGAATCCAACAAGCGGGTGGTTTCGTATCTGTAAATACATCTGGAAACACAATTGACGCTAATGCCACTCCGGTTGCTAAAGACGATGCTGATAAAGCATTTGAAGCAGCAGCATGTATTGGTTGTGGTGCGTGTGTAGCTACTTGTAAAAATGGTTCTGCAATGCTTTTCGTAGGTGCCAAAGTATCTCAATATGCCTTATTGCCTCAAGGTAAAGTGGAAGCCACTAATCGTGTATTGAACATGGTACGCCAAATGGACGAAGAAGGTTTTGGTAACTGTACGAATACAGGAGCTTGTGAAGTGGAATGTCCAAAAGGAATTTCACTAGAGAATATTGCTCGCATGAACAGAGAATATTTAGTAGCAAGCGTAAAGTAATCTACTGAACTTTTATATAAAAAACGCATTCCTTAATTGGGATGCGTTTTTTTATTTAGCACTACTAAAATTTGTATTTTTATACTATGAAGATCGCTTTAATTCAAATTTCGTTGGTTTGGGAAGACCCAAAATCGAATCGTGTAAATATCGAGCAAAAAATCAATGCTATTGAATCAGGAACCGATTTGATTGTACTTCCTGAAATGTTCACTACTGGTTTCACCATGCAGCCAGAACGAGTTGCGGAAACCATGGAAGGTAAAACGGTTTTATGGATGCAATCTTTGGCAAAAGCTAAAAACGCTGCTATCACTGGAAGTTTAGTAATTATAGAAAACGGAAATTATTATAATAGATTGCTCTTCGTTTTTCCTTCGGGAGAAATACAGTTTTATAACAAACGACATTTGTTTACCCTTGCAGGCGAAGACCAAAGTTATACCAATGGTACTCAGAAATTAATTATTGAATACAAAGGATGGAAAATTTGTCCTTTGATTTGTTATGATTTACGGTTCCCTGTTTTTTCTCGCAACACCGAAAATTACGATTTACTTATTTATGTCGCCAATTGGCCTAAAACAAGAATTAATGCCTGGGACACTTTACTAAATGCTCGTGCCATAGAAAACATGAGTTACACAATTGGTGTCAACCGTTTGGGAATTGACAACAATAATTTAGAGTACGTTGGCCATAGTCAGCTAACAGATTATTTAGGGAATTCGGTAATTGAACCTCATAAAGAAGAAGGTGTTTTTATTGCTGAAATAGACAAAAAAACGTTGGTTGAAACCAGAAAAAAACTTGATTTTTTAAAGGATCAAGATCATTTCGAATTGTTATAATTGTTATTTTTTTGTGTCTTTTTTCGGTTTGTTTTTCACCTTTGGTTCATGAGTATAAGGAATACTTAAATCGAACGCTTGAACCACATCCCAATTAGCTCTTACTTCTACTTCTTTAGAATAATAAATAACTTCTTCGGCGTATTGTTTTGCTAAGAAATTTCCTGGGTCGTAAGCTTTATTTTTATTGTCATCATAAATAGCACGCAAGGTATATTTTGCAGGTTGAATCAAGCTGAAGTCTAGCGTAGTCTCTTTTTCGGAGTAGTTAGAAAATAGGGTTTCTCCTTTATCATTAGTTAATTCGACAAGAACAGGAAAACGTTTCGCGTTTTGAAGATTAACAATTAAATTGCCATAATTTTCTAACGAACTAGCATTGATTTTGAAATCCAAACTATCATTCGCTTTTTCAAAGAAATCTTTTACTGCTCCAGGTTTTAATTTGAATTGGTATTCTTCATCGGCTTCTCTTTTAAAATTCAAATAGAGTACCTGTTGTAACTCATCGTATTCAGAAGTAAATGCAATGGATTCCAATTTTTTGTTGACTAAACTCATTTTCGTTTTGTCAAATTGCACCAATGGCGTAGCGCTTTCTAGCGAAAAACGCTCTTTTGGATTCAAGTTTCCTTGCTGGTGTATTTTGATATTCAAAGTATCTTTCTTTTGTTCTTTAATTTTAAAACTAAAGTCTTTTATGTATTTATTTTGAATAACAGAAATTGAAAGTGAGTCTGTTTTTATAGGTTTGAACCAAACTTGTAATGAATCTTTTTTAGGAAACTGAGTAATCAAAGTTGGGAGTATTTGTTCTTTATTTTTTAAAATAATTTGAGGTCTATTTTCTTTATTTTTTAGATTTCCCTCGTATCCCATTAGCAATCTATTGCCAGAGGCTTGAGCAGGTTTATACGCTTTAAATGGTAAATGCTCTTTGAACAATTCCAATTCGTAAACAGTGTCGCTTGGAACTGTAATGAATTGTTTCAAAAACCCTATTTTGTCTTTTTTAGGGTCAAATTTATTGTTTGAATTATAATCCTTCATCGCAACCAAAAGGTACTTTCCGGCTTTCAAATTTTCCAAGCGAAACGATTTTAAACTGTCTAGTGTATTTGTAACATAACGAGGCGTTTGCTTGTATACAATTGAGTCGTTAAAGTTTGTAGTTACATCATACAACATTACCGAAACAAAGGATTCCACTTCTTTGAAGTAAGCGTCTTTTACTTTTCCACTAATAGCTAATGAATCAATTGTTTTTCCAGTAGAAAATACATACTTGAATTGATTCAAGGGGTTTCCCTCATTATTGTCGGCTATGCTTTGGCCAAAATTAAAGCTATAGGTTGCATTCTCTTGTAGGGTATCATTAATGGTTATGGAAATGATTTTGCTAGCGGTAGTCGGGATAATGAGCGGTTCGTTTTTTAGGGGTGGAGAAATAACGAGTTGCTTTTTCAAATCCTTTAACTTAATGTATTCGTCAAAGGTTAATTTGATACTTTTTCCTTTGAATTCAGTGCTAAAATTTTTAGGAAAACTGGCTTTTAATATTGGCGCAATAGTGTCTTTTGCACCGCCGGTTATATTGCCTCTTTTGGCACAACCAGTTAGGATTACCACTAATAAAGCAAAACAGTATTTATAAAAGGACTTGCCCATAACGAATTGAAAATTTGATCTCACAAAATAACAACTATATTTAATGGAATGGAAACTTTTTAATGAAATATTCTAAGGTTGTGATTCGGAATTTGGTTTGAATTTCTGTATTTTTAAACCGTAATTGAAGTTAATACCATGAGAAAAATAGAACATATCGGAATTGCAGTAAAAGATTTAGATGTTTCAAATGTACTTTTTGAAAAATTGTTTGGAGCTCCAGCTTACAAATCGGAAGTGGTGGAAAGTGAAGGAGTAACAACCTCGTTTTTTTTGAATGGACCTAACAAGATAGAATTGTTAGCTGCTACCAATCCAGAAAGCCCTATAGCCAAGTTTATTGAGAAAAAAGGGGAAGGCATTCATCATATTGCTTTTGATGTAGAAGATATTGTTGCCGAGATTAGTAGGCTTCAAAATGAAGGCTTTGTTGTCTTGAACGAAACACCAAAAAAAGGAGCTGATAACAAAATGGTCACATTTTTACATCCAAAAAGCACCAATGGTGTTTTGATAGAATTGTGCCAAGAAATTAAATAATACTTACCTCAAAATCAAGTAATTTCTTTTTAAGGATTTTAGAAACCGTTACTTTTTTGAATTCTGCTTTAAAAATAGTTGTAGCAAATTAAAAATAGTAGTAATATTGCACACTCTTAACCGGTCCTATAGCTCAGTTGGTTAGAGCACCTGACTCATAATCAGGTGGTCCCTGGTTCGAGCCCAGGTGGGACCACAATCAACCTCTGAAAACCCTTTATTTTAAAGGGTTTTTTTATTTTAAAGACTCATTTTTTGTTGTTGTGTACCCTATTGTGTACCATTTATTAGTTATTAAATGGAGGAATACTTAAACATATTCATAGTATATTTTTTCAAATAGTTAACAGTGATTGTAAAACGAATGAATGGGAAATCAGTTCTTCAACAATCAGTATTAGAATGATTTAGGTATAGAATACATTTTTCCATTTTAACAAAACCTATTTATCAATTGAATATGTTTTTATATATTTGAAGTTTTTTAAGAGTTTTATTACGCCCCAAATGATAAAAATTTTATTCTTATTTTGTTCATCTGTTATTTACGGACAAATGCTTCACCATCAATCGATCAATTCACAAGGTAATTCGATCAAGTTGAATACGGGGCTTGTTGTAAATCAAACGATAGGTCAGCAAAGCAGTTCTGTTACTTCGAAAAGTTCTGTGGTTGTTCAGCAAGGTTTTCAACAAAGTTTTTGGTCCACATTGATCGAAAGGTCTACTTCTTCTAATTCACTACAATTTGTTGTTTATCCCAATCCATTTGTAACTAGTATTAATTTTCAATTCTCAAATGGTGATGACCAAAAAGCAACAATTTCAATATTCGATATCCAAGGGCGGATGCTTCTAAATAAAGAAATTAAAATTATTAATAGTCTAATTTCAATGGACCTGTCAACATTGTCTGAGGCTGAATATTTAGTGCGTTTAACAATGAACAGCAGTGTTCACTATTGTAAAATAATTAAGAATTTATGAGATTAAAACTGTTTACAATCTTTTCTGTTTTGTGTTTTCAATTTGGATTTTCACAAGAAATCTACCTTAAAACAGGTAAAAACTTCACTTCCTATGATTATAAAGATTCGACGGGTAAAACCAATAGCGATATTAAAAGTAGCTCAGGAAGCACTTACGAATTGGGTTATGAGTACGGTATTAATGATAGAGTATTCTATTCGGGATCTTTAACTTGGAACCAATATAACGCGAAAGGTGCTAATAGAGTAAATAGGTACGAATGGAATACCAATTATTTTGGAATACAAAATGCAATTTTATATTCTGTTTTCAAAACCCAAAATGAATTAGAATTTAAATTAAAAGCGGGAGTTAATACTTCAATAATTGCTAACGGTCAACAGTTATTAAATAATAATTATTACGATTTAACAAAATACGAAGAATTTAAAGGAATTGTAATTCAGCCTTTGATTGGAATGCAACTAAATTATACTGTTGCTGATTATTTGATTCTTAGTTTAGATTATACATTAATGAAATCATTACCTAAATCAGGATTAGAAAGCTTGTCTTTTAATACTAATCAAGTGCAATTAGGATTTCACTTCCCTCTATAAAAATTGAATACAAATGAGAAACCCTTATCTTATTATTTTACTTTTTGTTGTAACCATTGGGTATTCCCAATCCCATGGTATAAGTTATCAAGCAGTTTTGCTAAATCCAAAAGGAGAAGAACTGCCAGGACAAAACAATACCTATTTACCGCTTCTAGATCAAAAAGTATGTTTGCGTTTTGAAATAAAAAACACAAGTAATGAATTAGAGTACCAAGAGACCTTTAGCACAAAAACAGATGCTTTTGGTATGGTCAATTTGATCATAGGAATTGGCAATCAAACCGGAGGGACAGCGGTCAATTTTGATGCTTTACAATGGAATACGATTCCCAAAAAATTAGTGGTGTCCATGGACACCAAGGGGAATTGCAATTCATTCATAGAAATTAGCAGTCAAGATTTTGCAGGAGTTCCTTTTGCTTTTTCAGCTCAAAATGCAGAAAATGTAATTGGGATTGTCCCTGTGACTAACGGAGGAACTGGCGCTACAACTGCTGCCATTGCTCGAAAAAATTTAGGGTTAGAAAATCTAAACAATACCTCTGACACGAACAAACCAGTTTCTATAGCGACTCAAACAGCATTGGATTTGAAAGAAAACATGTCCAATAAAAGCAACAATATTATTGCAGATGCTAATTCTACTAACAAGTACCCATCAGTAAAAATAATTAAAGAATATGTTGATGCGAGTGTTTCTGCTGGAGTCCCAGATGCCACTTCAAATACGATAGGAAAAATTCAATTAACCGGAGATTTATCCGGAACAGCTACTTCGCCTGAAGTTGCAACAGGAGCTATTTCGACGGCAAAAATTGCCAATAATGCGATTACGGATGCCAAAGTAGCTAATGGGATAAGTGCATCAAAAGTGGGTTTAGGCAATGTAGATAACACTTCAGATGCTGCAAAACCTATTTCCACGGCAACTCAAACAGCATTAGATTTGAAAGCGCCGCTGGCTTCGCCTACTTTTACAGGAACGGTTGCTGGAATTACAAAAACGATGGTTGGACTAGGGAATGTAGATGATACAACAGATTTAAATAAGCCGGTTTCTATGGCAACTCAAACAGCATTAGATTTGAAAGCGCCGCTGGCTTCGCCTACTTTTACAGGAACGGTTGCTGGAATTACAAAAACGATGGTTGGACTAGGGAA
>JBJOFE010000036.1:0-10837 GCA_046048915.1 Bacteroidota bacterium | reverse complement strand
TGGCTTATTTATTTACGTCAGAATCTGTGAGTGAAGGACATCCAGACAAAGTGGCTGATCAAATCTCCGATGCATTAATCGATAATTTTTTGGCATTTGATGCCGATTCAAAAGTAGCTTGTGAAACTTTGGTAACTACTGGTCAGGTGATCTTGGCTGGAGAAGTAAAATCCAATACCTACTTAGATGTACAACAAATCGCTCGTGATGTAATCAAGAAAATTGGTTACACCAAAAGTGAGTACATGTTTGAAGCTAATTCTTGTGGTATCCTTTCGGCTATTCACGAACAATCAGCTGATATTAATCAAGGAGTAGATAGAGCAAGTAAAGAAGAACAAGGAGCGGGTGACCAAGGAATGATGTTTGGTTATGCAACCAACGAAACTGAAAATTACATGCCTTTGGCTTTGGATTTATCTCATGCGATTTTGATTGAGTTAGCTAACTTGAGAAGAGAGAATAACGAAATCAAATACTTACGTCCAGATGCTAAATCTCAAGTAACTCTTGAATATTCAGATGACAACAAACCAGTTCGTATTGATGCCATTGTTATCTCTACACAACATGACGATTTTGATCAAGAAGCTGCGATGTTGGCTAAAATCAAATCGGACTTAGTGAGTATTTTGATTCCTCGTATTAAAGCAAAATACCCACAATATGCACATTTATTCAATGACAACATTACCTATCACATCAACCCAACAGGAAAATTCGTAATTGGAGGTCCTCACGGAGATACTGGTTTGACAGGAAGAAAAATCATTGTGGATACCTATGGTGGAAAAGGAGCTCACGGTGGTGGTGCTTTCTCTGGAAAAGACCCATCTAAAGTAGACCGCTCTGCAGCGTATGCAACACGTCATATTGCTAAAAACTTAGTAGCAGCTGGATTGTGTGACGAAGTTTTAGTGCAAGTTTCTTATGCTATTGGTGTTGCAAAACCAACATCAATCAATGTGAATACCTATGGAACTTCTAAAGTAAGTTTAACAGACGGAGAAATTAGTAAAGTAGTAGAAGGTATTTTTGATATGCGTCCGTACTTTATCGAGCAACGTTTGAAATTAAGAAATCCAATCTATAGTGAAACAGCAGCCTACGGACATATGGGACGTACGCCTGAAACAGTTACTAAAACGTTCTCTGCTCCTGGCGGATTAACTAAAACCGTTACTGTAGATTTATTTACTTGGGAAAAATTAGATTTCGTAGAAACTGTAAAAACAGCTTTTAAATTGTAAATTAATTGCTTGTAAATTAAATACCAAAAAAGAGTTTTCTTTAATTTAAGAAAACTCTTTTTTTTATTGGTCGAATTAAATTTATTTAGATGTTATATTTTAGAAGGAATGAGACAAACCTTGGTAAAATAATGGTTTCATTGGCATTATACCCATTTACACTAAATGAATTATTCAGCCTTGACTTTGTATTCAAAAGATTATTCGCTTGAATTCTATATTCCAATTTGGCATCTTTTTTAGCATAATTAATACTGGCTGACATAATTTTAAAATCATTGGTTAATCCAGAAGACTGATTTTTAAATCGGTTAAACGAATAATCCCAATTAATATTCATTCCATCTAAGAAATAATAATTTAGTTTCACATTAGGGCTTTGTGTTGTAAATGCCGTATTTGCTTGCTCAGAAAAATTAATTCTATACCCTAAATCAATATTAGGAAGCTTCTTAAATTGAGTCCCCAGCGTTAGATTATATCCGTGATTAATATTTTCAATTTCTTGAATAAACTCTTTTAAATTCCCGCCAATAATAGCTCTATTTAAAACAAAGTTCCTATTCCAACTTGCATTAAGTCCTCCTGATATTTTATAGTATTTCTTAAAGCTTTTCGAATAAAAAAGAGTACTATTTAAATTTTCATTTTCAGCATCTAAATTCAATCGGTCAGAAGTCGAATAAATTCCTTGAAATAAAATACCATTGACAACTGGTTTTTTTGTAGTAGTGTAGGATATATTTCCAAAAATGGTGGTAAAATTATACAAATTGTATTTTGAATAATTTAATCTGTGAGAAGTTACTAATGAATTCTCTAAACCCGAATTACCTCTCGCTATACTATTAAAATTAGTAAAAACATATCCTTCAATCAAAGAATTGATATCATTGAAACCATTTTTTATAGAATAATTATAGGTTATGTTTTCTGATTTTTTCAAATCCCATCTGGCAAACATATCAGGTAAAAATCGATTGAAATTCAATTGAAGAGGTCTAGAAAATTGAGTGTTATTCGTTACGTACTGATGGTAAGAAAAACCAGGGTTAAACGTAAATTTTCCTAACATGAATTTATAATGAATACCTAAAAAAGCATCCTTAAATGAATAACGAACATCATTGTTGTACGATTCATTATTTATGGTTACAGTGGAATTATTTTGCAAAATTTGCAATAAACTTGAATTGTAGGTTTGAAAAGCATTCGTATTACCTAGGGTTAGATTAAGAATACTTTTATTGCTAATTTGGAAGAAGTAATCCAATTTAGCATCAAATTTATTTGTTTTTACAAATCTCGATTGTTCAATATTTAAAGAGTTTTGATTTACAAAAATCGAACTAGGATCATTCGGATTAGTTGTATTTATATTTTGATATGGATTTACAGAAAGCTGTGGATTATAAAATGGATCTTCGTCCTCATACTGGTGTTGGAGCTCAATTACCCAGGTACTTTTTGAATTTTGGGTATAAAATAAATTTAAGCTTTGATTAAATGAAATTGGGTCTTGCTTTTGAAAAGAAAGAATCGAGTTGGAATTATTAATTGGTGTTAAACCAAAATATGAAGTAGAATTAGTTTGATTTGTATTCTCTTCGCGCTGACTATTCTTTCTTAAAAAAGCATCATAATCCAATTGGAATTTGTCATTGGGTTTGAATTTAGATCCAACTTTTGATATAAAAGCACTATTTCTTGAATCCGTTTGATTTTTCCTATTTTCCAAAGTTGCGATTGCGGTTGTATTAGGTTGGAAAATTCCACGCTCTGAATTAGTGATTGATTGATTATAGGTGGATGAATAAGCTCCGAATCCAGATACAGTCCATTTTTTTGAAAAAGAATGATTCAAGTTAATTGCTCCAAATTTATCAGTCATCTTAGCTACATTATCTCCTCCAGATAATCCAAAAAAATTACGATTAACATTTAATGAAGTTCCGTTTCTATCAATAGTATTTCTGGCGCCACCAGTTATTCTAAAAAAATCAGCTGAAGTCAATGAAACTTCCCCAATATTATTCAAATTCACAATGGTATTGACACTCGTTTTTGGGGAATAATAAAATAGTTTTGGATTAAAAATATATCCTTTATTGTTAGCTAAACCAGCACTCAAATCACCAAACCAAAACTTATCTTTTCCCTTTTTGAGTTTTATGTTAATGGCGATGTCGTCATTGTTGTTTTCAATACCTTTCATTTGAGAAACCTCGTTGAAATTTCTCATTACTTGTACTTTATCAACAGCGTCAGAAGGAATGTTTTTTGAACCCAACTTTGTGTCTCCCTCCATAAACGGTTTTCCATCTACAAAAAGTTTTCTTACCTGTTTACCTTCCACTTGAATTTGGCCATCTGATGAAACTTCAAATCCTGGAAGCTTTTTAAATACATCTTCTAATTTTCGTTCCTCTCCCGTTTTGAATGAATCTGTATTGTACACAATTGTATCGCCTTTGATAGAAACCGGCATTTCACGAACAATTTCAACACCTGCCAATTCAATACCACCCGACTCCATTGTGATATTCTGAATTATGTTCTCTGCTTTTGTTGCTACAGAAATTTCTTTATTCTGCATCCCAATATAACTCAACTTAATCGTATACGATGTATTAGCTTTCAAGTTCAAGATAAACTTCCCTTTATCAGATGTAATGGCGTAAGCATCCATCGCTTTAGAGGATTGGTTGACTGCCATAACATTAGCCATTTCTAGTGGCGCTTTGCCTGTATCGAGTACAATTCCTTCAAAACGAACATTTTGTGCGTACCCAGTCGCAAACAATAGTAGGGCAAAACATACAAGCCATTTTTTCATAGTATACTATTTATAGAACTATTAATTGTTAAATCTAATTTGCATTCCACCACCTCTACCACCAGGACCTTGGATCATTTCTCTGAATTCCTCCATTTTCTTTACTACAATATCATCATATTCATTTTGGGACACTGTTTTCCCTTTTGATGGTGCTTTAATTTCGGTTTTTTCTTTTGGATTTAAAACCACTTTAGAACATAAAATAATAGTTTTACCATCATTTACTTCCAAAATTAATCCAGGCAATCCCCAATATCCTTCGGGCCCTTGATTAACAGGAATTTCTGGTGTATACCAAGCCGTAATAGTTATTTCCTTTGGTAATTCTAGCGCATCCATAAAACTTGTTTTTGGAGCTTCCTTTGGTTTTTCTTGCTGTGATATTTCTTCTTTTTTAGATGTATCTTCTTTTTTAGGTCGAAAATTTCTAAAATCAGTTTTACTAGCCGCCTTAATTGCGGTGGCTTTATAACATGTATACCCACCAATTACTCTCGTTTCAGCTTCCATTTTCCAATTCAAACTTGCTAACGAATCTTTGACTAAAAATTCTTTACCCATGAAATCTTTGTCAATACTATACGTTTTATCTTTGACATTTTTATAATATGTACCTCCGCCACCAGTCATAGAACCCATCATCATTCGCATTCCTCCTCCTTGACTAGAAGCCTCTAATTTTTCTTCTTCTTTGTAAATAGAAGACGATTTATCAAAATTAAGAACGAAAGTCTTTTCAAACATTTTTTTCATTCGCTCCTCCATCATTTTTTGCATGTCTGGATTGATATTTTTGTTGCCTTCCATTCGAACTTTAAAGTCCGCCATACTAGTCTTGGACTCGTAAACAGCCATTCCTTGAAAATCCTTTTGCGCTTGTGAATTGGTATAAATTAATACAAATAATAAAAGTAAAATTGCTTTTTTCATGAGGTTCATATTATAATTAAAAGGCAAATATGACGAAAGATTTTGAATTTTGTACCAATAAAATGTTAAATGACTTACTCAGACGTGTTAGAATACAATTGGTTTATATCCAATAAATTTAATAATCGAAATAAAATAAAGCAGCTATTCCATTTTTCGATTGTGAATAAATCATTCCGAAAAATGTATTACAAACACTAATTTTTATCTATTTTTACCCTTTTAGAATTTATCAATAATAAAATCATACTACCGTAATGCATATAGCAGTAGCAGGAAACATAGGTTCGGGGAAAACCACCTTGACCAATTTATTAGCCAAACATTTTAAATGGGAACCGCATTTTGAAGACGTAGTTGACAATCCGTATTTGGATGATTTCTATCACCAAATGGAGCGTTGGTCGTTCAACTTGCAAATTTACTTCTTGAATAGTCGATTTCGTCAGGTAATGCAAATTCGCGAAAGTGGCAAAAGAATCATTCAAGACAGAACTATTTACGAAGACGCACACATTTTTGCTCCCAACCTTCATGCTATGGGCTTGATGACCAATCGCGATTTTCAAAATTACTCTTCTCTTTTTGAATTGATGGAATCTTTGGTAAAAGCACCTGATTTATTAATTTACTTGCGTAGTTCTATTCCGAATTTAGTAGGCCAAATTCACAAACGTGGTCGTGAATATGAAAATTCTATTTCTATTGACTACTTAAGTCGTTTGAATGAACGTTATGAAGCTTGGATTCATACCTATGATAGAGGTAAATTATTAATCATTGATGTAGACAACATCAATTTTGTAGATAACCCAGAAGATTTAGGAAATATCATCAACCGTATTGATGCTGAAATCAACGGTTTGTTTTAGTCATAAAACCAACTTAAATTCATAAAAAAATGCCTCAATTTCTTGAGGCATTTTTTATTGATGTTAAATGAAAACTATTGTATAGTAGCTACTTTAGCTTTTACTTCAGCTTCTGTACCTTCAAAAACTTGAACAGTTTCTTTTCCATTTTCAGAAATAGTTACTGTAGCCTTTACTTTTCCATTTTCATTGCTCATTTGAACTTTGACTTGCTTTTTAGCTTCTCCTTTTTTAGCACAACATGCTTTTTCTTCTTTAGCGATGTATTTTCCATTCGCATCATAATGAGATAGACACATTTCTTTTTGCTCTGGAGTACATTTTAGACTGTCGCATATTTTAGCACATTCGTCTTTAGTCATAGTAGCACATTTGCTCATATCACAATTCCCCATCATACCAGCTTCCGGAGAAGATTTCATCTCAACAGTACAAGTCATTTCTTTTTGCGTAGTACTTCCTTCTCCTAAGATAGGTGCTATTACCAATCCAATCAAACAAGTTAATTTAATTAAGATATTCATAGACGGTCCTGAAGTATCTTTAAACGGATCTCCAACTGTATCTCCAGTTACCGCAGCTTTGTGCGCATCAGAACCTTTATACGTCATTTCGCCATTGATTTCAACACCAGCTTCAAATGATTTTTTGGCATTGTCCCATGCTCCACCAGCATTGTTTTGAAACACTGCCCAAAGCACACCTGAAACCGTTACACCTGCCATATAACCTCCTAGCATTTCAGCTATTAATTGGTTATTGTCACCGTAAACTAATTTACCTAAAAGAACAATTGCAATTGGGAAACCAATCGTTAAAATTCCTGGTAACATCATTTCACGCAAAGCGGCTTTAGTAGAAATTTCAACACATTTACCATATTCTGGCTTGCCAGTACCTTCCATGATTCCTGGAATCTCTTTGAACTGACGACGCACTTCGTATACCATATCCATAGCAGCTTTTCCAACAGAGTTCATTGCCAAAGCAGAGAATACTACTGGAATCATACCTCCAACAAATAACATTGCTAATACAGGTGCTTTAAAAATATTGATTCCATCAATTCCCGTAAAGGTTACATAAGCTGCAAACAAGGCCAATGAAGTCAATGCTGCCGAAGCAATCGCAAATCCTTTTCCAGTAGCAGCTGTAGTATTTCCTACAGAATCCAAAATATCCGTACGTGTACGCACTTCTTTTGGCAATTCACTCATTTCAGCAATACCTCCTGCGTTGTCCGAAATAGGTCCGAAAGCATCAATCGCTAATTGCATAGCTGTTGTAGCCATCATAGCCGAAGCTGCTAAAGCTACTCCATAGAAACCTGCAAAAGCATACGAAGACCAAATTGCCGCAGCAAATAAAATTACGGTTGGAAAAGTTGAAATCATTCCCGTAGCCAGACCTGCAATTACATTGGTTCCAGCACCTGTCGATGATTTTTGAACAATTGCCAATACTGGTTTTGTTCCTAATCCTGTATAATATTCGGTTACAGATGAAATAGCTCCACCTACAATCAAACCTACAATAGTGGCATAGAAAACACGCATAGACGAAATGTCTTTCAATCCTTCTCCGTAGAATTCCATTTTCATAGTTACTGGCAACATATATTGTACTAAGAAATAACAAGCTACTAAAGTCAATGCAATAGAAACCCAGTTTCCAATGTTCAACGCTTTTTGTACTTGAGCTTCTTTAGCATCATCACTAGAAATTTTTACTAACATCGTTCCGATGATTGAGAAAATAATTCCAAAACCAGCAATAGCCATTGGTAATAAAATTGGTCCGATTCCGCCAAAAGCATCTTCGATTTTACCACCCATATCTTTAATCACATAATTTCCAAGAACCATAGCAGCTAAAACTGTTGCCACATACGAACCAAATAAATCGGCACCCATACCCGCTACGTCACCCACATTATCTCCTACGTTATCAGCAATAGTTGCTGGATTACGCGGATCATCTTCTGGAATTCCTGCTTCTACTTTTCCTACTAAATCAGCTCCAACATCGGCAGCTTTGGTATAAATACCTCCACCAACACGAGCAAACAAAGCAATTGACTCAGCACCTAATGAGAATCCAGCTAATGTTTCTAATACTTTGGTCATGTCTTCTGACGAAGTCCAAGCACCATTCATAAAAATTTGGAAGAAAATAATAAAGAAACCTGTCAATCCTAAAACAGCCAAACCGGCAACTCCTAATCCCATTACTGTTCCACCGCCGAAAGAAACTTTCAAGGCCTGAGGTAAACTAGTACGAGCAGCTTGTGTAGTTCTAACATTAGTTTTAGTGGCAATTTTCATTCCCATATTTCCCGCTAAAGCAGAAAAGAAAGCACCAAAAACAAAGGCTACTACTATTAATATATGTGTGGTAGGAACTATAAATGAAATCCCCGCTAATACAGCACTTGCGCCAATCACGAAGAATGTCAATAATCGATATTCTGCTTTAAGAAAAGCTAACGCACCTTCATAAATATAATCTGAAATTTCTTTCATCTTACCATCTCCAGCGTCTTGTTTTAGCACCCAAGCTCTTTTAACCGCCATGAACAAAAGTCCAATAATCGCCATTACTATTGGCAAATAAATCATAAATGCATTCATAAAAATAATTTTGGTATTAGTTAATATTATATTGATAATGAACGAATTTAAACAAAAAAGCAATACTCTTTGCAGAATATTGCTTTTTTATGGTAAAAACCTAAAAAAAATTATTTAATACTAAATAAGTTTTTTGGTTTATTTTCGATAGCATCAAAACGTTCTGTACACTCTTTAATAATAGTATATGCTTCGTTTACATCTCCCCAACCTTCTACATCCACTTGTTTGTTTTCTAAATCTTTGTACACTTGGAAAAAGTGCTCGATTTCTTTAATTAAGTGCGGATTAACATCACTTAAATCATTTAATGAATTCCAAATTGGATCAGAAACCGGAACGCAAATTACTTTCTCGTCTGGTCCTTTATCATCTGCCATGTGGAAAACACCAATTGGTTTTACTTCCATTACACAACCAGGAAAAGTAGGCTCGTTAATCAATACCAAAACGTCTAATGGATCTCCATCTAATGCTAAAGTTTCAGGAATGAAACCATAATCAGCTGGGTACATCATAGAAGAGAATAACATTCTGTCAAAACGCATTCTTCTAATTTTAAAATCGTATTCGTATTTGTTTCTACTTCCTCTTGGTATTTCGATTAAGACATCGAACGTTTTTAATTTGTCTGCAGTCATTGTATTTGTTGTATTTTTCTTTTTTTAAATTTGGTGCAAAAGTAAGGAAACTATACGTTTTTACAAGAAAAATCAGAAGATATCTCTTGATCAAATTTAAATTGTTGCATTGTTCATACACTATCTTAAAATGAATAAAGCTTCCAGCCTTTTAAAGACTGAAAGCGCTGTATCTTTTTTACTATATTATTATTTAACTTTTATGAAACTTTCTTTCAATTTAATTTCCTTCACACGTTTGTCGTTAGCACTTTTGCGTTTATCCAATATATCTTTTTCTTCATTTGAGGTAATAAAAACTAGTTTGGCTAAAAGACTTGTTAACGCAACCTCTCTTCGTTTTACAACAGTTAGGAAACTGTCTTTTTGAATATCATTTTCAAATAAATGATTGAGTTCGTTGAGTGAAATATAGCGATGCATTTGCTGAACCAAATAATCTAAAATTCGTAATTCAGCATCCTCAAATGAATCTAATAATTTTCCTCTATAATAATATGCTTCTTTTGTTGCGGAATATATAATGCCAGTAAATGGAACAAACCTTTTCTTCTTTTGCTGAAAATAACGCAATAGGCCTATTAAGAATAGTACACTAAACACTACAAGAACTATAGTTGACATTTCGATACTTTGATACCAAGGCAATAAAAACGCTTGTTGACTAATGGGATGGCCTAAAAATTCTTTTAATGACGAACGCATAACACTTTTAAAACCATCTGCATTTTTATTGATGTAAACTACCTGGTTTGTTGTAGCATCAAAAAATGGACTTAATACATTTTTTGGATTAGTTCTATAAGTAGTAACTCTGTTTTTTACAATATCTACTTCATAAATAGTATTGTAAACCATTATTGGAATTATATACAATTTCTTATTGATACTAAAATTTGCAGCAATAGCCTCTTTAGAAATTAAATTTGGTAAAGGACTATATTTGCCAACTAATGACCATTGCATGGTAGATAGATGTAATTTCCAAACTTCAGACTTACACTCTTTAATTTGGAGAAAATTATACTCATCTTTTTCGTATCCACTAAAAACAAATAAATCGTCGTTGATTACTATACTATGTGCCATTTTTCTAGCAGTTGGAGGTGTTCCGAAAGTTTCTATTTCGTCCCACTCCTTTGTTTTAAAATTGAATTGAGTTAGGATATTTTTATAGGTAAACAATCCATAACCTCCCCAAAAAAATAATTTATTTTTGTAAGTAAATGTTACAGCTCCATACTGATTTTTGTGTAAAAAGGATTTATCAATTCTAATAATTGAATCGTTTCGCCATTCGAGCACCGCTCCACAACCATGATATGCAAAATACGTTTTATTATGTATGTAGAATGGGAGATAATTTTTTAAATTTTCTGAATAGTTTTCATGACGAAATGTTTTTTTTTGCAAAGGATTTCCTTTGTACAAAAGAGAATCATTCAAAATTAAAACCACTTGAGCGGACTTCGCTTCTTTAAAAAGCAAATGCTCATCAGTTCTGGATATTAATTGTGCCTGGCAAGTGGCAAAAGCAATCAGAAAACTAAAAATATTTTTAATCATAATAGAAAAAAGAGATGGGGATAATTTTTTCTAAAATACTTAATAATTAGCTAAAAATAAAAAAAGCAACTTCTTTAATTTTAAAAAAAGAAGTTGCCCATTATGGTGC
>JBJOFE010000035.1:0-11214 GCA_046048915.1 Bacteroidota bacterium | reverse complement strand
AAACCGCGTTAGGGATAGTAGCGAAAAGCCCACAGCAAAGCAAGGACTTGTAGCGAATAGCCCGACCTGGCGCGAGGTCACGAAGCAAACAGGAAACGCCCAGGAAATTAGTCGTAACGGATGGCTTTGATGGGGGAAATTTTAGTAATAATGTAAGAAGGGATCAATAATACTAAAAAACAAACCGCTATGGTAAGTACGTTCAATGCGGCAATATATCCCAAATCAAAATAGACTGGAGCTTGGTTGACATAGTAATTTTCGGGATTGAGTTGGATGATACCGAAGTATTTTTGAATAAGTAAAATTCCTATACCGATACCATTGCCCCAAAGGAGTCCGCGAAGAATTAAATAAAAAGCATTATACAGAAACATTTTTCGGACAGACCAATTGTTAGCTCCTAGTGCTTTTAGAATTCCGATCATTTGAGTACGTTCTAATATTAGTACCAATAAAGCCACCACCATATTAATGGTAGCCACCAATATCATCACAGCGAGAATAACTACAATATTGAAATCGAACAATTGCAACCAGTCAAAGATGTAACTGTATTTTTCGATTATGGTTTTGGAATCTAGATTGGACGGGGTTTGCTGATATACTTCTTCTCCAACAGATTGAATCTGATCGAAATCGTCTACAAAAATTTCAAAGGCTCCGATTTGATTGGGTGTCCATTTATTAATGCGTTGGATATGGCGAATATCTCCTAGTATATAGGTAGCGTCAAATTCTTGAAAGCCTGAATTAAAAATGCCAGTTATTTTAAAATGGCGAATGTTAGGCAATCCGTTTTGATTTTGTTTGATGAAAAAAGTATTGAATGCATCACCCACTTTTAATTGCAATCTATCAGCTAAAAATTGTGATATTACCACCTCCGAATTGAGTTGACTTGACAAATTAGGCAACCGACCCTCAACCAAATATTCTTTGATATTACTCCATTGATAATCTGTCCCTACTCCTTTGAAGACAATACCTTCAAAAGCTTTTTCTGTCCTGATAATTCCTGCTTTAGTAGCGATGGCTTGGATATGGCTCACTCCAGCAACCGAATTGAACTTAGGATAAAACTCTTGATTCTTGGCAATGGGAGTTAGTGTAGCCTCCGATTGATTATTATCATAATTGGAAATAATAATATGTCCATTAAAAGCAGATACCTTCTCTCTAATTTTTTGTTGTAAACCAATTCCAGTAGCTACAGAAACAATCATCATTACCATTCCAATAGCAATTGCAGCAATGGCAATTTTTATTATTGGAGCAGATATACTACTTTTATAATCTTTAGCAGTAATGAGTCTTTTGGCGATGAAATATTCTAGATTCAAGTGGATTCGGTATTTACTTGAGCCAAAAATACAGCTAAAACACGAATTACACTAATTGACTTAAACTTTATTTATTTGACAATGTTCAACACTTTTAAAAAATCAATTCCTTTTATAGGCTTACTTTTTTTGATCGCTTCCTGTTCTATAAATAAAACTATTCCGGCCAAAAACTGGAACCAAAAGTTAACCCTTTCTGAAAATCAAAACTCCATTCGAACGAATCAATCAATCAATTTTAAAACAGGTGCCGATAACCATGAAAACTATCTTCCTCTTTTGAAAGATAAGAAAGTAGGAGTCGTGAGTAACCAAACTGGAGTTTTATCCAACAACTCGCATTTGGTTGACTTTTTAGTTTCCAATGACATCCAAGTTCAAAAAATATTTGCCCCTGAACACGGATTCCGAGGCACAGCGGATGCTGGCGAACTAATCATTGATGGAAAAGATAGCAAAACCGGTTTGCCAATTATTTCTTTGTATGGTACTAATAAAAAGCCAAAACCAGAACAATTAGATGGCATTGAAATTTTGGTTTTCGATATTCAAGATGTGGGTGCGCGTTTTTACACTTATATCTCTAGCCTTCATTATATTATGGAAGCCTGTGCCGAGAACAACATTTCATTACTAGTTTTGGACCGACCAAATCCCAATGGCTATATCATTGACGGGCCCATTTTAGAAAAAGAATTTAGCAGTTTTGTAGGAATGCATCCTGTGCCGGTACTATACGGAATGACCATTGGCGAATATGCCAAAATGATAAATGGTGAAAAATGGCTCAAAGAATCATTTCAATGCAATTTAAAAGTAATTCCTTGTGTTGATTATGATCGAAATGCTTCGTACCATATAACCGAAAGACCTTCTCCCAATCTTCCTAATGACCAAGCTATTAATTTGTATGCGAGTTTGTGTTTTTTTGAGGGAACTAACATCAGTGTGGGAAGAGGTACCGACAAACAATTTCAGATATATGGTTCGCCCTATTTACCCCAATCTGAATTTAGTTTTATTCCTGAACCAAATTTTGGTGCTAAAGACCCAATGCATAAAGGCATTACCTGTTTTGGGGAAGATTTAACAACAATAGATCCGGTAACGCAGATTGAATTGAAATGGCTCATCAGAGCATACAACACTACAGCGGATAAAACTACTTTCTTCAATTCATTTTTTACCAAATTAGCCGGAACGCAAACATTGCAACTCCAAATTGAAGAAGGTATTTCTGAACGAAAAATCAAAAAAAGTTGGAAACCCGGTTTAGACCAGTTTAAAGAAACTCGAAAAAAATATTTACTTTACTAAAGCGGTAGTTTCTTTTTCATTTCTTCCACAATATTGTAGACAGCAGGACAAATGGGAATATTCTTTAGTGTCAAATCAGAAATTTGCTGGAACTTTTTACGGTCGGTATGAGGAAATTCACGACAGGCTTTTGGTCTCACCTCATAAATAAAACAAGTATTGTCCTGATCTAAAAATGTACAAGGTACTGATTGCAAAACATAATCCTTGTCTTCGTCAATACGAAGGTATTGCTCAATAAACTGTTGTGGTTTTTGCCTTAAGTGTTTGGCAATTCGCTCAATATCAGCCGAAGTAAACAAAGGTCCGGTAGTTTTACAACAATTAGCGCAGCTCAAACAATTCGTTTTTTTGAATTCGGCATCGTGCAATTCTTGCATTGCATAATCTAAATTCTTGGGCACCTTCTTTTTCAGCTTATCAAAATACTTTTTATTTTCGATATGCTTATCTTTGGCTAACTTTGCTAATAGGTTTATTTGTGGATTCGTCAATTTGATAATTTAAAATAGTAAATGACAAAATTACTTAAATCAAATAAACAAATAACCGCATAAACAATTAAACTTAAATGAAAGACCTTTTCGGAAAAGCCATACTCGATTATAAAACTAATTCTTCACCTGAAAATATGATCACTTCAACCTCTATTTCAGAGGAAGATGAAATGGAAGTAGCGTATTTATTTAGAAGCTTTAACGAAATGCCAACTCTAGAACAAAAAGCGTTACAATTAACCAAAGGCAGAACCTTAGAGGTGGGATGCGGAGCAGGAAGTCACGGATTGTATTTGCAAAATGAACGAAATATAGACGTTCACTCCATCGATATTTCTAAAAATGCGATAGAAGCTTGTACACTTCGCGGATTGAAAAACGCACAAGCTATAGATGTACTGAACATCGAAAACGAGAAATACGACACTATTCTATTGTTGATGAACGGAACAGGTATTTTTGAAACCCTCCAAAAAACACCCATTTATCTTCAAAAATTAAAAAGCCTACTCCGTCCGAATGGACAAATTTTAATTGATTCGTCCGACATTATTTACATGTTTGACGAAGACGAAGATGGTGGAAAATGGATTCCGAGCGAAACTTATTATGGCGAACTCACTTTTACTCTTCAATATAAAAACGAAACAGAAATTCCTTTTCCGTGGCTATATTTGGATTACAACACACTACAAAATGCAGCTATAGCGAATGGTTTACAATGCCAACTTGTTTTGGAAGGCGATCATTTTGATTATTTAGCACAACTTACTCTTTTATAACACTACTAAAAATGGAAGATACAGTACGTTATCCAATCGGAAAATTTAAAGCGCCTGGAGCCTACACTTCAGACTATTTAGCGGAACGCATTCAAGAAATAGCACAATTCCCAGAACAGTTAAAAAATGAAGTGATTCACTTAACCGATGAACAATTGGACACGCCATACAGAGACGGCGGATGGACTATTCGACAAGTGGTACACCATTGTGCCGATAGCCATATGAACTGTTTTATTCGAATTAAATGGGCTTTATCCGAAGACAATCCTACGATAAAATTTTATTACGAAGACCGTTGGGGCGACATGGCCGATAACGCAACTATGCCAGTTGCACCAAGTCTAGCTTTTTTAGAAGGTTTGCATTTTCGATTGGCGTATCTAATGAAAAGCTTATCGGCAACCGATTTAGAAAAATCATTCATCCATCCCGAACACAATGCGTCGTTCCAAATTAAAGAAATTATAGGCACTTATGCCTGGCATGGATTGCACCATTTGGCACATATTACCGAATTGAAAAAAAGAAAAGGGTGGTAATAAAAAACTCCAAACAATTGTTTGGAGTTTTTTATTATTAAGGGATATTCAAATATTTATGGGTTTGTAACGAAACGCGCCATTTGGGATTGTTCATTACATAATCCACAATCAAAGGGGTCATTTCTTCTCTTTTACTCCATTCAGGCTGCAAAAAAAGAATGGCATTTTTGTTTACTTTTTCTGCTTGTTCTTCAGCAAAAATAAAATCGTGTTTATTATAAATAATCACCTTCAACTCGTCGGCATTATCATAGACCGTTTGCGTAGGTAATTTGTATTTTTTTGGCGAAAGACAAATCCAATCCCAGCTCCCAGAAAGCGGATATGCTCCTGAAGTTTCAATATGGACTTTTACCTTATTGTCTTTTAGTTTTTGAGTTAACAAGGTCATGTCCCAAGTGAGTGGCTCGCCACCAGTCACTACAACAGTATCAGCATACTTAGTAGCATTGGCAACAATTAAATCGATACTAGTAGGTGGATGCAACTCTGCATTCCAACTTTCTTTCACATCGCACCAATGACAACCTACATCACAACCGCCGATACGAATAAAATAAGCTGCCGTTCCAGTATGAGAGCCTTCGCCTTGGATGGTATAAAATTCTTCCATCAAGGGCAACATAGCTCCTTTATTTACTTCTAATTGTATTTCTTTTGATAACATCTAATTCTATTGAAGCGGCAAAGATAGTCAATTACAAAATTCATTTCCTATCTTCATTTGGGTAAATAGGCATAAAAAAACCGACAACTAATTGTCGGTTTTTTTATGTAATAAGTTTAGAATACTTATTTCAATTGTTTGATTGAACTCAATGCGTAGGCATTGGTTGGATCAATCACTAAAGTTTTATTGAAATAATCTACTGCTTTCACTTTATCTGTGTTAGCATAAGTCGCACCAATAGTGTTGTAACTTTCAGCAATTTTTTTAATTACAGCTGGTTTTGCAGTTTCTTCAGCTCCTTTAGCAGTTACAGCTGCAACGTAAGCTTCGTAAAATTTAATGGTATTCTCATCGTTTTCCATCAAACTATTTGTTCTTGCTTTGAATATATAGGCTTCGTAATAACTTGGAGAAGCTACTAATACTTTATCAAAAGCAGCATCTGCTTTTTGAAGACCAACAATCTCAGGTTTTACGTCTTTTTTATTATTAGCATAATACAAAGACAAACCAAGGTACAAATTGTCATCTAAATAACTTTTTGATTCTGAATTTGATGCCCCCAATTCAAAAATAGCTGCAGCTTCTTTGTATAATTTTTGACCAAACATTTTTTTACCCACCTCATTCAAATCCTCTACAGCTAAAGGTTCCATTTCAATAGATTTTTTAATCGAAACTAAACCTGCCTCGAAAGCTACTGGATCAATTGAAAGACCATCGGCACTAGTTCCTTTTTTGATTTTAGCTAAACCTAAAACTTGAAAGTCTTTAGCGATAATTTTATTAGTTGCATTAGAGGTAAACGTTTCTAAAGATTGGATTGCTTTATCAACATTTCCATTTTCAAAAGCTGCATATCCTAAATAACGGAAAATTCTAGGATTCACTTTATCCAATTCAATCATTTTATTTGCTTCTTCTTCTAAGGCTTTATATTCTTTAGCTAAGATTAAAAAGTCAGCACGACGCATTCTTGAATGAATAGAATAATCCGTCAAATCCATGTACTTTTGGTAATAATCAATAGCGATTTTGAAGTTTTCAGCCGCTTTAGACGGTTTGTTACGAGCAATTTTATAATAGGTTTCAGCTAATTCTCTGTAAACGGGTCCGTAATTTGGGTTTAAAGTAATCACTTCATTGTAAGCTTTTGAGGCTTCGTCATACGATTTGGCACCTTTTAACAAAACACCTAATTGCATTTTTGCTCTCAACAATGTATTGTCCGCTGTGAATGCATCTCTGTAGGCTTTATAGGCATCATTTTGATTACTTAAACCATAATAAGCATCACCTAAAGCCAACTGCACTTGAGCATCCATTGGGTTGTTTACTAAGGCACGTTTTAATACTGCTACTGCTGCTTTGTAATTTGGTTTTTCAGCATTCATATACGCTCTAGCAACATATACATACTCTTCAAAATCTTTTTTGCGCATGTCTTTTGTTGCCAAAATAAATTTTGCATTAGCCGCTATGGTATCGTTTCGGTCTAAATCCATTTGGCCTAAACCAATATTGTTGAAACGTGCAGCCTCAGATGCAGCTAAGCCTTTCCCAAAAGAAATTGCTGCTGAATCTTTAATACTTTGAGTTAAATAGATATTACCTAAAAAGAAAGAGGCCATCCCATTTGTAGGCTTAGCTTGTAGTATTGATTTTAATATCGTTTTAGCTTCTTCATATTTTTCAGCATCAATTGCCTTTTTTGCTTGATTAATATCTTGAGCATGTCCTACTGAAACAGTAGCCAAAAGAAGTAGTCCGAAAATTTTAAATGTTTTCATTTTTAGTTATATAGTTAATTTATTTTTTATCGTTACTGATTTGATTTCTAATGCTTAGTTTACGTGGAGGTACTTTATAAGGCAACAACCCTGATTTCAAAATGATTCTTTGACCTATATCTCCCGCAACAAACGAAGCAAATCCCATTCCTAATCCAGAAAAACCTTGGCAATTAACAATATATAATTCACGTGTTAATGCGTATTTTCCCTCAGCAATATTGTTTTGATCAGGTGCGTAAAAATCATTTTGAGTAGCGCCTTTTACACTTAAGAGAGCAACTTTATCCACGTATTGTTGCATTTCAGGCCTTGGTTGTGTTAACCAGTTTAATCCAACCACACCAATCATCCCCTCATTTTGGGATACAAATTTAATAACTTCGTTGTTAGTTCCAAAAGAAAAAACTCCTTTTTGAGGAATTGAAGTTAAACCAGCTAATTTATTCATATACCGGACAGTGCTCGAGTTCGGATTATCAAATACCAACCCTTTGATTTTTGGAGATGATTTCCCATTCATAAAATCAATTACGTCCCTAATATCCACTAGTGTGTCATTAGAATTTTTATTTGTAATCAAAGCGACAGCATCAATTGCAAACGGAGTTATTTTTGGAATTATTTTTCTATTTGCAAAAATCTTCATTTCATCAACATTCAATTTTCTTGACAGCACTGCTATACTAGAAGTGTCTTTTACCAATGATTGAATTACTTCTGTTTCTGATTGCACATTCATTTTAATTGTGGCTTCATACCTACTCTCAAAAATTTGAACTTGATCTTCCATTACAGGCATCAAGGTAGCATCTACTAATAAAGTAGCATTTCCTTTCAGAATTGTTTCTTGATTAGCATTAGCAGACTTATTACAAGAAAATAATACTAATAAAAAACAAAAAGCGACACTTAATTTAAACGTAGAATTCATAATTTAATTTTTACTATCATTAATAATTCTTGTAAAACGTATAATTGAATAGACAATTAAAAGAACTCCAAAAGCAACTCTATAATTGTATTGCATTTGAAATGGAAAAGGTTTCATGAAAATAAACAAAATACCTAATGTAAGGTAAGACATTAAAAACAAAATCCCCATAACGAGAAGAAATCGCTCTTTGAGCGATTTCTTCTGAAAACTATTAACAAAGTTTTGTATCATTACTCTGCAGATTGAATAGTAATAGGAAGAGAATAAAGTACTCTAACTTTCTTACCATTTTGCTCTCCAGGAGTCCATCTTGGACATTTGTTCAAAACACGGATAGCTTCTTTTCCAGTTCCGTATCCAATATCTCTAATAACTTTGATATCAGTTAAAGAACCATCTTTTTCTACTACAAAAGTAACATAAACTTTACCTTTCAAACCTTCTTCCTCTGGAGTTTGGTAATTGTTACCAACAAATTTGTAGAATTTTTCCATTCCACCTGGGAAATCAGGTTTCACTTCGATACCAGCAGTGTTATAAATGCTGTTATCTTCTTCTACTACAGCTGCAGGTCCATTCCCAACAGGTTCAACAGTCAACTCGGCATCTGGATCCCCTTTGATGGTTTCATTACCTAACTTCTTGTCTTTAATTTCAGTAATTTTTGGTGGCTCCTCAGTCACCTCTTCTGCTTTAGCCACAACTGGCTTAACAAATTTCACTTGATCCACTTTTGGTGGAGGTGGTGGAGGTGGTGGAAGGTCTTTTTTAGGCTCTTCCTTTTTTGGAGGTAACTTCATGGTTACGATTTTAGTATCTAAACTATCATCATCACCTGAAGAATCTGGCAACAAACTCATAATAAGAGGTGCAGCTACAAGTACAGAGAATAAGACTGCACCGATAATTAACGCTCTAACAGTGGTTTTTGTATTTGATTTTCTAAGTTCATAAGCACCATATGCTTTATTTTTCCCTTCGAAAACAATATCAAGCCATTGATTTGTGAATATATCTAATTTCATATTTCTTAATTATTAGGTTATTGAGTAAATACTATTATTATTTACCTTCTAACAATTTTTTTTCTTCAGGAGTATAGTCATTAACAATTGCGTAAGTTGGTACATCCACAATTGCCATTTCATCTAATATATCTACCAAGTTACGATAATTCGATTTTTTACTTGGTTTGATAATTACAATCATACCTTTATCCTTATTTCCAGTGTATTCAAGCACGAGCTTTTTACGAGCTAGTAACTCTTCGCGGATCCCACCTTTTCCATAAGAAAAATCTTTTGGCGCCCCACCTTTAACTGGAGTTGCAAGAAGACCTACATAACGAACTAATTTGTCGTTGTCCCCTAAAAGAATAGTCATCGTACGATTTTCATCAACTTTAACTTGGTTTTTAGGATCTGGTTTATCTTCTTTATCTGGCAATCCCAAACTCATCGATTGGGGCTTTGACAAGGTTGTGGTTAACATAAAGAATGTGATCAATAAGAATGCTAAATCTACCATGGCTGTTAAATCAACCTTAGAGCCAGACTTTTTACTTCTTACCTTACCATCGCCTTTTTTACCACCACCGTCGCCGGTATTTAATTCAGCCATTTTAGTATCTTTTTATATTATTTATCTTTTGCTCTTAAACCAGTAACTAAATTAAAGCTATTGATTTTTTGGTCTTGTAAAATATCCATTACTTTTTTAATAGCTGGATATTCTTCTCTAGCATCTCCTTTAATTGCAATTTGCAATTCTTTATCTTGTAATTCAATGTTTGCAATACGTGCATTTTGAATCCATTGAGACAACTGATTGTCTAAAGAATCTTTAGGAATTCCAGGTTGTAAATCAGCTTTACTTCTGTCTGAGCTTTTCATTGCAATTAATTGCTTAAGGCTTGTAATTGGCACTCCAATTCCTTCCATTAAAGCAAATTTTGCAGATTCTTCTTCAGTAAAAGCAACTTCATACTTTTGACCCATTAACTCTAAAGTTCTTTTTCTAACTTCTCTACCTTTTAAGTCAAAGAAAACTTTTCCTTTTCCTACAGTAATAGTAGCTAAATCAGTGTCTGGCAATTTGGTTTGTACCGTTGATGCTGGGGTATCTACTGGTAACGGTTCTGGAATTTTGGCTGTAGCAGTCAAAATAAAGAAAGTTAGCAATAGAAAGGCAACATCACACATAGCCGTCATATCAATAGACGCAGCTTTTTTGGACGCTTTTACAGCCATAACTTTATATTTTATAATTTAAATAAGTGCGTTTCTAATATTTAATTAATTATTAATTATTTTTTTGTACTTCTGAAGTGTCTGTAAGTATTTACAATTGTATTACCAGCCTCATCAATAGAATAAGTCAAAGTATCAATTTTAGAAGTAAACAAGTTATAAGTTACAATTGCTAATGCAGAAGTAGAGATACCTGTTGCAGTGTTAATCAATGCTTCAGAAATACCATTTGCAAGTGCAGCTTGATCTGGAGTTCCAGCAGAAGCTAACGCACCAAACGCTTTAATCATCCCTGTTACAGTTCCTAACAAACCAGCTAATGTTCCTAAAGATACTAAAGTAGAGATGATAGTCATATGTTTCTCTAACATTGGCATTTCTAATGAAGTAGCTTCTTCGATTTCTTTGTGAATAGTTTCAGCAGCAGCTTCGCTATCTAATCCTTCCGCTTTAACATCTTGGTATTTCAATAATGCAGATTTGATTGCATTTGCAACAGAACCTTGTTGTTTGTCACATGAAGCAATAGCAGCATCAATGTCTCCTTTAGTAATACTTGCTTGAACAGTTTTCATGAAAACATCTAAATTTCCTTTTCCAGCTGCTTTTGAAATAACTGCAAAACGCTCAAAAGAGAAAACAATTACCATCAATAAACATCCTAACAAAATTGGAACGATAGGACCTCCTTTATATACCATTGCTAAATAGTTTCCTGGTAGTGGGTGACCTGTGTTTACTCCTCCTTCGAAGTTAGCTCCATTACCCATGATAAAATTCCAAATGATCCATCCAACAAAAATACATGCTGCGATGATAATTCCTGAAATTGCTCCTCCACCTTTTGGTCCATTTTCTTTTTTAACGTTTGCCATTTTTTTTAATTTTAATAGTTTTAAATAATTTAATTTTTAGTGTTTAAATAAACTTGTAGTGGAGCAAATTTATATTTTTAGTTTAAATAAAAAAACTTTTTTTAATTTAATTAGTGTTAATTTTAGTTGCAGCAATTGATTTTTTTTTTGAATTTATTTTTTTTAATAAAAAATACATACCAAAATCGATTGTTTGGTACCAATAACAC
>JBJOFE010000034.1:0-12043 GCA_046048915.1 Bacteroidota bacterium | reverse complement strand
ATATAATGCTGGCGGGGGAAGACATTCAAATTGCTCCATGTTAGAAGCTATTAATGAAATAGAAAATATCTCAGGAAAAAAGTTAGACTATTCGATTTCTGATTCCAATAGAATTGGTGATCATATTTGGTGGATCAGTGACGTTTCCAAATTCAAATCTCATTATCCTAATTGGGATTATAAATATAATCTTACAGATATACTCGAACAAATCATAGATAGATTTAAAATTTAATGTTTCTATTAATTACTACCTATTACCAGTCAACTGAGCCTGAGAGGGAGGCAGAAAATTTGGAGTGTTTAAAACAAAACATCAATAATCCGCTAATTGAACGTATTTATCTTTTCTTACAAGGTAATGATTTCCCTGAAATTGTGGATATTGACAGTAAAATCAAATATATAAACTTTGGTAAAAGACCATTTTTCTCTGATTTGTTCGCTTTTGCAAATACTATAGAAAACAATAAAATTAAAATTGTTTCCAATTCGGATATATATTTTGATGGCAGTTTAATATATTCCAATGATATATTGGATAAATTCGATGTTATAACTCTAACACGTTGGGATAGCCTAGGAAACGGTGAGTTAGATTTTTATAATAATTTTAAAAGTCAAGATGTTTGGATTTTTAGCAAAAGAATAAAGGATACAATTGGGAAATTCCATATTGGCAGGCATGGATGTGACAATAGGTTAATTTTTGAATTAAATGAAAATAAATATAAAGTGGCCAACCCATCGTTTAGTATTAGGGCAATTCATTTACATCGGTCGGATTTAAGAAGTTATTTTAATGATCCGGACTATGAATACGTAAAAGCTCCTTATGGTTATGTTTTGCCGACTTATCTCAATAAAGGTGATTTAAATAGTAAGGTGTTAAAAAAGCAGTTTTATTTTACTCGATATTCTTATTATCGAGCATTAAGAGGAAATAAGCTACCAGGGTTACATTTGGGATTAATCAGTAGATTAATGGGGTTGGTTGCAGAAAAATTTTATGCCATTAAAGTGAAGAAATTTGGATAAATTAATTTCAATCATCGTTCCAATTTATAATCGTTTTTTACATGCCGATAGAGCTATAGCGTCAATTGTAAATCAAACCTATTCCAATTGGGAGTTATTTGTAGTTGATGATGCAAGTATTGATACCTATAAAATACCAGAATTTTGTAATGGCTCCTTAAAAAATATTACACTATTACGTAATGAAAAAAATTTAGGACCAGGTCTCAGTCGACAAAAAGGCAAGGATCTTGCAAAAGGCGAATATATTTGTTTTTTGGATAGTGATGATTTTTGGAAGCCTGATTTTTTATTGGAAAGTTTAAAAGTACATGAAGTGAATCCGGATTTGGCGGCAACGTATTGTCAAAGTGAAATGACGGATGGTTCTCTGAGGCGCCGAAACAATATTGAAGATTCAGTAGATGATATTTTTTATGGCGTAGTTTCCGGGGTTAGACCTTGGGCAACTTGTTCTTTGATGTGGAATATAAAGTATTTAGCGAAATGGAACGCAATCAGGACCAATCAGGATGCCTTGTTTGAGTTGGAAACAGCTGTAAAAAATCATCGGATAAAAATGATTCCTCTCATTTTGTGCATAATTGACAAAGAAACGGGTAATAATGCACAAAATATGGTCGGTGTAGGGAATGGGAATATTAACAGAACAAAAGTGTTACTCAGTGCAATGAAAATATTTAAGTTCTACACAGGGAATAATATAAATAGAATAAAGATAGCTCTGTGGTATTCGTTATACGTCCAAATGAAAAAAATGATAAAACAGTATGAAATGTATTTAGCGGCTAGGGTTGCTATTAGTTTGATTTACAGAATTCATTGGACATTCAGCTCTTGAAAATAGGCATCGTTTTATCTAGTCCGCCCCAAGTTTCAGAAACATTTCTGAATACCTTCATTTCTATTCTCGAAGAAAAGCATGAGTTAACACTTTTTGTATCTCAGAAGGCAAAAAATATTGATATCAAACAAAAGGAATATTTAAAATCTAATTTAAAGGGTTTAATTCAAATTCCAACGTTTATACTACTTTTAATCTTAAACTATAGGAAATTCATGAAGTTAATGAGTCAATCAGGCTCAATAAAGCAGTTAATAACAGATATCCCCATTTGGACTACCTCTAATTTGGATTATTTGCATTTTGGATTTGGTAATTTGGTATTCGGCAGAGAGTATTATGGCGATGTTATGGATTGTAAAATAACTTTGAGCTTCAGGGGGTCAGATATTAATGTCTTCCCGATATGGCACAATAAATCTTATTCGTTAGCTTTAGAATTAGCGGACAAAGTTCAGGCAAATTCCAAGGAGTTATTATTCAAGTTAAAGAATCATTACCCCCCAATAGAATCTAAGGGTGTTATAATCCATCCTGGACTTCAAAAAATCTTTAGGGTCGGTGAAACAGAAATTGAAGAATTGGTAAGAATTCGGGCGGGTAATTCGCATATTGAAATTGTGTCCGTTGGAAGATTACATTGGGTTAAGAATTATGAATTGGCCTTAATGACTTTAGCTTTATTTAAGCAGATCGGGAATGATTTTTATTATTCAATAATTGGTGATGGAGTGGAGGATGAAAAATTGGTTTTCTTAATCCATTATTTAGGATTGAAGGATAATGTGAAATTGGTGTCTCGGAAAAATGCAGGAGAAATAAAGGAAATTATGGGGCGTTCGAATTTGTTTTTACAAACTTCATGGGCTGAGGGATTGTCCAACTCTACATTGGAAGCACAATCACTTGGTTTACCAGTTGTTGTAACTCCTGTTAGCGGTATGAGCACCATCGTGGAACATGGAAAAACGGGGTTTGTTTGTGAGGGTTTTTCATTAGAGCACGTGATGAATGGACTTAATTGGTATAAAAATTTATCTAGAGAAGAATTAGGTGAATTAGCTAGAAATGCCTCAATTCGTGTCCAAGAAAATTTTTCAAATGAAATTCTCACTGAGAATTGGTTAGCATTTTTTGATTAATGTTTGACTTCCTAAAATACATACAACCCGCGAATTACAATCGCTTGGTAAACTTTATGCCTCATGCGGTATTGGTTTATGATTCAGGAAGTATTATAGGATTAAAAAACATTTATTCAGATGTTGATACAGCTAAATTGGACGTTTTGTATCAATCCATACAATCTGGTAAAATTCCATCTAATAAGCATAATAGAAATCCACTTCAAGATTTAATAGTTACCGATGTCAAAGACAATTACATTTTTATACGTAGGTTCTTTTCCCCTTTACAACTTATTTACGTTCTAATAGTAAGATTAGTCAGTTTTCATAATCCCTTAATTGAGATTTACGCATTTTTCAATGCATTCGTTACGTCAAAACGTGTTTCGTTTGAACCTCAAAAACATACCGATTGGAATACTTTTGAGAGTATTCTCATAAATGAAAATCCTTTGGTTTCTGTGATCATTCCTACCCTAAATAGGTATGAATATTTAAAGGATGTTCTAGCTGATTTAGAGCTTCAGGATTATCAGAACTTTGAAGTTATCGTGGTAGATCAATCCGAACCGGTTGATGTTAATTTTTATAAAAGTTGGAAATTAAATACCCAACTTATTCAACAGGAAGAGAAAGCCTTGTGGTTGGCGCGGAATAGAGCCATAGAAACGTCTAAAGGAGAATACATATTATTATTCGATGATGATTCTCGAGTAGACTCTTGTTGGATAACGAATCATTTGAAATGTTTAGATTTCTTTAACGTTCAAATTTCTGCGGGCGTTACCCATACATTAGTTGGCGGTGGTTTGGGAAAAAAGGATGCGTATTTTCACCTAAGTGATGTATTTGATACGGGAAATGCCATGGTGCATCGTTCTGTTTTTGAAAATGTGGGACTGTTCGACAGACAATTTGAAAAACAACGAATGGGGGATTCTGAATTTGGTTTAAGATCTTTATTAGGGGGATATAATATAATTTCTAATCCGTATTCAAAAAGAATCCATCTAAAAGTAGAAACAGGCGGCCTCCGCCAAATGGGTAGTTGGGATGCCTTGCGGCCCAAGTCGTTATTCGCTCCAAGACCTGTGCCGAGTGTGTTATATCTAATTAGGAAATATCATGGAAATCAAGAAGCATTGTATTACTTGATTAAGAATATTCCACAATCATACATGCCTTATAAATTTAAGAAGAATAAAATCATGAGATTGACTTATAGTTTCATTTTTCCTTTGTTCGTGCCAATAGCATTTGTAGCGGTGTATCAGTCTTGGAAAATGGCTTCGATTAAAATTAACGAAGGTTCACTCATCGATAAATTAAATTGAATAAGCGCATACTTTTAGTCACAAGCGAATTCCCTCCTGGTCCAGGTGGCATCGGTCACCATGCATGGTTTTTGGCCAAAGAGTTAGCTAAAAGAGAATCGATTGATATTGAGGTTTTATGTCCGAAAGACTATGCCTCAGAGTCAGAGGTATTGAAATTCGATGAAGAATCGCCGATTAAAATCCATCGCTTTGAAAGGATTAAAGGATTAACGCATGTATTAAGAATTATCAAATTAAGCAAACTCCTGATTGATAACCCGTATACCCATTTTATAGCTAGCGGGAAATTTGCACTTTGGATGATTTGGATTCAGAAGTTATTGGGGAAAAAAGCAAAGACGCTCTGTATTTTGCATGGATCCGAAGTTAATTTATCCAATATTCTACTCAGGGACTTTACCCACTCATCCATTTCAAAATTTAATACCATCATTTCCGTTTCAACGTTTACGCATAGTTTATTGCCTCAATCGATTTTGGATAATGCAGGGCGTTTGCGTGTAATTCCGAATGGATTGGATAAAAGCGATTTTATTTTTAAGAATAATATTGAATTAAAAGGGGAACCAGCCCTATTAACAGTAGGGCATGTATCACCGCGAAAAGGTCAACATCGCTTGATAAAAGCGCTACCTTTACTGATAGAGAAATTACCCCAAATACATTATCATATTGTAGGAAGACCAATTAATCAAAAGGAGCTAGAATCCTTAGCAATGGATTTAGGTGTGGAGTCGCATGTTACATTTCACGGAAGTGTTAAGCAACACCAAGATTTATGGGATTTCTATCGTGCGGCAGATATTTTCGTGCTATTAAGCGAAAACCAGCCCAATGGCGATGTGGAGGGTTTTGGCATAGTGGCATTAGAGGCCAATGCCTGTGGGTCACCTGTTTTAGGGGCGAAATATTGTGGGGTTGAAGAGGCGGTTAAACATAAAGAATCAGGATATTTAGTCGATGGCGATAATGCAGATGAAATTTTAGAGGGAATTCAATTTTGCCTAGACAATAAAGTTCTGCTGAAAGATAAAACAGTAGAATGGTCCGCAAAACATGCGTGGTGTGAAGTAAGTAAAGATTTTGAGGAATGTCTATAGAGGGAAAAAAGTTAGTGGTCATAAGTCATACACTACATGCCCAAAACATGGACGAACAAATAGTTGGATGGGGTCCTACAATTTCCGAAATAAATTATTTATCCAATCATTGGGAAGAGGTTGTACATGTGGCATGTTTTACTAAAGAAAGCTCAGATGCGAGCATGCTGCCTTATACCAATACGAATATTCGGTTTCGTGCCATACCGACTTTTGGAGGCGTTGGTTTTATTGAAAAGCTTTCGGTATTTACCGCGGCACTTACCATTATTCGAATCATTTTAAAAGAGGTGCACGGCGCGAGCCATGTTCAGATTCGTGTCCCAATGGGAATTGGGGTTTATGTATTACCCTTATTTCTTTTTATTCCTAGGAAGTTTATTTTATGGGTGAAATATGCCAATAATTGGGGGCATGTATCGATTTCTTGGGGATATCGCTATCAGCGTTGGTTTTTGGATAAGAACTTTTTGAAATGCGCGGTTACGATTAATGGTTTTTGGCCAAATCAAAAGGAACACTTGAAGAGTTTTGAGAATCCATGCATAAACAATCAACAATTTGAAGTAGGTAAAACAATTGATAAGTCCTTAGATAATAAGTTACGTGTATTGTTTGCGGGCCGCATTGAAACGGCGAAGGGTCTCGATTTATTAATGCAAGTATTAGAAGCGCTGCCTCAAGATCGATTTGAAGAATGGACTTTCATCGGGGAAGGACCACTGAAAGCGCCACTTCAAAAATTAACCAATGAACTGAAAATAAATGCGAAATTTCCAGGTTTTGTGAGTCAAGCGGAAGTGCACAGGTATTTAGTTAATGCCCATATTCTCGTATTACCAAGTAAATCAGAAGGTTTTCCAAAAATTGTTGCAGAGGCTTGGAACTATCAAGTAATTCCGTTAGTGAGTCCGGTAGGTAGTTTGCCCCACTATTTGGAACATGGTAAAAACGGATTTATGATGGATGACGTTTCAAAAAAAAGTTTGAATACTGCATTTGAACAACTTTTGAAAATGACTCATCAAGAATTACAAGGAATAGCCCAAAATAGCCAAGAATTGGCGGATAAATTCACCTTTGAATATTATTACGAGCATTTGCAGAAGGAGGTTTTTTCTTGATACTTGAAGGAATGGCGAGCGACCGTCGCAATTTATTTTGGACCCTGGCACACATTGTATTGGGTTTTTTATGCACACTTACGCCGTTTGCATTGATTATTTGGTTTTATTTTATACTCGCCACTAATTTGGCAAAGAGTTTGAATTTATTGTCCGAAAAAAAGCCGACTTTCTTTTTGATGCTTTTCTCATATTTAATTTCTTTTGAGGTCTTAGACAGAATGGCTAAGACCTCGCCGTTTATTCCATATGAATTGGGGAAATATTTTTTGGTTTTAATGGGTGTTCTGGGTATTTTGTATTTGGGGGTTCGTTCTCAGATGGGTATTTTGATGGCCATATTGATAACACCCGCTTTATTTTATGATTTTAGTGGGCAGCGAAATCAATTTGATATTATTAATTATTTATTAGGACCATTAGCTGTTGGCTTGGGATTAGCATTTGCAGATCAATTTCCAATATCTAAAATTGCATTGAATCAGATACTGAAATTTGTTTTTTGGGGGTGCTTGGCGAGCTTGACATATACTTATATACTAACCCCTGATTTTGAGGATATTGAATTTTCATTGAAGGCAAATTTTGATACAACCGCAGGTCACTCATCAAATCAAGTGTCGACTGTGTTAGGTTTAGGAATGTTTTTAGTTTTTTACAGTCTTTTTAACGGTTTGAATTTTTCGGGTAATCGAATTTTTGATGGAATTATCTTAGCAGGATTTACTTTTCAGGGTTTAATAAGTTTCTCTCGAGGTGGCATGATGGTAGGTGCTTTGGGTGTGGTGTTAATATTGTTTTTACCCGAGGTGGGTTATCGCATCAAGCAAGGTGTTAGATCTCATCGCTCTATGTTAATTGGGTTTGTAGCCATGATTAGTTTGTACGGGATATTTGAGGCGGCCAATGCTATTACAGGAGGAAATTTATTATTACGATATCAAGGCGAAACCCAAGGAACTGTTTTAGGAAGCAAAGAAATTACTGCCGATCACTTTGTAACTGGTCGATTAGTTATTTTGGAAAAAGACTTTGCATTGTGGTTGGACCATCCTATTACAGGAGTTGGTGTAGGTGTTTCTAAGTATTTAAGAGACCCAGAAAACGAAAGTATTGTGGCAGCCCATGTAGAATTGTCTCGACTGATTGCCGATCATGGATTGTTGGGTTTTATGTTTGCCTTTATATTTTTCAAGAAGCCACGCGATAATTGGAAACTGAATAAAAATAGTATGCACCGTAATATTTTATTCGTGCTTTTAATCATCGCAATCGCAACAACATTTCATGCGGCCATGCGAACATTTATTACTCCTTTATTTATGATTTTGGGTTCTTTCAAAATTAAAGAAACACAATGAAAAGGGTGTTATTTTTCGGTGCTGTAAATGAAAACCAAGCACCACATGGTGGAGAAGAATATAAGAACCAATTAATATTGCATGAATTAAATAGAGAGTTCGAAAAAATTGAATATGTAGATACAATATTTTGGAAGAAATCACCAATTGTAGTTATAGATTTATTCTGGAAATTGCTTTTTTTTAGGCATGATTCAATAGTAATTTCTGCTTCTTCCTTTTCTACCTACCGATTACTTAAAATATTATTTTTCTTAAAACCCAATATGGTTAAAAAGATCAATTACATAGTTACAGGGGGGTATTTTCCCGAGGCTATTATTAATGGATTTTTCAAAGTCAAATTTTATATTGGTTTAAATTCAATAGTTGTTCAGGGTGAAAATCTAAAGAAAAAACTGTCTAATCACTTCCCAGATTCTTTAATCAAGGTGATTCCCAATTTCAAAGATTTCCCATCGATTACTTTTCCATTAAAGACTCACAATGATATATTTCGTTTTGTTTTTGTGGGTAGAATATCCAAAGAAAAGGGCGTTTCAGAAATACTTGATGCTGTTGAAATTTTAAAAAGAACGAATGCAGAATTTGAAGTTGATTTTTATGGTCCGGTAGAACAAAATTTTAATTTTACAATAACAAATTATTGTGGATTTTTAGATTTTCAAAACAATGGTGAACAAGCATATACTAAACTAGCGTCCTACGATTGTATGCTGTTCCCTACCTATTGGAAGGGAGAGGGTTTTCCAGGTGTAATAATTGACGCTTTTATAGCCGGTTTGCCCGTGATAGCGACAGATTGGAATATGAATACGGAAATTATTGAGGATGGTATAAATGGATTTATCATTCCTCCCAATGATACAGTTAGTTTAGCTAATAAAATGATGTGGGTTATGGAAAATAGATTTGTTTTAAATATTATCCGGGCACAAAATCAAAAAAAGGCAAATGAATACCATGTTGATCGCATTTGGCCTCAGTTGGTAGAAATAATCAAATCAACCTGACTTGTTTTGTTAATGAATTTTCTGTTAGTTTAGCTCAAAGGGCGTTTGCGAGGATTGTAATTTTAATAAATTCTAAAAAATAGTGATGAGAATAGTTTTCTTAGGTGCAATCAATCTTAGTAACCTTCCAAACGGCGGTGAGGAGTGCAAAAATCAAATACTTATAAGTAAAATAAATGTTGAGTTTAATTGTGCTAAAATAATTGACACCTATCAATGGATTAAGCGTCCTAAGTTATGGTGGTGTTTATTTTTAAATATTTTTCTGAGAAAAGTAGACGTTATTTTAATCTCAGCATCCTCTGTTTCAACCTATCGTTTGTTGAAATTGATGCGTTTTATTAAGCCGACTTTATTGAGAAAAACAACTTACTTGGTAATTGGAGGCTATTTTTCTGAAGGTATTCGTTTGAAAAGGTTTAATTGGAAAGTTTATAAAAATTTAAAAAATGTTTTGGTGGAGGGTGAATTGCTGCAAAAGAAAGTTCAAGCTAATTCCGGATTATCCAACGTAAAGGTGATAACTAATTTTAAAATAATCCCAGATTTACCTTTACGGAACAGTGAAAGATTAAATAACAACGTACGATTTGTTTTTGTGGGTAGAATATGCAAAGGCAAAGGAGTTTTGGCAATACTGGAAGCTGTTGAACTTCTAAATAAAACGAATCAAAAATTTGAAGTTGATTTTTATGGTCCGTTAGAAGAAGAATTTGATTTTAATTCCAATAAAACCAATTATTGCGGATTTTTGGATTTTCAAAATGATCCTAAACAAGCGTATTCTAATTTAGGGAACTACGATTGCATGTTGTTTCCTACCTATTGGAAAGGAGAGGGTTTTCCCGGTGTGATTATTGATGCATTTATTTCGGGTTTGCCCGTGATAGCTACGGATTGGAATATGAATTCGGAAATTATTGAAGACGGTATCAATGGATTTATCATTCCTCCTAATGATTCGGTTAGTTTGGCCAATAAAATGATTTGGGTTATGGATAATAGGGATACCGCTCAAACAATTGGTGCACGGAATCAAAAAAAGGCAAATGAATACCATGTCGATCATATTTGGCTTAAAATAATGGAGTTGTTATAAATGAATTGGCTATTTAAATGTACTTTAATTATAAACGGATTTCCCATTAGGGATGCCCTGTTGGAATATTCTCGTCTTGATAATAATGTAAAGAAGCGTGCTTTTTTAATATTCAAACATTTCGAACGACATAATCTATTCTATCAAAAATTTTTAAAATCGGGAGGTTTTAGGAATATTGAAAAATGGGAAGATATACCAATTATACAGAAAAAAGATTTCCAAATTAATATAGATGAAATAATTGGCGATATTTCGCTAAAGAGTTTACATATTCACAGCACGTCTGGATCTACTGGTAATCCTTTTTATTTTGCAAAGAATAAGTTCTGTCATGCCATGACTTGGGCACACACAGATGCAAAGTTAATGGAACATGGTCTTCGAATAGGGTCAAGTTTACAAGCGCGTTTTTATGGAATTCCTCTGGGTGGATTGAAATACTATAAAGAACGATTTAAGGATTTTCTAGGAGCCCGGTTCAGATACCCTGTGTTTGATTTGTCAGATGAGAATTTATTAACAGTACTTCAGGATTTTAGGGTAAAAAGATTCGAATACATCAACGGTTATACGAGTTCTTTGGTGGTTTTTGCCAAGTTCTTAATTGCACGGAATATTGTGTTGAAAGAGATTTGTCCTACCTTAAGATTATCAATGCCAACCTCTGAAGTTTGTGATGATATTGATAGAAAGTATCTCGAAAAAGGTTTCGGGGTAAAGGTGGTTAATGAATATGGAGCGGCGGAGTTGGATGTGATTGCAATGGAGGATGTTGATGGTGATTTTGTGCTGAATGAGGAAACATTGTTTGTGGAAATATTGAATGACTATAACTTGCCTGTTAAAATGGGAGAAGAAGGCAAGGTAGTAATTACGGCCTTGTACAATAAGGCTATGCCATTTATTAGATACGAAATTGGTGATCGAGCAGTACTTTCCGAAAAAGTTAAAAATGGTCGCAGAGTTTTAGATAAGGTTATAGGTCGTACAAATGACATTATTAAACTGCCAAGTGGCAAGGTCTCTCCGGGTTTGACATTTTATTACATAACAAAGTCTTTATTAGATGAAGTGGGTTACGTATTGGAGTTTAAAATAACTCAAACACAATTAAATGAATTTGTTTTGGAATATGTTTCTCCAAATGAGTTGTTGCTAGAAACAAAAATTTCTTTACAAAAAGCGATGGATAATTACTTGGAGAAAGGGTTAATAATAAAATTAAAAAGAGTTGTTTTTGTGTCAAGGACTAATGCCGGAAAACTAAAACATTTTATTTCTTTAATTAAATAATGAAAATAAATGTATTTTGTATTTATTGGAGATAAATATTAATTTTTTTAATTGTGAAATTGGTTGATATTACTTATTGAATGAGGATTTTTTTGAGGAGTAATCACGGAGTATCTGCTCTTCTATTTTACGGATAGACATTTTTTTCGTTTTGTGTGTTTAAAAATTATTATGTTTTAATTACAAATTTAATCAATAGTATGGTAGATGGTTTTGCTGCGAGTGTGCCAATCATCCCAAATGCCAATGGATGGTTTGTGATTTGGTTGAAAATGAATAAATTGGTTATAAAAACCTAGCTTCCATAATCAATACAATTGGAATTTTTACCGACAATGTTATTAACTTGCTGATTTGAAACAAACTGTATTGAAAGGTGCGAAATATAATTTTGATTGAAATAAATGAGCATTGAATTACATTGACCTCTTCCCACAAAATCGCACTGTTCTAAACTAGAGTTTTCAGGGTAACAAAAAAACAGAAAAAAAACTAACTTGTTACCATGAAAAAATCAAAATTTACTGAAGCTCAGATTGTTTTTGCGATCAAACAATTCGAGACTGGTACGCGGGTGGATGAGATCTCTCGCCAAATGGGAATTTCCCAAGCCACTTTCTTTAACTGGAAGAAAAAGTATGGATCGATGGGTGTGTCAGAACTCCGTAAACTCAGGCAACTTGAAGAGGAAAATCAGCAACTGA
>JBJOFE010000033.1:0-12667 GCA_046048915.1 Bacteroidota bacterium | reverse complement strand
TTTTTTCAAAACAGCAGCGATTCCATTTTTATTAATTGTTTTTACTGTAGATGCAGCTACTCTAAGAGTAATCCATCTATCTTCTTCTGGAAGATAAAAACGCTTTTTAACTAAGTTCACAGAAAACTTTCTCTTAGTTTTGTTCATAGCGTGAGAAACGTTATTTCCTACCATCGCTCTTTTACCTGTAAGGTCACAAACTCTTGACATTATTCTTTATCTTTTATCGTTATTCAAAATCAGGGTGCAAAGAAAAGAAAAATAAACGGATCAAACAAAAAAATTAAAGCACATTTTTTAAAATTTCTTTCTGCAGCATTTCTAAACTCTTAATTACAGCTCTATCTATCACTTTTTCACGGGGTTGGCCAAAATTAAATTCTTCAACAATTACTCCGTTTGGCGTAGCCAAAGCAATACAAACTGTTCCCACTTCGACATCAGCGTCCCCTTTTGTCGGACCTGCATTTCCAGTAGTGGCAATAGCATAATCTGCTTGCATTATTTTTTGCACATTCAAAGCCATAGCCGAAGCTACTTCTTTACTAACTACAGAGTGTTGAGCAATTACATCTTTGGAAATTCCTAAAACATTGATCTTTGACTCGGTAGCATAAGAAACAACACTTCCTTTAAAATAAGCCGAGGCTCCAGAAACAGAAGTCAACAATTGCGCTATTTTACCACCAGTACAACTTTCCGCTGTCGCAACCGTTTGTTTTTTATCGTTTAAAATTCGACCAAGTACAACTTCTATAGTATCTTCTTCTTCGAAGCCTACAATAATATCATGGATAATAGCATCTAACGATTTCACGTTCTCAGCAATACTATCTTCTAACTGTTGTTTGTTGGTTCCTCTAGCCGTCAAGCGCAATCGCACTCGACCGGGACTTGGCAAATAAGCCAGCCTGATATATTCGGGCAATTGATTTTCCCAATCTTCGATTCGTTCTGCTACATAACTTTCGCCTTGACCGTAGGTTAAAATCGTTTTATGAATTATATAGGGACGGTGGTATTCCTGAACTAATTTTGGAATAACTTGATTTTCGATCAAATATTTCATCTCATAAGGAACACCCGGCAAAGAAACAAACACTGTATTTTCTTTTTTTATCCACATACCCGGCGCCGTTCCCACTTGATTATGTAGCACAGTGCATTGCGATGGAACCAACGCTTGATCTTTATTAATTTGAGAAGCTTCTCTACCCAAAGCGCGTTCGATTAAATCAATTACGTGATTTTCGACCGCTGTATTTCGGACTAAAGTATCTTCAAAATAGTCGCATAAAGTATGCTTGGTAATATCGTCTTTTGTAGGTCCCAAACCACCAGTTATTATAACCACTTCTACTTTGTTTTGCAACAAAGAAAAGGTGTCTAATATATGTTGTTTATTATCTGAAATGGAAAGCATTTCATAAGTTTCAATTCCGATTTTATCCAATGACTTAGCTATAAATCCTGAATTCGTGTCAACGATTTGACCGATTAAAATCTCATCTCCAATGGTAACTATAGCTGCTTTCATTAACGAATTGGTTTACAAATTAAAGTCTTTCTTGATCTCTTTGATAGCATCTTTAACTTGAGATTTCACACTTTTATAGGTTTCTTTGATGTTTTTGGTTTTCCCTTCGGCTTTAGCCCAAGCTTCAATCAATACCAACTCTTCAAATGCGACATGCATTCCCATCAAATCTAGAGTAGGTTTTATTTTGTGCGCATGAGCACGCACTTCTTTATACGATTCCGATTTGATTCCGGCTTTGATTTCCAATAAATCCTTTGGAACTTCATTGACAAACAAAACCAAAATTTGATTTACAAACTCCGAATCGTTTTCTGAAAGCGCGTACACTTTCGAAAGGTTGTAGTGTAGTGCCATTATTTAACTTGTATTCTAAACAATTGTTGTCCTTCTAAATAGCCTTCCAAAACATCATTGGGTTGCACTGCGGCAACTCCTTCTGGAGTTCCAGTAAAAATTATATCGCCTATTTTCAAAGTGAAAAACTGAGACACATAAGCTACTAATTCGTCTATTTTCCATAGCATCAAACTAGAATTTCCTTTTTGCGCCACTGCTCCATTTTTGAGCAATTCAAAATTAACATCGTCTAAAGACTTAAATTGTTCTTTGGAAACAAATTCGCCAATAACCGCTGAACCGTCAAATGCTTTTGCTTTTTCCCAAGGCAATCCTTTTGATTTCAATTGATCTTGCAAATCACGGGCAGTAAAGTCAATTCCAACACTAATTTCGTCATAGTATTTATGAGCAAATTTTGGTTCGATATACTTTCCTACTTTATTAATTTTCACAATCAATTCTATTTCGTGATGTACCTCATTAGAAAACTCAGGAAGTACAAACGGGTGTTGTTTTAACAACACTGCTGAATCTGGCTTCATAAAAACTACTGGCTCTGTAGGGCGTTCGTTTTGTAATTCGGCTATATGATTGGTGTAATTTCTACCGATGCAAATTATTTTCATGTCCTTAAAGTAATTACTCTATTTAGTATTTAATTTTCTCAATTTAATTGCAGTCAATACTTTTTTGGTATACAACGGAAAATCGGCATTTTGAATCCAACTGAAATAACCCGGCTCGGTTACCAATACCTTTTCCACTTTGGCTCCCTTGTGTTTTCCGAAGGTGAAAATTTCTTCACCGTCTTTATCAAAAGCAATCATACCTGCAAAATCAGCGATCTTTTTTCGAGTGGTGAATTCAGAAAGCGATTTCATATCGTTCTCTAATTCTGGATACCGATCCAATTGTGCTTTTAAAATCTCATAGGTTGCCATCGTATCTGCTTCAGCAGAATGGGCATTTTCCAATTTTTTTCCACAATAAAATTTAAGTGCTGCGCTCAAAGTACGCTCTTCCATTTTATGAAAAACCGTTTGCACATCAACCGAAACTCTATTTTTCATATCAAAGTCAACTCCCGCACGCAACATCTCTTCGGCCAACAATGGAATATCAAAACGATCGGAATTGTACCCGGCTAAATCACTATCTTTAATCATATTTTGAATTTGACTAGCCAATTGCGCAAAGGTAGGCTCATTGGCTACTTTTGCATCATCAATACCATGAACAGCTGTTGTTTGAGGCGGAATTGGAATCGTTGGATTCACTAACCAAGTTTTACTTTCTTTATTTCCATTAGGAAAGACTTTGAAAATTGAAATTTCTACAATTCGATCTTTTCCAATATCGATTCCTGTAGTTTCTAGGTCGAAAAAGCAAATTGGTCTACTGAGTTTAAGTTCCATCTAATTTTTTTATAAGATCACAAATATAGAGATTTGTGCCGAATGTATTTTAAAAAAGAAAACCCTTTCATAGTCGAACTAAGAAAGGGTTTTTATTACATTACTATTTTGTCTAGATGTCCGTATTTATATCAAAAGCTTCTAAATAATCGGCAACGCGTTTGACAAACATTCCGCCCAAAGCACCATCCACCACTCGGTGATCGTAACTGTGCGTTAAAAACATTTTTTGGCGAATGCCTATAAAATCTCCTTCAGGAGTTTCAATTACAGCAGGCACTTTACGAATAGCTCCTAAAGCTAAAATTCCAACTTCAGGTTGGTTAATGATTGGCGTGCCGAACACACTACCAAAAGAACCAATATTCGTTACTGTATACGTACCCCCTTGGGTATCATCTGGTTTCAATTTTCCATTTTTAGCACGATTGCCTAAATCGTTGACCGCTTTGGCCATTCCTACCAAATTCAATTGATCGGCATTTTTAATCACAGGAACAATCAAATTGCCATTAGGCAAAGCCGCAGCCATTCCTAAATTGATATTTTTCTTTTTGATGATGTAATTACCATCTACCGAAATATTCATTCCTGGATAATCTTTCAAGGCTTTTGCTACCGCTTGCATAAAGATAGGTGTGAAAGTCAACTTCTCTCCTTCTCTCTTTTCGAAAGCTGATTTTACTTTATCTCTCCATTTCACAATATTCGTCACATCAACCTCAATAAAGGATTGTACGTGTGCCGATGTTTGCAACGAAGCTGTCATATAACCCGAAATCAATTTGCGCATTCGATCCATCTCCACAATTTCATCATCGCCATTCACCGATACCGGTACCGCTTGTGAACTTGGAATTACTGTTGGAGTTGGGATAGTTGGATTCGATACAGGTGATTTATGTCTTCCAGCCACATAGGCCAAAATATCTTCTTTGGTTACACGACCTTCTTTTCCTGTTCCGGATATAGTTTCTAATTCGGCAATAGATATGCCTTCTTCTTTAGCAATATTTTTAACTAATGGCGAAAGGAATTTTTCGGTTCCTTTAAAATCAACCACTGGAGCAACAATAGCTTGAGCCACTTCAACCGCTTTTTCGATTTCGGCAACTGCTGCCGGAATAATTACCTTTTCTTCAATTACAGCTGTCGGTTCAGAATTAGCTTCTGTCTCAATAATAGCAATCGTTTGGCCAACCTGAACTAAATCGTCTTTGGCAAACAATTGCTCTACCAAAACACCCGAAACTTCGCTAGGAACTTCGCTATCTACTTTATCTGTGGCGATTTCAAGCACAGCATCATCCGCTTCAATCTTGTCACCCACTTGTTTTAACCAATTGGTGATAGTTGCTTCGGCTACACTCTCTCCCATTTTTGGAAGTTTCAATTCAAATCTTGCCATAATCTTAACGTAAAAGGTGATTTTGATTTTCTGATTGCAAAATTAGGAAATATTTTTAGTTTAAGGTACGATTAAATCAAATAAACATAGTTTCTTAAACTAGATAAATAGTGGTGAAAAACAAATCAAAAATCATAGTTTCACTTCAAAAGATTACTTTTGCAAAAAAATTACTCTTGTGAATTATTTATCAGTTGAAAATATATCCAAATCTTTTGGAGAACGCACCCTTTTTGAAAACATTTCTTTTGGTATCAATAAAGACCAAAAAATAGCTTTTATTGCCAAAAATGGTTCCGGAAAAACCTGCATTATGAAAATAATCAATGGCGAAGACGAACCGGATTCAGGACAAGTCGTATTGCGAAAAGAAATCAAAATGGCGTTTTTGTCACAAGATCATAATTTGCAGGATGAGTTAACTATTGAAGAAAGTATTTTTGCTTCGGATAATGAGACCCTTAAAGTAATTGAACAATACGAAAAAGCATTGGAACATCCAGAAGACGAAGAAGCCTACCAAAAAGCTTTCGACAAAATGGATCAATTGAATGCTTGGGATTTTGAAACCCAATACAAACAAATTCTTTTCAAGTTAAAATTAGAAGATTTTAAATTGAAAGTAAAAAATCTTTCAGGTGGCCAAAAAAAGCGTTTGTCATTAGCCATCATTCTAATCAATCGTCCAGACTTGTTAATTTTAGACGAACCAACCAACCATTTGGATTTAGAAATGATTGAATGGTTAGAAAGTTATTTTGCCAAAGAAAATATTACCTTATTTATGGTAACGCACGACCGTTTCTTTTTGGAGCGTGTTTGTAACGAAATCATCGAATTAGACAACGGAAAATTATACCAATACAAAGGAAATTACTCTTATTATTTAGAGAAAAAAGAAGAGCGAATTGCCTCTGAAAACGCAAGTGTAGACAAAGCGCAAAACCTTTTTGTAAAAGAATTGGAATGGATGCGCCGTCAGCCGAAAGCGAGAACGACCAAATCCAAATCCCGCCAGGATGATTTCTATGTCATCAAAGAAAAAGCGCAAAACCGACGTCGAGAAAACAAAGTAGAACTCGAAATCAATATGGAGCGCATGGGAAGCAAGATTATCGAATTGCATAAAATCTCCAAGAAATTCAAAGACCATGTCATTTTAGATAATTTTAGTTTTGATTTTCAACGTGGGGAACGCATCGGAATTATTGGCAAAAACGGCACAGGAAAATCAACTTTCCTGAATCTTTTAACCGGCACTTTACCTTTGGATAGCGGAAAAGTAATCAAAGGAGATACGATTAAAATTGGCTATTACACTCAAAGCGGCATCAACCCAAAACCGGGTCAGAAAGTCATTGATATTATCAAAGAATACGGAGAATATATTCCGCTAGCGAAAGGAAAAATCATTTCGGCAGGACAATTATTGGAACGTTTCCTTTTTGACCGAAAAAAGCAACACGATTATGTTGAAAAATTGAGTGGTGGCGAATTAAAGCGTTTGTATTTATGTACCGTTTTGATTCAAAATCCGAACTTTTTGATTCTGGATGAACCTACCAACGACTTGGACATTGTTACTTTAAATGTACTGGAAAGTTTTCTTTTAGATTATCCCGGTTGTTTGTTGGTCGTTTCGCACGACAGGTATTTTATGGACAAAATTGTCGATCACTTATTTGTCTTTAGAGGTGATGGAGAAATTGAAGATTTTCCAGGAAACTATTCTGATTTTAGAGCCTATGAAGACAGTGCCGATGTTGCTCAAAAAGAAGAAAACAAAGCTGAGAAAAAAGATTGGAAACAAAATAATCCAATTGGTAATTTGAGCTTTAACGAACAAAAAGAATATCAAAAAATAGAGAAAGAAATCAAAGAGTTAGAAAGTCAAAAAGTTGCAATCGAACAGTTATTTTCGGATGGAAAAGTTGCCGATAACGACATCGAACAAAAAGCTAAAGATTTGGAATCAATCATCCAAAAAATTGAAAACAAAGAAGAACGCTGGTTTGAACTTTCAGCTAAAATAGAGTAATTAGTACAAATGAACTTTCGCATTCAATCGTATTTACAATTTCTTTGGAACTCCAAAAACGAGCATGGAGTCCACTCACCATTTGTATTTCTTTTGTTGACACAAGGTTTATACAATAAAAAAATACGATTAGCAGCTGATTCTTTATCAAATACAAACAAATCTGTTTCTAGAAAACAGCAATTACTTTATAAAATTGTTCGCTATTTTGAACCAAAATCCATTTTAACGATTGGCGCAGCTCCTTCTGAAATTGAAGTCATCGCTTTAGGAAGTCCAAAAGCTAAGTTTGAAAATGAAAGTACAATAATCAACTTTATTTATATCCACTCGAAACAATTTACTATTATTACAAACGAAAGAATAGAACAATTACTAAAGACAACAGAAAATGATAGTTTTTGGATTTTAGAAAACATTCACGCAAATCAAGTTGCAGAAGCATTTTGGAACAATCTCAAATCAAATCCAAAAATTACCGTCACCATTGATACCTATCATTTTGGATTGGTCTTTTTTAGAAAAGAACAAGTAGAAGAACATTTTATCCTTCGAGCTTAATCTAGATTTCCTGTAACAAAAATCCTTTTGCTACTACTTATGGATTTATTCAAAAGTCTTTCGTACTTTTAAATCCGAATTCAACGCATTTTAATTTCAACAGCAACAATGGCAAATCCATTAATCAAAATAAGCAACATCAAACGCGATTTCGTTCTTGGTAACGAAATTGTTTATGTTTTAAAAGGTATTGATTTACAAATCAACAAAGGGGAATATGTAGCATTAATGGGGCCTTCTGGTTCTGGAAAATCAACTTTAATGAATCTGCTAGGCTGTTTGGACACACCAACTTCAGGAACCTATATTTTGAACGGAAAAGATGTAAGTCAAATGAAAGATGATGAATTGGCCGAAATTCGTAACAAAGAAATTGGTTTTGTTTTTCAAACGTTCAACCTTTTGCCTAGAACAACGGCTTTAGATAACGTAGCATTACCCATGATTTATGCTGGTTATTCCAAATCAGAACGCAACGAAAGAGCAACCGAAGTGTTGAAACAAGTGAATCTTGCTGATCGAATGGATCACCAACCCAACCAACTTTCTGGAGGTCAAAGACAACGTGTGGCAGTTGCAAGAGCTTTGGTTAACAAACCATCGATCATATTGGCCGATGAGCCAACAGGTAACTTGGATAGTAAAACTTCTGTAGAAATCATGAAATTGTTTGGTGACATTCATGCTAGTGGCAATACCGTTATTTTGGTTACGCACGAAGAAGAAATTGCAGCTTATGCTAATCGTGTTATCCGTTTGAGAGACGGATTAATTGAAAGTGACACCTCCAAATAAACTACAACCAATCAATGAAAATATACACAAAAACAGGAGACGGAGGAATTACAGCATTGTTTGGTGGAAAAAAAGTCCCCAAAGATCACGATCGTATTGAAAGCTACGGCACTGTGGATGAGTTGAACTCTTACATTGGTTTGATTAGAGACCAAGATATTGATTTACATTACAAAACGATTCTTATTGAAGTCCAAGACCGATTATTTACTGTAGGTGCAATGCTTGCCACTCCGCCAGAAAAAGAAGTGCTTAAAAATGGCGAACTTCGATTACAAAAATTAGGCATCATTGATTCGGATATTGAATTTTTAGAAAATGAAATAGACAAGATGGAAGAATCGCTTCCGCCAATGACCCATTTTATTTTGCCTGGTGGACATCCAACTGTGTCACATTGTCATATTGCACGTTGTATCTGCCGCAGAGCAGAACGTCTTGCGGTACATCTAAGTCATAACGAAGCCGTATCGGAGATTGCTATCCAGTATTTGAACCGACTTTCTGACTATCTTTTTGTCTTGGCACGGAAGTTGTCTAAAGATTTAAACGCTGAGGAAATTCAATGGATTCCTAGGAAATAATTGCTAATTTTTCTTCCCAATTAGAAGCAAAATAGCAATTGAAAAACAAACAAAAAAACGTTCTTAACTTTTAATAAAAATAAATCATTTTTTACTTGTCTTTTTCAGTAAAAAATTTATTTTTGCACTAAACTAAATCGACAAAAGATGTATTGGACATTAGAATTAGCATCTTATTTAAGCGATGCGCCGTGGCCTGCTAACAAAGACGAACTTATTGACTACGCTATTAGAGCAGGAGCTCCATTAGAAGTAGTAGAAAACCTTCAATCTATAGAAGATGAGGGCGAGATATATGAATCAATGGAAGAAATTTGGCCAGATTATCCTACAGACGAAGATTATCTTTGGAATGAGGATGAATATTAAAAAATAAACCAAAGAAAAAGTCTCAAAAGAGGCTTTTTTTTTGGTTAAATTAGACATTTACACAAAATACAGCAATACCAAAACAATTATGAGTTTCATCAATAGCATTATTAAAATATTTGTCGGTGATAAATCACAGAATGACGTTAAAGCATTACAACCTTACCTTACGAAAATTAAAGGATTCGAGAGTAGCTTAATGACATTATCAAATGACGAATTAAGAGCTCGTACCGCTTATTTCAAAGAAAAAATCCAACAAGCACGAGCTGATAAAGATGCTAAAATTGCATCCTTACAACAAGAAGTAGAAACCATCGAAGATATCGACCAAAGAGAAGATATCTACGTGGCTATAGATGCTTTAGAAAAAGAAGCTTACGATATTTCGGAGAAAACCTTAATGGAAATTTTACCTGAAGCTTTTGCTGTGGTTAAAGAAACTGCAAGACGTTTCAAAGAAAACACTCAAATAGAAGTAACTGCTACCCCAAAAGATAGAGAATTCTCTGCTAGCAAAACGTATGTAACAATTGAAGGTGAAAAAGCCGTTTGGGCAAATTCATGGAATGCTGCAGGAAAACAAATTACCTGGGACATGATTCACTATGATGTTCAGTTAATTGGTGGAATGGTATTGCACGAAGGAAAAGTTGCCGAAATGCAAACTGGAGAAGGAAAAACCTTGGTAGCTACCCTTCCTATTTACTTAAATGCCTTAACTGGAAACGGAGTTCATTTAGTAACTGTAAATGATTACTTGGCCAAACGTGATAGTACCTGGAAAGCACCATTATTTGAATTCCACGGTTTAACTGTTGAATGTATTGACAATTACCAACCTAGCTCGGAAGAAAGAAAAAGAGCCTATGATGCGGATATCACTTACGGAACCAATAACGAATTTGGTTTTGACTACCTAAGAGATAATATGGCGCATTCGCCAGAAGATTTAGTCCAACGCAAACACAACTATGCAATTGTGGATGAGGTGGATTCTGTTTTGATTGACGATGCTAGAACACCTTTGATTATTTCAGGACCGGTTCCGCAAGGAGACCGTCACGAATTCAATGAGTTAAAACCAAAAATTGAAAATTTAGTTAGTTTACAACGTCAATTAGCCAATGGTTTCTTGGCTGAAGCCAAAAAATTAATCAAAGAAGGCAATACCAAAGACGGAGGATTCCAATTATTGAGAGCCTACAGAAGTTTACCAAAAAACAAAGCATTAATTAAATTTTTATCGGAAGAAGGAGTAAAACAATTGCTTCAAAAAACCGAAAATCAATACATGCAAGACAACAAACGCGAAATGCATTTGGTGGACGAAGCTTTGTACTTTGTAATTGAAGAAAAAAACAACCAAGTAGAATTGACCGATAACGGAATTCAATTCTTATCGGGAGATACTGATTCTGATTTCTTTGTCCTTCCAGACATTGGAACGGAGATTGCCGCTATCGAAAAACAAAAACTAGATGCTGATGCAGAAGCAGAAGCAAAAGAACGTTTGTTCCAAGATTTTGGTGTAAAAAGCGAGCGTATCCATACTTTAACACAGCTTTTAAAAGCCTACACTTTATTCGAAAAAGATGTAGAATATGTTATTATGGAAAATAAAATCCTGATTGTCGATGAGCAAACAGGACGTATCATGGATGGCCGTCGTTATTCTGATGGATTGCATCAAGCTATTGAAGCCAAAGAAAATGTAAAAATCGAAGCGGCAACACAAACCTTTGCAACGGTTACTTTACAAAACTACTTCAGAATGTACAACAAACTGGGAGGTATGACTGGAACAGCGGTTACTGAAGCAGGTGAACTTTGGCAAATCTATAAATTAGACGTAGTCGAAATTCCAACTAATAGAGGAATTGCGAGAATCGATAAAGATGATTTCATCTACAAAACAACTCGAGAAAAATTCAACGCTGTTATCGAAGATGTTACGGAATTATCAAAAGCAGGAAGACCAGTATTAATTGGAACTACCTCAGTTGAAATCTCCGAATTATTGAGTCGAATGTTAAAAATGAGAGGCATCAATCACAATGTATTGAATGCTAAAATGCACAAACAAGAAGCTCAAATCGTTGAAGAAGCAGGAAAACCAGGTGTAGTTACAATCGCTACCAATATGGCTGGTCGTGGAACCGATATTAAATTATCTCCCGAAGTAAAAGCTGCAGGTGGTTTAGCCATCGTTGGAACGGAGCGTCACGATTCGCGTCGTGTTGACCGTCAGTTACGAGGTCGTGCAGGACGTCAAGGAGATCCAGGAAGTTCTCAATTTTACGTTTCGTTAGAAGATAACTTGATGCGTTTGTTTGGTTCTGAAAGAGTTGCCAAAGTGATGGACAGAATGGGATTGCAAGAAGGTGAAGTAATTCAACATTCTATGATGACCAAATCTATAGAACGCGCACAGAAAAAAGTAGAAGAAAATAACTTTGGAGTACGTAAACGTTTGTTAGAATATGATGATGTAATGAATGCACAACGTGAAGTGGTTTACAAACGTCGTCGTCATGCTTTATTTGGAGAACGTCTAAAATTAGACATCGCTAATATGATGTATGATACATGCGAAGTTATAGTTTCAGCAAACAAAGCTGTGAATGACTTCAAAAACTTTGAATTTGAATTAATCCGTTATTTCTCGATAACTTCTCCAGTTTCAGAAGCTGATTTTGCAAAATTGTCAGACGTTGAATTGACTGGTAAAATTTACAAAGCCACTTTAGAATTCTATACCGATAAAACAGAGCGAAGTGCCAGAGAAGCCTTCCCTATTATAAAAGGTGTTTACGAAGACAAAAACAATCAGTTTGAGCGTATCGTAGTGCCATTTACTGACGGTATCAAAACTTTGAACGTAGTGACTGACTTAAAGAAAGCCTACGAGACACAAGGAGCTCAATTAGTGGCTGATTTTGAAAAGAACATCACTTTGTCTATTGTTGATGAAGCTTGGAAAAAACACTTGCGCAAAATGGACGAATTAAAACAATCGGTTCAATTGGCTGTTCACGAACAAAAAGATCCGTTACTAATCTACAAATTAGAAGCCTTCAACTTGTTCAGAGCGATGCTAGACAATGTTAATAAAGAAGTAATTTCGTTTTTATTCAAAGGTGACTTGCCACAGCAAAATGGACCTAAAATTGAAGAAGCCAAAGAAGTTCGTCAAAAAGAAAACTACAAATTAAGCAAAGACGAAATTCCAAACAGCGAAAACTTAAACCACGAAGCAGGCGAAACACAACAACGTCAAGTAACCGAAACTATCGTGAGAGACATGCCTAAAATTAATCGTAATGACACCGTAACGATTCAGGAAGTAGCTACCGGAAGAACAGAAACTATGAAGTTCAAAAAAGCGGAGAGCTTAGTATCTTCAGGCCAATGGGTAATTGTGAATGAATAATATTTACAAAAGCTTATAGCTAATAAAAATCCTCAATTAATAATTGAGGATTTTTTTTGTGTTAAACTTTTTGGTAGCAGCCATTTTACTTCCTGAACACTCGTTGTCCCGCTATCCGCGCTACATGGTAGCTAGCTATTATCGGGGCTATACAAGACGTTGCATATTTCAGTTGAAGTAAACTA
>JBJOFE010000032.1:0-14844 GCA_046048915.1 Bacteroidota bacterium | reverse complement strand
CTATAAAATAGTAAAAAAGATTTTTTTTACAACTTCAAACAATTCCTAAACCCTATCTATATGACTTAAAATTAAGGTCGTTAAAATTATTCTTTCAAATAAAGCAATAACAATACTGTAACGACAACGATTTCGGAAAAATTCTATACCTTAATATATATTCAGAAGCCATCTTTTCATAAAAAGAATACTATTTTTAGCTCCCAATAAAAATCAAGATGAAAAACAAAAAGAAAATAATACAACTAAGCGGCTTAATTTTAGGTACTCTATTTCACTTCAATAGCCAAGCGCAAGAAAAAAATACTATTTCGATTTCATCAAAAGAAATAATAAAAGTTGATGCTACCCAATATTACAAAGAATCGTATCGACCACAATTCCATTTTTCGCCTGAAAGAAAATGGATGAACGATCCTAATGGAATGGTATTTCACAAAGGGACCTATCACTTGTTTTACCAATACTATCCCGAAGACATTGTATGGGGGCCTATGCACTGGGGACACGCTACTAGCACTGATTTAATTCATTGGCAACACAAAAAAATTGCTTTATTTCCTGATGAATTAGGGTATACATTTTCAGGTAGTGCAGTTATAGACTCCAAAAACACTTCAGGGCTTGGAACAAAAGAAAATCCTCCAATGAACGCCATTTTTACTTATCATAATATGGAATTCGAAAAGGCAGGAAAAATTAATACACAAACTCAAGGGTTAGCTTATAGCTTAGATCAAGGAGAAACATGGAAAAAATACAATGATAATCCTATTATCAATAATACAAACTTAAAAGATTTTAGAGATCCTAAAGTTTTTTGGAACGAAGAAACGCAGCAATGGAACTTAGTCTTAGTAGCGGGAGATCGTGCTCAAATTTACACTTCAACCAATTTACTTCAATGGAAACTAGAAAGCGAATTTGGACAAAATAGAGGTGCTCATGGTGGTGTTTGGGAATGTCCTGATTTATTTAAAGTTAAAGTAAACGGAACTCAAGAAGAAAAATGGGTTCTTTTAGTAAGCATTAATCCGGGTGCGCCAAATGGTGGTTCAGCCACACAATATTTCGTAGGTGATTTTGATGGAAAAACATTTACCACTTCTCAAAAAGAAACCAAATGGGTAGATTATGGAACGGATAATTATGCTGGTGTTACGTATAATGATGCTCCCAACGGAGAACGCATTTTTATTGGCTGGATGAGTAATTGGAATTATGCCCGAAACACACCAACTACCAATTGGAGAAGTGCAATGACCTTACCGAGAAAACTTTCGCTTTCAACAATTAAAGGAGAATATGTTTTACAAAGCACTCCTATTACACAATTTGAAAAACAATTATCAACTGACTTTTCAATTGAAAAAATTAAACTTAATAAAAGTGTAGACAAATCATTTGATTACTCCATTTTAAATCAATCCAAAATCAAATTAAAAGCGGAAAACAAAAATCTTAAATTAGTATTTTCGAATGATGTAAATGATTTGTTGATACTTCAGTACGATGCTCAAAACCAAACTTTTGAAATTGACAGACGACTTTCAGGTAAAGTAAATTTCGAAAAAAGTTTTGGCGAAAAAATTCACACTACTCCTACTCCGAATTTAATAACAAAAAACATCGATTTTCAAATTATACTGGACTGGTCTTCTATTGAAATTTTCTTAAACGGAGGAGTCTATTCTTTTACAGAACAAATTTTTCCGAACCAACCCTACACTAAATTAACAATTCAATCAACTGAAAATCAAGAAATTGATTTCGCTACTTTCCAATCTATAAAAGGAATTTGGTAAATAACATTTATAACTTAAATTAACTAAACCACAAAAACTAAAAAAATGAACAATAAAAAAATTCTATACTGGTCCATCGTAGTAGCCTTGGCTGGATTCTTATTTGGCTTTGATACCGTAGTAATTTCTGGTGCCGACAAACAATTACAACAATTATGGGGTTCATCCGATTTGTACCACGGATTGGTCGTTATGTCATCTGCACTATGGGGAACAGTAATTGGCGCTATATTTGGTTCGTATCCAACTAATATTCTTGGTAGAAAAAAGACTTTAATTATCATTGGATTATTGTTTTTTGTATCTGCAATCGGAACTGCATTTGCTACTGATTCTATCATCTTCTCTATCTTTAGATTTTTAGGCGGAATTGGAATTGGCGCATCAACCATTGCTGCCCCAACTTATGTGTCTGAGATTGCGCCTGCAAAGGATCGTGGAAAATTAGTAGCGTTGTACCAATTTAATATTGTTTTTGGAATTCTAATTGCCTTTACTTCTAATTTTTACCTACAAGATATTGGAGAAAACTCTTGGCGTTGGATGCTTGGAATTCAAGCATTTCCAGCATTTGTATACACCTTATTAGTTTTTGGTATTCCAGAAAGTCCGCGTTGGATTTTTGAATACAAAAAAGACAGAGCTCAAGCTATTTCCATCCTAAAACAAATCAATTCTGACGCACAAGCAGAAGAAGAAATCGCAGCTATGGAAATGGAAACTGCTCAAGAAGTGAAAAATGAATCTATTTTCATGAAAAAATACAGAAAGCCATTACTCCTTGCATTTTTCATTGCGTTTTTCAATCAGCTTTCTGGAATTAATGCCTTTTTGTATTATGCCCCACGTATTTTTGAATTGGCCGGTCTAGAAAAATCAGCTTCTTTCTTGAGTAGTATTGGAATTGGAATTATCAATTTATTATTTACCATGGTGGGGATTTCATTAATTGATAAATACGGTCGTAAAACCTTGATGTATTTAGGTTCTTTTGGTTATATAATTTCGTTAGGATTAGTAACGACTGCCTTCTATTTTGAATGGAAAGGCATGGCTGTACCTCTATTTTTCTTCTTGTTCATAGCGTCACATGCTATAGGTCAAGGAGCCGTAATTTGGGTATTCATTTCTGAATTATTCCCAAATAAATTAAGAGCGGCAGGTACTTCATTCGGAACCTCAGTGCACTGGGTTTTAGCGGCATTGATTCCATCATTTATTCCATTTTTATTCAAAGAGATTGGAACCACTACTGTATTCGCTATTTTCTGTATCATGATGGTATTCCAACTACTTTGGGTATTCTTCAAAATGCCAGAAACCAAAGGAAGAACATTAGAAGAATTGTCTGAAAGTTTATCCAATAACAACTAATTATGGCGACAAAAATTGCTTGTTTTGGCGAAGTCTTATTTGACGTTTTTCCTACGCACAGAAAAATCGGTGGAGCCCCTCTAAATGTTGGACTCCGAATGGCTTCGCTTGGAATCGATACACAGATCATTAGTCGTATTGGACAAGATGAAATTGGGAATGAATTACTTGATTTTGTTTCCCAAAATGGAGTAAGTGCCGATTCTATTCAAATAGACCCCAATTTTGCTACTGGTGAAGTACTAGTTCAATTAGACGATAAAGGTTCTGCTTCTTATACCATCAATTATCCAGTAGCTTGGGACAAAATTGAAGCTACAACAGAAGCGAAAAATGTGGTTGCCAATTCCGATGCCTTAGTTTTCGGAAGTTTAGTTTGTCGTGACACAACTTCGTATCAAAGCTTATTAACACTTTTAAATTCAGCAAAATATAAAATATTTGACGTGAATTTGAGAGCGCCATTTTATACTAAAGAATTACTTTCCGAATTAATGAACAAAGCTGATTTTATCAAATTTAATGATGATGAATTGTATGAAATTAGCGATTATTTAGGCTCTCCTTTTCATTCTTTGGAACAAAACATGCAGTTTATTGCCGATAAAACCAACACCCAACATATTTGTGTCACCAAAGGGAGTCATGGAGCAGTTTTAATGTACAATAACCAATTATTTTACAATAGCGGATACAAAATAACCGTAGCTGACACCGTTGGTGCTGGAGATTCTTTTTTGGCTGGATTGTTAACCCAATTATTGACTGGAATTGACCCTCAAAAAGCCATTAATTTTGCTTGTGCCCTAGGTGCACTTGTAGCACAAGAAGAAGGTGCCAATCCAAAAATTTCTACTGAAGCAATTGATGATTTTATGCAAGTTAAATAAATCTTCATCTTGGATATGGCGAAAGTCAATTCATCTGTCAAAACAAAAATTAAAATTGATTACATACAACTACATACTACAACTAAATTTTACCCGCATGAAAAAGAATCAAATGCTGTTGATTGCCTTACTCTTTTCTTCTTTTATGAGTATAACAGCACAAGAAAACAAAACAACAATAGTAAAAAATAGCGACGCTAAATGGTGGAAAGAAGCTGTCATTTACCAAATTTATCCCCGCAGTTTTAAAGACAGTGACGGAGATGGAATTGGAGATATCAAAGGGATTATCTCCAAATTAGACTACCTAAAAAGTTTGGGAATCGACGCGGTTTGGTTAAGTCCGATTTACGATTCTCCAAATGATGATAATGGCTATGATATTAGCAATTATAAAGAAATCTTAAAGGATTTTGGAACCATGGCTGATTTTGATCTTTTGTTGAAAGAAATGCACAAAAGAAACATCAAATTAATAATGGATATGGTGGTAAATCACAGTAGTGACGAGCACGAATGGTTCAAACAATCCAAAAGTTCAAGAGGCAATAAATACCGTGATTATTATTATTGGTGGCCAGCTGAAAAAGGCACTCCTCCATACCGTTGGAGTTTTTTTGATGTCAATAGCAATGCTTGGAAATACGACCCTACAACCAATGCCTATTACTTGCATTATTTCTCTCAAAAACAACCCGATTTAAACTGGAATAACCCTTCCCTTCGTAAAGAAATTTACGACACTATGACCTTTTGGTTAAACAAAGGAATTGATGGATTTAGAATGGATGCGTTCCAATTTATTTCTAAAGACGATTCGTTCCCAGAATTACCAAAAGAAATAGTAAACAATACACTTGAAATTATTAAATTTTATGGTAATGGACCCAAATTACACGAGCACATTCAAGAAATGAATCGTGAAGTATTGAGCAAATTTCCAAATGCAATGTCGGTTTCAGAAGGTGCTGGAGATTCGCCAGAAGCAGCTATGAAATTTGTTGATCCAGATCGAAAAGAATTAAACCTAGCCTATCATTTTGAAAGCGTTGATATTGGAAATCATGTTCGCGAATTTGGATTGGTAAAATACAAGGACATTTTCTCTAAATATGACGAAGTTTTTAAAGACAAAGGATGGCTATCCATTTTTGTTTCCAATCATGATCAACCAAGAATGGTGAGTAAATTTGGGAATGATACGCCACAATTCAGAGCTATTTCATCTAAAATGCTTTCTACTTTCGTTATGACGATGAGAGGTACGCCATACAACTTTAATGGAGACGAAATTGGCATGATCAATATTCGATTTGATAATATTGAAGATTATAATGATGTGGATACTCGAAATAAATACGAACAACTTAAAAATGCAGGTGGCGATTTGAAAGCCTTTTTGGAAAACAAAAAACAAACTTCAAGAGAAAATGGAAGAACTCCTTTTCAATGGGACGCTACTGCTAATGGGGGATTTACAAAGGGTAAACCTTGGTTAAAAGTAAATCCAAACTATGCTGAAATTAATGCGGCAGTACAAGAAAAAGATCCAAATTCAGTTTTAAATTATTACAGAAAGTTGGTTAAAATTCGTAAAGCTAACCCAACTCTTCAATACGGCAAGTATACTCTTTTAGATCGTGATAATCCTAACGTATTCTCTTATACTAGAGAACTTGACGGAAAAAAGCTGTTGATTTTATTAAACTTTACAGAAAAAGAAGCCCCTTATTCAATTGACTTATCAACTACAAACGCAAAAATAATTTTAAATAATTATCCAAATACCAATTCAATTCAATCAAATACATTACGCCCTTATGAGTCTGTAATTATGGAATTAAAATAAGTATTCAAATAAAAATGCGGTTTCAGTTAATTTGAAATCGCATTTTTTATATCTATATCCTTGTGGCAAAAATATAACATATTGCATCCTATTTGTAAATTGTAAACTAAATAAAACAATTTTTTCAAAAAAATGAATACCTTGGCCTTTATATCAGTTTAACTTAAAATTTTATAAAATTTATAAACTGGTATTTAATTCATTTGTTTCCAAATCAATTGTCAATGAAAAATATTACACTTAAAGAAATTGCAACTACCCTAGGAATTTCAATAACGACGGTCTCAAAGGCGTTAAAAGATTATTCTGATGTAAGTGAAAAAACTAAAAAAGCAGTCAAAGAATTGGCTGAGAATTTAAATTATACCCCCAACAGTTTTGCTGTTAATTTAAGAACAAAAGAATCAAAAACTATTGGATTAATAATTCCTGAAGTTACCCACCACTTTTTTGCTAACATTATTAAAGCTATAATTGCTGCCGCTGAAAAAAAAGGCTATTTGGTCATTATATTACAATCTAACGAAAGCCTTGAATTAGAAAAAAAACAAGTAGAATTATTAATCAACAAAAGAGTAGATGGAATATTAATTTCGTTATCAAACGAATCTAATAATGATTCTCACATTCAAGAAATTATAAAAAGGAATATTCCATTGGTAATGTTTGATAAAATAGCGAAATTATCAAACTGTTCCAAAGTAGTTATTGACGATCAAAAAGCAGGATTTGACGCCACACAACACTTAATAGATAATGGTTGTAAAAAAATAGCTCACATTCGAGGCCCACTAAATCCTCAAAATTCTATTGATCGTTATTTAGGGTATAAAAAAGCATTAGAAACAAACGGAATTCCTTTTGATTCTAAATTAGTATACACTTGTGAAAAGGTAAATTTTGAAGAAGGAATTGAATTTACCAAACAATTATTTCAGGAACATCCAGATGTAGATGGGATTTTTGCTATTACAGACTTGGTTGCTGTAGGTGCGTTAGCGTATTGCAACGAACAAAAAATCAATGTTCCAAAAAATGTGAAAGTTATTGGCTTCAGCAACTGGTTTATGTCTCAGGTAATTACACCAAAATTAAGTACGGTAGAACAACCTAGTCACGAAATGGGAATTGCAGCTTTTAATTTATTACTAGAGGAAATGACATCGAGAAAAGAAGAGTTAGAATTCAATCCAAAAACCATAGAGTTAAACACTCAAATTATTGAAAGAGAATCTAGTAGAATTAACTAATCTCCTTTCAAAAATTGAATATTCCGTTTTAAACCATCCCATTTTGTTCTTTTCAAAGGGGAATCTTTGAATACTTTTTGAAATGTTTCTGCCGTAATTTCTTCCCAGTCTTTTTTAGAAAACGAAAGTAGATCAGGATAAGCTTGAAATAAAGGTTCGTTATGCGGTTTTGAAAATCGATTCCATGGACAAACATCTTGGCATACATCACAACCAAAAGCCCAATCATCGAATTTTCCTTTCATATTATCTGGAAGATTCTCTTTCAATTCAATGGTATAGTAAGAAATGCATTTGCTGCCATCCACTTGGTAGGGCGCAATTATAGCTTGAGTAGGACATGCATCTAAACATGCAGTACAAGAGCCACAATGATCCGTTGTTGCAGCATCATATTCCAATTCCAAATCAATAATTAATTCGGCAATAAAATAAAAAGAGCCCACTTTTTGGGTAATCAGATTGCTGTTTTTACCAATCCACCCCAATCCACTTTTGGCAGCCCAAGCTTTATCCAATACTGGAGCAGAATCAACAAACGCTCTCCCTGACACAGCTCCTATATGTTCTTGAATGCCAAATAATAATTCGTTAAGCTTGTCTTTGATTACAAAATGATAATCTTGACCATAAGCATATTTGGAAATTTTATAAGAATCCTCTCTTTGCAATTCGGAAGGATAATAATTCAAGAGTAACGAGACCACACTTTTGGCACCATCCACCAATAAAGTCGGATCCAAACGTTTATCAAAATGGTTTTCCATATAAGCCATTTGACCATGACTGTTGTTTTTAAGCCATTTTTCGAGCCGTGGCGCTTCTTTTTCTAAAAAACCAGCCTTGGATATACCGCAGGACAAAAAACCAAGACGTCGCGCCTCTGATTTGATAAATTGGGAATATTTTGATTGAGTAGTAATAAAAATAGAATTAAAACAATCCGCCTTGAATATTAGTTTTCAATTTGCCCAAGTGTTTGTATGCTTTATCAGTCACTTCACGACCACGGGGAGTGCGCATGATAAATCCTTCTTGAATCAAGAAAGGCTCATATACTTCTTCGATAGTTTCACTACTTTCTGAAACCGCAGTTGCCAAGGTTGTAAGACCCACAGGACCCCCTTTAAATTTATCTATAATGGTATTTAAAATTTTATTGTCCATTTCGTCTAATCCATGCGCGTCCACATTAAGTGCTTTTAAGGCATATCTCGCAATTTCTATGTCGATGGTGCCATTACCCTTAATTTGAGCAAAATCACGCACTCTACGCAATAACGCATTAGCGATTCGAGGCGTACCTCTACTTCGACCAGCAATTTCAATTGCGGCTTCAAGGTCAATGGGCATTTTTAAAATACTCGCACTACGTTCAATAATAGTGGTCAAAAGTTCTGTTGTGTAATATTGTAAACGGGAAGAGATTCCAAAACGGGCACGCATTGGCGCAGTCAATAAGCCCGATCGTGTGGTAGCACCAATTAAAGTAAAAGGATTTAAATTGATTTGAACCGTTCTAGCATTCGGACCAGACTCAATCATAATATCAATCTTAAAATCTTCCATTGCAGAGTATAAATATTCTTCCACAATTGGACTTAACCGATGGATCTCATCGATAAATAAAACGTCACGTTCTTCAAGATTAGTTAATAATCCCGCTAGATCACCTGGTTTGTCTAAAACAGGGCCTGATGTGATTTTGATACCTACTTGCAATTCATTAGCCAAAATATTGGCTAATGTAGTTTTACCCAAACCGGGAGGACCATGAAATAAAGTATGATCTAAAGCTTCATTACGTTGATTAGCCGCTTCTACAAATACCTTAAGATTTTCTAGAATTTGATCTTGACCAGCAAAATCATCAAATGAAAGTGGTCGTAATCTTTTTTCAAGATCAAGTTCTTCGGGATTGTAACCTTTTGTAGTTGGATCTAAATTTTCGTTCATGAAACAAATATAGAGAAAGATTAGTAAGAAATTATAGAACTGCTAAGTTGAAATAAAAAAAGCCTCTACAATAGAGGCTTTTTTATATTAGTGATGTAAAACTTCTTCACCTGGTTTCATTGGAACATTCTGTGGCACAAAATCTTCATTATGAGCTGGGTTACTATAATCGTAAGGCCATCTGTGTACTTCAGGAATTTCTCCTGGCCAGTTACCGTGAATGTGTTCTACAGGAGCTGTCCACTCTAGTGTATTTGATTTCCATGGATTTTGTTCTGATTTCTTACCGTAAAAAATACTTACAAAGAAATTGTATAAGAAAACTAATTGGAAAGCACCTCCGATTAATGCAAAAGTTGTAATTAAAACATTTACATTTTGCAAATCGTCAAATAATGGAAAGTTAGTATTGGTATAATAACGTCTTGGTAAACCAGCTAATCCAATAAAGTGCATTGGGAAGAAAACTCCGTAAGCACAAACAGCTGTTACCCAAAAGTGAATATATCCTAAATTTTTATTTAACATTCTACCAAACATTCTTGGGAACCAATGATAAATTCCAGCAAACATTCCATAAAGAGCTGAAATACCCATTACTAAGTGAAAGTGTGCTACTACGAAATACGTATCGTGAACATTAATATCCAAAGTACTGTCTCCCAAAATAATACCAGTTAAACCTCCTGTAATGAAAGTAGATACTAGTCCAATTGAAAACAACATGGCTGGATTAAATTGTAAATTTCCTTTCCACAAAGTAGTAATATAATTAAATGCTTTTACAGCAGATGGGATTGCAATCAACAAAGTAGTAAAGGTAAATACTGAACCCAAGAATGGATTCATACCTGATATAAACATATGGTGACCCCAAACAATCGTAGATAAAAATGCAATAGCTAAAATAGACATGATCATTGCTCTGTAACCAAAAATAGGTTTACGAGAACTAGTCGCAATAACCTCAGAGGTAATCCCTAAAGCTGGTAATAATACAATATACACCTCAGGGTGACCTAAGAACCAAAATAAATGCTCAAATAATACTGGAGAACCACCTTGATAGTGTAGCACTTCTCCTGCAATATAAATATCTGACAAGAAAAATGAGGTTCCAAAACTTCTATCAAAAATCAATAATAAAGCTGCAGATAATAATACTGGAAATGAAACAACTCCAATAATAGCGGTAACAAAGAATGCCCAAATAGTTAATGGCAATCTTGTCATAGTCATTCCTTTTGTTCTCAAGTTGATTACAGTTACAACATAATTCAAAGATCCCATCAAAGAAGATGCAATAAATATAGCCATAGAAACCAACCAAAGTGTCATCCCAGTTCCTGAACCAGGTATTGCCTGAGGCAATGCACTTAAAGGAGGGTAGATTGTCCATCCAGAAGAGGCAGGTCCTGCTTCAACGAATAAAGAACAAATCATAATAACACTTGACAAGAAAAACAACCAATAGGAAATCATATTCATGAATCCTGAAGCCATGTCTCGAGCACCAATTTGAAGTGGAATCAATAAATTACTAAAGGTACCACTCAAAGCGGCAGTCAACACAAAGAAAACCATAATGGTTCCATGAATAGTAACCAAAGCCAAATAAATATCATTAGCCATTACTCCATCAGGAGCAAATTTATCTCCTAATAAAATATTAAAAATTTTAAAAGATTCTTCTGGCCAAGCCAATTGCATTCTGAAAAGCAATGACATACCCACACCAATAATTCCCATTACAATACCAGAAATAAGGTATTGTTTAGCAATCATTTTATGGTCAATACTGAAGATGTATTTAGTAATGAATGTTTCTTTATGATGATGATCGTGTTCGTGACCGTGTAAATCTGCTGACATATTTATATACTTTATAAATTTTAATTTAATTATTTCATTGCAACCTTAGAAGCAACAGTATCCGTTGATACAACTGTAGAGTCAGTTGAAGTACCATCTGCAGCTGGAGCTGGCTCATTTGAAGCTTTAACTTCTTTAACCAAGGCTACTTTATCAGACAACCATGCTTTATATTCTTCAGGGGTATCAACAACAATTTTCATTTGCATGTTGTAATGAGAAGCTCCACAAATTTTGTTACATAACAAAAGGTAATCAAATGTATACGGATCTAGAGCTGTATTTCCTGCCGCAACTAGTTCAGCACTTTTCTTAGTTCTTAATTCATTGATTCTTGTTACTTTTTCAACCATAAATGGTAATTCTCTATATTCAGCTGTTGTATAAACTGGAGTAAAAGCAAACTGAGTAACCATACCAGGCACACAATTCATTTGAGCTCTAAAATGTGGCATATACGCTGAATGCAAAACATCCTGAGAACGAATTTTGAAAAGTACTTTCTTCCCTTTTGGAATATGCAATTCAGAAGCGACAAAATCATCTTGAGCATTAGGATCTGACAAATCCATACCAATAGCATTAACACCATCAATAAGTCTAACATTAGCTTTACCTAATACATTATCAGCACCAGCATAACGTGCAGTCCATTTGAACTGTTGAGCATATAATTCTATAACAATCACTTCTTCGTCTTCATCAATAAACATGATGTTGTTCCAAGCATACAAACCATATAAAATCAAACCAGCTAATACAACAGCAGGAATCGAACTCCAAATAGCTTCTAATTTATTATTGTCAGCGAAAAAAGTCGCTTTTTGATCTTTTTTACCTCTGTATTTGAAAGCAAAAAAGTGTAATAATACTTGCGTAATTGCCTGAACAATAAAAATCAAAACCCAAGTGATATTCATCAAAGTATCTACATCCGAACCGTGCTCAGAAGCAGGGGTATGCAATGGAAGATCTCCCCATTTTATTAAACCATAAATTGTAAAAATATAAATGAATGCTAAAAAGCCAAACATTAAATATCCTTGAACATTGTTATCATTATCAGTTGCTATTTGTGAGTCATCCGCACTTGAATTCCCTACTTGAGTCAAATCAAATATTTTGGTCAACTGCCAAATTGCAACAGCTAATAAAACTAAAACTATAATTACCAACAAACTTGTCATCTGTTTTTATTTAAATATTATTAATAATGAAAATGTTTACTCTCTTCAATGAATGGATTTCTTTTAGCCAATAAAGGAGCTTTAGTTAATGCTGTGAAAACAACATAAATAAACAACCCTAAGAAGAAAAGAACAGAAGCAATTTCTGATACTCCAATAAACCATTGGTCACCAACTGTACCAGGCATAATCATGTTAAAGAAGTCAACATAATGTCCTAATAATATAACTGTACCAGCCATAACCAATATCCAAGTAATTCTTTTGAAATCAGTATTGATTAAAATCAATAATGGGAATAAGAAGTTCATAACAACTGCTCCAAAAAATGGCAAGTTGTATAATTGAATACGAGTTACGTAGTAAGTAATTTCTTCTGGAATATCAGCGTACCAAATCAACATAAACTGAGAAAACCATAAGTAAGTCCAGAATACACTAATACCAAACATGAATTTAGCTAAATCATGGATATGACTAGTATTTACATGCTCTAAATAGCCTTTTGATTTAAGGTATAAAGTTACCATCGCGATCATTGTGATACCACTTACAAAGAAACTTGCAAATACATACCATCCGAATAATGTACTGAACCAGTGTGGATCAATAGACATAATCCAGTCCCAAGACATAATTGACTCCGATACAATAAAGAACACTAAAAATCCAGCAGACATTTTGAAGTTCTTTTTGTAGTTCAAATTATCATCAGCTTCATCTTGAGCTAAACAGTTTTTTCTAGAATAATAACGGTAAGCATTCCAGCCTAATAAGAAAATAGCAGCTCTAACTATCCAAAAAGGAAAATTCAAATACCCTGCTTTACCAGCAATAATGTGATCGTAATTGGCACTGTTAGGATCCGTAACACCTTCGCCTAACCAAACAAATAAATGATTAAAATGTAATCCTGATAAAATTAGAAAAACAAAAAATAAAACAGAACCTACAGGTAGGTAGGCAGTAATCCCTTGCATCACTCTAAATAATACCGGAGACCATCCAGCTTGTGCCACTTGTTGAATAGCATAAAACGCTAATGTTCCCATTGAAATTAACAAGAAGAAAATACAAGCAACATAAAATGCAGCCCAAGGTTTGTTTTGCAATTGATGCAAAACATGTGTTAAATGTGCTTCATGTTCAGCATGAGCATCTTCTTCATTAGACTCAGTAGCTTCATGAGCTTTTTCAATAGGAGTTTCGGCTTTAACCTCATGAGATTGGTCTGCTTCATGAACCTCAATAGCTTCATGTTCTTTTTCAATATGAGCTTCAGTTTTTGCCTCATGAGCCTCAGTAGCCTCGTGTTTAACAGCAGCATGACCACCATGACTTTCAGCAGCCAAAAGTGCTTCTACTTCTTTTATATCTTTAGGAGCAGTATAAAAACCGTAACCAATTCCTAAAAGACCTACAGCCATAAGGATTAGAGAAAAAGTTTTTAATTTACTTGAAAATGTATACATATCTTTAACGATCAGTTAGTTCAACAATTATAAATTATAATTCGCTTTTTAGTTTTAGAACATAGTTAGCTACTAACCAACGTTCTTTGGCATCCAATTGATTGGCATGAGAACCCATAGAATTTAAACCATAAGTAATTACATGAAAAATACTCCCTTCTGTAATAGGTCTATCAGCATAACTAGGAACTCCAAGGAATTTCTCTCTTTCTACTAATTTTCCTTTACCATTTCCAGCAGCACCATGACAACTGATACAATAGATTTCATAAAGTTCTTGTCCTTTAACAATATCTTTCTGAATAGAATCTAGGGGTGATTTCAAATTAGCTTTAGCTAACTCATAACCAGCAGTAGAATTTTCATACTCATAAACATCAAATCCTCTTTTTAATGATCCAGTTGCAGGAAGCTGACCTTCTTTACCGTCTTTAAAAGCGGCAGATTCAGAATACGTTTCGTATCCTACAGATTCATACATATTGGGAAAATACTGATAATTAGGTGCCGACTTATCATGACATGAAGACACTAGTACAGTAATACCAAATAATAACGTTATTTTAAATATACTTTTCATAACTATAATTAATGCTTTTCTATAACTTTTACCTCTACAGCTCCAGTACTTTCAAAGAATGAAACTAATTCTGCTTCATTATTATTAACTGCAACTTCCATTAAGAAATGGTCATCTGTAGTTCTAACATCTGGGTTCTCAGCTTCTTTAAATGGCCATAATTTACTTCTCATATAAAAAGTAATTACCATCAAGTGAGCTGCAAAAAATACAGTTTCTTCAAACATAATTGGAACAAATGCTGGCATATTTTCGATATAACTAAAACTAGGTTTACCTCCAATATCTTGTGGCCAATCTTGAATCATAATATAATTCATCATCCAAGTTCCAAAAGAGATACCGCACAACCCATACAAAAAAGCACAAATGGCTAAACGTGTCGGGGCCAATCCCATTGCTTTATCCAAACCGTGAACAGGAAATGGACTAAAAACTTCTTCGATATGATGATGAGCTGCACGTGTTTTTTTTACGGCATCCATTAATACATCATCGTCATTATAAATGGCGTATATTACTTTATTACTCATGGTGTGACTCTTTATTTGCTCTTTCTCTAATATAATTATCTCCAGTTGCTTTTAAGATTGTTTTAACCTCTGCTTG
>JBJOFE010000031.1:0-16485 GCA_046048915.1 Bacteroidota bacterium | reverse complement strand
CATAAATTTTATTGTATAGAATTGTTTATGATTCAACAAAAAAAGTAAAAAACAATTTAGAAAAAACATCAAAATTTAGATTATTCAATAGAATTTGATTTAAAATTCATAAATAATTGAAAAAAATGGAATTCTATCAATTAATTAACATTATTAAAACGAATCTGTTTTTTAATTTGCTATTATTGTAAGTATCTATATAATAACTTTTAACAACCAAAAAATATACTAAAATCAAACCAAATGGAAAGAAGGGAAGCACTAAAAAGAGTTGCCTATTTAATGGGGGGAGCCATTTCAGCAACAACAATGGGCGTTTTATTTGAAAGTTTTACAGTTTTAGATAAGTCTAAAATGGTTAACTTTTCAGTATCAGATGAAGCAATTCTTGCAGATTTTGCAGAAATTATTATACCTACCACTAAAGCTTGTCCAGGTGCAAAAGCAGCTGGTTTGGGATCTTTCATTCCAATGATGATTCAGGATTGTTATCCTGTTAATCTACAATCGATTTTTGCAACTGGGTTGAAATCTATGGATGATAAATGTTTTGCAAAATTTGGTAAAAATTTTGTTACGGCTTCAGAACAAGAAAAAACTATTTTAGTAACAGAATTAAGAGACGAAGCTATAGCAAATAAAAGAAGGCCTTCCTTCTTTACAATCGCAAGAGATTTAGCTATTTTGGGGTATTATTCTTCAGAAATAGGATGTACACAAGCACGTGAATATGTTGCAATTCCAGGAAAATATGATGGTAGTGCGCCTCTTGAACCTGGTCAAAAAGCTTGGGCTACTTCTTAAATTTCATTTGTTAATAAAATAGTTTAAAATTAAAAATATATATCGTGAATATTAATACGAATTTAAAAGAACAAAATACTTATGACGCTATTGTTATAGGTTCAGGTATTAGTGGAGGTTGGGCCGCTAAAGAATTGACAGAAAAAGGATTACGTGTTTTAATGTTGGAGCGCGGAATGAACATTGAACACATTACTGATTATGAATCAGCTATGAAAGATCCATGGGAATTCAAACATGCCGGCAAAATGACGGAGGAGCAAAAAAAGTCTCACCCTGTTCAGACTAGAGATTATCCTTATCAGGAAGCCAATGAAAAATGGTGGGTCAATGATTTAGAATGTCCATATACAGAAGACAAACGTTTTGATTGGTACAGAGGATTTCATGTTGGAGGAAAATCATTAATGTGGGGTCGTCAAAGTTATCGATTTAGTGATCATAATTTTGAAGATAACAAAAGAGATGGACACGGAAACGATTGGCCTATTCGCTATAAAGATTTAGCGCCTTGGTATGATTATGCCGAAAAATTTGCAGGAATTAGTGGTCAAAATGAAGGTTGGCCGCTTTTACCAGACGGACAGTTTTTACCACCAATGGATTTAAATTGTGTTGAAAAGTCAGTAAAAGAGCGTATTGAAAAGCATTACAATAAAGAACGTATTTTAACAATTGGTCGTACAGCAAATTTAACAGTACCGCACCTTGGAAGAGGAAATTGTCAATACCGAAACTTGTGTAGCAGAGGGTGTCCGTTTGGTGCCTATTTCAGTACACAATCTTCTACTCTACCAGCTGCCATGGCTACCAAAAAATTAACAGTAAGACCTTATTCTATTGTAAATCATATCATTTATGATAAGGATACCAAAAAAGCTAAAGGTGTTATGGTAATTGATGCAGAGACAAATGAAACCATGGAATTTTATGCTAAAATCGTTTTTGTTAATGGTTCTACTTTAGGTTCTACTTTTATATTATTAAACTCTACTTCTGAAGCACATCCAAACGGATTAGGTAATGGAAGTGGTCAATTAGGTCATAACTTGATGGATCACCATTTCCGTTGTGGAGCTGAAGGAACAGCTGAAGGATTTGAAGACAAATACACTTATGGTCGCCGAGCAAATGGAATCTATGTACCTCGTTACCAAAATTATGGTAATGACAAACGTGATTACTTAAGAGGTTTTGGTTACCAAGGTGGTGCAAGTCGTGGAAATTGGCAAGCTGATGTGGCTGAATTAGCATTTGGTGCTGATTTCAAAAACAATATGTCAAAACCTGCAGATCATTGGAAAATGGGATTGGGTGGATTTGGAGAAATGCTACCTTATTATGAAAACAAAGTATACATTGATCATTCGAAAAAAGACAAATGGGGTCAGCCAGTTTTAGCTATTGATTGCGAAATCAAAGATAATGAAGCTAAAATGCGTGAAGATATGATGAATGACGCTGCCGAAATGTTAGAAGCAGCTGGAATGAAAAATATCCAAACCTATGATAATGATTACTATCCAGGTATGGCTATTCATGAAATGGGAACCGCACGTATGGGTAACGATCCTAAAGATTCTGTATTAAATAAATGGAATCAAATGCATGAGGTAAGTAATGTATTTGTTACAGATGGTTCTTGTATGCCTTCGATAGCATGTCAAAACCCATCACTTACTTTCATGGCATTAACTGCACGTGCTGCTGATTATGCAGTAAAAGAATTAAAGAAAAAAAATATCTAGGTTACTATTATTATGACACGAAAATTAAGAATGGGAATGGTCGGTGGTGGCCAAGATGCTTTCATCGGTGCGATACATCGTTTAGCTGCTAATATGGATGGCTTAATTGAATTAAGTTGTGGTGCTTTAAGTATCAATCCAGAAATTGCAGTAGCGTCAGGAAAAGCTTTATTTCTTCCAGAATCAAGAACCTACTTGACTTATGAAGAAATGATCAAAGCTGAAGCAGCTTTACCAGCTGAGGAGCGAATTGATTTTGTTACTATAGTTACCCCAAATTTTGCTCACTTTGCTCCTGCTATGATGGCTTTAGATTATGGTTTTAATGTTGTAATCGAAAAACCAATTACGTTTTCTTTGGATGAAGCTAAACAATTAGAACAAAAATTAAAAGAAACAGGTTTAACACTTTGTTTGACTCATACCTATTCTGGTTACCCAATGGTAAAACAAGCCAAGGCTATGGTTAGAGAGGGTAAACTTGGAAAAATTCGTAAAGTTTGGGTAGAATATCCTCAAGGATGGTTGAGTAAATTATCTGAAAGAGAAGGAAATGCGCAAGCAGCTTGGAGAACCGATCCGAAAAAATCGGGAAAAAGTTCCGTTATGGGTGATATTGGTACTCATGCAGCACATCTAGCCGAATACATTACGGGTTCAAAAATAACAGATATTTGTGCCGAATTAAATACTTTGGTAGAAGGCCGTGTCATGGATGATGACGGAGCCGTTATGCTAAAATTTGATAATGGTGCCAAAGGAGTATTAATGGCTTCACAAGTTGCGGCTGGTGAAGAAAATGCTGTTAAAATTAGAGTATATGGTGAAAAAGGTGGAATCGAATGGTTGCAACATGAGCCCAACTCTTTGATTGTAAAATGGTTGGATGAGCCAATGCAAATTTTAAGAGCAGGTTCAAATTATGCACATCTATCTTCATTTGCAAGACACAATTGCAGAACTCCAGGCGGACACCCAGAAGGCTATTTAGAAGCTTTTGCTAATATCTATAGAAACTTTGCTCTTACTTTGGGATGTAAAATTGACGGAGTTGAGCCAACTCCTGAAATGTTAGATTTCCCTTCTGTAGAAGATGGTTTAAGAGGAATGGCATTTATTGATAACGTAGTCTTATCAGCACAATCTGATAAAAAATGGACTCCAAACGTTTTATAATATGACAACAATTCAAGGACCAGCGGTCTTTTTAGCACAATTTATTGGAGATAAAGCACCGTTTAATTCGTTAGATGGTATTTGCCAATGGGCAGCTGATTTAGGCTTTAAAGGAATTCAAATGCCTACTTTAGATGCTCGTTTTATTGATTTACAAAAAGCAGCAGAAAGTAAAACTTATGCAGATGAATTGACAGGAAAAGTGGCCTCATACGGTTTACAAATTTCTGAATTATCTACTCATTTACAAGGTCAGTTATTGGCGGTTCATCCTGCATATGATGATTTCTTTGATGGCTTTGCACCTGCAGCCTTGCGTGGTAATCCAAAAGCAAGACAAGAATGGGCAGTACAACAAATGAAATATGCGGCTCAAGCTTCTCAAAATTTAGGTCTCAATGCCCATGCAACTTTTAGTGGGTCGTTGCTTTGGCAATACTTCCACCCTTGGCCACAAAGACCACCAGGATTAATTGAAGAAGGATTTGCAGAATTGGCTAAACGTTGGTTACCTATTTTGAATGAATTTGATAAAAATGGCGTGGATGTTTGTTATGAGATTCACCCTGGTGAAGATTTATTTGACGGAGAAACCTACGAAATGTTTTTGAAAGCGGTAAATAATCACGAAAGAGCATGCCTATTATATGATCCTTCTCATTTTGTTCTACAACAATTGGATTACATTCAGTATATCGACTTTTATCATGAACGCATAAAAGCTTTTCATGTTAAAGATGCTGAATTTAACCCAACTGGTAAACAAGGTACTTTTGGTGGATACCAAAGTTGGGCCAACAGAGCCGGACGTTATCGCTCTCCAGGGGATGGACAAATTGATTTTAAAACCATTTTTAGCAAACTAGCACAATACGATTATAAAGGATGGGCTGTTATGGAATGGGAATGTTGCATTAAAAATCAAGAAGATGGAGCTCGTGAAGGTGCTGAATTTATTAAAAAGCACATTATCAAAGTAACTGATAAAGCTTTTGATGATTTTGCTGCAGTAGAAACTAACACCCAATTAAATAGAAAAAATTTAGGACTATAATAAACACAAACAAATGAAACGTAACTTTTTATTACTTGGCATAGCCGTATTGACTTTAACATCTTTTTCAACTTTAGATACAAATAAAAAATATATAAAAAAAACTCCTATTATAGAGCAATCTAACGATGGGGAAAGATTAATTGCTAAATCAGACTGCGTAGGTTGTCATAAATTAGATAAAAAATTAATTGGACCTTCTTACATCGAAATTGCTAAAAAGTATCCAAACAATGATAAAAATGTTAATTATTTAGCTGGAAAAATCATCAAAGGAGGTTCTGGTGTTTGGGGTACAATGCCAATGTCAGCTCACTCTTCATTGAAAAAAGAGGATGCCAAATCAATGGCTCAATATATTTTAGGCTTAAAAAAATAATATTAGTTTTATTTGTATTGACTAACAATAAATAACTATGAAAAAAGAAGAAAATAAACCAAATAATAATCGTCGTGATTTTATAAAAACTAGTGCAATTGCTGCTGCAGGATTTATGATTGTACCGCGTCATGTGTTAGGTAGAGGTTTTGTAGCCCCTAGTGACCGATTAGTAGTAGCCGGTATTGGTGTGGGTGGTAAAGGACAATCTGATATTGCAATGTTTCACAAAAGTGGAAAGGCAAATATTGGTTTTTTATGCGATGTAGATACTCGAAGAGCTGCTAATAGTGTAAATGCATTTCCAAAAGCGAAATTTTACAAAGATTGGCGTGAAATGTTAGACAAAGAACATAAAAACTTTGACGCTGTTTCTGTATCTACTCCAGATCATACTCATGCCATTGCTGCTTTAGCAGCTATGCAATTAGGTAAACACGTCTATGTTCAAAAACCTTTAGCTCATGATATTTATGAAGCCAGAATACTAACAGAAGCAGCTAAAAAATACAAAGTGGTTACCCAAATGGGAAATCAGGGAGCGTCTAATGACGGAACTCGAATTCTTAAAGAATGGCATGAAGCCGATTTAATTGGTGATGTTCATACAATTTATGCTTGGACGGATCGCCCTGTTTGGCCACAAGGTATTCCTTGGTCAACTGCAAAAACAGAAATACCAAAAGAATTGGATTGGGATCTATGGTTAGGAACTGCTCCTTATAAAAATTATGTAGATAAATTAGTTCCATTCAACTGGAGAGGTTGGTGGGATTATGGTACAGGTGCACTTGGAGACATGGGATGTCACTTATTAGAAACTCCTTTTAGTGTATTGAAATTAAAATACGCTAAGGATGTTCAATGTAGTGTCGGATCTGTATATGTAGATGAATTTAAACGTGGGTATTTCCCAGAAAGTTGCCCACCTTCAAGTCATGTTACTTTAACTTTTCCTAAAACCGAAAAAACATTGGGAGATGTTACTGTTCACTGGATGGACGGTGGAATTCAACCAGAAAGACCAGCCGAATTAGGACCAAATGAAATTTTTGGTGATGGCGGTAACGGAACACTATTTATTGGAACAAAAGGGAAAATGATGTGTGATACTTATGGATTAAATCCAAGGCTTTTACCGTTAAGCAAAAATGAAAATCTTCAAGTAGCACAAAAATACGCTCGTGTCGAAGGTGGAGATGAAGGTCACTACAAACAATGGGTTGAAGCTGCTATAGCAGGTTATGGAAAGAAAGAAGTGAGTTCAGGTTTTGAAATCGCTGGTCCTTTAACAGAAGCTCTGCTAATGGCTAATTTAGCGATTAGAGGGTATGATGTTGTTCGTGATGAACTTGGAGAAGATGTGTATCCAGGTCGTTCAGCTAAATTGTTATGGGATAACGACAATATGAGGATTACTAATTTTGACGAAGTGAATCAATTTGTAAAACGCGACTATCGCGAAGGATGGAAAAATTTAACACTATAATACAAACCAAAATGATTAAGAATATTTTTAAAATAGCATTAGTTACAATTTTCATGCAAACTATTAACGCACAAACTGCTATACCAAAAGGATTTGTTTCTTTATTTGACGGAACATCAACTACAGGTTGGCATACTTACGGAAAACAAAAAGCAACCGCTGCTTGGAAAGTAGAAAATGGTGAATTGCATTTTGACCCAACTGCTGCCAAAAATGGTCAAGGTGGCGATATAGTTACTGATAAAGAATACACAAATTTTCATTTAAAATTAGAATGGAAAGTCGCTGCAAATGCTAATAGTGGTATTATCTTTTTTGTAAACGAAGATTTGACAAAATTTAAAAACACCTATGAAACTGGTTTAGAAATGCAAGTTTTAGATAACAATGGTCATCCAGACGGTAAAATTGAAAAACACAGAGCTGGTGATTTATACGATTTAATTAAAAGTACAACAGAACCTGTTAAACCAGTCGGTGAATGGAATTCAGTAGATATTGTATGTAAGTTCGGAAAATTACAAATGTTATTGAACGGCGTAAAAGTAGTTGAAACCATGCTTTGGGATGATAAATTTAAAGCTTTAGTAGCAGGAAGTAAATTTGCTACTTGGCCTGGATTTGCTGCATTTCAATCTGGAAAAATTGCCTTACAAGACCACGGAGATAATGTTTGGTATCGTAACATTATGATTAAAGAATGGAATACGATGACCACTACTACGGGTTGCAAATAATACGCTATACCAAATAACCAAACCAAACTATATTTATGAATACAACAAATAAAATCAAATTATCAAGCATGATGTTCCTAGAGTTTTTTATCTGGGGAGCTTGGTTTGTAACATTAGGAACCTTTTTAGGAACTAATTTAAAAGCCTCAGGAGCTGAAACAGCTGCTGTATTTTCAACACAATCTTGGGGAGCTATCATTGCACCCTTTATTATAGGATTGATTGCAGATCGCTATTTTAATGCTGAAAGAATATTAGGAGTATTACATTTAGTAGGTGCTTTTTTAATGTACCAAATGTATCAATCTAGTGATTTAAGCTCTTTCTACATCTATGTTTTTAGTTATATGGTATTGTATATGCCAACATTAGCATTAGTCAATTCAGTTGCTTTTAACCAAATGAAAGATCCTGAAAAAGAGTTTTCTTCAATTCGAGTTTGGGGAACAATCGGCTGGATCGTAGCTGGACTTTCGATAAGTTATGTATTTCATTGGGATTCTAATGAAAGTTTAGCAAATGGAATGTTGAAAAACACCTTTTTATTGGCAGGTGCTGCAGCTTTAGTTTTGGGATTATTGAGTTTTACCCTACCTGCTACTCCTCCTAAAGTTTCAGATGAGAAAATTAAAATTGGGGATATCATCGGATTAGATGCATTGAAATTATTAAAAGACAAGAACTTTGCAGTTTTCTTTATTTCTTCCATCTTAATCTGTATTCCTTTAGCCTTTTACTATCAAAATGCCAATCCATTTTTAACGGAATCAGGACTAGAAAATCCAACAGGAAAAATGGCTATTGGCCAAATTTCAGAAGCCTTATTCTTATTGCTAATTCCAGTATTCTTTTCCAAGTACGGTTTTAAGAAGACTATTTTGGTAGGAATGCTTGCATGGGCTTTACGTTATGCATTATTTGCTTATGGAAATGGTAGTGAGTTGAGCTTTATGCTAATTATCGGAATTGCATTACACGGAATTTGTTATGATTTCTTCTTTGTTTCAGGACAAATTTATACCAACTCAAAAGCTGGAGATAAATATAAAAGTGCAGCACAAGGTTTAATTACTTTAGCCACTTATGGTGTAGGTATGTTAATTGGTTTTGCAGTAGCAGGATGGATTACAGATAATTATAAAACAGCAACTGGAACTATCAACTGGGAAATGGTTTGGATTATTCCTGCAGGAATTGCCTTAGCTGTTTTTGTTTTATTCGCATTGACTTTCAATGACAAAAATAAAACGGAAGTTTCACACTAATTCTAGATGAAAACCAACCTCAATAGACGTTCTATTATCAAAGGAATACTTGCCAGTTCTGCTGCGTTAAGTATTCCTTTTGAATTGTCTGCTTTTGATTTATCAAAAGACAAAACAACTATGTCAATTATGTTAAAGGGCAATATTAACCATTCTGTTTCTCGCTGGTGTTTTGATTCATTAAATCTAGAAACTCTTTGTATTGAAGCCAAAAAATTGGGTATCACAGGAATTGATTTAGTTGGTCCTGAAGCATGGCCAACACTAAAAAAACACGGATTGGTTTCTACCATGTGTAATGGAGCTGAGTTGAATTTAGTCGATGGGTTCAATGATAGTCAATTTCATGAAAAACTAATTCAACGCTATACAGAAATGATTCCACGTGTGGCTGAAGCAGGTTATAAAAATCTAATTTGTTTTAGTGGAAGCCGAAGAGGTAAAACAGACGAAGAAGGTTGGACTAATTGTGTGATTGGTTTACAACAACTAATTCCGCTTGCTGAAAAACATAATGTTACTTTAGTAATGGAATTATTGAACAGCAAAATTGATCATAAAGATTACCAATGCGATAGGACTTCTTGGGGAGTAGAATTAGTAAAACGCATAAACTCTAATAACTTCAAATTGCTTTACGATATCTATCATATGCAAATTGATGAAGGTGATGTGATTCGCACCATCAAAAATAACATTCATTACATTGCACACTTTCATACGGCTGGTGTACCAGGCCGAAATGAAATAGATGGCACCCAAGAATTAAACTATCCAGCTATAATGAAAGCAATTGCAGGAACGGGATTTAAAGGTTTTGTGGGACAAGAATTTATTCCTAAAAATCCAGATAAATTGGCTTCATTACAACAAGCAATTACTATTTGCGACATTTAACTAACAAAATACAACCATGAATAAAAGAAGAGAATTTTTAATCAACAGTGGATTAGTACTAGGTACTTTAGCTATTGCTCCTTCCCTAGCCTTTACAACTAAAAAACATGCAATTGGGATTCAATTATGGACTTTACGCGATACCTTACCTAAAGATGTAAAAGGGGTTTTAGCTCAAATTGCAAAGGCAGGATTTACAGAAGTAGAAACATTTGGTTTTTCCCCAAAGGACAATTCTTTCTTCGGAACTTCAGTGCAAGATTTTAAAGCCATATTGGATGCTAATGGTTTGAAAGCAACAAGTAACCATTTTGATTTTAATAACTTTATCAAAACAGGTGATCTTGGTGATTTAAATGCGTATATCAATGCAGCCAAAGTTTTAGGAAGTGAGTATGTAACGATTCCATGGATTTTACCTGAATTAAGAGGTACTTCTGCAGCTGATTATAAAAAATTAGCAAAAGGAATCAATCAAGTTGCGCAACAATGCCATGCAGCAGGATTGAAACTAGCCTATCACAATCATGATTTTGAATTTGAACAATTTGGTGATACTAACGGTTACGAGATTTTATTAAACGAAACAGATCCAACACTTGTCGACTTTGAATTGGATTTGTATTGGGCAGTTCGTGCTGGTCACAATCCTTTAGATTTATTCAAACAACACCCTGGTCGTTTCACGATGTGGCACGTAAAAGATATGGATAAAGCAAACAAAGAATGGAATGCTGAAATTGGAAAAGGAGCTATTGATTTCAAAGCTATTTTTGCTCAAGCGAAACAATCAGGAATGAAACGTTTCTTTTTGGAACACGAGACCAATTATATTCCAAATCCAGGTGAATCCATTAAAACAAGCTTTGATTATATTTCGAAAAATTTAATCTAAATTAATTTAGAATAAAATAAAGGGTATTTAATTCATTTATAATTAAATACCCTTTATTATTTAAAGTAAATTTACCACTTTTCTAAACCTAATAATTTCTTTCCTAAATCACTTAATACGGCTGTTTTGTGTTTGGTAATTTCCCATTTCCTTGGATCGCCAGGAAATGCATAACCCTCAGGTGCTATTCGGTTTTTCCAGGAATTTATTCGCCAAGCTTTCAATTCATCATTATCCTCCTCTGCAGGCATCATTGAAATATATTGTGCAATACGTACCTTATCTTTAGTTAAATTAGGGCGAATTCCATGTGGTAGCAAACTATTAAAGATTAGTAAATCGCCAGCCTCCATTTTTACTTTAACAAATTGATCTTTAAATACTGTGGTGTCAGGTTGGAATCGATGTCTGTCTTCAGGCTGGGTCAATTTCCAAGTGTCATATGTTCGGAACAATTCAGGAATACATTGAAAACCTCCCATATTTTCATCGGTTGTATCCACTAAAGCTAAAACCCCTTGTACATTTTGAGGTTTGGTATCTGGATCGTAATCCCAATGGATGAATCCTTTAAATTCGTGATCTGGACGAACAGGAAAATTTAAATTGGCTCTATCTATGGTCACCCATAACTTATCTGTACCCCAAACATCTGCAAAAGCGTCGTATACTTTTTGCATTTGGCGGTTATCCCATTGGTATTGGTGATTATACAACTCGACCATCCCGCTATTAGTTAATTCTTTCATCAACATTTCTGCCCTTGGTGGTGCGTACCAAGTTGTAGAATCGTTTGGATCTTTTTCTTCAAACTCCCAAATGAAATTAGCCAATCGATCTGCATTCTCTTTAGGCACTGCATTTTTGATGACAATATATCCGTTGGTTATCCAGAAACTCCATTGCTCATCAGTTAATAGGCGAAGTGGTTTACCATTAGAACGGTCATTAAGTTTATGTATACTAGATTTAGCTACTGATGGATTTCCAGGAATATCTTTATGTGCATTGGTTGCCATTGTTGGGATCATTGTAGGCGCCATGGTTTGGTTTGTATTTTCCATAATTCAATGATAGTTAAATTGCTAATCCAAATATAATTATAAAACACTGATTTAGTTCGCATTGTGATTAATTAATAGCCATAGAGATAAAATATTAATTTGTACAATTCAATCCAGCTGCATAATAATTTGGATCAATAGCCAATTTAGTACCTATAGTATTTATTGTAAATACTTTCCATTCCTTTGTTGGTTGGATTCGTAAAGATTCTCCATTTAAATCAACTTGAACAGGCATAGTAAAACCATCCACACAATTGATCCAACGATAAACCAATTGTTTTTCTTTGAAATAATATTCTAAAGTAGGCACGCGAGTATCTCTTAAAAATTGATTAAAAACAGACGTTAAATCCATACCAGCTTGCTGGCTCATATAATCTTCAATTTGCTTTGTAGTAACTGTTTGATGGTAAAACGTACTATTTAAACCTCTTAGTATTTGTCGCCATTTTTCGTCGTCATTAATAATCTGACGAATGGTATGCAGCATATTACCGCCTTTGTAATACATATCGCCTGAACCCTCATTATTGACATCATATTGGCCAATAATTGGTTTGTCATTCTGAATGTTTTTACGTGTACCACGAACATAAGCCGCACCGGCATCTTTGCCATAATAATATTCTACAAACAAACTTTCTGAATAGTTGGTGAAACTTTCATGGATCCACATATCAGCGATATCTTTATAAGTAATGTTGTTTGCAAACCACTCATGACCTGACTCGTGTATAATAATAAAATCGAATTTTAGCCCCCAACCTGTTCCACTCAAATCACGACCACGATAGCCGTTTTGATAACCATTCCCATAAGTAACACTGCTTTGATGCTCCATTCCTAAATACGGTACTTCGACTAATTTGTAACTGTCTTCATAAAACGGATAAGGACCAAACCAATGCTCAAAAGCTTTTAGCATTTTAGAAACATCTTGAAATTGTTTTTTGGCTTTAGCCAAATTATTTCGCAAGACATAATACTGACAATCTAAATTCCCTTTTTCGCCTATATATTTTTCTGAAAAGGTTACATAATCACCAATATTGATATTTACACCATAATTATTGATTGGATTGGTAACTTGCCAAGTATAGGTTGTTGTATTGTCTTTTAAAGGTTTGGTACTAATCAAACGTCCATTAGAAATGTTCATTAATCCTTTTGGAACATTGACGCTAATCATCATCGATTCGGCTTCATCATACATATGGTCTTTGTTAGGCCACCAAACACTAGCGCCTAAACCTTGACAAGAAGAGGCTATAAATGACTTTCCATACTCATCCTTTTTCCAAGTAATTCCTCCATCCCATGGTGGATTTACTGCTATTTTAGGTTTGCCACCATAAAAAACGACAATCTGTTTCTTTTCTCCAATATTTTGATTAGCTGCCAGATATACGTGGTACACATTTCCTTCTCTATTGTACTTTAGATTCATACCGTCTTGCACAATCTTCGAAATTTGCATTGGCTCTTGCAAGTCAATTTGCATAACATTGTATTTATCGACTACTTGATAGTCAATGGTATTGGAACCTACAATAGTACTATCGGCAGGATTTACTTTAATGTCCAAATGGTATTTTTTCAAGTCCCACCAAATTCTTTCTTTGGTAATACTACCTCTCAAGCTGTCTTGTTTTGTGAATTTTTGTGCCAATGCACTATTGGAAACCAATACAACAAGAAAGAGGAAAATTGTTTTTTTGTTCATAATTCAAATATTAATATTGCTGAATATGTTCGCCTAATAGTTTATTTTCTAATCCGCGAATTTGCATGATGACACGATTGTTTGTAAAATCAAACTGTAACAATCCGAAGTTTTTCTCAGCTATCACTTTACCAATTAAATAAGGATTCTCCTCGTTAGAAAAACTAGAATACACATGCGTCAATCCACTTGAAGTAAAATCAACTAATGGATAGTTTAAGTTAGCGACTTTTTTAGAAGAAAAAGTGGCAATATGGCGATCTCCGGAAATGATAAAAGTGCCTTTCGCTTTTGATGCCACAAGCATTTTTTCCAATTTATCTATCTCATGTGGGAAATTACCCCAACATTCAAAACCGTGTTTATCCGAAACTAATTGAATACTACTTACAATTACATTGAATTGAGTATCCGAAGTATTTAATTCTTGCTCTAACCATTTCCATTGCGCTTCTCCTAAAATGGTACCTTGTCCATACGGATTGGGTTGTAACCGTTTTTTAGAATTTGCTGCTTTGGTAACAGCCGTTCTAAAAAAACGAGTGTCTAATACTATAACTTTGACTTTATTGCCATCAAAATCAATCACTCTCGAATTATAAACTCCATCTCTAAAACGTTCTGGTGCATCTTTAGAAGTTCCTAAAAAATCGAATAATAATTGCTGACTCTCTCTTTTGTATGGGTATTCTTCGCCACCATCATTCAAACCGTAATCATGATCGTCCCAGGTTCCTAGAATTTGTTTGTTGGAAATGAATTGTAAATAATCGCTATCGTTTTTTTGAATGTCATAATTTTCTTTAAGCTCCTTCATGTCTTCGGTATCCGAATATACATCATCACCTCCCCAAATCCAAGCAGCTGGATGGTTCTCATCAATAGATTTCCAAAGTTCATTTTTGAGTCGTTGATTGTCACAAGAACCAAAAGCTATAGAATAGGTTTTGGCTTGAGAATATGAGGCAATAGAAATTAAGGAGAAAAGTAGACCTAATTTTTTCGAGATTTTAGGAAGTATCGGCATCATTTATTTCAATTAAATAGAAAAGTAAATGTAACGGATTTAATTTATATTAAAAACAAAACCCAATAGATTTGAATCTATTGGGTTAAATATATTGCGACTATATTGGATTATTTCTGTCTCGTCTTTAATACTTCAATCACATCATTCATTTGAAAACCTTTGGCTTGCAATAAAATTAAGTAGTGAAAAAGTAAATCGGCGCTTTCGCTTAAGAACAATTCGTTGTTATCATCTTTAGCTTCGATTACTACTTCTACAGCCTCTTCTCCTACTTTTTGGGCTATTTTATTGATCCCTTTTTCGAATAAAGAAGCGACGTAACTCTTTTCTGCATCAGCATTGTCACGACGGGTTTTGATCGTTTGTTCCAAAGTCGAAATAAAACCATAATTCGGTTGGTTATCTTCAGCCCAACAGGTATCGGTACCATTATGACAAGTTGGGCCTACAGGTCGTACTTGAATTAATAACGTATCGTTGTCACAATCGTTCTTAATAGTGACCAAATTTAGAAAGTTACCACTCTCTTCTCCTTTCGTCCAAAGACGTTGCTTCGAGCGACTATAAAAGGTTACTTTTTGAGTAGCTTGTGTTTTTGCAAAAGCCTCTTCGTTCATATAACCCAGCATTAAAACGGCTTTGGTTTCACTATCTTGAATAATGGCTGGAATCAATCCTTGTGCGCTTTTTGAAAAATCGATGTTCATTGTAATAGGATGAATTAGGAGTTGAAATTGGAATTATTTAAATTCTAACTTCAATATGATTATTTTGTAATTCTTTTTTTAAGGTCTTTATTTCAATTTCTTTGAAATGGAAAACACTAGCTGCTAAAGCGGCATCTGCTTTTCCGTCGACAAAGGTATCAATAAAATGTTGGATATTCCCCGCTCCTCCTGACGCAATAATAGGTATGTTCACTAATTGCGACAATGTTGCCAATGCTTCATTAGCAAATCCGTTTTTGGTTCCGTCATGATCCATGGAGGTAAACAAAATTTCTCCTGCACCACGAGTTGCAACTTCTTTGGCCCAATCAAAAAGTTGGATATCTGTGGGAACTTTTCCTCCAACTAAATGCACCATCCATTCCCCATCAATTTGTTTAGCATCAATAGCAACTACCACACATTGGCTTCCAAATTTCTGTGACAAATCAGTAATCAATTGCGGATTTTTAACCGCTGAAGAGTTAATAGATACTTTATCTGCGCCATTTTGCAACAAAATTTCTACATCTTCCACTGAGGCGATACCACCACCTACCGTAAACGGAATGTTAATGGTTGCTGCCACTTTGCGTACCAAATCAACAAGGGTTTTTCTGCGCTCTTCAGTGGCTGAAATATCTAAGAAAACCAACTCATCTGCTCCTTCATCAGAATAGATTTTGGCTAATTCTACAGGATCTCCAGCATCGCGCAAGTCAACAAAATTAACTCCTTTGACCGTTCTTCCGTTTTTGATATCCAAACAAGGAATGATTCTTTTTGTAAGCATTATTGATTTAAAATATAGTTTTCCAATTGTTTCAACGAAATTCTTCCTTCGTAAATCGCTTTTCCGATGATGGTACCTTCGCAACCCAATTCAGCTAATTGTGGTAATTCATCAAAAGTGGAAATACCTCCAGAAGCAATCAATTGAATTCCTTTGGCTGTAGCCAAAATTGTAGCATACAAATCAAAACTTGGTCCAGCTAACATCCCATCTTTAGCAATATCGGTACAAATAACGTACTGAATTCCTTTGGTTTGATAGTCTTGAATAAAAGGTATTAAATCTTCTTTTGAGTCTTCTAACCAACCCGAAACAGCTACTTTTTCATTGGTAGCATCGGCACCTAAAATAATTTTATTAGAACCATATTCAGCAATCCATTGTTCAAAAATCGCTCTGTTTTTTACTGCAATACTTCCGCCTGTGATTTGGTTCGCTCCCGATTCAAAAGCAATCTTCAAATCGGCATCCGATTTCAAACCGCCACCAAAATCAATTTTCAATTGGGTTTGAGTCGCAATTTGTTCTAAAATTTTATAATTCACAATTTTGCTAGATTTGGCTCCATCCAAATCCACCAAATGTAAATACTCAATTCCATGTGCTTCAAACGATTTGGCTACTTCAAGCGGATTCTCATTGTAAATGATTTTAGTGTTGTAATCACCTTTCGATAAGCGAACACATTTTCCGTCAATGATATCTATAGCGGGTATTATTC
>JBJOFE010000030.1:0-17710 GCA_046048915.1 Bacteroidota bacterium | reverse complement strand
TATTTTGCCAATCCAGAAAGTAAGTATTTTGGTTTGGGTAAAATCAAACAAGACCAAGTAGAAGATTATTCTAAACGAAGAAACACCACCATGGAGCAAGCACAAAAATGGTTGGCTCCTAATATTGCAGATTAAAAATAGTTGTCAGTTATTGGTTGATAATATTTAAATTCAACCGACAACCGACAACCACAACCGATACTATGAAAGTAACAGACCATATAGCAGCAGCCAAAGGGGAAACTTTATTCTCATTTGAAATCGTACCACCTACCAAAGGGACGAGTATTCAGGAATTATATGATAATATAGATCCGTTAATGGAATTCAAACCACCATTTATTGATGTAACGACTTCGCGAGAGGAGTATATTTATGTGAATAAAGGCAACGGTTTATTGGAAAAAAAATTAACCAGAATGCGTCCAGGAACCTTAGGGATTTGTGCTTCAATTAAACATAAATATCATGTGGATACAGTGCCTCACGTATTGTGTGGTGGTTTTACTAAAGAAGAAACCGAATACCTTTTGGTAGACTGTCATTATCTTGGAATTGATAACGTCATGGCCTTGCGTGGCGATGCCATGAAAGACGAACAATCGTTTATTCCAAAAGAAGGTGGAAACCATTATGCAGCTGATTTGGTGAGCCAAATTCACCAATTGAATCAAGGGAATTATTTACACGGTTTGAAAGATATCGAACATAAATCCGATTTCTGTATTGGAGTAGCGGGTTATCCTGAAAAGCATTTGGAGTCACCGTCGTTAACATCTGATTTGAAACGATTGAAAGAAAAAGTAGATGCAGGTGCTGATTATGTGGTTACTCAAATGTTTTTTGACAATTCGAAATTCTTTGAATTTGTTGCCAAAGCAAGAGAGATAGGAATTAACGTTCCAATTATTCCGGGTATTAAACCAATTGCTGTTCATAGACATTTGCAAATCTTACCTCAAATCTTTAGAATTGACTTACCAGAAGATTTAATCAATGCAGTGGAAAAATGTAAAACGCCAGCGGATATCAGACAAGTAGGTGTAGAATGGGCGATCCAACAGTCGTTAGAATTAAAAGCGGCTGGAGTACCGTTTTTACATTATTATTCGATGGGTAAATCAGAAAACATACGACAAATAGCAAGTAAGGTTTTTTAATTAAAACAATACATAAAAAAATCCAGTCCGTAAAGACTGGATTTTTTTTATTTAGTAACTTCTCGAAACACCGTTTCTAGATTTTTATTTTTTTGATTAAGTTGCAGGGTTTTCAATCCATTGGCGGTAGCAAAATCAAATACCACGGGACGCATATCTTTATCAGTTGCAAAAGTCAATTCCCAAATAGCGCCATCAATATTGGAATAAGAACTTATATTTTCAATTGTGGCAATTTGGTTTTCGTTCACTCTTTGATCAAACTCCACTTCAATAATTTGAGTGGCTGACTCGCTAATGAGTTTTTCTAATTGTTTGTCAGCTACAATTTTTCCTTTGTCAATAATAATGACCCGATCGCAAATTGCCTCTACTTCCTGCATGATGTGCGTAGAAAGGAAAACAGTTTTGTCTTTGCCTGCATTTTTAATCACATTTCGAATCTCTACTAATTGATTGGGATCCAAACCGGTGGTAGGCTCATCCAAAATCAATACGTCAGGGTTATGCATCAGGGCATTGGCTAAACCCACACGTTGGCGATACCCTTTGGATAATTGACCAATTTTTTTATGGCTTTCGGAAGTCAGTCCGGTCAATTGAATCACTTCTTCAATTCGGGATTTAGCTACTTTATAAACATCGGCATTGAACGCTAGATATTCCCGAACGTACAAATCCAAATACAACGGATTGTGTTCAGGTAAATAGCCAATAGAAAGTTGGACGTCTTTTTGTTGCGAACTCACATCAAAACCATTGACTTTGGCATTGCCTTCGTCAGCGGTCAAATAGGTCGTTAGAATTTTCATCAAAGTCGATTTTCCAGCTCCGTTGGGACCAAGAAAACCCACAATTTCACCTTTGTTGATGGAAAATGAAATGGAGTCTAGTGCTTTTTGTGTTCCGTAACTTTTAGATATATTCTGAATTGCTATTGACATTGCTTTGAATTTGGTACAAAAGTAAACAGAAAAAGCAATTAGTTGTTGTTTCCACCGATTTGAATTTTGATGCAATTTTCAAATTCTTAAAAAATAGGGTGTAAATAAACGTTTATTTAATCAATAGTTAAATAATAGCGGGTTTAACAAAGAATTCCGTTTTTGTTGTATAAAAGCATTGGTTTTTCTTGGATGAGATGAAATAAATGCTAATATTTGCACCGTAATTATTTACAAAACAAGCAGGTCATGTGTAATAACCGTTTTTATTTTAGCAATACTTATTACTTCTTTTTTAAGAAGTAAGGATTGTTATAGGGTTATTTGAAAAATAAAAAAGCAAATTAAAACAATATACAATCCTGATGAAAATCAGGATTTTTTTTTGAATTTATGGCAACAAAAATTGCAATACAAGGGATAAAAGGTTCATTCCATCATCAAGTGGCTCAGGAGTACTTCGGGAAAGAGGTGGCTGTTGATGAATGTTTGTCTTTTGAAGAATTGGTTTCGAGCCTATTGTCTGGCAAATCAGATCAGGCGGTAATGGCTATCGAAAATTCAATCGCAGGACCTATTATTCCAAATTATGCTTTGATTGACAAGAATAATTTGCACATAATTGGAGAACATTATTTGGATATTCAACAGAATTTAATGGCTTTATCAGGTCAGACCATTCAAGATATTGAAGAAGTGCATTCGCATCCAATGGCCTTGTTACAATGTATGGAGTTTTTGAAACAGTATCCTCATATAAAAATTGTTGAAGACAAAGATACAGCTGAAACGGCGCGAAGAATTCACGAAAAACAATTGACAGGTATTGCTGCTATTGCGAGTAAAGTCGCAGCTGAAATGTACGATTTGGAAATTTTGGCGCCGGAGATTCAGACAATTAATAATAACATGACGCGTTTTGTGATTATTGACAAGAAGCAATCGGTTTTGTCAACAGATGAAATTAATAGGGCCTCAATTAAATTTGAATTGGATCACAAACGTGGAAGTTTAGCAGCAGTGCTGAATGTGATGAGCGATTGCAAATTGAATTTAACCAAAATTCAGTCGTTGCCCAAAATTGAAACACCTTGGAAATATTCCTTTTTTGTAGATGTGACCTTTGAGAAATACGAAGATTATGCGAAAGCAAAAGCCTTAATTGACATTATGGCCGAGTATTTCAAAGTTTTGGGAGAATACAAAAATGCGAAACCTTAAGAATTAAAATACCATTTACGAAAGTAAATTAAGATAGTAGAACCAACATGATTGCAACAGCAAAACGTTTAGAGATAGTTGAAGAATATTATTTCTCCTCGAAATTAAGAGAAGTAAGACAATTGGCTGCAGAAGGAAAACCCATCATTAATATGGGAATTGGAAGCCCTGATTTGAAGCCTTCACAAGTAGTTATTGACGCGGTGGTTTTGGCAATGCAAGAAGAGAATGCACACCAATACCAAAGTTACCAAGGCGTACCTGAATTGCGTCAAAGCATGGCTGATTTTTATCAAAACAACTTTGGAGTGGCAATGAATCCAGCTACTGAAATTTTGCCATTGATGGGGTCTAAAGAAGGAATCATGCACATTTCATTGGCTTTTTTGAATGAAGGAGACCAAGTGTTGATTCCTAATCCGGGATATCCAACCTATACTTCGGTAACGAATTTAGTAGGAGCGGTGCCGGTGTATTATGATTTGAAAGAAAGTACCAATTGGGAACCGGATTTTGAGGCTTTGGAACAATTGGATTTATCCAAAGTAAAAATTATGTGGGTGGGTTATCCGCACATGCCAACGGGAGCAAGAGGCAGTTTGGCTTTGTTTGAAAAATTAGTGGTTTTCGCCAAAAAGCATAGCATTTTGTTAGTGAATGATAATCCCTATAGTTTTGTTTTGAATGACAATCCTATGAGTTTATTACAGGTCGAAGGGGCTAAAGAAGTAGCTTTAGAATTGAATTCGCTTAGTAAAACGTTCAATATGGCAGGATGGCGTGTTGGGATGGTTTTAGGAAACGCCGCTTGTATTGATGCTGTTTTGAAAGTGAAAAGTAATATGGACAGCGGTATGTTTTATGGCATCCAAAAAGGAGCCATTGCTGCGCTGAAAAGTGATGCTTCTTGGTTTGAATCGATGAATGCTATCTATAGAAAGCGTCGGGTTTTAACTGAACAATTAGCAGAGAAATTAGGTTGCGAAGTCTATAAAGAAGGAGTAGGTTTATTTGTTTGGGCAAAATTGCCAGCAGGAATTAACTCTGCCGAACAATTCATAGACCAGATTTTATACGAGAAACATATTTTTATTACTCCGGGAACCATCTTCGGAAGTAATGGTGAAGGATACATTCGATTTGCACTTTGTGTGAAAGAAGAAAAAGTACAAGAAGCAATAGATAGATTTTAATCAAATGAAATCGCCATTAACTAGAAGTTTGCGCAAGCAAACACCAATAATTAAAAAAGCGATACCATATGTTACCGCTAACAAATAGAATTTAAACATATGAAAGTAGTTGTAATAGGTATCGGTTTAATTGGAGGTTCAATGGTTTTGGACATCAAAGCATTGTATCCAGAAGCGACTATTTTGGGTATGGATGCCAATGAAAATCATTTGCAACAAGCCATTGATTTAGGTGTGGTTGAAAAAGCAGGAACTACTGAAGATCTAGCCGATGCGGATTTTGTTATTGTTTCGGTTCCAGTAGATACTGCCTTGACAGTATTGCCTCAAGTCTTAGATGCTGTTGGAGAAAACACTATCGTTTTTGAAGTAGGCTCTACCAAGTTGCCTATTTGCGAAGCGGTGGCTAATCATCCAAAACGACGCAATTATATTGCAACTCACCCCATTGCGGGAACAGAGTTTTCTGGACCTACAGCAGCTATAAAAGGATTGTTTCAAGGAAAAACGAATATTATTTGCGAGGTAGAAAAAACGACTTTCAAGTTGCAAGAAAAAGCCTTGAAATTGTTTATTGCTATGGGAATGAGAATTCGGTATATGGATCCGCAATCGCATGACAAACATATTGCTTACGTCTCGCATTTGTCCCATATTAGTTCGTTTATGCTAGGAAAAACAGTGATTGACAAAGAAACAGAAGAGCAAGATATTTTTGATATGGCGGGCAGTGGATTTGAAAGCACAGTACGTTTAGCCAAAAGTTCACCAGCTATGTGGACACCGATTTTTAAGCAGAACAAACAACAGGTGGTGAATACTTTAGAAGAATACATTTCTAATTTGTCAAAGTTTAAAACCTTGTTAGAAAATGAGGACTATGATGCGATTTATCAAGAAATGCAAAGTGTAAATAAAATTAAAGAAATATTAAACGGAATAAACATTAAAAAGTAATATTAGAAAAGATGGAGAATAGTAAAGAAATGAGAAATTGGTTGGATGCTTTCAAATTAGATCATCCATTAGTAATTGCAGGACCATGTAGTGCTGAAACTGAAGAGCAAGTATTAAAAATCGCTCACGAATTGAAAGATTCAGATGTAAGTGTATTTAGAGCAGGAATATGGAAACCAAGAACCCGTCCAGGAGGATTTGAAGGTGTAGGTGAAATTGGATTGAAATGGTTAAAAAAAGCCAAAGAAGAAACAGGTTTGTTAATGGGGACTGAAGTAGCAACTGCAGCTCACTGTAAACTTGCATTGGAATATGATATCGATGTATTATGGGTTGGAGCGCGTACAACTGCAAATCCATTCGCAGTTCAAGAAATTGCAGATACTTTGAAAGGAACAGATAAAATCGTTTTGATTAAAAACCCAGTGAACCCAGATATGGCTTTATGGTTAGGTGGTGTAGAGCGTTTGTATGCTGCAGGTATTAGAAAATTAGGAGTAATTCATAGAGGTTTCTCTACCTACCAAAAAACAAAATACAGAAACATTCCAGAATGGCAAATTGCTATCGAATTACAAAACAAATTCCCTGATTTACCTTTGATCATTGACCCGTCTCACATCACAGGAAATCGTGATATGATTTTGGAAGTGACTCAAGAAGCTTTGGATTTGAATTACGACGGAATGATTATCGAAACGCATATCGATCCAGACAATGCATGGAGTGATGCAGCTCAACAAGTAACTCCAACTGCTTTGAAACAAATTTTCAAAGATTTGAAAATCAGAAAACAAACAGGAGACACAGCTGATTTTGAAAATAAAATGACAAAATTAAGAGCGAATATCGACGTGTTAGATGCTAATCTTTTAGAAGTACTTGGAAAACGTATGCAAGTAGCTTCTGAAATTGGTCAAGTGAAAAAAGATGCTAACGTAGCGGTTTTACAAAACAGTCGTTGGAATGAAATCCAAGCAAAAATGACTGCTGAAGGTGCTAAAAAAGGATTGTCTGAAGAATTTATCATTAAATTGTTCAAAGGAATTCACCAAGAAAGTATCGAACAACAAGAAAAAATATTGAATTCGTAATTCGTATTTTTCCAACTATAGAATCCTCACAGTTGAATCAATTGTGAGGATTTTTTAATTTAAAGCACTGTAAAAACTTTGCAGTTCGAACTTGAAACTTGAAACAAAATTTTACCTTTGCCGCATGACAGGAATCGTTTATAAATCTACAGGTAGTTGGTACACCGTAAAATCTGAAACAGGAGATTTTATGGAATGTCGTATCAAAGGAAAATTCCGAATGAAAGGGATTAAAAGTACCAATCCAATCGCTGTAGGTGATGTAGTCGATTATGAAATAGACGAGAACTCAGATTCCGTTACAGGAACTATTCATCACATCCACGACAGAAAAAATTACATCGTTCGTAAATCAGTAAATTTATCGCATCAAATGCACATTATTGCGTCGAATATTGATCGTGTTTTTCTTTTAGTAACAGTGAATAATCCACCAACTACTTTCAATTTTATAGATCGATTTTTGGTTACTGCTGAAGCTTACGGTATAGAAACGGTATTGGTATTTAACAAAATAGATACACTTGACGACGCTACTTTAGATGAGCAATTGTACATGCAACACGTCTACCAAGAAATTGGCTACCAATGTTTGCGCGTTTCATCTACTGAAATGAAAGGGATCGAAGCATTGAAAGCTTTAATGACAAATAAAGTAAGCATGTTTTCTGGGCATTCCGGTGTGGGAAAATCGACTTTGGTCAATGCGTTGGAGCCTGCTTTGCATTTGAAAACAAAAAATATTTCAGAAGCCAGCAAACAAGGACAACATACGACCACTTTTGCCGAAATGTACGACTTGAGTTTTGGTGCCAAAATTATCGATACTCCAGGGATCAAAGGATTTGGGATTGTAGATATGGAAAAAGAAGAAATTGGCGGATACTTTCCAGAATTTTTCAAATTACAAGATCAATGTAAATTCAACAATTGTTTGCACAAAGAAGAACCGCATTGTGCCATCAAAGCAGCCTTGGAAAAGGACGAAATCGCTTGGTCGCGTTACAATAGTTATCTGAAAATCTTAGAAGGTGATGATGAAAATTACCGAACGGATGTCTACAATGAAGACCGAATTGCTAGCGATAAAACACGAGATTAATGAGAGTGGTATTACAAAGAGTTGCATCGGCTTCGGTAACTGTTGAAGATAAAATAGTCGGAGAAATTCAAAAAGGGATATTAGTCCTAGTTGGAATTGAAGATGCCGATACGCAAGAAGACATTGACTGGTTAGTTACCAAAATTACTCAGCTTCGTATTTTTGGAGATGATAATGGAGTAATGAATTTATCCGTAGAGGAGGTGAATGGGGGTGTACTTGTAGTAAGTCAGTTTACCTTACATGCCGCTACCAAAAAAGGCAACCGACCTTCTTATATCAAAGCAGCTAGACCCGAGGTGGCGATTCCGATGTATGAAAAATTTGTGAGTACATTAGAAAATAAACTGGGTAAAAAAGTGCCTACGGGAATTTTTGGTGCTGATATGAAAGTAGCGTTACTGAATGACGGGCCGGTCACCATAATTATAGATAGTAAAAACAAAGAATAATGGATTTAAAAAACGCACAATTAAACGTTGATACTTGGATTAAAGAACATGGTGTTCGCTACTTTAACGAATTGACCAATATGGCGCAATTGACAGAAGAAGTAGGTGAAGTAGCACGCATTATTGCGCGTCGTTATGGCGAACAGTCTGAGAAAGAATCCGATAAAAATAAAGATTTAGGCGAAGAACTAGCAGATGTTGTTTTTGTAGTCTTGTGTTTGGCTAACCAAACTGGCATTGACTTACAAGCTGCTTTTGACAAGAAAATGGATTTGAAATCGGTTCGCGATAAAGACCGCCATAAAAACAACGAAAAGTTGAAATAATGTGATACGCTGTTTTAAAACTTGGGCAACTCCTTTTTTTAAAATAAATTTACGCACAATTACCTACCAACACACAACAGAATGAAATTACTACTACAATCTGCACTATCTCAAACCAATGCTGCAATTAAAATCACGGGTTCCAAAAGCGAAACCAATCGGTTGTTATTGTTAAAAGCGTTGTTTCCGAATATTACTTTGGCCAATACTTCTAATTCAGATGATAGTGAAGTAATGCAAAAAGCATTAAATGGTTCAGATACGATAGTAGACATTCACCACGCAGGAACGGCAATGCGTTTTTTAACAGCCTATTTTGCTGTCAATGCAGGCCGTGAAGTAGTATTGACTGGTTCTAGCCGAATGCAAGAACGTCCAATCAAAATTTTGGTTGAAGCACTGGAGCAATTAGGTGCTGTAATTACCTATGAAAAAGAAGTGGGTTATCCTCCAATTAGAATCAAAGGTCAAAAAATCACGGCTTCTAAAGTCACTTTGGCGGCCAATGTAAGTAGTCAATATATTTCAGCTTTACTATTAGTGGCTTCCAAATTAGAGAATGGGTTAGAACTTACTTTAGAAGGAGAAATTACTTCTATTCCTTATATCAAGATGACTTTGGCTTTGCTAAATGATTTGAATATTCAGACGAGTTTTGAAGGCAATGTTATTACCGTTGCTCCAAAACCGGCAGTGGAAACTAAAGAAATGGTGGTAGAATCCGATTGGAGTTCGGCATCCTATTATTTTAGTATTGCTGCTTTGGCAGATGATGCTGCAATTACCATTTCAAGTTATAAAGCAAACAGTTTGCAAGGCGATTCGGCATTGGTCAACTTATACCAAGCCATGGGAGTGGAGTCAACTTTCAACGGAAACCAATTGACATTGACCAAACAAGTTAATTTCAATTACCAAGATGTTACTTTCGATTTGAATAATACGCCTGATATTGCCCAAACAATTGTAGTCACCTGCCTTGGATTAGGAATCGGTTGCCACTTAACAGGTTTGCATACTTTGAAAATCAAAGAAACCGATCGTCTTGAAGCACTTCGAATCGAATTGACTAAGTTAGGCGCAAACATTTCAGTGACCAACGATAGTTTGACTTTGGCAGCGACCAAAACAATCAATCCAAATGTTACGATTGCCACTTATAACGACCACCGTATGGCGATGGCTTTTGCTCCATTGGCTTTCCGAGTTCCGATTTTCATTGAAAATGCCGAAGTAGTCTCTAAATCCTATCCTGATTTTTGGGAAGACCTAAAAAGAATTGGCTTTGCAATCGAAAAAATAGTCTAATTAATGGGGTTGAATAGTCGTCATCCCTTTCTGGTATTGGGATGGTAAAAATAAACACCAAAAGACTTGACAACGCCTCTTTCACAATCGTATATTTGCATTCTGATTTTAAATGATTATACAAACTATAAACATTTAAACTCTTAAACACCTAAACATTTTTTAAATGAAATTATCACATTTTCAATTCAATTTACCAAAAGAACTTTTAGCTGAGTTTCCTGCAGAGAACAGAGACGAGTCTCGTTTAATGGTTATTGACCGTAAAAAACAAACGATAGAGCACAAAATGTTCAAAGATGTTATCGATTATTTTGATGACGGAGATGTAATGATTTTGAATAATACCAAAGTTTTTCCAGCACGTTTGTACGGAAATAAAGAAAAAACAGGAGCAAGAATCGAAGTGTTTTTGTTACGTGAATTGAATGCTGAACAACGTCTATGGGACGTATTAGTAGATCCAGCTCGTAAAATCAGAATTGGAAACAAATTGTATTTTGGAGATGATGATTCGTTAGTAGCTGAGGTAATTGACAATACAACTTCTCGTGGAAGAACATTGCGTTTTCTATACGACGGTTCGTACGAAGAATTTAGAAACAAATTGACAGAATTGGGAGAAACTCCAATCCCAAAATACATCTCACGTGAGGTGACTCCAGAAGATGCAGAGCGTTACCAAACTATTTATGCTAAAGAAGAAGGAGCTGTTGCAGCACCTACTGCAGGTTTGCACTTCTCGAAGCATTTATTGAAAAAATTAGAAATCAAAGGAATCAATTTTGCCGAAGTAACTTTGCACGTTGGTTTAGGAACTTTCAATCCAGTGGAGGTAGAAGATTTATCGAAACACAAAATGGATTCGGAAGAATTAAAAATCAGTCAGGAAGCCTGTGATATTGTGAACAATGCTAAAGTAAAAAAGAAACGTGTTTGTGCTGTTGGAACTACTTCTATGCGCGCTATTGAAAGTTCGGTTTCTTCACAACATACCTTGAATCCATTTGAAGGTTGGACTAATAAATTCATTTTTCCTCCTCATGATTTCAGTATCGCCGATTGTATGATCACCAATTTCCATACACCAAAATCAACTTTATTAATGATGATTTCAGCTTTCTGCGGTCACGATTTAATGAAACGTGCTTACGAAGAAGCGATCAAAGAAGAATATAAATTCTACTCTTATGGAGATGCAATGTTGATTATCTAATCATATTCACTTCAAACTATATTTAAAATCTCGTCAGTTTTGGCGAGATTTTTTTTTGGCGTGACCCTTTCCTTACTTTGCCCACCGCTAGGGTCGGGCTATGCACTTCAAGTCCTCGCTGGCTTGCGCCAGCTGCGGGCTTTCCGTTGCTATCCCTCACGCAAAATACAATGCTGTATTTTAATTAGTATAATTCGTGTTGCAATTCTTCGTGTTAATTCGTATTCAAATTCCATAATTGTTTGTTACTTTTACCTCTCAAAATTAGTTCGAATGACATTTGAAAATAGCCTAGCCTTTGCGCAACAACTCGATGCCCAAGACCAATTAAGTCACTATCAAAATGAATTTTCTTTCCCTCAAGTCAATGGAAAGAATGCGATTTACTTTACCGGAAATTCTTTGGGACTCCAACCCAAAAGAGCCAAAACCTATGTGGATGAGGTAATGAACGATTGGGCCAACTTGGCAGTTGAAGGTCATTTTTATGCTGAAAAACCCTGGTGGGATTACCACGAACGTTTTGCAAATCCGTTGAGTAAATTAGTGGGCGCTTTGCCTTCTGAAGTTACCGTGATGAATACGTTGACCGTGAATTTGCATTTATTGATGGTGTCGTTTTATAGACCAACGGCTACTCGATATAAAATTATTTGCGAAGAAAAAGCCTTTCCTTCCGATCAATATTTATTTCAAAGTCAAGTCAATTTTCATGGGTATGCAACTGAAGATGCCATTGTAGAAGTGAAGCGTCGTGAAGGAGAACATGACATTCGTTTGGAAGATGTGCTAGCAACAATTAATGCAGTAGGAGACGAATTGGCTTTGGTACTTATTGGTGGAGTGAATTATTATACAGGTCAGGTTTTTGACATGAAGACTATTACCGAAGCAGGTCATCAAGTAGGCGCTTATGTAGGATGGGATTTAGCGCATGCCGCTGGAAATATCGAATTACACTTACACGATTGGCAAGTAGATTTTGCCGCTTGGTGTAGTTACAAATACATGAATTCAGGCCCCGGAAATGCTTCGGGTTGTTTTATTCACGAGAAGCATCATTCTAATTCGGAATTACCAAGATTCGCTGGTTGGTGGGGACATAACAAAGAGCGCCGTTTCAAAATGGAACCGCATTTTAATCCCATTCAAGGAGCAGATGGTTGGCAAATTAGTAATTTACCTATTTTGTCTTTGGCTCCCTATTTGGCTTCAGTCGAACTTTTTGCTGAAATCGGCATGAAAACCTTGATCGAAAAAAGAAATTCAATTACCGCGTATTTAGAGTTTGTTCTTGGCGAAATTGATCGAGAAGTGAAAGGTAATTTTGAAATTATAACGCCTTCGAATCCGTCAGAAAGAGGTTGCCAACTTTCAGTTTTTCTGCATGGAGAAGGTAGAAGTTTATTTGACTACCTTATGAAAAATGGAGTAATTGTAGATTGGCGCGAGCCTAATGTGATTCGTCTCGCACCCGTTCCAATGTATACTTCGTTTGAAGATATTTATCGTTTTGGGCAAATTTTGAAAAACGGAATTGTAGCGAAATAGCTATTCCATTACTTTAGGAATGATTCAGTGGGCTGGTTTTTTCTAGCATACTTTAATCGGTCTACTAATTTTGGCAAACAATAACCGTCTAAACCATTAACGGTAACTACATTACCTTTGTCTAATTGCAACCAACCGTCTTCGTGTTGCAATTCTTCCTCAAAAAACAAGCGTTCAATCGAAGCGATGATATGAATTGTGTCGTTTTCTTTAATGTGATATTCATTGACATATTTGCAATACAATTGTACTGGACTTCCTTTTACAAAAGGGATATCGATATCTGTTTTAAATTCTTCTTCCAGATTGGTTTTGTCAAACTCAGAAATGCCCATATCATAATTCGCCGAACTATGATGTGCATCTTCAATCATGTCAACTGTTACGTGGTTGATACTGAAATAGCCTGTTTCTTTGATATTTTTATACGTATCCCTTGGTACAGTGGTTGGGCGCATAATAAATCCAATCATAGCAGGATCACTTCCAAGATGGGTTACGCTACTAAATATCGCCACATTCGATTGTCCGTCAATTGATTTTGTCGCAATTAAATTAGTCGATTTGTAACCTGTGCACGAATTAATTAAATTCAAACGTGGCACTTTGTCCATGGCTCCAATGTTTGCTTTTGTAATATCTCTCATCCTGATTATTTTGAGCAAAGATACTTTTTGTTTAATAAATATTCGTTTTTAGTTAAACAAAATTTAAATTTTTGGAATAAGGTTAACTAATAATTCTCGATTATTCTGTTATATTTGTTAATCAAATTTAAACGATATGAAAATTTTCAAAAAAGGACTTCTTGTTATAATTTCAATTTTGGCACTACTTATTTTGGGGTTAGTAGGCTTTGCTTTTTATTCTAAACCCAGTTATGAGGGAGAATTACAATTGAATAACATCGATAATGAAACTACCGTTTATTTTGATGAATATGGAGTGCCCCACATTTATGCCGAAACCCAAAAGGATGCTATGGAAGCATTGGGTTATGTTCATGCTCAAGATCGTTTATGGCAAATGGAGTTGATGCGACGCATTGCACCAGGAAGATTGTCAGAAATTTTCGGATCGGCAGCTTTGAAAAATGATAAATTCTTTGCTGGGATTGGCATCGAAGAAGCTTCGGCCAAAGCGATTGCGCAATTGGATACAACCAGTCAGAGTTATCAATTGACCCAAGCCTATTTGGACGGGATCAATCAATATTTAGAAGAAGGAAAAACGCCTATTGAATTTCAATTATTGGGAATTCAAAAGCAAAAATTTGAAATAAAAGATGTCTATAATATTTTTGGGTATATGGCATTTAGTTTTGCTATGGCTCAAAAATCAGATCCATTGATGACTGATTTGCGTGCTAAATACGGCATGGAATATTTGAAAGAATTTGGTCTAGAGGGCGAATTCAATACTACCAAAATCAAGAATGCGAAGGAGAATGTTCAAGAATATTCCGCTATAGCTAAATCAGTTGCTTCATTATTAGACCAATCACCAATTCCTCCATTTATTGGAAGTAACAGTTGGGTGATTGCGCCACAAAAGACCAAAAACGGAAAAGTAATTTTTGCCAATGATCCGCATATTGGATTTTCGCAACCAGGCACTTGGTACGAAGCACATATGGTAACTCCAGATCATGAAATTTATGGCTACTATTTAGCAGGAACACCATTTCCTTTGTTGGGACATAATCACAACTATGCCTACGGTTTAACTATGTTTGAAAATGACGATATTGATTTGTACCAAGAAGAAACTAGTGCGTCAGATGCAACAAAATACAAAACGCCAACTGGGCTAAGTAGTTTTGAAACACGAACAAAAACAATCAAAGTTAAAGATACTTCAGATGTGGTGATGAATGTTAAAGTGAGTCGTCACGGACCTATAGTAAATGATTTGATTGAGGGATTGCAAAAAGACAAACCAGTCGCATTATCTTGGGTGTATACCCAACAACCTATTTTGATTTTGGATGCAGTTTATGCGCTTTCGCACGCTACAAACAAAGCGGATTTTCAAAAAGGCGTCCAATTAATTGCAGCTCCAGGCTTGAATGTTATGTATGGCGATGCCAAAGGCAATGTGGCTTGGTGGGCTACCGGAAAATTATACAAACACAATCCAGGTGTGAATCCTAATTTTATTTTGGATGGTGCTAGTGGAAAAGAAGATATTAAAGAATATTTGGATTTCTCTAAAAATCCATCTTCAGTGAATCCGAGTTGGAATTATGTGTATTCTGCCAATAATCAACCGGAAGCAATTGATGGATTTTTATATCCAGGCTATTATTTACCTGAGGATAGAGCCAAGCGCATCGTTCATTTGTTAGATTCAAAATCCAAATGGGATAAAGAAACGGCTAGTAAAATGATTTTTGACAATACGTCTTCGGTTGCACCTTCAGTGGTAAAAAATCTTATTCAGGCTGTTAATTTAAACACGCTTTCTAAATCCGAAAAAGAAGCTATTGCGATTTTAAAAGATTGGAAAGGGTCAAATAATTTAGAAGATGTAGCGCCTACCATTTATAACAAATGGATTTATTGTAGCATGAAAAATACTTTTCAAGATGAAATGGGGGAGAAAGATTTCAAACAATTTTTAGGTACTCATATTGCAAAACAAATTGTTGCTAGACAAATAGCAAATAACCAATCGCTTTGGTGGGATAATTTGTCTACCAAAAATGTAAAAGAAACGCGCAGTCAAATTGTTACTACCTCTTTAAAAGAGGCTGTTGCTGCTCTTGAAAAACAACTTGGCAAGTCAGTAAAATCATGGACTTGGAATAAAGTACATACGGCAGAACACCAACATCCTTTGGGGAAAGTAGATGCTTTGAAGCCTTTTTTCAATGTCGGACCATTTGAAGTTTCAGGTTCTATTGAGGTAATCAACAATTTGTTTTTCGACTATACAGAAGATGGTAACTATGTTGTAAAAGGAGGACCTTCAACGAGACGAATAATTGACTTTTCGGATATTGAAAACAGTTGGAGTATTTTGCCAACAGGTCAATCTGGGAATCCAATGAGTCCGCATTACAAAGACCAAGCTGAAATGTACAACACAGGAAAGTTCAGAAAAATGAAATTGAACAAAGCCGAAATAGTTACAACTTCAACAAAATTGGTTTTTATTCCCAATAAAAAGTAACTAGGAATAAGGGTTAGTAGGTTTTTATAATTATTTTTGCCCAACTTTTAAAATCAGTCATGCAGACTCCTCAAAAAATTGCAATAGTTGGTTCCGGATTAGTAGGTTCATTATTAGCAATCTATTTACGCAAAGAAGGCCATGTTGTTCATATTTATGACAGAAGTCCAGATATTCGACAAATTGAATTTTCGGGCCGCTCCATCAATTTAGCCATGTCCAATCGCGGTTGGAAAGCTTTAGATGGTGTAGGTGTGGGAGATGCAGTTCGTCAAATTGCCATTCCTATGGACAAACGAGCGATTCATTTGGTTGACAAATTGAATTTTCAAGCCTACGGGCAAGAGGGAGAAGCGATCTATTCGATTTCAAGAGGACTTTTGAATCGTAAAATGATTGATTTGGCGGAAGATGCGGGAGCCGAATTCTTTTTTGAACAAAAAATCTGGGATGTGACACTTGCCGATGCTACTTTGCATATTGGCGAAACGGAGCGTGGTGCTTGGGAAGAGAAAAAATACGATATGGTATTTGGTGCAGATGGCGCATTTTCTAGAATTCGCCACCGCATGCAACGCCAAAGCATGTTCGACTATTCGCAAGAATTTTTAAAAATTGGTTACAAAGAATTAAATATTCCCGCCAATTCTGACGGCACTCATAAATTAGATCCCAACTCATTCCATATTTGGCCACGTGGCGAATATATGTTAATTGCCTTGCCTAATTTAGATGGAAGTTTTACCTGTACTTTGTTCATGCCTTTTGAGGGTGACAATTCGTTAGCAGAATTAAAAGATATTAATTTGGTAAAAGCTTTTTTTGCCAAAAATTTCCCAGACTCCATTGAAGTAATTCCAATGTTAGCAGAAGATTTTTTCAAAAACCCAACAAGCACATTGGTAACCATGAAATGTTTCCCATGGGCATACGAAGATAAAATCGCATTGATTGGAGATGCTTGTCATGCTATCGTTCCTTTTTATGGCCAAGGAATGAATGCCGGTTTTGAAGATATTACTGTTTTGAACGAAATGATACATTTGTATGGAGACGATTGGAAAACAATTCTTTCAGAATACCAAAAATCTAGAAAACCAAATGCGGATGCTATTGCTGAATTGTCCTATCGCAATTTTATGGAGATGAGTACAAAAACAGCCGATGAGAAATTCTTATTGCAAAAGAAAATCGAAAAAGTATTCTCAGACAAACATCCCGACTTATGGATTCCGTTGTATAGTAGAGTTACATTTAGCGATCGACCTTATGCCGAAGCATTAGCCATTGGCGATGCACAAAATGCAATTATGGAGGAGATCTTGAAAATGGACCAAATTGAATCTATTTGGGATTCAGTCGAAGTGGAAAACAAAATCCTGGAATTACTTCGAGATAAATAAACTATTCTTCCTCTCGGTGTACTTTGGTAAAGTCAAATGCTGGAGTACAAATGGCAATATATTCACAAGCTATTTCAAATGGATTGGAATATTGAACTCTTGTATTTTTTTCAATTTTAATTGATTGCCCTGCTTCTAAAACTATTGTCTCATTCTCAACAATAAATTGTTTCTTACCACTTATTATATAAGTATACTCTTCGAATTCGGGAGTTTGAAAAGGTTCGCTCCATCCAGGAGGCGCTATCATGTGTGCAACAGATACGTTTGGATTATTGGTACTCGCAAGGCCGTGATGCTCTTCAATTAATTTTCCGTCAGTTGTAGGGACAACAAATGGGTTATTTTGTAAGGTATATTTCTTCATAGTTTTGATTTATCTCCAATAAATAAAAGCTGGATTGAATTTTAATCCATGTTTGAATTTGAGATTGCATTACAAACATATTAATTCTATTTGAAAAAATAGGTTTCAATTACTAGTCTAGTTTTTTTCTATATCAATTAGTTATAGTCAATTCGTTTTTTGCAGTCTTAGTTAAGTACTATTTATACGTCTTAATTTAGGACTATTTGGAGGAAATATATACCAACTACAACGTTTTATTT
>JBJOFE010000029.1:0-18726 GCA_046048915.1 Bacteroidota bacterium | reverse complement strand
GTATTTTTAAAAAATTCCAATTAAATTTTTTTGTTGATAACATGGCATTAATGATCCCAAGATTCAATTTTACAAGTATTTGGCAGAAAAAGTACAACACCAAGTAACTGGTGAAAATTTGGTTCTTAACTCTTTCATAATATCAAATACTAAATGGATTGAAGTTAATTGTAAAGACAATTTAACCGTTATGGATTTCAATAAAAATCGTGTGAACTTTCAAGAGGATCAAAACACAGATTATATCAAATTAATGTTACAAGAAATTACATCAAGCAAAACAATTAATTAACAAATTTAATAGGGAGTTTATTCTAAATATTTAACGAATTTTGTCGCTTTCTTATATAAATTAATGTTGTTTTTATCTTGTTTGATTTTTAAGATACTGGTATATAAATAGATACTTTTTTTAACTTCGTATAAACATTGTCTTTACTGTTGAATTAGACGTGTCTGTCAATCTTGATCTATTATTGGAAAAAATGAAGCAGCACGTCTAATTTTTCGTTCAAATAAATTGTCAGTGACATAATTTTCAAGAGCATTATTTAATTTCTCGTCTTCATCACTGAACAGTCTTGAAATAGATATGTCTTTTGATAACCAATCTTTTACCACTTCAATTACCCTTGATTTTAATTGCAACTTATCTGTTTTATTTGTGCTAGATGAATAGATCATAAGATCATATTGGTTCAAAAGTTTATAAATAGGTGGGTGGTCTTCAATTATAATTTCCACCATTAGCTTGGGATTATTTGTCTCGTGTTCACCATGTACTGTATGTAGTTTAACTTCAAAGTTTTCATTTACTGCTATCGATGATAGTTGAATGTCGATAGCGGCTATCTCCATATTTGCAGCATCAATATGATCTATCATATTATTAATCTTTTGTTGCAATCTGTTACGCTCATCTACAAAGGCGTCCAAGTTATTTATTAGTGCTATCCTTCGATCATTTAAAACTTCTAATTCTCGTGATTTTTTTCCCATGAGTTTATATTTATTGTTAATACAAAGATACATTATGGAAAATTCTAGATTACGTTTTAAGAAGTTTTATGCTAAACAACTAAAAGAAAGCATTATTACAATCCGAGTAGACAATTTAACTTCAACTCGACTCTCTAAAATAAGTAACTTAACTTCAAAATCGAAATCACAAATAATAAGAGAAGCGCTTTGGGAACTCTATTCTACCAAATATCCAGAAGTAATATAATATCAATTTAAATAATGATAGATCTAGAAAATTATTGCATTAAATCTGGTAAGTTCAAAAATGCCTTGATTAGATATAACAGTTAAAACTATTGTTATCAGTTAAAAAAAAAATATTCGACTAGTTTATAATCACAACACAGTTGTAATAATGACCTTAAATGAAGTTTTAAAGTCATTGGTACTTCTAGTAGTCAATTCAGACCTAATTATCGAATCTTTGGTTGACGAAATGGATAAATTTTCAGTTTTATTTGAGATTTCTTTACAACTCAAAACAAAAAATTACGTCATTTTTTTATAACTCCAAACTGCTATTCCATTTAAAATAAAAGCATAGGCGACGATAACAAAAAATTGAAATGAAATATCCGAAAATCGTGCACCTTTTAGCATTACCATTCGGACTATTTCAACAAAATACCGAATCGGATTAAACAAAGTAATGTTCTGCGCCCATTGAGGCATACTTTCAATTGGTGTAAACAAACCGCTCATTAAAATAAATAGTACTGTAAAAAACCAGGCAATAAACATCGATTGTTGTTGTGTTTCTGTGAAATTAGAAATAATTAATCCAATGCCTAATATGACTAATAAATAGACTGAGGTAAATAAATAAATCAAACCGATATTTCCCAAAATAGGAGTATTAAAGACGAGTTTTGCAATAATTAATCCCACAGTAAGTATTACTAAGCCTAATACCCAAAATGGAAAAAGTTTTCCAATAATGAATTGGTATTTTTTGATCGGTGTAACATTGATTTGTTCCAAGGTTCCGATTTCTTTTTCTCTAACAATATTCATTGAGGACAAGAATAAAGTCAGCATTGTTACCAGAAGTACTAATATCCCAGGAACCATAAATGTTTTGTAATTCAGGGTGTTGTTATACCAAAAAGATGGAATAGTTACAATACTTTGGTTTGGGACAAGTTTACCTTCATTATAATGCATCAATTTGGTCTGTAAATTTTGATTAAAACTACCAATTACTTGATTGATGTAAACATTTTCAATTCCTGCCGAAGCGCCGTCTATGGCATTAATACTTACTGAAAGTGTCGTGGTATTTTCTTTTTGAAGCTTGCGTTCAAATTGATTGGGAATTTCAAGAATTACATCTACAGTTCCTTTTTGTATTTCAGTATTTGCAATTGATTTGGATTCAAATTCATCTTTAATTATAAAGTAATCTGATGCAGCAAATTTTGAAATTAATTCTCTTGAAGCTTTGGAATGATCATGGTCGATATAGGAAAATGCAATATTTTTTACCTCAAAACTAGCAGCATTAGACAAGATTAATAACTGAATCATCGGCAATACAAAGATGATGGGTAGCATCCCTTTGTTCCTGAATATTTGTTTGAACTCTTTTTGGATAATAAATAGAATTGTTCTCATATGCTTAGACTGCTGAATTTTTATTCCAGGCGATTTTTATATTTTTTAATACTTAACAAAATGTATGCTGCAGTCATTCCAATTAAAATCAGCGTTTCTTTCCAAATTACCGACACGCTTGCTCCTTTGAGCATTACCGCTTTTACAATGATAATAAACCATTTGGCAGGAATGATATTGCTAATAATTTGCATAGGCAAAGGCATACTCGAAATTGGAAAAATAAAGCCTGATAAAATAATTACAGGCAGCATTAAACCAAATAATGAAATCATCATAGCCGTTTGTTGTGAATCGGTTACCGTTGATATCAGTATCCCCAAAGAAAGGGCTGTTATGATGAACAAAATACTTTCAAATGCTAATAAAAACAAGCTTCCTACTATTGGCATTTTGAAGACAAAATAACCCAAAAGCACTATTATAGTTGCATTGATAATGGATAGAAAAATATATGGAAAGACCTTTCCAATAATCACCTGGAAGGGTTTTAGTGGCGAAACCAACAATACTTCCATAGTGCCCATTTCTTTTTCTCTTGTGATGGAAATGGAGGTCATCATGGCCGAAACCAACATTAAAATAATGGTCATTACTCCTGGGACAAAGTTAAATACACTCTTTAATTCGGCATTGTAATACAACTGGGTTTGGGTTTGAATGGAATAAGCAGTCGGATTATTTCGGTTTAATTGCTGTGTGTAATTTTGCAAAATAGCATTGACATAATTAGTGACAGTATTGGCAATATTAGGGTCAGTAGCATCAGTAATTACTTGAACTTTTGCCTGCTTTTTTGTTTCTAGATTTTTGATAAAATGATTTTCAAAAACCAGGACTGCTTTTACTTTTCCCTTTTTAAAGACATTTTCAATTTCGTTTTCATGGCTAATATTTTGTTTTACTACAAAATACTTTGATGCATTGATTTTAGCAATTATTTTTTGAGTGGCAACATCCTTGGATTGGTCCAAAATGGCAATATTGACGTTGTTGATTTCATTGGTAATGGCAAAGCCAAATAGAATAATTTGAGCAATTGGCATTCCAAAGAGTATAAATAGAGTTCGTTTGTCTCTAAAAATGTGGTAGAATTCTTTGGTTACAAAACCTATAAATCGTTTCATTTCTATTTAGTTTAAGGTTTCTAATTATTCAATATTTCGTGCTAGTTTCAAAAAAACTTCATTCATAGAATCGACTTTGAATTGTTTTTTTAAATTTTTAGGAGAATCCAAAGCCTCAATTTTCCCTTCCACCATAATCGAGACACGGTCGCAATATTCGGCTTCGTCCATATAATGTGTGGTCACAAAAATGGTGGTCCCTTTATGGGCTTGGGCATAAATCATTTCCCAAAATTGTCTGCGGGTTATGGGGTCAACGCCTCCCGTTGGTTCGTCCAAAAAAATGATTTTAGGTTCGTGCAATAACGCCACCGAAAACGATAATTTTTGTTTCCAACCCAATGGTAAAGCACCTACCAATTGATTGGCTACTTCTTCCAATTCCAATTCTGCAATTAAAATAGCTGTTTTTTCTTTAATCTCTTTTCTACTTAAGCCATAAATTCCGCCAAAAAACGTAATGTTTTCCTTGATGGTCAAATCGTCATATAATGAAAATTTTTGGCTCATATAACCAATATTTTTCTTGACCATTTCGGATTGTTTAGCAATATCAAAACCAGCAACTGTTGCCTCTCCTGAACTGGGTTTTGAAATCCCGATCAACATTTTGATCGCCGTTGTTTTTCCTGCGCCATTAGCACCTAAAAAACCAAAAATTTCCCCTTTGGCCACTTCAAAAGAAATGTTATTCACTGCCGTAAAATCGCCAAAGGTTTTAGTTAGATTGCTTACTGATATGATTTTATTGTGTTCCAAAATTTAGTTTTCTAAAGAGGTTACATCCATAAATACGTCTTCAATTGTTGGGGTCGTAATTTGGATTGTTATTTCAGTATGTCTTTTGCTTTCCAAATACTGTTGTAAATGGGTGCTTTTAAAATCATTATTTTGGTCTATATAATGGATGAATTCTCCAAAAGCAAACACGCTGTACTGACTTGGAAAGGCTTTTAAATCTTCTAATAATTGGTGCGTGTTTTGGGCAGAAATAGCATATATAGTTTTTGAATATTTTGAAATAATGTTTTTCGGACTATCAATTTCAAAGATTTTTCCTTTTTGAATCAGGGCAATTCGATCACATAAACTAGCTTCGTCCATGTAGGGAGTTGAAACCAAAATTGTGATTCCCTTTTGCTGTAAACGCTTTAGCATTTCCCAAAATTCTTTACGAGAAACGGGATCTACACCTGTAGTAGGTTCGTCAAGAAATAAAACTTTGGGTTTGTGAATTAAAGCGCAACACAACGCTAATTTTTGTTTCATCCCACCGGATAAGGCTCCCGCTCGTCGCTTTTTGAAGGGTTCAATTTGAATATAAATATCCCGAATTAAGTCGTAATTTTCTTCAATGGTGGCTCCAAACATGGTCGCGAAAAATCGCAAGTTTTCTTCCACTGTTAAATCTTGGTATAAGGAAAATTTCCCTGGCATATAGCCCACCGAATTCCGAATAGATTTGTAGTCATTCACCACATCAAATCCCGCTACACTCGCCACTCCTTCATTTGGCAGAAGTAGGGTAGTGAGGATTCTGAAAATTGTCGTTTTTCCAGCACCATCGGGTCCAATAAGCCCAAATAATTCGCCTTTATTTACATCAAATGAAATGGTTTCAATAGCTTTGAAGTCTTTATACGATTTGGATAGATTCTGAACAGAAATACTCATTTTATTTGATCCACATTTCGGCTGGCATCCCAATTTTTAGACTTCCATCATTTTTCACATTCACTTTCACCGCATACACTAAATTAGCACGCTCTTCTTTGGTTTGAATGATTTTTGGTGTAAACTCAGCCGAAGAAGAAACCCATGAAATAGTTCCAGGATAGGATTTCATGTCTTCTTGAGTGTCAATTTTCACAGTAACTTTTTGTCCTACTTTAATTTGGTTTAGTTGCTTCTCACTTATATAAACACGTAAAGTCATTGTGGTTAAATCAGCCAATTTATATAGTGGTTTTCCAAAATTAGTTATCTCATTTTCTTCGGAATATTTTGCTAAAACCGTTCCTTGAAAAGGGCTGGTAATTTTACATTTTTGGATTTGGTCGTTTATTTTTTCAATTTGTACATCAATTGATTTTTGCTCATTACTTATAGGTGCTTCTTGTGTTTTGATACTTTTTATCTGTTCGTTCAACACATTGACTTTTCCGTTAATTTCATCTACTTGACGTTTAGTTGCTGCATTTTCGGCAAACATATTTTGGATTCTTTTTTGTTCTATCAAAGTAGTTTTGAGTTGTTCGTTCAAAACAGCCGTTTGAGATAACACATTACCTGACTTGGAAGCAATCGTATTTTTGGAAGCAATCAGTTGTTGTTTAGATAAATAGAGTTGAATAGTATCTATTAAACCAACTTGGGTGTTGGGAGCTACGATAGCGCCTTCTTCAAGGTTTAAATACTCAATTTTTCCGCTGGCCTCTGCTGAAATAGTTACTTCAGTAGCTTCAAAATTTCCGTAGCCATCCGCATTATCGTTATTTTTATTACAGGCTACTAAATTGATTAGGATTAAAAATGTAAATAGTTGTTTCATTTTGATTCGTTTGAAGTTTTGTTAATTTCCTTTTATTAGTTGGTAATTGGCTTTTGCCAAGGCCAATTGAATTTGATGTGTTTTCTGATTGATTTGGGATTCGTACAAATGGCTGAATTCTACCAAATAATCTGAGGAGGTGATGACACCGTTTTTTAACTGTGCATCCGAAGATTTAGCAACGGATTCTCGTAAACTGACAATTTCTTGATCGGTTTTAAGCGCCTCTTCTAGTTTGTTGATTTCAGTTTGTATTTCCTCTAATTGCATATGAGTATTAAGCAAGAAAGTTTCTTTTTCAGTTGCAATAATCGACTCTGATACTGAAAGTGCCTCTTTGTCTTTTTTGGTTTTGTCCCAATCCCAAACATTCCAATTGGCTTTTAGTCCCACCATATAAAAAGTTTGAAACGAATTATTCAACATATTCAGCCCCGGATTCCCATAACCGGCTGTGCCAAATGCATTTATTTTTGGTAGTTTATTTTTGGAAATAAGTTCTTTTGAACTTGAAATTTGTTGGTTTTGCAATGCAAACAATTCAATTTCTGGACGCGAAATGGCTGCATCATTTGCTAGTGCAACCATTGGTTTTTCAAAAATGGTTTTTTCATCTAAAGGAGCAGCAATTAGCTCTGACAAATTTGCTAATTGCTTGTTTTTGTCTAATTCGGTTTCTCGTAATTGTTGTTTAATTTTTAAATTTTCAGCTTCCAAAACTTGTTCTGAAGCGGGAAGAAGTACTCCAAATTTGACTCCCGATTTCACTTCTTTAATTTTGGAAGCTAATTGGTCTTGTTTAGAAGTCAGAATTAATTTTCGTTCTTGTGCCAAAAGAATGGAAAAGTACAATTGGTTGATTCGAGTTTTAATGGAGTGCAAATTGATAGCAACTTGTTGTTGCTGTGTTTGCGTTTGAATTGCTTTCAATTTAATATTAGAATCAATAAGACCGCCATTATAAATCAATTGATTCATATCCAAAGTCGCTCGGTATTGGTCTTTATTCAAGGGAGTTACATTTGGTAACGGAATGGGTAAACCGGTAACCTCTGACTGGTAGGTTGCTTGTGCATTCAAATCTATCTTAGGCAATTTAGCGGTATTCAACGAAGCCGTTTCAAAAGCTGATTTCTGGGCTAATAATTCCGATTGTTTTGCTAGTGGGTAATTTTTGATGGCTAAGGCATAGCAATTTTCTAAAGTTACAATGTGCTGTGCAATAGAAAATTGGTAGACCAATAACGTTAATAAGAATAGTGTTTTTTTCATTTTTTTATTGAATTAATAATAAGTTCAGCGATTGATGTTTTTCGTTCTTCCATCATTTGATTGAATTCGGTTTCCGTAATATGAAACATTCCTTTTACCATGGTTTGAGCTGCAAAAGGAAAAACAGTTAGCGAAAAAATATCCATTAGTAATTGCTTGGGTGGCATTGGTTTGATAATACCAGCGGCAATTTCTTTTTCAATTTGAGCGATCATTAAACTTGGATTGGGTCGATTGGCATTGTTTAAAAATTGAATCACAAACTCTGGGTTGTTATTCATCTCTTGAATAATGAATTGCGGTAGAAATGGATGCTCATTTACAAATGTGATGTAACTGTGGGTAAATTGCCTGATTTTGTCAAAAATACTCTCATTGGAACTAAAAATTAAATTGACTTGTGGCGCTAATTGACTAAACGCTTTCATGAAAACTGCTTCAAAAAGAGATTGCTTATTTTTAAAGCAATAATGCAGCATCGCTTTGTTGATTCCTGCTTCATCTGCTATTTCTTGCATTCTGGCACCAGCAAATCCTTTTTTTTGAAATACGATTTTCGCTGCTTCAAATATTTTTTCTTCTGTAGTCATTTATTTTAACTAAACGGTTTAACCAAACGGTTAACAAAGATAGAAAAAAATAGTCAATAAGAATTGTTTTAATTTTTTAATTGAAATTAAGCCATACAATTGGAAGTTTAGTCTAAAAAATAATTGGTTTGGTTATCGAAGAGGGGGGCTTAATTTGAATCCATAAAAAAACCTCAAGAATTCTCTTGAGGTCATTGGTACAACTAGTGGCTAATTCAGACCTAATTATCGAATCTTTGGTTGAAGAAATAGAAAATTTTCAGCTTTATTTGAATCCATAAAAAAACCTCAAGATTTTACTTGAGGTTTTAGGTTGAGTTTAATTTGTATTATTTTTAATTATAATATTCTTCTTCTGTAACAGCATCTAACCAAACTGCAGCTCCTTTATTATTACTAGTAACCGCAACTTGCACAAAATGACTGTCGGGGCTTGCGCCATGCCAATGAGGAAGGTTTGGAGGGCATTTAATTATATCTCCTTTCCGGAGTATTTTTTTAACTTGTCCTTTTTCTTGATAATATCCAACGCCATCTGTAACCATCAATATTTGACCAGCAGGATGGTAATGCCATTTTGTTCTTGCTTTAGGTTCAAATGTTACATTACCTATTGCGGTTGGATTTATACTATCAGCAGCAATAAGCATTTGCAAGTACACTGTACCAGTAAAGTTGGTATTCGTAATTTTTTCACCTTTTGGAAAGATAATCTGTGATTTAATTCCTGACATTTTGGAAGAGTCACTATGTGTCTTACAAGAAATAGTTAATAGTACTATTGAGAATAAGACAATTACTATGTTAGATTTCTTCATTACTTATTAAAGATTAATTTGGTAGAAATGCTGCAACTTATTCACTGCTTGTGATACGTATTCGGGTTTCCAATAGGTTTGAATATGTGTTGCACCATCAATTTGAAACAACTCTTTGTTTTTAGTATTTGTAGCTTTGTTAAATGCATCTTCAGTCATATAAAAAGAATCCGCTTTACTCCCCGCTATCATCAATAAAGGTTGATTAATCAAATCCATATTGTTACTTGCATCGAACGTCATTAAATCCATCAAACTACTCATTGTATATTTGAATGTAGAGTTAGGGTGGGCATGAGTTCTATTATAATAATAATGCCCTTCACGGTACAAATCAAATGGCATTTTATCTGCCATTTCATCCGTAATAACCACATTAGCTGTGTAGCGAATTTCCTTTCCTGAGACTTCTAATGCTCTTGCTTCAGAAGCTTGTTCTAGTCTTTCTTGAATAGTAGCTACTTGTGAGTTCATGAAACCATTTCGTCTTACTACACCTGAATTGAACATACTAACTGTGGCAATTGCTTTAAAGCGTTTGTCGGATTGTGCCGCCGATAAAGCATATCCGCCACCACCACAGATACCTAATAAGCCTAATTTCGAACTGTCAACTCCTTGATATTGTGAAATAAAGTCAGCCATTGCGAGTATGTCTTCGATTCGATTGGCTGGCTTATCGATATTTCTAGGGGTTCCACCACTTCCTCCTTGATAAGCAGCATCTGCTGTGATTGTGATATAACCTTGCTCAGCTAAACGTTGTGCATACAACCCAGCTACTTGTTCTTTAACACCACCATTAGGATGTGCAATTACCAAGGTGGTATGTTTTTTTGAAGGATCGAAGTTTGCAGGAGTATAGACATTAGCAACTATTGAGATGTCTTTAATTTTATAGGTTACAGGGTGAATATTAACTTGACCTTTTGTGTTTTCTGTTATTGCTCCACCATAAACTAAAGTAAATGGATTTTTAGGTGTTGTGTTTTGAGCATCCGAATAATTCACAGTTATAACTGACATAATTAATGCTGTTAGTTTTGATAATTTTTTCATTTTCTTGATATCTAAATTTTATTGATAAAAGTTACTTAACCAAATCGGTTATTATTTTTTCAGCAGCTTTAGTTTTTTCAATTCCTATAGATGGCTGAATTACAACTATAAATTCCTTTATTTGTTTTGGCGAAAAGCCTACATTAAGAGCTATTGCTATGTGTGATTTCAACATGGGCTCTGCATCTCCAATGGCACTAATTACTGACAATGTTACTAATTCTCTTTGGGCATATGTCAAAATATCCCTTTCAAAAATATCCGAAAATAGATGCTCTTTTAAAAAGGTGTCGATTATTGGAGCAAACGCAGCGTATCCAACTAGCTTTTCAGGTGAAGGTGTTTTAGTTAGTTCTTCCAAAATTTCCTTACCTCTTTCATATTTATTGTCGTCTGCTTTGATTATAGAAGCTTCTTTACCCATTTTATCAATTATACCTTTAGCCTTACGTTCGTTTATGACTTCCATAAAAGTTTGTAGACCTCTAATGCTCCTTGGGAAACCACAATAGGCATACGTATGCACCAGTACTTCTTTAATTTCGTTTACCGTAAGTCCATAATCTAAGCCATCAGACAAAGCTACTTTTAAATTTACCAAATCTCCTTTGGCGGTTTGAGCAGCTATGATAATGATACTTTTATGTTGTTGACTTAGTCCTATTTCAATTGGTGTTTTTTCTTGTGCATTCATACTATAAGTAAATAATGAAAACGTCAGAAACAATAGTATTGATTTCATAATTTTATATTGATTCATATTTCTGGGATTATTTATCTAATCCTTTTTCTTTTAACCATTTATTCATCAAATCAGCCACTTGAATATTATTCAAATCAGAAAACGGGAAATGCGTATTGCCCTTAAGCCCTACCTCTGGTAGATGTACTACCGTAACATCACCACCATATTTATTTACAGTATCACCCCACTTTCTAGCCATTGCCAATCGCGCTCTCCATCCATCAGCACCTGGATTAGGAGATGGATTTTCAGGGATATTATCGCCATAATAAATAACGATTGGAATTTTGGTTAGCAACATAAAATCTTTCATTGTAATTCCTATTGCTTCCAATGACCCTGCAGAACTTGCAATTGGAGCTGGCAGTTCACCTTCTGGAAACAAAAAACCACTACCTGGTTCGTAAGAAACAATAGCTTTAATATTCGAATTTTTAACCGCTGTTTTCCATCCCATACCTCCTGAATGTGAATGTGTCACTAGTATACCTTCCCCGATTTTAGTAAAAAGAGACGATACCGCGTCGGTATTTACTTCAATATCAATCGCACCAATACTTGGGGTCATAGAACGGAAATACTGATTTAAAGTTTCAGTATCTCTAGCAAATTGAACACCATCAAAATAATTTGGCCAAACACCTACACGAAAAACATCAAACCATTGTTGTTCATCTGGTGTGGGATTAATTGTAGCTGTAACAGTACTTCTTCCTGCATTACCACGTCTTGGTTGGTCTATTAAATACACAGAATAATTATTGCGCAGAAAGATGTTTTGATATCCTTCTCTACCATCAGGTGTTGTTTCAAAAGTTTTTGAAAATTGACCTATTCCATGCCACATTACTAGTGGATATTTGCGAGCTTTTACGGGTACTTGATAGAATACATAGGCATGATCCCCTCGAAATGTTTGACCTTCTGGAGTGGGCTTATAAGGATCGAATATCCCTGGATTAGTAATAACGGTACCTCCAACTGCAAAACTACCTTGTTCTTGAATTACTAACGGTTTTTGTTTTGAGTTAGATTGTGCGCTTGAAGAAAAATTAATTATTAATACTAAACTAAGTAAGCTTAATAGCTTTGTTGATTTCTTTTTCATTATTAGTTATTTATTATTTTTCAAAAGCGTTTTCAATTACGTCTAATCGCGCTTTTCTATAATCTGAAATACTTTCAGCCGAACCCTCTTTGTTCAACTCAAATATATTATTTTTATTGGTATCAAACATTGGCCATAGAGGTAATCCTTCACCATTTGGATTTCCGTTTTTTGCAAAATTGACCCAATACGAATTCATCATTTTAGCGACTCCCTTGTCTTTTTCAGTAAAAATAATACCGTTACGATCAATTAAATTACCAAAAACAAAAGGAATTTCTGAGCCATGAGAAGCTCCATATTTCATCCTTTCTTTCATAGGTTCTGAAACATATGAAAATAGATAAGTATAAACGGGTATCGACTTTGAAGCAAAAGCTCTACCAGTAAATCGTGTTGGTTCTGCCCAAACTTTATCCGTGTTAACCAAAGTTAACATCTTTGTAAAATCTGTTTTACCATCCACATCGTAGGCTGCTAATGCTTCTTCTTTGTGATTTCCAAATAAAGCTATCAATTCCTCTTTGTTTTTAGCATTGACAAAACCTGCAGGTACTTCAGCGCTATTTGATCCAATAATGATAGGAATATTTGGTACTTTACCCAATTTATAAGCACTCTCTGCTGTTTCGACAACTAATTTTCCGTCTAGAATAGGTCCAGAATAAATAGGTACACCTCCAGGTCCATTTGTTTCTTGACCCCCATCAACAATTTCAGCTACATTGAGAGATCTAAGTTTTGCAAGTGCCTCAGCATCTGTTCCATTAATACCATGTTTTTGAGCAAAGTTTATTCCAATAGTCTCAGCCGAAATAGGATAGTACATATCTGCATTTTCATCGTGAATTGGTCTTCCTGTCAATACGCCATCTCGTCCTCCTCCTGACTCAATAATTGCTTTTTGAAATAGACCTTTTGCAGCTGGTATTGTCAGAAGTGAATGAACCGAAACTCCTCCTGCTGACTCACCAAAAATAGTTACGTTTTTCGGGTTACCACCAAAAGCAGAAATGTTTTCCTTTACCCATTGGAGTGCAGCAATCTGATCCATATAAGCATAATTCCCTTTTGGCTCTTCAGGATGTTCCTTGCTTAAAGCTGGAAATGCGAAAAAACCTAGGCGTCCTAGACGGTAGTTGAAGGTAATTAGAATTACTCCTTGTTTAGCAAATTGTATTCCTGAAAAATCAGGTTGGGAGCCGCTACCAAATACAAATGCGCCACCATGAATCCAGACCATAACAGGTAAATTAGCTCCAGGATTAGCACTTCTCGGTTTCCAAATATTGAGATACAAACCATCTTCTGATGAGCCCTCAGAAATAGTACCAGGAGCTGCACCCCATCCAGCTTGAGCACAATTTAATCCATATTGACTTGCGTCTCGTATTTCAGTCCAAGGCTTTACCGTTTGTGGGGGACGCCAACGAAACTCACCAACAGGTGGTGCGGCATAAGGAATTCCTTTAAAGATAGATACATCGTCATCAATTATGCCTTGAACTAATCCGGAAACGGTCTTTACTATAGGTGATACAGTTTTATGAATTGCATCCCCTTGCTTTAATTGTGCGAATAAACCACAACTTATAAAAATTGTTAATCCAGTTATTATTTTTTTCATTTTGTTTCTTTAAGTGATATAAGTACAATCCATGTAAATCCAAGAGAATCTATTTCTCATGATTCATGAAACAATTCTATTATTTTTGAAGTTGATGTGTATCTCTCACACTGCTAAATGTCAATGCTAGTAATTTCCATTCTTTACCTTTTTTTTGGTACACCTCCGTTACTGTAAATTCAGTTACAACAGAACTACCACGGACAATTGCATCCAATGTAATTCTATTCCAAACAATAGCTGTTTTTCCAAAAAGTTCGATTGCTGTATCATGAATCTTTGCCTCCTTATACCAAATACTTCCGGTTTTAATAATTTCAAGTTCTTGGTCTTTTTTCCAAGTTCCACTCATGTGAACAAATTTAGATTTGTCGTCAAATAGTGGGGCTAATTTCTTAACATTTTTATCAGCCATCCACAGCCATTTGTCTTTTGAAAGTGTAAGAATCTGTTGTTCTATTTCTGAATATTTTTTTTCAATTTCAGGATTTCTCTTGTCTTGTGCAATAGAATATTGCATACCTAATGCGATGAGTAAAACAGTGATAAATGATTTCATAGTGTTGGTTTTAATTTATAATTTTTTTAAAGGTGATTCAACCCCTGACATAGCTTGTACCCCTGCAGGCAGTCTTTCGCCAATAATTTGTATTGCATTTAATTCTTTGTTAAATTCTTCTAGCTCATCTAAAGTAAACATTATATTATTTGCTCCAATATTCTCTTTCATATGTGCCATTTGAGTAGTTCCTGGAATGGGTACAATCCAAGGTTGTTGAGCTAACAACCATGCTAATGAAATTTGAGCAGGACTGGCTCCTTTTTGAATCCCCCACTTTTTTATCAAATTCACTAATACCATGTTTTTAGATAAATTTTCAGAAGAAAAACGAGACACATAACTTCTAAAATCTCCTTGAGCAAAATGCGTATTTTCATCAATTGCTCCAGTTAAAAACGCCATTCCTAATGGACTCCAAGGCACAAAGCCTATTCCTAGTTCCTGACAAAGCGGAATAATCTCTTTTTCTGGACCACGCCATAACAAAGAATACTCATTTTGGATAGCAGCAATTGGGTGTTCTTTGTGTGCGCGTCTAACAGTTTGCACTCCTGGTTCAGAAAGCCCATAATTCAGCACTTTCCCTTCTTTTATTAAGTCCTTTATTGTCCCTACTACATCTTCAATTGGCACATTAGGGTCAACCCTATGTTGGTATAACAAATCAATTCTATCCGTTTGCAGACGTTTTAACATTTCTTCAACTACCTTTTTAATATGTTCTGGTTCGCTATTTAAAGCTGAGCGTTTTGCATTACCAGCTCCGATATTAAAGCCAAACTTAGTAGCGATTTTTACGTTGTTGCGAATTGGTGAAAGGCCTTCTCCTAGAATTTTTTCAACTTCAAAAGGGCCATAGGCTTCTGCAGCATCAAAAAATGTAACACCATTATCAAATGCGGTTCTAATGATATTGTGCATTTCAGTTCGAGATGGAATGGTAGTTTGATAAGTTCTACTCATATTTTGAACTCCAAGACCAATACTAGATACTTCTAGAGAAGTGCCTAATTTACGTTTGTTGCCAGTTGGCGTTGACACTGTTTCACTTGCTGTTTTAGCTAAACCATCAAATGGGAATAATGCACTACCAGCGAATGCTAAACCTGCTGTTTTTATAAGATCTCTACGATTCATCTGGTTGAAATATTAAATTTTAAAATTGACGATTTATTGTAAGACCAAAATTCATCTATTCTTTTAGCAATTAAGTATACTAATTACGGATTGTGCTACCAATATTACTCATTGTACTAATTACAAGAGGATTGCTATAACTAAATACTTAAATTTGTTTCACTAAAGAAGCATATCTATGGAAAATACAGTTGCGTTTGATACTATTAGCCAGTACAATGAATTCAATAATACAGAGACCTTACATCCATTAATTAGCGTAATTGATTTCTCAAAAGCACATGAAAGATCATGGGATGGACAAAAGCGGGTTAAGATTTATTACGGCTTTTATTGCATTTTTTTAAAAGATATAAAATGCGGCGATTTACGTTACGGATGCAATTACTATGATTATCAAGAAGGGACTTTGGTTTTTGCTGCACCTGGTCAAATAATGGAAGTAGAAACTGATGGGAAAGTATACCAACCAAAGGGGTATGCTTTAGTATTTCATCCAGATTTAGTTCATGGGACAACACTTTTTAAAAGTCTTATTGACTATAATTTTTTTAGCTACAAAGCCAATGAAGCACTACATTTATCAGAGCGAGAAAGACAGATAGTATTGGAAAGCTTTTCTAAGATAAAAGCAGAGTTGGAAATGGGCGTAGACAAACACAGTAAGAAATTGATTACTTCTAATATCGAATTGTTTCTCAATTACTGTAATCGTTTTTATGACAGACAATTTATTACAAGAGAAAACGCTAATAGGGGTGCGCTAGAAAAATTTGAAGAAGTTCTTAATAATTATTTCATATCAGACAAACCCTATAAAATCGGTTTGCCAACAGTAGCATATTGTGCAGATGAGCTTCATTTATCGGCGAACTATTTTGGGGACTTAATCAAAAAAGAAACTGGTAAGTCAGCACAAGAATACATCCAAAACAAAATAATAGATTTGGCCAAAAACCAAATTTTGGATAATACAAAAACGGTTAACGAAATTGCGTATGAATTAGGCTTCAAGTATCCGCAACATTTTTCAAGACTTTTTAAACAGAGGGTAGGGCAAACTCCTAATGAATTTAAAAATTTGAATTAAAATTTGGTATCTAATACTAATTGTTAATTATTTTTTCTTAAACTCTAAAGGATTTTCACCCACAACTTTGTTAAAGATACGATTGAAATATGATAGACTCTCATATCCGCATTCATAACAAGTCTCTGTTACATTTTTATCTTCTTTTAAAAGGCGTTTAGCTTGTTCAATTCGGTATTGATTTAAGAATTCAATAAAAGTCAGTTGCGTCATTTTTTTAAAATACCGACAAAAAGCCGCTTTAGACAAATGGGTGAGTTGCGCCATTTCTTCAATAGTAATAGTGCGCTGAAAATTCTTTTCGATAAAAGTATAGACTACTTTGAGTCGGGATTGTTCTTTATTATTATAGAAATTTTCAAAAGGTAGTTCGTGTAAAAAAGTCATTTCCTCAGAAGTTGCTAGCGTTTGAAACAATGACAATACTGCTATAAATTGTTCAAAATGCGGTAATAAATGAATGGTTTTTAATTGCTTTCCAATAGTGGATTTGGTGTTGCCGTGAAAGCAAATTACTTTTTTAGCATTTTCAAACAGTTGCTGAATCGCTGCTAGTTCTGGAGTTGAAGCAAAATCATTCTTGAAAAAATCAGCTTTGATTTGCAGTACTACTTTTTCGTATTCAGTTCTAATTCCGTAATCAAAATTCAAATGTGGAATATTAGAACCAATAAAAACCAAATCACTCCCTTCAAATTGTCCCACATGATTTCCAACCCGTCTAGTTCCTTGGGGTGCTTCTATAAAAGTCAATTCAAATTCAGGATGAAAATGCCAATAATAAAAATCGTTCAATTTTGGATTGACCAAAATTCGGAACGAACTTCCCGCTAAACGTTTAATATCTTCGAGTACGATTTTCATATATTTTCTTTATTTACAATATAAATGTACTATTGTATGATTAAATATCCAATAAAACGTCAATATAGTACAAATTATGGTAAATTTTGTGATAATTCAACTACTCAATTCCTACTAATTTTGGATTATCAAATTAACCTAACTTTTTAATTATGGAAAATAAAAACCAAACTATGGCTCCTACAATGACGCCAACGATGGCAACTAATGCACATACTGATATACCGGGAAATCCATCTGTAGCTAAATCAAGTGTACACAAACTAAATGATCGTTCTAACGGCAAACCACTTCGTTTATTAACCGAAGAGCAATGGAATTTTTGGATAACTAATGGGTATATTGTAATCAAAAATGCCGTACCAAAAGAAAATGCAGAACGATTGGCTAATTTCATTTGGGAATTTGAAGAGAAAGATCCGAATGATTCATCTACTTGGTATGCACCACCAAGAGCAGAAATGCAAATGAAAGAATTAACTAATAGCGGAATGGTTGAGTTATACAATCACCAATACCAATGGGATAACCGTCAAATGCAAAAAGTATATGATGCCTTTGCGGATGTTTGGGGAACTGAAAAGTTATGGGTTACAATCGATAGAGCTAATTTAAACTTTCCTGTGCGTCCAGATCACGAATTTAAAGGATTTATTCATTGGGATTACGATCCTGAAACAAAGCCACAAAATGTGCAAGGCGTACTTGCTTTAGTAGACGCAACTGATGAGAATATGGGTGGATTTCAATGTATTCCAGAATTATTTAGGACTTATGACACTTGGAAATTAACACAACCGGAGGATAGAAATCGTTTTCAGCCCGATATTAAAGGATTTGAAGATAAATTAGTAAAAGTGAAAATGGAAGCGGGAGATTTACTGATTTTTAATAGTTCGCAACCTCACGGGATCCGTCCTAATTTAACCAAAGACAAAGTGCGTGTAGCGCAATATATTTCAATGATGCCGGCAGAAGAAGATAATGAAGAGCTAAAAGCATGGCGTATCGATTCTTGGAAAAATCGAATTGCACCTGAAGGGTATGCGTTTCCTGGAGATCCAAGAAAATGGGAAATTACTAAGTACAAAACAGCTGAATTAAGTAATTTAGGCAAGAAATTATTAGGTTTAGAAAAGTGGTAAATCTATTTTGTGTGCGGGATTTGTAATTAACATATAATTACAAATCCTTGTTATTTTTAGAATTAAATTAAAGCAAATATTTGGCTGATAAAATGGATAAATTTTTCACCTTTATTTGAGTTATAAAAAAACTCAAGATTACTCCTAAAGCGATTAAAACTTCTATCATTTGTATCAATTTAACTTAATTAGAAATGTATCTATTTCCGATACTTACTACAAACACTATAAAAAAATATATTAATTGAATATATCCAACAGGTTGCTCTATAGTGTATTATTTCCATTTTTCAGATTTCTTACCAAAAAATTTCAGAATCGATTTTCAACATTTTTTCTTGGTTCCAGTATTACACCCTAAGATTCTGATCGATGTTTATGGGTGCTTCTGGGT
>JBJOFE010000028.1:0-18991 GCA_046048915.1 Bacteroidota bacterium | reverse complement strand
GTTTCACAAGCTACTTTTGAATCGGCATCAAATGCCAAAAAATTATCGATTAATGCATCGGAGATTTGATCAGCCACTTTGTCTGGATGTCCTTCACTCACAGATTCTGACGTAAATAAATAAGCCATAATAATTTAATTTAGTTTTAAATTAAGCGAGGAAAAATGGTGTTGCTACGAAATGCTAAAGGGAAATTCCTGCTTTAGCATTTTTTAACGAGGTTGCAATCAGTTCAAATTTTTCCTCTGAAATTAGAGCGCAAAGTTATAAAACCATTTTGAATTCCAAATTAAACTTTTCTTTTTTTTTATTGCAGAAAGCCGTTTTGGTTTCGGTTTCTTCAAAAAACGAGGCTGTTAGCTTCTTTTTATTGCATTATTTCTTTGTTAACATCGTATTTGGGCCAAATTATTATTGGTTCAAAGGAGTAAATCGAAAGCTGTATATTCGATTGATGTCCAATTATGAAGCAAGGAAATTTGGTTCTTTAAGAATTTTGACGTTAATTTGCAGCTCAAAGTTCAAATAAACGTATTGAAATGTTATAAAGAAAGGTAGAGGGATTAGACCCGATGAAGCCTTAGCAACCCTTCGGTAAATCGAAGAAGGTGCTGCATTCTACCACAGCAATGTGGAAAGATAACACGAGATTTTTCTAGCTTCCTTCTAGATTTTCTTTCTAATATTTCCAACACAAATCAACAATTACAACCGATTTGACATTGGAAAATAAAATCAACCAAATACAATTACAAAATTTCATCACCGAAAGTGGTGCGCTATATCCTATACTTCATTTAAGTTATCAGGTTTTTGGCCCTAGCTTGAATACGGCTCCTGTTGTTTTGGTGAATCACGCCTTAACGGGTAATTCAAAAGTAATTGGAGAACAAGGTTGGTGGAACGACTTAATTGGCGAAAGCAAAACTATAGATACAAATAAGTACACCGTTCTAGCATTTAATGTACCTGGAAACGGATACGATGGTTTTGGTATTGAAAACTACCAAGATTTCAATGCAAGAGATATTGCCCGTGTATTCAATCAGGGAATTAAAGCGCTACAAATTTCACAGTTGTATGCTATTATTGGCGGGTCTGTTGGAGGAGGAATAGCCTGGGAAATGGCAGCTTTAGAACCAAAGATTACCCAACATTTAATTCCGATCGCTACAGATTGGAAATCGACAGATTGGTTGATTGCCAATTGTTTTTTGCAAGAGCAAATTTTAGCTAATTCGTCAAAACCAATCGAAGATGCTAGAATTCACGCCATGTTGTGTTATCGAACTCCAGAATCATTTTCGTCCAAATTCCAACGCACAACTAATGAAGAATTGGCCGTTTTTAATATTGAAAGTTGGTTAGCCCATCACGGAAATAAGTTGCAAAAACGTTTTCAGTTGTCGGCTTATAAAATGATGAACCAATTGTTAAAGACGATAGATATTACAAGAGGTAGAGATACTTTTACAAAAGTAGCGGCAACAATCGAAGCCAATATTCATATTATTGGCATTGACTCAGATTTGTTTTTTACAGCCAATGAGAACCGAGCTACTTATGAAGAATTACTAAAACACAAAGAAAATGTTAGCTATCAAGAAATTGTTTCCATTCATGGTCACGATGCTTTTTTGATAGAATTCAATCAATTACATAATTTGTTGGCTACTATTTTTTAATAGTGCAACGTATAATACAGACAGAATGAAGATTTTAAAATTTGGAGGAAAGTCATTATCTAATGGAGATGGATTAGATAAAGTGGTGGCAATTATTTTAGACAAAGTAAACCAAGGCGAAAAAATCGCTGTGGTGGTTTCGGCGCGTGGCAATGCTACAGACGAATTGGAAGAAATGTTGTCTATTGCAGCCAAAAATGAAAGCTACAAGCCACAATTGGAACAATTCAAATTAGAACAACAAAATGGTTTTGCTGAGGTTGATTTTACAGAAGAATTTACAGTTTTAGAAAAATTATTTGAAGGCGTAAGCTTAATTGGAGATTACAGCAGTAAAATTAAAGATCAAATTTTATCAATTGGCGAAGTACTTTCTGCCAAATTACTGACAGCTATTTTGCTTAAAAATGGAGTAACTGCTCGTTTTGCAGATAGTAGAGAATTGATTAAAACTGATTCAAAATTTGGCGATGCCCAACCAATTGAACACGCCTCCAAGAAAAATGTAGTACAGTATTTCAAAGAAAATGAGGATGCGGTTAATATTGTAACCGGTTTCATTGCTTCGAATGCTAAAAATGTAACTACTACTTTAGGAAGAAACGGAAGTAATTATACCGCTTCTTTGATTGCCAATTATTTAAATGCGGAAGAATTACAAAACTATACACACGTTGACGGAATTTATACAGCGAATCCTGACTTAGTTCCTGATGCGAAGAAAATCGATTATTTGACGTTTAATGAGGCGAATGAGTTGGCTAATTTTGGTGCCACCATTTTACATGCTAAAACGATCATTCCATTATTGGAGAAAAATATTCCGCTTCGTATTTTGAACACCTTCAATCACGAAAATAAAGGCACCTTAATCCGTTCTACAGCGAGCAAAGAAGGAATTAAAACACTTTCTGTTTTGGAAAATGTAGCCTTGGTCAATTTGGAAGGTCGTGGATTGCTTGGGAAAACTGGTGTCGATGCCCGAATTTTCAAAGTCATGGGCGATAATGACATCAGTGTGAGTATCATTTCTCAAGGTTCTTCTGAAAGAGGAATTGGTTTAGTGGTTGATGCGGATAAAGCTTCTTTAGCGATGATTCAGCTGGAGAAAGAATTTGAAAATGATTTCTATTCGAAAGATGTCAATAAAATTTCGGTGACCGATAATGTGTCGGTAATATCTATTATTGGGCAAGATTTAAGCACTTTTCATAAGCCTTATACGGCATTGATTAAAAATAAAATTATTCCGATTTTGTTCAACAATACCGTTACCGGTAAAAACGTGAGTTTGGTGGTGAAGAAAACGGAATTGAATCGTGCCTTAAATGTTATTCACGGGGAGATTTTTGGAGTTTCTAAAAAAATCAATATTGCCATTTTTGGCCACGGATTAGTAGGAGGCACTTTGATTAACCAAATTTTAGAATCGGCTACCGCTATCGAGAAACGCAAAGATGTTAAGTTGAACATTTTTGCTATTGCCAATTCTAAAAACGTTTTACTGAACAAAAACGGCGTGACCCCAAATTGGAAAAATGAAATCCAAAACAAAGGGACTTTATATTCCATTCAGGATGTGATTGATTATGCTAATGAAAATCATTTGGAAAACTTGATTGCCATTGACAACACCGCGAGTGCTGAATTTGTAGAGAATTATATTCCGTTGATTGAAAGCAGTTTTGACTTAATTTCGTCTAACAAAGTGGCAAATACCTTGAGTTATAGTTTCTACAAAAAACTACGCAAAGTATTGGCCGACAATCAAAAAACCTATTTGTATGAAACCAATGTAGGGGCTGGTTTGCCTTTGATTGATACGATTAAATTATTGCACCTTTCTGGGGAAAATATTACTAAAATAAAAGGGGTGTTTTCTGGAACATTGAGTTATTTGTTCAATAACTTCTCTGGCAAAGACGTTCCGTTTAGCGAAGTTTTGAAAGAAGCCATTGACAATGGGTATACGGAACCCGATCCAAGAGAGGATTTATGTGGGAATGATGTGGGAAGAAAATTGTTAATTTTGGCGCGTGAATTGGATTTGCAAAATGAATTCGAAGAAATCGCTATTCAAAATTTAATTCCGGAACATTTACGAGAAGGAAGTGCGTCTGAATTTTTGACCAAATTAAAAGAATTTGATGCGGTCTACGCCAAAATAAAAGAAGACCAACAACCGAATCACGTGTTACGTTACATTGGCGAATTGTCAGGAGATTTGCAAAGTGACAAAGGAAATTTAGAAGTAAAATTAGTTTCAGTTCCTTCAGATACCGCTTTAGGTGGATTGAAAGGATCGGATTCGTTCTTCGAAATTTACACCGAATCTTATGGGGATCGACCAATTGTAGTTCAAGGTGCAGGAGCCGGTTCAGCGGTAACAGCAAGAGGGGTTTTTGGTGATATTTTAAGATTGTCAGATAAAGGATAAGATTTCAGATTTATACAAACAAAACAAATGAAAATAACATTAGAAAGAGTAAACGATAACTTTCATTTTCAATTGAAAAATGACAGAGGGCATCTTGTCAATGTCGATGCGCGTCCTGCTTTTGGAGGCAATGATATGGGACCTAGTCCAATGGAATTGGTGTTGATGGGAGTAGCTGGATGTAGTGGAATTGATATGATTTCAATATTAAAAAAACAACGTCAAGAAATTACGTCTTTTAAAGCCGAAGTAGAAGGAGAACGCGTGCCAGTTGGTGAAGCAAATCCGTTTAAAACAATTCATGTTGTTTTCTTTTTAGAAGGACCAATCAAAGAAGACAAAGCAGCTAGAGCAGCTAAATTATCATTTGAAAAATATTGTTCGGTTTCCAAAACATTGGAACCAACCGCTACCATTTTGTACAAAGTAGTATTGAATGGAGTGGAATTAGCGAATTAAAAAAATAAATACAACTACAATGAACGAAGAAGATTTCGGTTTTGAAACTCAAGCGATACGCGGTCAATTAGAAAGAACACAATACTTGGAGCATTCGGTGCCTTTGTATTTAACCTCTAGTTTTGTTTTTGAAGATGCAGAAGACATGAGAGCTTCTTTCGCTGAAGAAAAAGAACGCAATATCTACAGCCGTTATAGCAATCCTAACACGATTGAATTCATTAATAAAGTGTGCCAAATGGAAGGTGCCGAAACCGGTTTTGCTTTTGCATCAGGTATGGCAGCCGTGTATTCTACATTTGCAGCTTTATTGAAATCAGGAGATCATATCGTTTCAGCGAGTAGTGTTTTTGGCGCTACGCATTCGTTGTTTGTAAACTATTTTCCAAAGTGGAATATTGAAACGACTTATTTTGATATCAATGCGCCAGAAACTATTGAAAGTTGTATTCAACCCAATACTAAAATTTTGTTTGCGGAGTCGCCAACAAATCCCGCGGTAGATATTATCGATTTGGAATTATTGGGAAAAATTGCCAAAAAACACAACTTGATTTTAATAATTGACAACTGTTTTGCAACCCCTTACTTGCAGCAACCTATCAAATGGGGAGCGGATTTGGTGATCCATTCGGCAACTAAATTGATGGACGGTCAGGGACGTGTTTTAGGTGGAATTACAGTTGGTAGCGCTGATTTGATAAAAGATATTTATCTTTTTTCGAGACTGACTGGACCTACTTTGTCTCCGTTTAATGCCTGGGTATTGTCGAAAAGTTTAGAAACATTAGCCGTTCGTTTGGAAAGACATTGTGAAAATGCATTGAAGGTGGCCGAGTTTTTAGAAAACCATCCACAGGTTAATAAAGTGAAATATCCGTTCTTGAAGTCACATCCACAATATGCCATTGCGCAAAAGCAAATGAAATTAGGAGGCAATATTGTCGCTTTTGAAATCAAAGGTGGAATTGAAGCGGGTAGAGCTTTCTTAGATAAAATAAAATTATGTTCATTGTCACCTAATTTAGGGGATACCAGAACGATTGTAACGCATCCAGCTTCTACTACTCATAGTAAATTATCAGTTGAAGAGCGTTTGGCAGTGAGTATTACAGATGGATTGGTACGAGTTTCCGTAGGTTTAGAAACCGTTGCCGATGTTATTGCTGATTTGGAACAAGCCTTGTCTTAAAATTTACGATTTACGATATTGGATTTTCGATTTAGTGTTATAATTTCGCACATTGCAGATCGTAAAAAGTATATCGTAAATCGAATATATAAATCATGTTATCAAAGAAAACAAAATACGGAATAAAAGCATTGACTTTCTTGGCACGCCAAGAGAATCAAACGCCGGTGCAAATTGCTGAAATAGCAAAGAGCGAGCATATTTCTATTAAGTTTTTAGAAAGTATTTTGTTATTGTTGCGTCATTCGGGTTTTTTGGGTGCCAAAAAAGGAAAAGGTGGCGGCTACTACTTGATTAAAGATCCCAAAGAGATCAATATGGCGCATGTGTACCGTATTTTAGAAGGCCCTATTGCTTTATTACCCTGCGTAAGTCACAATTTTTATGAAAAATGTGATGATTGTGTGGACGAAGCGAGTTGTTCAGTACACAAATTAATGACGGAAGTCCGCGATAACACACTGATGATACTCGAAAACAACACACTCGCAGACGTCTCTTTTTAAATTCAAACTTTTTTAATTTCCATTTTGTAATTAGTAAAAAAGTACTATTTTTGCACTTTAATCTACTAGTCCGATAGGGAAATAGATTTTTATAATAAATTCGAAGAATAAGTACAACGAATGAGTCAAGTAATAAAAGAAAATACAGCTTCAGTAAACGCAAAAGTAACTTTCAAACAACGTTTATGGGTGATTATTCCAGTTGTTTTATTGGTAGGCTTGATTTCTAGTTTAATCTACAATCATCATGCGGAGTTTTCTTGGGATGGTTTGATAGCAGGTTTTGATCAAGAATTTTTGATCTTTTTCTTAATTGGTGTATTTGCTCAGTTGGTAGATGGAACTTTAGGAATGGGTTATGGAGCTACTTCCACTTCGTTTTTATTGGCCTACGGAATCCCGCCAGCTATCAGCAGTACAGGTGTTCACGTTGCCGAGATGTTCACAACAGGAGCTTCTGCCATTTCGCACCACCGTTTTGGAAATATCAATAAAAAATTAGTTAAACACTTGTTGATTCCAGGTGTATTAGGTTCGGTAACCGGAGCTTATTTGCTTTCGGATGTTATTGATGGAGATGTAATAAAGCCATTTATTGCAGTGTATATGATTGCACTTGCGATCATCATTATCAGAAAAGCGGCACAAAAAAATATTGTCAAAAAGAAAACCAAACGCTTGAGTTTCCTTGCTTCTTTTGGAGGCTTCATGGATGCTGTTGGTGGCGGCGGTTGGGGGCCAATTGTGACCTCTACTTTGTTAGGTCGCGGTAGAAATCCCCGTTATACAATTGGTTCTGTAAATGCAGCTGAGTTTGCCGTTTCTTTTGCAAGTGGGGTAACGTTTATGCTTTTTGGAGGAATAGAAGGTTGGCAAGTGATCATAGGTTTGATTTTAGGGGGAGTGATTGCGGCGCCTATAGCTGCCATTTTAGTAAATAAAATCAAAAGACAACCCATGATGATTGCAGTAGGAATTTTAATCATCATTTTAAGTTTACGAACCTTATCTAAATTACTATAATGAGTACATCAGTCGTAACCAGTTTATTGGAAAAAACAAAGGACTTCTCTATAGAGGAGACGCTTTCTTTTTTAGCGAATGAATATCCAAATCAGGTAGTTTTTTCTACCTCTTTTGGACAAGAGGATCAAGTGATCACGGACTTTATTGGTAAAAATGAATTGCCAATTACCATTTTTACCTTAGACACTGGTCGTTTGTTTCAAGAAACCTATGATGTATTTCATAAAACAGTTAAAAAATACAAAACCGAAATCAAAACCTATTTCCCTGAAACTTCAGCTCTAGAAGAGTTGTTGAATGCAAAAGGGCCAAATAGTTTTTACAGCTCGGTGGAGAATAGAAAAGAATGCTGTTTCATTCGAAAAGTAGCGCCTTTGACTAAAGCCTTACAAGGAAATGCGATATGGATTACTGGTTTGAGAGCGGAACAATCAGAGAACAGAAGTGACTTGAACTTTTTTGAATACGATGCACATTTCGATATCATCAAATTCAATCCATTACTAAAATGGACATTGCAGGAAGTGGAAGAATATTTAGAAAAGAATAACGTCCCTCAAAATAGTTTGCACAAACAAGGCTTTGTGAGTATTGGTTGTGCGCCTTGTACTAGAGCGATTTTATCTGGCGAAGACATTAGAGCCGGAAGATGGTCTTGGGAATCAAGTCACAAAGAATGTGGCTTACACCAAAAATAGTGATTAGTCAATAGTAATTAGTGATTAGAATATAATAAATAAAAAAGTAGTGGAAAGTTTAATCAAAAGAGGTTAACAAACCTTAAACCTTAAACTTTAAACTTTTAAACAATTATAAATGAGTTCAATAGTAAAAACAAATGCTTTAGAAAGTGAAGCGATCTACATTTTTAGAGAAGTAATTGCTCAATTTGAGAAACCCGTATTGCTTTTTTCAGGAGGAAAAGATTCCATTACCTTGGTGCGTTTGGCGCAAAAAGCTTTTTTTCCAGCAAAAATACCTTTCCCATTGTTGCACGTTGATACTGGACATAACTTCCCGGAAACAATCGAATTTAGAGATAAATTGGTAGCCGAATTAGGGTTGGAATTAATCGTTCGTAACGTTCAGGATGCTATTGATCAGGGAAAAGTGGTAGAAGAATCTGGAAAATATTCAAGTAGAAATAGCTTGCAAACGACTACACTTTTGGATGCGATTGAAGAATTCAAATTTGACGCTTGTATTGGCGGAGCGAGAAGAGACGAAGAAAAAGCAAGAGCTAAAGAACGTATTTTTTCAGTTCGTGATGATTTTGGTCAATGGGATGAGAAAAACCAACGTCCTGAATTGTTTGATCTGTTGAATGGAAAGATTGAGTTGGGTCAAAACGTTCGTGTTTTTCCAATTTCTAACTGGACCGAATTAGACGTTTGGAGTTATATCGAACAAGAAGGAATTGAAATTCCGTCCATTTATTTTTCACACAAACGTAAAGTGTTCTTGAGAGATGGATTGATTTGGTCACATTCCCCATTTGTGTATCAAGAGGAAGATGAAGCTATTGAAGAACGAATTGTTCGTTTTAGAACAGTGGGAGATATGAGTTGTACGGCGGCTGTTGAATCGTATGCGGCTACCATCCAAGAAGTAGTGGGCGAGATTCGCTCTTCAACTATTTCTGAAAGAGGAGCCAGAATTGATGATAAGCGGTCTGAAGCGGCGATGGAAAAAAGAAAACAGCAAGGATACTTTTAATAGATAAAATTAAAAGGATTAAGTATTTAAAAATTAAAAGAGTAAGGTAAATATATCGATTAGAGACCTTACACTTGAAACATACAAACAGAATGGAAGTTTTAAAAATAGCAACAGCAGGAAGTGTAGATGACGGAAAGAGTACTTTAATCGGGAGGTTATTGTATGATACCAAATCATTGACAACGGATAAAATTGAAGCAATAGAAAAAAGTAGCAAGCAAAAAGGCTACGATTATCTAGATTTTTCTTTGGCTACGGATGGTTTAGTTGCCGAAAGAGAGCAAGGAATTACGATTGATGTAGCTCATATTTATTTTTCGACTGCAAAAAAAAGTTACATTATTGCTGATACTCCAGGTCACGTAGAATATACGCGAAATATGGTAACAGGAGCTTCGACTTCGCAAGTGTCGATCATTTTGATTGATGCGCGAAAAGGAGTGATTGAGCAAACCTACCGTCATTTTTTCATCAATAATTTATTGCGTGTGAAAGAGGTAATTGTTGCCGTAAACAAGATGGACTTAGTGGATTATTCAGAAGAGGTTTTTAACAAAATTAAAGCCGACTTCCAAGCCTTGAATGCCAAAAGTTCATTCAAAGAACAAAACGTAAGTTACATTCCGTTGAGCGCTATTAACGGTGGAAATGTAGCCGATAAATCTGAAAATATGCCTTGGTACACTGGTCAAACGGTATTGGAACATTTAGAAGATTTAACTCCTGAAGATGTTTTTGAAACCGGTAAAACGCGTTTCCCTGTACAAACAGTGATTCGTCCAAAAACCGAAGAATACCATGATTTTAGAGGATATGCTGGGAAATTGTACGGAAACACAATTAAAGTGGGCGATTCCGTTACAGTTTTACCCTCTTTAACCGAATCAAAAGTATCCAAAATTCACTTTTTTGACCAACAATTTGATGAAGCCAAAGCAGGTTCCTCTATTGTATTGGAATTAGAAAACGATATTAATGTGACTCGAGGGGATATGATTGTAAAATCAGGAGAATTACCTCAAGTAGAAAAAGATATTCAAGCCACTATTTGCTGGATGGACAGCAAGAAATTAGTACCTGGAACCAAGTATTTAGTGCAACACAATACCAATAGAGTTTTGGCAAAAATTGACGCAGTCAAAAATGTAATTGCTACAGATTATTCCGGAGCAGTTCCTGCTACGCAATTAGCTATTAACGAAATTGGAGAAGTAACCATCAAATTAAGCAAAGCATTGTATTTCGATAAATACAACGATAATAAATCCAATGGAGCGTTTATTTTAATTGACGCCAATACCAACACAACAGCGGGAGTTGGATTTATTAATTAAATAAAAGCCCAAAAAATGGAAAGTTTTAGAACCGAAATAGAAAATCCGATTGTCCAAAAAGACATCATCGATTTAGAAAGAAAAATTAGATTATTCAAAGAAGGAAAAATTGATGACGAACGTTTTCGTAGTCTTCGTTTGGCCAGAGGAGTCTATGGTCAGCGTCAAGAAGGGGTACAAATGATTCGTATCAAATTGCCTTTTGGTAAAGTGAGTAGCGAACAATTAGTACGTATTACCAAAGTTTCTGACGAATATTCGACTGGGCGTTTGCATATTACTACGCGCCAGGACATTCAAATTCACTACGTAAGCTTGGATAGAACTCCGGAGCTTTGGGCTAATTTGGAAAAAGATGATATTACGCTTCGAGAAGCTTGTGGAAATACGGTTCGAAATATTACAGCCAGTGAAAACGCTGGAATCGATCCAGAAGAACCATTTGATGTTTCGCCTTATGCACATGCTTTGTTTCAGTTTTTCTTAAGAAATCCGGTATGTCAAGAAATGGGGCGTAAATTCAAAATGTCTTTTTCATCTTCTGATAAAGATACCGCTTTGAGTTATTTGCACGATTTGGGTTTCATTCCAAAAATCGTCGATGGAGAACGCGGATTTAAAGTAATGTTAGGTGGCGGATTAGGTTCGCAACCCAGCCATGCCGAATTGCTTTCAGAATTTGTTCCGGTCAACCAAATCATTCCAATGACAGAAGGTGTCTTGCGTATTTTTGATCGCTATGGTGAAAGAGCCAAACGTTTGAAAGCCCGTATGAAATTCTTGATCAAAGAAATTGGAAGAGACGAATTCTTACGTTTAGTTGAAGAAGAGAAAAAAGCCTTGTCCTACCAAATGGTGGAAATTGATACTACAGCTTTTGACGGTCCAATTCCAGCGCCAGCTTTGGAAGTTCCAAAAGTAACTATCGATGATATTACCGCTTTTGAAGCTTGGAAAAAATCGAATGTAATTGCTCAAAAACAAGTGGGTTATGTAGCTATTGGAATCAAAGTTGCGTTAGGTGATTTTTATACAGATAAAGCAAGAGCTTTGGCTCATTTGATTAAAAATTATGGTGCCAATGAATTGCGTTTTACTTTACGTCAAGACATTTTGATTCGTAACATTAAAGAAGAAAACCTACCGTTCTTTTACCAAGAATTAGCCAAGTTGGATTTTGTTACTTTAGGGTACAACACCATCAATGATGTTACAGCTTGTCCGGGTACTGATACCTGTAATTTAGGAATTGCCAGTAGTACTGGAATCGCAGTAGAATTAGAACGCGTTTTAGCAACCGAATATCCGCAATACAGCAACAATCAAGAAATCACGATTAAAATTAGTGGTTGTATGAATGCTTGTGGACAACACAATATGGCAGAAATTGGTTTCCAAGGAATGTCCATCAACTCTGGAAAATTAGTAGCACCAGCCCTTCAAGTTTTGTTAGGTGGAGGAAATTTAGGAAATGGCCAAGGTCGTTTCTCAGATAAAGTAATTAAAATTCCAAGTCGTAGAGGACCTCAAGCCTTACGTTTAATCTTAAATGATTTTCAAGCCAATGCGAATGGACTATCGTTCTTGAATTATTATGATGCCAAAGGAGAAAAATATTTTTACGAATTTTTGAAACCGTTAGCGGATGTAACCAATTTAACAGAAGCCGATTTTGTGGATTGGGGAAATGCAGACAACTACGTAAAAGCAGTGGGTGTTGGTGAATGTGCTGGAGTAGTAATAGATTTAGTAGCTACCTTATTGGTAGAAGCCAAAGACAAATTGACTTTCTCTCAAGAAGCATTGAACGATCAAAAATGGTCAGATTCAATTTATTTAACCTATGCAGGATTTGTCAATGCAGCCAAAGCATTATTGCTAGCTGAAAAGCAAAAAACAAACCACCATGCTGGAATTATAGATTTGTTCGATACTGTTTTTGTAGAGACCAATAAAATTCAATTGGCAACTACTTTCAAAGAGTTGGTGTACCAAATTAAAGAAAACGAAGCTTCGGAAGCGTTTGCAAAAAAATATTTAGAACAAGCGACAGCATTTTTTGCAACGATTGAAGAATACAGAGAAAAAGATCTAGCTAATGCATAAACCAATACAACCCAAAGTAACTTTAGTAGGAGCTGGTCCAGGCGATCCAGACTTGCTGACAATCAAAGGAGCCAATGCTTTAGCGGAAGCTCAGGTGGTTTTGTACGATGCTTTGGCCAACGAAGAAATTTTGACTTATGCACCTAAAAAATCTATCAAGATTTTTGTGGGCAAAAGAAAAGGATGTCACGCCTATACGCAAGATGAAATCAATCAATTGATTGTGGATAATGCCTTGACTTACGGACATGTTGTGCGATTGAAAGGTGGCGATCCCTTTATTTTTGGTCGTGGAAGCGAGGAAATTGATTTTGTAGAAAGTTTCGGAATTCCTACAGCCGTAGTGCCGGGGATTTCTTCTTCGGTAGCCGTGCCAGCTTATCAAGGGATTTCGTTAACAAAGAGAGGAGTTTCAGAAAGTTTTTGGGTCATTACAGGAACCACTTCCGACAGAAAATTGTCAACAGATGTAGCTTTGGCAGCACAATCATCTGCCACAGTAGTAATTTTGATGGGCATGAGCAAATTGAATCAGATTGTGAATTTATTCCAAAACGAATCGAAAGGTGCCAGTCCGATTGCTATTATTCAAAACGGAACGACTCCAAAAGAAAAAATTGGAGTGGGAACTATAGATACGATTCAGCAAGTAGTAGCATCAAAGAAATTAAGTTCTCCAGCGATTATTGTTATTGGCGAAGTAGTAAGAGAAAGCAATAAACTAAAAGATTTTTATCACGACTATTTGATAGAAAAAAGATAAAAAGCGTTCCTTTGGCGCAGGCCAAAAAGTAATATGGAAGAAAGAAACGAACTATATCCGGTATTTTTAAAACTACAGCAATTGAATGTGTTGATTGTGGGTGGCGGTAATGTCGGTTTAGAAAAGTTATCGTTTATGTTGAAATCCAGTCCGCATGCGAATGTTGAGGTAGTAGCACCACGTTTTCTTCCTGAGTTAGAAGTGTTGGTAGCTCAACATCCTTCCGTTACATTGACGAATAAAAAATTCAATCGTTGGATGCTTCGCAAACGCCATATGGTAATTGCTTGTACCGATGATTTGAAAGTGAATAAAAGAGTATTTGATTTGTGTCGCAAGCGCCATTTGATTTGCAATATCGCCGACACGCCTCAGTTATGTGATTATTATTTGGGGGGTATTGTCACCAAAGGAAATGTGAAAATCGCCATTTCGACCAATGGAAAATCGCCAACAACAGCCAAGCGATTGCGAGAGTTTTTCGAAGAAATCATTCCAGACGACATTAATACAATGGTAGAAAACTTGAATGAATACCGCAAAACACTCAAAGGTAATTTTGAGGAAAAAGTGCAAAAGATGAATGAAATTACCGAATCGTTGAAAAACAAGAAATAGCAATTGAGTTGAAAAAGTGATAAAAGTTACCTTTAGAAACTAAAATCATTCGTTCATTTGCATAATATAAGAGAAGATCAATAAAGAATAAAATACAATAGCATGATTAAAACAGACATACTTATAATTGGAGCAGGCCCAACAGGTTTATTTGCCGTATTCGAAGCGGGATTATTAAAATTAAAATGTCACGTTCTAGATGCTTTGCCTCAACCGGGCGGACAGCTTTCCGAATTATATCCTAAAAAACCAATCTACGATATTCCAGGTTTTCCTGAAGTATTAGCCGGAGATTTAGTTGATAATTTGATGGAGCAAATCAAGCAGTTCGAACCTGGATTTACACTTGGGGAGCGTGCTGAAACAATCGTAAAACAAGAAGACGGAACCTTCATTGTAACTTCTAATGCCGGAACGCAATTCCACACACCAGTAGTAGCGATTGCGGGGGGGTTAGGTAGTTTTGAGCCTCGCAAACCATTGATTGAAAATATCGAATACTACGAAGATAAAGGGGTAAAATACTTCATCAAAAATCCAGAAGAATTCAGAAACAAAAGAGTGGTTATTGCAGGTGGAGGAGATTCTGCTTTGGATTGGAGTATTTTCTTGACTGATGTAGCTTCAGAGGTTACTTTAATTCACAGAAGAAACGAATTCAGAGGAGCTTTGGACTCAGTAGAGAAAGTACAAGAATTGAAAAACGAAGGTAAAATTCGAATGATTACTCCTGCCGAAGTAGTAGGTGTAAATGGAACAAACCACGTTGAATCGATTGTGCTTGACGAAGACGGAGTGCAAAGAACCATTGAAACCGATTACTTTATTCCGCTCTTTGGTTTGACACCAAAATTAGGTCCAATTGCCGATTGGGGATTGGAAATCGAAAAAAATGCTATCAAAGTAAATAACGCTTTGGATTACCAAACGAACATTCCTGGAATTTTCGCTATTGGTGACGTCAATACCTATCCTGGTAAATTAAAATTGATTCTTTGTGGTTTCCACGAAGCGACTTTAATGTGTCAGGCCGCTTACCAAATTATCAATCCAGGAAAACGTTATGTGTTGAAATACACCACCGTTTCAGGAGTAGATGGTTTTGACGGAACTCGAAAAGAAGCGCCAAAAGCAGTAGTAAAAGCTATTATTTAATAGCTTTTTCATCACAATACAGAGCGCTATTACTTTCGAGTTGTAGCGCTTTTGGTTTGTTGGCAACGGCCGCAATTCCAAATTTTTAAAAGGATCGGTACTAATATTTTTTTAAAGCAAAGGAATGGCGTATTTTTGCCAAGATTTTTTCCTGCTGTACGCTGTATCTTTTATTCTTAAACCCAGAATGAAAGGATGCCGCTTCCATCAGGGCTAAAAGGCAGAAAGGGATTTTTTTGCCAAGAAATAAACAACAAAACAGTTTGATGAAGTGCCTTTTGGGCCAAAACAAAAAATATGTCAAAAATTCAACAAGCCATACAAGAAAGAATCTTAGTCCTAGACGGCGCTATGGGAACCATGTTGCAACGCAATAATTTCTCTGAGGAAGATTTTCGTGGCGAACGCTTCAAAGATTTTCCGCATCCGTTAAAAGGGAACAACGATTTACTTTCGATCACACAACCCGAAGCGGTAAAACAAGTACACCGTTTGTATTTTCAAGCAGGAGCTGATATTGTAGAAACCAATACTTTTTCTGGAACAACTATCGGAATGGCCGATTATCATTTGGAAGATTTAGTGTATGAATTGAATTACCAATCAGCTAAAATTGCCCGTGAAGTAGCCGATGAATTTACAGACCGTCCCCGATTTGTTGCGGGTTCTATAGGACCAACAAACAGAACGGCGTCAATGTCACCAGACGTAAACGATCCGGGTTACCGCGCGGTTACCTTTGATGATTTGCGTGTAGCCTACAAACAACAAGTAGAAGCTCTAATTGATGGCGGTTGCGATGTATTGTTAGTTGAAACCATTTTTGACACTTTGAATGCTAAAGCAGCTCTTTTTGCCATTGAAGAAGTAAAAGAAGAACGTAAAATAGACATGCCAGTAATGGTGTCAGGAACCATTACCGATGCTTCAGGAAGAACACTTTCGGGACAAACGGTAGAGGCTTTCCTAATTTCGATTTCCCACATTCCGTTATTGAGTGTCGGATTCAACTGCGCTTTAGGAGCCGATCAGTTGAAACCGTATTTGAAACGTTTGTCTATGAATACGCAATTGAATATTTCAGCTCACCCAAATGCAGGTTTGCCCAATGCCTTTGGACATTACGACCAAACACCCGAAGAAATGCAAGCTTTGATTAGAGAGTACTTGCAAGATAATTTAATTAATATCATTGGAGGTTGTTGTGGCACAACTCCAGAACACATCAAGGCAATAGCCGATGTAGCGAGAGAGTTTAAACCTAGAACTGTTGAATTAAACTAAACCACAAAGGTTTTCAAAACCGATAGGTTTTTATACGATATGAGTACACACGAAACGAAATATTTACAATTATCCGGACTAGAGCCATTAATTATTACCCCAGAAACTAATTTTGTGAATGTGGGGGAAAGAACGAATGTAACTGGTTCCAGAAAATTCCTTCGATTAATCAAAGAAGAGCAATACGAAGAAGCTTTAGATATTGCTAGAAATCAGGTAGAAGGTGGTGCGCAAATCATCGATGTCAACATGGATGAAGGAATGTTGGACGGGGTGTACGCCATGACCAAATTCTTAAACTTAATTGCTGCTGAACCTGATATTTCTCGTGTTCCCGTAATGATTGATAGCTCAAAATGGGAAATCATTGAAGCGGGATTGAAAGTGATTCAAGGAAAAGGTGTGGTGAATTCTATTTCGCTAAAAGAAGGCGAAGAAAAGTTTATTGAATACGCCAAAAAAATCAAACGATATGGTGCTGCCGTAATCGTTATGGCATTTGACGAAAAAGGTCAAGCCGATAATTACGAGCGACGAATCGAAATTTGTAAAAGAAGTTACGACGTTTTAGTCGATAAAGTTGGCTTTCCTGCTCAAGACATAATTTTTGACCCCAATATTTTTCCAGTGGCAACTGGAATGGAAGAGCATAAATTGAATGCTTTGGACTTTTTCCGTGCGACCAAATGGATTAGAGAAAACTTACCATATGCCCATATTTCAGGTGGTGTTAGTAATGTATCTTTTTCGTTTAGAGGAAATGACAAAGTGCGTGAGGCCATGCACTCGGCATTTTTATACCATGCCATCAAAAACGGAATGACAATGGGTATCGTAAATCCTGAAATGTTAGAAATTTACGACGAAATTGATCCGGTTTTATTAGAGCATGTAGAAGACGTTTTGTTGAACAGAAGAGAAGATGCTACCGAGCGTTTATTGGATTTGGCGGAAAGTTTTAAAGGTGATTTCAAAGCCAATGAAAAAGCGATTGCAGAATGGAGAAATGGTTCAGTTCAAGAACGATTGACGCATTCACTAGTAAAAGGAATTGACGAATTTATAGAAATAGATGTAGAAGAAGCAAGACAAGCCGCTTCGAAACCTATTGAAGTCATCGAAATCAATTTGATGGCTGGAATGAATGTAGTAGGTGATTTATTCGGTAGCGGAAAAATGTTCTTGCCACAAGTAGTTAAATCAGCACGTGTAATGAAAAAAGCGGTAGCTTATTTATTGCCTTATATCGAAGCGGAGAAAGATGGTGTATCGCAAAGTGCTGGAAAAGTATTGATGGCTACCGTAAAAGGTGACGTTCACGATATTGGAAAAAATATTGTTTCCGTTGTTTTGGCATGTAATAATTACGAAATAGTTGATTTAGGTGTAATGGTAGCGCCAGAGAAAATTATCGCGGCAGCTATCGAGCACAATGTCGATATTATAGGTTTGAGTGGTTTAATTACGCCTTCGCTTGACGAAATGGTGTATTTGGCTAAAGAATTGGACAAAATCAACGTTCAAATTCCAATTATGATTGGAGGAGCAACAACATCTCGAGCGCATACCGCTGTGAAAATTGCACCACAATATAAAGCGACTGTAGTACATGTAAACGATGCTTCAAGAGCAGTAACTGTTGCCGGAAACTTATTGAATTCGGATACCAATGAAAAATACACTCAAGACATTCGTACTGAATACGATGCGCTTCGTGAAGGTTATTTGAATCGAAGTAGAGATAAAAATTTCCTAACGATTGAGCAGGCAAGAGTTAATAAACTAAAACTAGATTGGAATACCTACACGCCAAAAAAACCCAATTTCATTGGAACTAAAACCGTGGATGTAGCGATTGCTGATTTAGTCGATTATATAGATTGGACGCCGTTTTTCAATTCTTGGGAATTGTACGGAAAGTATCCAGCGATATTAACCGATGAGGTGGTTGGAGAACAAGCCGCATCTTTATTTGCTGATGCGCAACAAATGTTACATCAGTTAATTCAAGAAAATTGGTTAACTGCCAAAGGTATTTTAGGAATTTTTCCTGCCAATACCATAAACGATGACGATATTCAATTGACATCGGACAAGGGACAACCAATCACTTTTTTAACCCTTCGTCAACAATCTCAAAAAACAGCTGGCGCACCTAATATTGCTTTAGCAGATTTTATTGCGCCAAAAGATTCAGGGGTACAAGATTATATGGGTTGTTTTTGTGTAACCACCGGTTTTGGTGTAGAAGAAAAAGCCAAAGCTTTTGAAAAAGACTTAGACGATTACAATTCCATATTGGTCAAAGCTTTAGGTGACCGTTTGGCCGAAGCCTTTGCTGAATATTTGCATTTGCAAGTGCGTAAAGAAATCTGGGGTTATGCTTCTGATGAGAATTTATCGAATCAGGATTTAATTGCCGAAAATTATAAAGGAATTCGTCCGGCACCAGGATATCCGGCTTGTCCAGACCATTTAGAAAAACCAACGATTTGGAAACTCTTAGATGTTGAACAAAAAATAGGTGTAACTTTGACCGAAAGTATGGCTATGTGGCCAGCTTCATCCGTGTCGGGTTATTATTTTGCCAATCCAGAAAGTAAGTATTTTGGTTTGGGTAAAATCAAACAAGACCAAGTAGAAGATTATTCTAAACGAAGAAACACCACCATGGAGCAAGCACAAAAATGGTTGGCTCCTAATATTG
>JBJOFE010000027.1:0-20788 GCA_046048915.1 Bacteroidota bacterium | reverse complement strand
GTAAAATTGTAATTATGGAAAACAAATCACAACATAAATTAATTGAAGGTATTTTTGCCCCAAAAGAAGCAAAAACTCTTCTTAACTCTCTTATAAATAATAAGATTAGTTTTCATAGTTTGGAGGATTTCAGTAGTCAAATTCGTTTCAACAAAGACACAGATCATTCCAAAAAAAGGATTGAAGAATTAAATACAATGATGACTTTAATTGATAAAGTTATTCATCAAGCAGAGACAGGGAAGCATACTTTGGAAATTGAATGCGTAATTAAAATTTCAGTTAACAAATAATGTTTGAAGGAAGGAAATTACTGATAGCAACTCAACACGGGAAAGAAAAAATAATAGCACCAATATTTGAAAAAGAATTTGGCGTAACATGTATAGTAAACCAACTATTTAATACCGATTCATTAGGCACATTTAGCGGAGAAATTGAAAGGAAGAAAGATGTAATCGAAACGCTTCGCCAAAAATGCTTATCAGCTTTACACCATTACGAATGCGATTTAGTGATTGCGAGTGAGGGATCCTTTGGAGCACACCCATCCGTATTTTTTTTACCGGCAGATGAAGAACATTTAATGTTGTTGGATGTTAAATTCAATTTAGAAATAATCGCTACTGAATTAAATACTTCGACAAATTTTAATGGAACCTATGTCACTACAGAACAAGAACTTTTGGAATTTTCATCCAATTTTCAATTCCCTTCTCATGGTATAATTCTAAAATCAGATGAAACAAATTTTTCCAAATGTTATAAAGGAATTACCAATAAAAAAGATTTAATACTAAAATTTAACGAAATCCAAAAATTGTTCGGAAAAGTATTCGTTGAAACTGATATGAGAGCGTGTTACAATCCAACCAGAATGAAAGTTATTGAACAAGCCGCTCATAAATTAGTTAAAAAGATTAATACGAAATGTCCATCATGCGACACCCCTGGCTATGAAATTAAAGAAGTGACTCGAGGATTACCATGTAATTTATGCAATTCTCCTACAAAATCAGCTTTAAGCGTAAATTATCAATGCCAAAAATGTTTACACAAAGAAACTAAAATGTTTCCCAACACTATAAAGTATGAAGACCCAATGTACTGCGATTATTGTAATCCTTAATTAATTATGACAGTTATAACAAAAGATATTTCTTTCGCAATCCATACACTAAATGAAGGTAAGGTAGTTGCAATTCCAACCGAAACTGTATATGGTTTAGCAGCTAATATTTTTGATGAATCTGCAGTCAAAAAAATATTTGAAATTAAAAATAGACCCAACAACAATCCGCTAATAGTTCATCTTAAGTCAGCTGAGCAACTAAAGGAAGTCGCTAAAGATATACCGCCTCTAGCAGCTCAATTAGCGTCTCATTTTTGGCCTGGAGCATTAACCTTAGTTCTGAAAAAACAAGACTGTATTTCAAATTGGGTAACCTCGAATAAAAACACTGTTGCTATTAGAGTACCTAATCATCCTTTAACTTTAGAGCTGTTAAGGAATTTAGACTTCCCTTTAGCGGCTCCAAGTGCCAATCCATTTGGATCAATTAGTCCAACGAATGCACTTCATGTTTATGATTACTTCCAAAATGATATAGACGTAATTTTAGATGGTGGCAATTGTAAAAATGGAATTGAATCAACCATAATTGGATTTGAAGAAGAACAACCTATTCTATATAGATATGGAGCAATTCCAATTGAAGAAATTGAAAAAATTATTGGTCCAATCAAGGTCCATACCAAAGATAATAGTGCTCCAAGTGCTCCTGGAATGTTTACCAAACATTATGCGCCAAAAACAAAATCTTTTCTTGTGGAGGATATTGAAAAAGAATTAGAATCTATTCAATTTAAAAAAATTGGAGTACTTCAATTTCAAAATAAATTAGAATCTCCACGGCCTTTCGTTCAATATATTTTATCCCCAACTGGAGATTTTAAAGAAGCATCAAAAAATTTATATTCGTATTTACATGAATTAGATGCTCTTGGACTCGATGTGCTTTTAATTGAAAAACTACCCAATATTCATCTAGGAAAATCTATAAACGATAGATTAACCCGAGCAGTAGCTGAACTATGAGATTAATAATACGAAACGCACAGATTGTTAATGAAGGTAGAATTGTTACCAAAGATATATTAATTTACAAAAATAGAATTGAAAAAATTGATGACTCAATTGCTACACACAAAGAGTTAATTTGTAATGAAATTAATGCTGAAGGTTTACACTTACTTCCGGGATTTATAGATGATCAAGTTCATTTTAGAGAACCTGGACTTACACATAAAGCCGATATATTCTCGGAATCTATTGCAGCTGTTGCTGGTGGCATTACTTCATTTATGGATATGCCTAATACTTTGCCAAATACACTTACTAATGAATTACTAGAACAAAAATATTCGTTAGCCGCTAAAAAATCGTTAGCCAACTATTCTTTTTTTATGGGATTAACCAAAGATAATTGGGAAGAAACACTAAAAACAGATACTGAAAATGTATGTGGAGTAACAGATGATGGATTGTATTTTTCTAAAGAGGATGGCATTATTGCTAATTATCCGGAATACATCGATAAAATTTTTGCAAATTCAAATACTTTGATAGCATTACATAGTGAAAACGATGCTATTATCAAAAAAAATACTGAAACGCTGCAACAACAATTCAATACTAACATTCCATTTGAATACCATCCAATAATTCGAAACGAAGAAGCTTGTTACTCCACTACTAAAGAATTAATTGATATTGCTAAAAAATACGGAAACAGATTGCATTTATTTCATATTTCAACTCTAGCTGAAACCGAATTGTTTGATTGCAAAACACCTTTAAATAAAAAACGAATTACTGCCGAGGCCTGCGTTCATCATTTGTGGTTTTCAGACCAAGATTACAAAAAATTAGGAGCAAAAATAAAATGGAATCCTGCAATCAAATCAGAATTGAATCAAAAGGGGTTATTTAATGCTTTATATAACGGAAAATTAGATATAATTGCTACAGATCATGCTCCCCATACTATAGAAGAAAAAACGGGAACCTATTTTCAAGCTATGTCCGGAGGACCATTAGTACAGCATGCTCTTCCTGCTTTACTAGAAATGTATCATCAAAATAAATTGACATTAGAAATGATTGTTGAAAAAACTGCTCATAATGTTGCTGAAATTTATAAGCTAAAAGAGCGCGGTTATATCAGAGAAGGTTATTATGCTGATTTAGTATTAGTTGATATAAACCAACCATGGAAAGTGACAAAAGAAAATATTTTATATAAATGCAAATGGTCACCTTTCGAAGAACAAGTCTTCCAAAGTAAAATTGTTACAACAATTGTAAATGGGAATATAGTATATACTAACGGAGTATTTAATTATAATCCAAATGGGATGAGACTGCAATTTTCAAAAATAAGATAATTAAACAACTAAACTATACACTAATAAATTATGAATGTAAACTTACTAATTGAAAACTTAACAAATCCAGCACTACTCTTTTTTGTGTTAGGTATCATAGCAGTTTATTTGAAAAGTGATTTAGAAATACCTGAAAACTCGTCCAAATTCATCTCCCTATATCTATTATTTGCAATTGGTTTTAAAGGTGGTCAAGAATTATCCCATGAAATATTTTCAACCGAAATAATATGGTCTATGTTATTCGGAATTGGCATTTCAGCAATAATTCCAGTTTATACTTTTTTTATTCTGAAAAGAAAATTGAACCTATTTGATTCAGGGGCTATTGCAGCTGCATATGGATCTGTAAGTGCCGTTACATTTGTTACTGCAGTATCGTACCTGGAAGCAAATCAGTTGCAGTTACATGGTCATATGGTAGCCGTAATGGCAATGATGGAATCGCCTTCGATAATTATTGGATTAATGATGATTTCGATTTTTTATAAAGGAGATAATACTAAATTTCAAAAAAAATCAATTGTAAAACACTCATTAACAAATGGTAGTGTTTTATTAATTCTTGGTAGTTTGGTCATTGGATATCTTGCCAATGCTGAACAAGCTCAAGGTATTAAACCATTTACAAATGATTTATTCAAAGGTTTTCTAGCAATATTCTTGTTAGACATGGGAATAACGAGCGGAAAAAAATTAAAATCATTCTTTAGTAGTGGTTGGTTCCCTTTAGTTTTTGCAGTGGTAATCCCAATCGTGAATGGTTGCTTATTTGCAATAATAAGCTCTTTAATAACAGATGATATTTCTAACCGATTTATATTTTCAGTATTGGCCGCTAGTGCATCTTATATAGCTGTTCCAGCCACAATGAAAATTACAGTTCCTAAAGCAAATCCTGGACTTTATTTGCCTATGGCTTTAGCTATAACATTTCCCGTAAACATAACTATTGGCATGCCAATTTATTTATCAATAATTAATTGCACATCCTAATTACTAATTCGTTACACACTTTCTGATACAACAATTTTAAAGCAATGGTTTGTAACCAATTTAAATATTAAACTCAATCTATAAGTTTAACTTATTGTTTTTATATTTGCATCAATACAAACTATACCTATGACTATTACTCAACTTAAATATGTTCTAGCAGTCGCTGAATATAAAAATTTTACTTTAGCAGCAGACAAGTGTTTTGTAACTCAGCCCACATTGAGTATGCAAATTCAAAAAATTGAAGATGAATTAAGTATTCAAATTTTTGATCGTACCAAAAAACCTATACAACTGACTGAAATAGGTCAAAAAATTGTTACTCAAGCTAAAAGTATTGTTAATGAAGCTGATCGAATTCAAGATATTGTTGAACAACAAAAAGGATTTATAGGGGGTGAATTTAGATTAGGAATTATCCCTACAATTATGCCAACATTGCTTCCGATGTTTTTAAACAATTTTATAAAAAAATATCCAAAAGTAAAATTGATTATTGAGGAACTAAATACTGCTGAAATAATTACAAAATTAAACAATGGTCATTTGGACGCAGCCATTGCTGCAACTCCACTTCAAGAAGAAAAAATAAAAGAGATTGTACTTTACTATGAGCCATTTATGGCCTATATCCCTGAAGGCCATCAACATTACCAGAAAAAAGAAATTGAAGTTTCTGATTTAAATTTAGATGAAATATTGTTACTACAAGACGGGCATTGTTTTAGAGATGGTATCCTTAATTTATGTAGAAATAACGCCCGAAACGAAATCAATCATTTTCAGATAGAAAGTGGCAGTTTTGAAACCTTAATTAAGTTAGCCAATGAAGGTCTTGGCACTACACTACTACCCTATTTACATACCCTAGACTTAAAAGAAACGGATAAAAATAAACTACGCCATTTTATTGAGCCTAAACCTGCTCGCGAAGTCAGTTTGATTTATCCAAAAAGCGAACTAAAAATTCATATAATTGATGCACTTAGAAATACTATTTCCGGAGTCATTAAAGGGGCAATTGCATTCCAAAATGTTGAAATCATTAGCCCGTTACACAAAAAATAAAAAAGGAACCAAATTGGTTCCTTTTTTTATGAATTAATAACTACCAGACAAGACTTCAATTCTGGTTTTTTATTAGTGAATCTGTATAACCATTCTTTCAATTGTTCCATTTCATGAGGTAATAAAGTTTTAATTGCTTTTTGCAATTCTTTGTAAAAAAGTGCGGGATCAAAACTAACTCTTTCAAGAATAGATTTGGTGTAATCAAGCATTACTTTTGTCATAATGAATTCAATTTTGAGTTAAACTTTTATTTTTCGTTGTATAAAATTACATCAATAGTAATTGACAAAGTATTATTTTAACGAAGTTTTAAGTAATTTATTTTAATTCCCGAAATAATAATTATTTAATAGCTTTACTTGCACGAAACATTTCTCTTTTACCTGGTGGGCCAGGTAATTTTTCAACTGTAAATCCTACTTCTAGCATACTTCGTTTAACAACTCCACGAGCCGCATAAGTAACTAACTTTCCTCCGGGTCGAAGTGCTGTAAACATTTTTTGAAAAATGGCAGTACTCCATAACTCAGGTTGTACTCGATAGCCAAAAGCATCAAAATAGATTAAATCAAATTGTTCAATATCATCAATATCATCAAAAAGCTGCTTTCGCTTAGTTAATTCAAAATCGGTAGTTAATTCTATTTTTTCATTCCAATTACTCTCGTGCATTTTATGAAAAACTTCTTTTTTAGAACTGGCTTTCAACTCATCAACATAATTCATTGCAAGTACTTCGGTCGCATTTACAGGATAAGCCTCAACACCAACATAATGAATCTGCTGATTCAAGTGTTGTGATTCTAAAAAAGAAATAAATGCATTCAATCCTGTACCAAAACCTATTTCTAAAATAGAGACGGATTGATTCGGGAATAACGAAAGTCCATTTTTAATAAATACATGCTGAGCTTCTTGAATTGCACCGTGTTTTGAATGATAACATTCATCCCATTCTTTAAGATGAATTGTTGTTGAACCATCAAGAGTTTGAATAATTTCTCTTTCCAATGAATATGTATTGAAGTTAATACTTGTTGAGACTTTGAATAATGTGCCCAAAATTAGTTAAAACAAAAACGTTTCGTTCGAAAAAAAATGATATTTTTTATATAATTCCCATAAATCGAGCCTAATTGCATGATTATTTTTAAATATAAATAAATCTCAGTCAATAGCTATAATTAATACTATTTTGATAAGTTTTTTAGCGTTTTTTATTTAATTTTGTAAACATTAAAAAAATAAAATCACGTATTATATCTGATAGGTTTTTGCTTATTATATATCTTTTAAAATAATTACTTAATATGAGTACAAAAATTGAAATTATTCGTTCAACTACCTCAAAAATAAATGAAGTTGATTTTGAAAACTTAAGTTTTGGAGCTGTTTTTACAGACCATTTATTTGAATGTGATTTTGTTAATGGAGAATGGCAAACACCTACTATTAAGCCCTACGCCCCTTTTTTAGTTGATCCGTCTACTCGTGTATTCCATTATGGACAAGCTATCTTTGAAGGAATGAAGGCATATAAAGACGAACAAGATGCAATTTGGCTGTTTAGACCTGATGAAAATTATAATCGTTTCAACAAATCTGCTGTAAGAATGGCTATGCCTGAAGTACCTGAAACTATTTTCATGAACGGCTTAAAAGAATTACTAAAAATAGATCAAGCTTGGGTTAAAAAAGGAAATGGAAATTCCATGTACATTAGACCCTTTATGATTGGTACTGGTACTGGAGTTATTGCTAATCCTTCTGACAATTACAAATTCATGATTATCTTATCTCCTGTAAAATCGTATTATGCAGGTGAGGTAAAAGTAATTGTTGCAGAACATTACAGTAGAGCAGCTAATGGTGGAATTGGTGCTGCAAAAGCAGCCGGTAATTATGCCGGTCAATTTTACCCAACTAATTTAGCTAACAAAGAAGGATTTCAACAAATTATTTGGACTGATGATGCTACTCATACCAAATTAGAAGAAGCGGGAACGATGAACGTGTTTTTTAGAATCAATGATACGTTATTCACAGCCCCTACAAGTGAGAGAATTTTAGATGGAGTAACTAGAAAAACATTAATTGATTTAGCAAAAAGAGAAGGTATTCAAGTTGAAGTACGTTCTGTATTAGTAAATGAATTAGTTGAAGCGGCTAAAAACGGAAGTTTGAAAGAAATTTTCGGTGCTGGTACTGCAGCAGTAATTAGCCCAATTGCGGGATTCTCTTACAAAGATCACTACTACGAATTACCTAAATTGGATAATTCAGTTGCTGCCGATTTGAAATTGAAATTAACAAACATTCAAAATAAAGTAGCTGAAGATACTTTTGGTTGGACTGTCAAAGTATAACCAATACTTATTAATAACAAAAAAGCGATTTTCAAATGAAAATCGCTTTTTTTATCTTCAAAAATAAGATCACTTATTCTACTAATATTTTCGTAAAATCCGGCTTAAAGTAGTTAGGCCCTTTCATTACTTTTCCGTCCTCACGATAAATTGGATTTCCATCTTCACCTAATTTACTCATATTGGAGCGTTGAATTTCGTCAAACACTTCCTCTATTTTATGTTGTAAACCATGTTCAATAATTGTCCCACAAAGAATATACAGCATGTCACCTAATGCATCTGCTATTTCGACCAAGTCATTATTCAAAACAGCTTCTAAATATTCTTCATTTTCTTCCTTCATTAGATTATAACGAAGTTGCTTTTTAGTTTCGCCTAAATCGGCAACTGGTGATTCACTATGTCCTATTCGAAATGCGGTATGAAATTCCTTGACCGCTTTAATTTGTTTTTGCATAAATTGATTCATTAAATGGATTGGAAAATTAACAACTATTCTTGAATAAATGCCTAAATTTGCTTTAAAAATTATCAACAGATGTTTAGTACAGGACAAATAATCTTCGGACTCCTTTTTTTTATAGCTTTCGTAATTGCAATGTTTTTTTCTTATAAAAAAGATTCGCGTTTGCACCAAATTTTTTACAAAGGGAATTATAAAATATTGATCGGTTTTTTAGTATTTATAGGATTACTATTTATAATCAAGATTTTCTTTAAGCGCTAGTATATTTTTGTTTCAACTATTATTGTGAAATAAAATAACGTAACTTTACGTAAGCAACCCTTTTACAGTCAATATGAAAATCTTAAAATATATCTTCCTTTTACTTTTACTTAGTTTTGTATCTTTTTCTGTTTTTATTGCAACGCAAAAAGGTAATTTTTCCATCGAGAAAAGTAAAATTATTCCTACTTCAAAATCAAATGTGTATAATTACGTGAATGATGCTGAAAACTGGCAAGATTTTATGAATCTTTTGTCGGAAGACACTTCATTAAAAGGCCAATTCTCCAAAAACACTTTAGGCAAAGGAGCTCAATTTTCATGGGAAGGCTCTAAAGGTGCTGGAACGATTCAGACTTTTTCGCTAAAAGAAAATGATAGTATCTATCAAAAAATGGATTGGGATGATTCCAAATTCAAAATTACTTGGGTATTTAAAGATACATTAGGCGGCACAAAAGTTACAGTAAAAACAGTAGGAGAAATGAGCTTTTCTTATAAAATTTCCACTGCTTTGCATGGTGGGGCCCAAAAAATTATTGGTGACCTTTTTGATAAAAGTTTGGTTAACCTAGATCGAAGTTTGGTATATGAAATCAATACCTACAAAATCAAAGTAAATGGATTAGTTCAAAAATTAGGAACACCCTATCTTTATCAAAGTTTTACTAGTAAAATTAGTAAGGTGGTTAAAAATTCTAAAATTGTTTTTCCTAAAATTATTGCTTTTTGCAAGCAGAATAAAATTGAACTTAACGGCAAACCTTTTATTATTTACAATACCTATAATGAGAAAAGCGGATTAACCAATATTTCACTTTGTATCCCTATAAAAAAAGCTATAATAACAAGTGATGGAAGTGATATCTTAGCTGATGAGCTGGAAACTTTTCAAGCAATAAAAACAACCCTATACGGGGACTATTCGCATACTAAAGAAGCGTTAAAAAAATCCAAATCATATATTAATCAAAAAGTGATTACTCCAGGTTCGAGTTTTTCACATATTGAAGTATTTACTTTAAGCAAAAAAGAAATTAATCATCCTTCAAAATGGAAAACAGATTTTTATTTTCCCGTTAAAAGTAAGAACATTGAAGTTCCAAAAAAGGAACCAGAAACAGAAGAGTTACCTATAAACGAAGTGAATCCAGAAGCTATTTAAATTTTTGGTTAAACCTTTCTATTACTTTTTATTCTAAATTGATAAAACCGCAATTTGCAAGACGAGAAGGAATTTATTGAATCATTATTAAATCCAAAAACGCAAAATGAAGCGTTTCAAAAACTCTTGCATATCTATCAAAAACCACTGTATTTTCATATAAGAAATATCGTTTTGGATCATGATGATTCAGATGATGTTTTGCAAAATACTTTTATCAAAATATTTCAAAACATAAAGAATTTCAAAGGTGATAGTAAGCTATATTCTTGGATGTACCGAATTGCAACAAATGAATCCCTAACTTTCATCAAACAGCAAGCAAAGAAAAAGAAGCTATCTAGCGAAGAATTAAATAATAAAGTTATAGATAATCTTACTGCAGATATCTATTTTGAGGGTGATGAAATTCAGATAAAATTACAAAAAGCAATTGCTTTATTACCCACTAAACAGCAACTCGTTTTCAAAATGAAATATTTTGAAGAATTAAAATATGAGGAAATTGCAACTATTTTAGATACATCAGTTGGCGCATTAAAGGCATCTTACCATCATGCTGTAAAAAAAATAGAGGCTTATGTCACTTCAAATTAAACCTTTTATACTCTTAATAGTCAAAAGCTTACTATGAAAAATTTTAATTTAGAAAACGGACCAAAAATTACATCTGGATTTATAGTTCCAGATCAGTACTTTGAGGAATTTTCAAAAAAGATGCTTTCGCAATTACCCGACGAAAAAAATAGGGTGATTCCACTTCACAAACAAAAAAGGAAACTACTTTTCGCAGTAGCAGCCATATTAGTAATTGGATTATTTATTCCTATTTTCAATCAACTTTCTAAACCTTCTGATGAATTAGATGAATCAACATTAGAAAATCACATAAGTTATCAAACGAATATCAATCAATATGATTTAATTAGTGATTTAGACAATGAGGACATAACCTCTTTAGGTACTGTTATCCAATTAAAAGATGATATTATTGAAGACCATTTAACCACAAATTCTAACTTAGAAAGACTTTTATCCGAATAAAAATCATTAATACTAACCAATATGAAACTTCTTAACGTATTATTCGCATTACTTTTATTTACCACTTTCAGCACTTTTGCACAAAGTGAAAAGATGAAAGAGAAAAGAGAACAAATCAAAACAATGAAAATAGGATTTCTAACGACTGAACTTGAACTGAGCATTACAGAAGCAGAGAGGTTTTGGCCCATTTACAATGCCTTTGAAGAAAAAGAATTTGAATTGAAACATTTAAAAATGAGATCGTTTATAAAACGATACCGTGATGCAAAAGAAAAAATGACTGAGAAAGAAGCCAGTGTACTTTTAAACCAAATGGAAACAAATGAAGAGGAGATTTATATGCTTCGCAAAAAATTCATACTTAATTTAAAGGGAGTACTGCCTGCATCAAAAATCATTAAACTCAAAAAATCCGAAGAAGACTTCAGTAGGAAATTGTTATTGCAGTACCGAAATAGAGGACAAAGAAAAGATTAAATTCATTTAAAATACCCCCAAAAGCCATTCCAACAAGAATGGCTTTATCATTTAAATCGAAGACGAATCACTTTATTTTTGCCTGCTGCAATAGCTGTATAGTTATTCAATAATCTGATGGTATACAAACCAGAATCTGTACTCCATTGTTTCCAACTAATACCACCATCATTAGAGTAATAAATTCCTGAAGCGCCTACGCTAATCAATCCTTTTCCATGACTATTGGGAATATATTGTATACAAGATGCGTATCCAAACCCCTGATTCTGTGCAACTAAATTCCATGTTTTCCCTCCATTATAGGTTACTGCTTTATTATCAAAGTTTTGACTCAAGACTTCATAATTTCCACCCGATATAAAACCAATAGTAGAATTGTAAAAATCGGCTGTAAAAATTCCTGTAATTTGTTTTCCTTGAACAATTGGCGTTTCAATAACTGACCAACTTACACCTTTATCACTAGAATAAAAAACTCGTGCTTTTTTTCCGCCAGAAACAAGCCATGTCAAATTTCCTTTAATCACAATATTCGTATTACTGGCCGCAAAAGCAGCCTCACCATCTGCTAATTGAGGCAATTGATCTGAAGGTGTTTTTTTCCACGATAGCCCTCCATCCCTTGTGGTAATTACAGAAAAACTCGCTTCAATTGGATCGCCAATAGCTATACCTTCTTTTTTATTCCAAAATTGCATACTATCATAAAACACTTTTTCATTATTTTCTTGGTATACTAATTCATAACTCAAATCTTCTTTTGAAATTTTATAGAGAAAAGCTGGATTCCCAACGTTTAAAATAAAAACATACTTTTCCGTTTGGGAAATACTTCTAAATTCAGCATTTTTTTCAGAAGGTATTATAATTTGTTTTTTCTGATTTGTCTTCAAATCAATATAGCCAAATCTAGATTGATCCCCTGCATACCATACTTTGTCGTGATCCAAAACCAAAGCACGAATACTGATTTTATCTAGTAATAAAGTATCTATAGAAACAGACAGTGCATTACGATTATTTATAGAATGTATTGATTTACAAGAAAACGATACAATTCCAACAATAATTAGAACTAGTTTATTCATAAAAATTCAATTTAGAATGCTAAAATACAATTATTTAAAATGCGATTGATCTGTAGAAAATTAGCCAAAATTTAAATTTCAAATTTAGTCAACAAATCTGCTAGTACTAAATGAGATAATAATTGACTAACTCCAATGTGATTTTTTTTAATTTTTTATCCTAATATATTTAAAAAGAGTAAATTTGCCCACTTTTTAATCAAATATCATGAGCGTAGCGCACAAAGATCTTCACAGTAAATTAACACTTGGTGGTCTATTAGTTTCTTTAGGTATTATTTATGGTGACATCGGAACTTCTCCTTTGTATGTAATGAAAGCCATATTGGGTGATCATATTATTAATGCCGATATTGTTTTAGGAGGAATATCATGTGTTTTTTGGACACTGACTCTGCAAACTACAATTAAATATGTTCTCATCACTTTAAGTGCTGACAACCATGGTGAAGGTGGAATTTTTGCTTTATACGCTTTGGTCAAAAAAACCAAGATTCGATGGCTTATTGTACCTGCTATTATTGGCGGAAGTGCATTACTTGCCGATGGAATCATAACCCCTCCCATCTCTGTATCCTCTGCTGTAGAAGGAGTTAGAACTTTTTATCCTGAAATTAACACCATACCGATTGTAATTGGAATTTTGTTTATATTATTTACAATTCAGCAATTTGGAACCAAGTTAGTTGGTAAGTTTTTTGCACCTATGATGCTAATTTGGTTTACTATGTTAGCTGTTTTGGGTGGAATTCAAATTGCTAAACATACAGAAGTTCTTCAAGCTATAAACCCCTATTACGCTTACAAATTACTTTCTATACACCCTGATGGTTTTTTTGTGCTTGGGTTTGTCTTTTTATGTACAACAGGAGCTGAGGCATTGTACTCGGACATGGGACATTGCGGAAGAAAAAATATTAGAATCAGTTGGATTTTTGTAAAAATAGCATTATTACTTAACTACTTTGGCCAAGGAGCTTACCTGATACATCACGAAGGAGAAACTTTAGCTAGTTTAGGAGGTAAAAACGGTAACCCATTTTATTTAATCATGGCCGATTGGTTTCAACCAATTGGAATCGTAGTTGCAACATTGGCTGCGGTGATTGCATCTCAAGCATTGATTAGCGGTTCATTTACTTTGATTAACGAAGCCATGAGATTGAACTTTTGGCCTAAAGCCAAAATAAAATACCCAACTGAATTGAAAGGGCAATTATATATTTCTTCCATTAACTGGTTGCTATTTATTGGTTGTGTCGGAATCGTTTTACACTTTGAAGAATCAAGCAATATGGAGCATGCCTATGGCTTAGCTATTATTTTATGTATGATTATGACAACCATTTTATTGAATTTTTATTTGATAATGAAACGAGTAAAATGGTTCTTATATGTTCCTTTAATTAGTATTTACTTAATAATTGAATTTAGCTTCTTAGCTGCTAATATTACCAAATTTGCCGAAGGAGGTTATGTAACATTGTGCATTGCTCTTACTTTAATTTCAATTATGACTATTTGGTATTTAGCTAAGAAAATTAATAAAGCGTACACCAAAATTGTAAAGATTGAAGATTACAAAAAAGTCTTGGGCGAATTAAGTGCCGATTTAACAATCCCAAAATACGCAACCCATTTGGTATATATGACCAATGCAGGAAGAGTGGATGAAATTGAAGAAAAAGTAATGTATTCAATTCTTCAAAAAAGACCAAAAAGAGCGGATATTTATTGGTTTGTTCACGTTAATATTTTATCAGAGCCTTATAAAACCGAATATAAAGTGACTGAAATTTTAAAAGATGATATTTACCGAATTGATTTCAACTTAGGTTTTAGAGAACCTACTAAAATCAACTTGATGTTCCGCGAGGTATTGAAAGACATGGTTAAAAAGGGTGAGGTAGATATCACAAGTCGTTATGAATCTCTAAATAAAAATAACATCCTAGGGGACTTCAAATTTGTATTATCTGAAAAATTCCTATCAAATGATAGTGATTTATTATGGCATGAAAAATTAGTTATGAATTCTTACTTCTTAATCAAAAAACTTAGTTTATCTGAAGAGAGAGCTTTTGGATTAGACAGTAGCTCCGTGAAGATAGAAAAATTCCCAATGGTACTTCACGCACCAGAAAATATAGGATTAACAAGAGTTAAATAGAATTCTTGCTTTCATATTCATAAGACACTGTTTAACAACAGTGTCTTTTTATTTAGAACATTAAAATTTAGCTTTCCAATCTTTAAATAGTACCTTTGCAATTCAATTTTTTACAATGAGATTACATAGAAATTTAGTTTACACTACCATTGACGCATTAAATGCAATTTTCAACGAAGGAGAATATGCAGACAAAGTAGTAGCGCGTTCGTTAAAAAAAGACAAACGCTGGGGAAGTTCCGATAGAAAATTTGTTGCAGAAACCATCTATGAAATTGTACGCTGGAAACGATTGTACTCTGAAATAGCCGAAGTTAAAGAACCTTTCGATAGAGACAATTTATGGAGAATTTTCGCAGTTTGGGCTGTTTTAAGAGGGTATCCTATACCCGATTGGCGCCAACTCGATGGAACTCCTGAACGAAAAATCAAGGGACGTTTTGACGAACTTTCTAAAATTAGAACTTTCAAAGAGTCTATTCCAGATTGGATGGACGCAATAGGTGTTAAAGAATTAGGTGAGAAAGTTTGGTCAAAAGAAATTACCGCTCAAAACCAACCTGCCAAAGTTATTCTTCGTGTCAATACGTTAAAAACTACTAAAGAAAAGCTTAAAGCAATTTTGATGGATTTGAATATCGAGACCGAGTATTTGAAAGACCAACCAGATGCTTTGGTTTTAAAAGAAAGAGCAAATGTTTTCTTAACAGATGCATTTAAGCAAGGCTTTTTTGAAGTACAAGATGCCAACTCACAATTAGTAGCTGCTTTCCTTGATGTAAAACCTGGAATGCGTGTAGTTGATACTTGTGCTGGAGCTGGTGGAAAAACGCTACACATTGCCTCTTTGATGGAAAATAAAGGGCAATTAATTGCGATGGATTTATATGAAAGCAAATTAAAGCAGTTGAAATTAAGAGCAAAGAGAAATAGCGCTTTTAATATTGAATACCGCATTATTGACTCCACTAAAGTCATTAAAAAACTGCATGAAAAAGCTGATCGTGTATTGATTGACGCACCTTGCAGTGGACTCGGAGTTCTTAAAAGAAATCCAGATGCTAAATGGAAATTGCAACCCGAATTCATCGACAACATTCGTAAAGTACAAGCAGAAGTATTAGAAAACTATTCTAAAATAGTGAAACCTGGCGGAAAATTAGTTTATGCTACTTGCTCTATATTACCTTCAGAAAACCAAGAACAAGTACAACGTTTTTTGACTACAGAAATTGGAAAACAATTCCAGTTTATTGAAGACCGAAAAATATTAGCTTCAGAATCAGGTTTTGATGGATTTTATATGGCTTTATTAGAACGCAAAAGCATCTAACAAAACAAATAACCTTATTTTAAAAATGCCTTAAAACTATCTAATTGTCGAGTTTTGAGGCATTATTATTTTATTTCTACATTCCAACTTCAAATAATAATTTGATATTTTCATAAGAGTTTTTCAATGCTTCTTTTATTTGTAATGGATTTAGCCAAGCTACTTTTTCAATACCCTCTTCAGCTTGTCCCACTAAAGTTCCTTCATAATCAGAGGTCATCTCAAACCAATGCGTAATTTTAAGTCGGTATTTACCGTTGCGTTTAAAAACGTGATAGGTCTTTTGTAATTTTTTAGTAACCGCTAACTTTCCAACTCCTGTTTCTTCTTCCACCTCACGCATCGCGGTGTCTTCTATTTCTTCACCCTTATTAGTTCCTCCTTTTGGTAAATCCCATTTTCCATTTCTAAAAATAAAGAGCACCTCACCTTTTTTATTGTAAACTAAGCCACCACCTGCTTTGTTTACAGGAATTTTTTCTTTTAAAGTTTTCAAAATTTCCTTTTCATCGGGATGATATAAATAGGCTTTTTGAATTTTATTTTGGAAAATTTTTACAATAAGCTGTTCGATGTCAATACTTTCTAACAAAAACAATTGAAAATCGGTCTCCTTAGAGATGTGATTTGTTAAAAAAAGTGGTTTGTCGTTCACAAAAACTTTATACATTTGCGCTATGATTTTTAATAAAGAAACAGCCGAAAAAACAGCCGAATTGCTTTTGCAAATAAATGCAATTAAATTGAATCCAAGAAATCCTTTTACATGGGCTTCTGGATGGAAATCACCTATCTACTGTGATAACCGACTAATCCTCTCATTTCCAGCTATCCGAAATTTTGTTCGAGATGAATTTGCCAAAAATATTGAAAAACAATTTGGAAAGCCTGACGTCATTGCAGGAGTTGCAACTGGAGCCATTGGAATTGGTATTCTTGTGGCTGAAAGTATGGGACTTCCGTTTGTTTACGTTCGTCCAGAACCAAAAAAACATGGAAGACAAAACCAAGTGGAAGGTTTTTTACAAAAAGGACAAAATGTAGTGGTAGTGGAAGACTTAATTAGTACTGGAAACAGTAGCTTACTTGCTGTTGAAGCTTTGAAAGAGGCGGGTGCTAACATTAAAGGAATGGCTGCTATCTTTACCTATGGATTTGATGTAGCTGAGCAAAATTTCAAAAAAGCTAATGTAGAATTATACACTTTAAGCAATTACGGAAACTTATTGAATTTGGCTGTAGCCAAAAACTATATCACCGAAGAGGAACAACAAACCTTGAGTGAATGGAACCAGAGTCCATCAACATGGAATGTGTAATTTGAAATTTAAAACCAGATGAATTTAGAAAGCCCAAAAGTAAACGTTCAAAAATCAGCTCAACATCTATTTGATTTATTGTCTGATGTTAAAAATTTTGAACAACTAATGCCCGAAAACATTGCGAAATTTGAAGTGATTGGCGAAGATGCTTTCATTTTCGGTTTAAAAGGAATGCCCGAAATCAAATTAGTAATTAAAGAAAAAGTAGCTCCAACCAAACTAGTGTTAGGTGCTGCAAGTGATAAACTACCTTTTACATTATCTGCTTCAATTGACGCAGTTAATGAAAATAGTGCCGATGTAAAATTAGATTTTGAAGGCGATTTCAACCCAATGATGGCCATGATGATTAAAGGACCAATTCAAAAATTCATCGAAACATTGGCTGAAAACATGCATAAAATTTAATTGTAAAATAAAATATAAAAAGGGCTGTAATATCAATTACAGCCCTTTTTTATTAATATAACATTTGAATTTCTTTGATATCAAATTCTGCAACTGAATCGTCCTCTAGCAATATTAGTAACCTACCAATTGGTGATATTCCTTGAATAATTCCCATGAATTTTTCATCATTTTGATTTGTGAATGGCATTGGAATATCTTTTTTATACAACAAGTCTACAAATTGTTGACGTAAAGCCTCAGAATCGTTTCTGCTCTCGGTTACATTCTTTTCTAAGTTGGTAATAATGTCTAGAAGTAACTCCTCTTTATCAAATTCAAGACCTGCTACCACTGCCAAAGAAGACGCTTTGGGTAATCCGTCAAAATTAGTTTGGTTTACATTCAAGCCCAATCCGACAATTGAATGAATTGATCCGTCACTTTTAATGCTATTTTCAATCAAAATACCTCCAATTTTTTTATTGGCTGACAGAATGTCGTTGGGCCATTTAATGCTTAAATCGGGTATATTTTTATTTTTTAATGTCGAAATAACAGCCAAAGAGAATGCAATATTTAAGTTAAAAATAGCATTGGTATGTATTAAGTAATCCTTAACCAATACACTCATAATTAGATTTTTACCTACTTCTGAATTCCAAACGGCTCCCCTTTGCCCCTTCCCATTCGTTTGGTTCTCGGCAGTCACAACAGTAAAATTTTCTATGTATTGTTGGGTCGATATCCCTTTAAGAAATTCGTTAGTCGAATCAATGGCATCGAGTTTGATTAGTTTCATACAACTATTATTTGCAAGACAGAACTTAATATTCTGTTAATGGTTCAAAAATAATCACAAAAAATGGTAACTTTACCAACTTATATTAAAAATAATTCATGGCGAAAAAGACTATAAATAATGATGCACTTATTGCAAACATCATTAAGGGAATCGAAGAAGTAAAAGGAAATGATGTTGACATCTTAGATTTAAGAGAAATAGATACCGCAGTTTGCGATTATTTTATCATTTGTAACGGAACATCAAATACACAAGTTAACGCCATTGTAAGCTCCATACAAAAAACTGTTTCTAAAGAATTAAAAGACAAGCCTTGGCATGTAGAAGGAACCGATAATGCCGAATGGGTATTAATGGATTATGTCAATGTGGTCGTTCACGTTTTCCAAAAACACATCCGTGAGTATTACAACATCGAAAGCCTTTGGGGAGATGCAAAAATTACTTCAATCGAAAACAAATACTAAAGAAAAAACGAGTAATGGCAAATAATAATCCAAATCCGAATAAATTTAAAGTAAGTCCTTGGTTAGTATACGTGGGAATTCTTCTTATTTTTCTCTTCATTAGTTTTGCAACTGGTGGAAGTAATTTTGAGGAACCTGCACAATTAACTTCGTCTAAATTCAATAATTTCCTTGAAAAAGGTCAGATTGAAAAAGTAATTGTTTACAATAAAAGTGAAGCAGAGGTTTACTTAACTGCTACTGCTTTAAAAGACAAAGCACATTCAAAAGTGGCAAAAGACGTTTTTGATCGTCCCAATGCAGGACCGCATTATACTTTAGAAATTGGAAACGATCAAATCTTCCAAACCAAATTGGAAAAATCTGTCGGAGAAGGAAAATTAAAAGATTTTAACTTTTTACAAAAAAGCAACTGGACTGATATTTTTGTTAGCTTATTGCCAATCATTGTAATTATTGCCGTATGGATATTCATCATGAGAAGAATGTCAGGTGGCGGTGCTGGTGGTGGTGGACAAATTTTCAATATTGGAAAGTCGAAAGCTAAATTGTTTGATGAAAAAACAGATATCAAAACAACTTTTAAAGATGTCGCTGGTTTAGAAGGAGCAAAAGAAGAGATACAAGAAATTGTTGAATTTCTAAAAAACCCTGAAAAATATACTAATTTGGGAGGTAAAATTCCAAAGGGTGCACTATTAGTTGGTCCTCCTGGAACAGGAAAAACCTTATTAGCAAAAGCTGTTGCCGGCGAAGCGCAAGTTCCGTTCTTCTCATTGTCTGGATCAGATTTTGTAGAAATGTTTGTAGGTGTTGGAGCTTCTCGTGTGAGAGATTTGTTCAAACAAGCTAAAGAAAAATCTCCTGCAATTATCTTCATTGATGAGATTGATGCAGTAGGAAGAGCGAGAGGAAAAAACAATATGTCAGGTGGTAATGACGAACGTGAAAATACCTTGAATCAGTTGTTAACTGAGATGGATGGTTTTGGAACCAATTCGAATGTAATTGTACTTGCAGCTACTAACCGTGCTGACGTTTTAGATAAAGCGCTAATGCGTGCTGGACGTTTTGACAGACAAATTTTTGTAGACTTACCAGACATTCGCGAACGTGGGGAAATCTTTAAAGTACACTTAGCACCATTGAAAAAAGTTGAAGGATTGGATGTTGACTTTTTAGCCAAACAAACTCCAGGTTTTTCAGGAGCAGACATTGCTAACGTATGTAATGAGGCGGCTTTAATTGCTGCTAGAAATAACAAAACAGCAGTAGACAAACAAGATTTCTTAGACGCTGTCGATCGAATTATTGGCGGTTTAGAAAAGAAAAATAAAATTGTAACTCCTGAAGAGAAAAAAGCAATAGCAATTCACGAGGCAGGTCATGCCACAGTAAGTTGGATGTTAGAGCATGCTGCGCCATTAATAAAAGTAACTATTGTTCCAAGAGGTCAAAGCTTAGGAGCTGCTTGGTACTTGCCAGAAGAACGTTTGATCGTTCGTCCTGACCAAATGCTAGACGAAATGTGTGCTACTATGGGAGGAAGAGCTGCTGAAAAAGTAATTTTTAATAGAATTTCAACTGGAGCCTTAAGTGATTTAGAAAAAGTAACTCGCCAAGCAAGAGCCATGGTAACTGTTTATGGTTTGAATGAAAAAATTGGAAATGTAACTTATTATGATTCATCTGGTCAAAGCGAATACAGTTTTTCAAAACCTTATTCTGATGAAACTGCAAAAGTAATAGATGAAGAAATCTCTAGTTTAATTGAAGGGCAATACCAAAGAGCAATTCAAATATTAGAAGAAAATAAAGAAAAACTAAATCAATTAGCTGATATCTTAATTGAAAAAGAAGTTATATTCAAAGATGATTTGGAAGCTATTTTTGGTAAGAGAAGTTTTGACG
>JBJOFE010000026.1:0-21100 GCA_046048915.1 Bacteroidota bacterium | reverse complement strand
TTTTTAAATTCTACTACATCTGCTGTAATAATACATTTAGACGTCCAATAAATTCCTAAATAATAAGAATTTTTAAAATTCACAGTTAAGTTAGTTAAAGTTTGGTTATCCTTGATAGGATTCTCCGATAACATCTTTTGTTTAGCGTCGTCTACAAGTGTAGATTTTGCCAAACCTCCTATTCCTAAAATATATGTTGCTGTTGATTCTCCTTTGATATTATTTTTAACGTAAGAAAAATTAGCTGCACCTAACGCACTAGAATCCGACATGTAACCACTGTGTCCAGCACTACAACTTGAAAGTGATACTGCGACAATAGCTGCAAAAGTAAATTTTAAAATAATTTTTTTCATCTTTATATTGTTTTGATTTTTCCTACTCTTAGGGATTTTCGGTTACTCCACAAATTTGTATTGTAAACATCTGAAAACTTATTCTTCATGTACTATATATCTCACGAAACCATACTTTCGTGTTTTATCCATAGTATTAAATAACTCATTTAAAATACTTTAACAAACTAAAAAGTGAAAATGAAATGGATGGGTGTTGAACTTACTATCGTGTAGTTTAAGAAGATAGTTGAAAGAATTTTCATCTGGATTGCACTTATTTTGAAAAAAACAAAGCTTCCAGAATTGAGAAGTCTGGAAGCTTTGTTGTATATAAAATCTACTTGAGTGTTAAAAATGAAACCCAAAAGCTCCTTTGATAGCAAACTTAGTCGCGTCTGGAGTGTTTAGGTAATTGCCTCTCCATGAAAAATCGATACGAAATACTTTAAATATGTTGCCAATGCCGGCGCTGTATTCCCAATACCCATTTTCGGGAGCATTGTAAGCTAGGCCCGATGCATTGATTGCTCTATTGGCATTGGAGATAGATCCATAAACGCCCCTAATTCCAATAATTTCGCGCCAATTTAACTTTCGCATAAAAGGAATGCGGGAAAAAATACGTCCGTTAAAATTATGATCCCATTTCAAAGTAAGGTATTGATCGCTAATGAATTCATAAAAATTTAAATTACTAAACGTATTTTCTATAGTGAAATAGGTCTGGTTTCCAGGAATAACACTCATCAACCCTAACGGAATAGTACCAAAGGTCTTTCCTAGCTCCATGGTAAGATTAGTTCGCCCAAGCGGGCCAATAATGATAGGTTGTTTATAAAATAATTGTAATTTTTCGTATTTAAAATCGCTATTCAACACTCCTTTAAAACCATGACTGTAATTGATAAAAAAGCGGCTGTAGGGATTGTCCACTACATCTCGTTCTACTCCGTAACCGATGGTTCTTCGATTGGGCATGAACTCAATTTGAATATTCGCTTCAGATTGTTTCACCTCACTTTGAATAGCCGTTCTTGAAGCATCTGTAAAATAGTCCAAACTAAATGTTGGTGATGCCGACACCAAAGTTCGATGCGAAATTCCTAATTGGAAAATCAAATTCTTTACTGGTTCTATCTCTATAGCTAAATTAGACAGATTTATATTGGTCAATTTTCCATTACTCCCTGTTGTAAACAAAGCGGAGGAAGCAAAACTTCGTCCCATAACATCATTAGTAGTAGTCAAACTCGCTCCTATTTGCTCAATATCGCGTCGATTCCCACCCGAAATAATGATTCTGTTTTTCTTATCCACCATCCATTTTCCGGAAAGACCGTATTTGAATTTATTATCGTCAGATCCATAGGCTGTAAAAGCCTGGATGCGCCAAGGGTCATTAGGTCCAAAATAAGTTCGACCTCCAACACGCAAGCGAATACCTTCTACTTCGTTAAATCCAAAAGAAGAAAATATCGGTCCATAATCAAAATTCTTGAACTCCACATAGCCACTCCCCAAAATGGAAACCAAATTGTACATCTGTTTGAATTTCTTCACCGTTTGTAGTGTATCCAACATTTTGTAAACTCCGGCTTCGTCTTTGTTTAATTTTTCAAAACGGTTATCTTGCCAGTACTCGTCCGATTTTTTATACACTTCATTGTCTATAAAATTGACTTCCTCTTTGTAAAAAGCAAGTGGTTTGACTTTATTGAATTCATGGTTGCGATACAATGTGGTCCGTTTTCCATAAATGCCTTTAGAGTCTTCTTTTTTATTTAAGGCGAAGTCCGACATCATATAATCTCGGGTCAACAAGAAAACAGAATCATTCATTACTTCAAATTCTTGCTCAATATAAATGTCTTTAATCCAGTTGATGTTGGCGCTTTTGGTTACCGCCATATTAATTTTCTTAATGGCAAATGTGGTGTCGTTTACCCAAAAATCGCCTTTAAAGGTCAACTCGTTTTTTCGTCTTGGGTAAAACAAAATGTTATAGCATTTTTTGTTGTCAATATAAGCACTGTCTCTTAATACATAATTATAGACATCTACACCAGTTCGAGACAAAGGACTGGTAAAACTCTTATCAAAAAAGGTAAGGTGATTGTTGTAAATGGAATAATCGCTATACAAGTCTTTTAGGAAAGATAAAATTTGTTGATTCCCTTCAAAGCCAGATGTTTTATTCGCTTTAAGTTTTTCTTTGATTTTTTTCTGGCGATTGTCCCCATATACATCTGATAAGGATTCGTTAATGAAAATAGGCAAATACGTTTTTCCTGTCACTTTAGAAGTATCGACATGTTTGAAAACAAACTCCATTCCTTTGAACACTTTGTTTTTCATAAAAGCGCTATCAATGGTATTCATATCAAATTCGACCTTTTCGTATTTTTCCATTTGGTATTGGTCAAATTGATACAAGCCGTTTTTATGTTTTCGTTCCCAAATTTTTCTGAGAATATCCAATGCTGGATTGTTTTTTTTGGAAGTTTTTCCAGTAAAAACAACTACCTCATTTAAGGATTCCGCTTCGTTTAATTTTACCTTGAAATTATACATAACAGCATCTTCCAAATAGATTTCTCTTTCCGAAAACCCTGCAGAAGAAACCACTAAAACTGAATGTTTTTGAGGAGATTCAATATAAAAACGACCATCTTCATTGGCTACAACACCAACATTCGATTTTTTAAATGTTATTGTTGCAAAAGGAATGGGCTGATTGGTTTTATCGACAACTATACCGCTCACTTTGGTTTGCGATAAAAGGAGTTGAGATACCATCAGAAATACAACAACAATAAGATTGGGAAAATTTGATTTCATAAGCTAAAAAAAATCTTCATTAAAGGGTATTTGATGAAGATTCAAAGGTAATCAATATCTTAATTGCGTTTAAACAATTAACATTTTGAATTATTTATTCAATACTTTTTTAACGGCTTTAATTACGTCTTCTGAATTAGGCAACCATTCTTTCAATAATACTGGAGAGTATGGTGCTGGAGTATCAGCAGTAGTTATACGTTGGATTGGTGCATCTAAATAATCAAAAGCACGCTCTTGAACAATATAAGTGATTTCTGAAGCAACACTTGCAAAAGGCCAAGCTTCCTCAAGTACTACCAATCTATTGGTTTTTCGAACCGAAGTTAAAATCGCATCGTAATCCATTGGACGCACTGTTCTCAAATCGATAATTTCACAAGAGATACCTTCTTTTGCTAATTCGTCAGCAGCAATGATAGCTTCTTTGATAATTTTTCCAAAAGAAACGATGGTTACATCAGTCCCTTCACGTTTGATATCAGCAACACCTAATGGAATGGTATATTCTCCTTCTGGCACTTCACCTTTGTCACCATACATTTGCTCTGATTCCATGAAAATTACAGGATCGTTATCACGAATGGCAGCTTTCAGCAAACCTTTGGCATCATAAGGTGTAGATGGAACTACTACTTTAAGACCTGGTGTGTTAGCAAACCAGTTTTCTAAAGCTTGTGAGTGGGTAGCTCCTAATTGTCCAGCAGAAGCAGTTGGTCCTCTAAAAACAATGGGCACATTGAATTGACCTCCTGTCATTTGACGCATTTTAGCAGCATTATTTATAATTTGATCAATTCCTACCAAACAGAAATTGAACGTCATGTATTCTACAATTGGACGACATCCATTCATTGCTGACCCTACTGCAATTCCCGTAAAACCAAGTTCGGCAATAGGCGTGTCGATTACTCTTTTCTCACCAAATTCGGCAAGCATTCCTTTAGAAGCTTTATAAGCACCATTATATTCAGCAACCTCTTCGCCCATTAAGTAAATGGATTCATCGCGACGCATTTCTTCACTCATCGCTTCGCAAATGGCCTCTCTAAATTGTATCGTTCTCATAGTTGTATGTTGTAAGTGTATTTTTCGAAACGCAAAAATAAATATTTTAAATTACTTAAAAGCATAAAATCGACTAAAATAATTAGTAGCATTTTCCGGCTATTCGATATATCTTCCTCTGGCTGAAGTCGCCACAGGAAGGATATCGCTTCTATCCGGGCTAAAAAATACAAAATCATTAAAAAAATATTATGCGTGCATAGTAAATATTCCGATTTATTATTTTAAATTTGTGGTACATTTAAGAAATCCATAAATATACCCCCTATGAAAATATTAGTTTGCATCAGCCATGTGCCTGATACTACTTCAAAAATCAACTTCGTAAATGGTGATTCTGAATTTGACACAAACGGTGTGCAGTTTGTAATCAATCCTAATGACGAATTTGGTTTAACCCGAGCTATATGGTTCCAAGAACAACAAGGAGCAACGGTAACTGTTGTCAATGTAGGCGGACCAGAAACAGAACCAACCCTTAGAAAAGCTCTTGCTATTGGAGCTAACGAAGCCATTCGAATCAATGCCAATCCAACAGACGGTTTTTATGTTGCGCAACAATTAGCCGAAGTGATCAAAACGGAAGGTTATGATTTGATCATTGCCGGAAAAGAATCCTTGGATTATAATGGCGGAATGGTTCCAGGTATGATTTCAGGTATTTTAGGGTACAATTTTATTACTTCATGTGCAGGATTGACTGTTGAGGGTTCAACCGCAACTGCAATTCGTGAAATTGACGGTGGAAAAGAAACCTTAACTACGTCTTTACCTTTAGTTATTGGTAGCCAAAAAGGATTAGTTGAAGAAAAAGACCTTCGTATTCCTAACATGAGAGGAATTATGACTGCTCGAACTAAAGTAATTAGTGTGCTAGAACCAATTGCGACGAATGTAAATTCAAAAGCGATTCAGTTTGAAAAACCAGCTGCTAAGTCGGCTGTAAAATTGGTTGCTGCCGATCATCTAGACGAGTTAATTCAATTATTACATAACGAAGCAAAAGTAATTTAAAACCGTACCATCATGTCTATATTAATATACGCTGAATCAGCAGAGGGAAAATTTAAAAAAGTAGCCTATGAATTGGCTTCTTATGCGAAGAAAGTAGCAGAAAGCCTTGGGACAACAGTAACCGCAGTAACAGTTAATGCAACAAATGTTGGAGAACTAGCTCAATACGGAGTAGATAAAGTACTTAAAGTTAACAACGATGCTTTAAATGGATTTTCAGCTAAAGCCTATTCGGATATAATAAAACAAGCCGCTTTAAAAGAAGGAGCAAAAGTAGTCGTTCTATCTTCTACCACAGACAGTATGTATTTATCTGGTATGGTAGCCGTTGGATTAAATGCTGGATTTGCTTCTAATGTGGTAGGACTTCCGGTAAACACTAGTCCATTCCAAGTAAAACGTACCGCTTTTTCTAACAAAGCATTCAATATCACTGAAATTACAACTGATATAAAAGTAATTGGCTTAGCCAAAAACTCGTACGGAATTGTTGAAAATACTAGTTCATTAACTGAAGAAGATTTTAATCCAACGATAAATGCTGCCGATTTTAATGTTAAAGTAACCGCAACAGAAAAAAGTACCGGAAAAGTTTCTATTGCAGATGCTGACATTGTAGTATCAGGTGGTCGTGGATTAAAAGGACCTGAAAACTGGGGAATGATTGAAGAATTAGCTAGCGTACTTGGTGCAGCAACTGCTTGTTCAAAACCCGTTTCCGATTTAGGTTGGAGACCTCACGGTGAACACGTTGGTCAAACAGGGAAACCAGTAGCTACCAATTTATATATCGCAATTGGAGTATCCGGAGCGATACAACATATTGCGGGAGTAAATTCGTCTAAAGTAAAAGTAGTCATCAATAGTGATCCAGAGGCACCATTTTTCAAAGTAGCTGATTATGGAGTAGTTGGAGATGCATTTGAAGTGGTTCCGCAATTAATTGAAAAATTAAAAGCGTTCAAAGCACAACAGTAATTTTAAATTAATTTACAAAAAACTGCCTTAAAACAAGGATATTTATATCTTTGCGTTAGGGCAGTTTTTTTATTTAAATCTACTCCAATTTTTATATCAATTCAATGAGTTTAGTAAAATTATCAATAAAAGGAATTTCATATAGCCAAACCCAAAATGGAGCTTATGCTTTAATTTTAAACGAGGTAGATGGCGATAAAAAGTTACCTATTGTAATTGGAGCATTCGAAGCACAATCTATTGCTATAGCATTAGAAAAAGAAATAAAACCTCCACGCCCGCTTACACACGATTTGTTCAAAAATTTTGCCGAACGATTTGATATCACTGTCAAACAGGTCATCATTCATAAATTAGTAGACGGTGTGTTTTATTCCAGTATCATTTGTGAAAGAGATAAGATCGAAGAAATTATTGACGCCAGAACCTCAGATGCAATAGCATTGGCATTGCGTTTTAATTCTCCAATCTTTACCTACAAAAACATTTTAGATAAGGCTGGAATTTTCCTAAACAATACCAATGATAGCAATAAAGAAGAGGGAGATCTTGACAGTATTCTTTCAAATTCAGAGCCTTTTGACCAAGAAATAGAAAGCAATCAATCAGGTAATACCTATACTGCAAAAAGTATTCAAGAATTAAATGAATTGCTTGCAGAGGCTGTAGAAAATGAAGATTATGAGAAAGCCGCCAAAATTAGAGATGAAATTTCAAAACGATAATTTTAAATAATATACATCTATGAAAATCAATACATTAATTATCACTTTAACTATTGGATTACAATCCATTATTGGATTTTCACAAGACTACTATTTGCATTGCGGTAGCATTATAGACGTACAAACTGGGAAGGAAATTAAGAAGGCTACCATAGTTGTTTCCAAAAATAAAATAACAAAAATTACTGATGGATTTATTGCTAAATCCAATGCAAATGACATTGAAATAGATTTAAAAAATAAATTTATACTACCAGGATTAATTGATTTACATGTTCACATTGAAAGTGAACAAAATCCAAAAAGTTATGCTTCAAAATACACTAACAATGAGTCAGATGTCGCTTTTGAAGCGGCCCGATTTGCTGAAATAACATTGCTATCAGGTTTTACTACTGTTCGTGATTTAGGAGGAACTGGAGTTAATATTTCATTACGAAATGCTATCAATAAAGGAATTGCCAAAGGACCGCGCATATACACTGCAGGAAAATCAATTGCTTCTACCGGGGGTCATGCTGATCCAACTAATGGCAGCAACCGAAAATTAATGGGGGATCCAGGACCACATGAAGGTGTTGTAAATTCTCCAGAGGACGGAGTAAAAGCAGTACGTGAAAGATACAAAGAAGGTGCCGATGTGATTAAAATTACGGCAACTGGTGGAGTTTTAAGTGTTGCTAAAAGCGGTAAAAATCCTCAATTTTCAATTGAAGAGATCAAAGCCATCACCACTACAGCAAAAGACTATAATATGTTAACTGCCGCTCACGCTCATGGCGATGAGGGGATGCAACGAGCTATTTTAGGCGGAATTAAAACTATAGAACACGGTACTTTTATGAGTGAAGAAACTATGGAATTAATGAAAAAATACGATGCGTATTTAGTCCCAACCATCACGGCTGGAAAAGAAGTTGCTTTAAAAGCAGAAGTGGAAGGCTTTTACCCAGACATTGTTGTACCCAAAGCCAAAGAAGTTGGTCCACAAATACAATCTACATTTGCAAAGGCCTACAAAAAAGGCGTTAAAATTGCATTTGGAACGGATGCTGGAGTATACGATCATGGAAAAAATGGAAAAGAATTTGGTTATATGGTCGAAGCTGGAATGCCCGCTTTAGCCGCTATCCAATCTGCCACGCTTACTAATGCAATGCTCTTAGGCATAGCCAATGAAATTGGACAAATCAAACCAGCATTTTTTGCTGATATAATTGCAGTAGATGAAAATCCATTAACCAATATTAAAACATTAGAACAAGTTCAATTTGTTATGAAGAATGGGGTAGTATATAAAAACCAATAATACAAACTCATCACTTTACATTATTAAGAAAGAAGCAACATGAAACAATATTTAGATTTAGTGCAACATGTAATGGAGAATGGTTGCCAAAAAGGTGACCGAACTGGAACAGGTACCAAAAGTGTTTTTGGATACCAAATGCGTTTTGATTTAAACGACGGTTTTCCAATGGTTACTACCAAAAAATTGCACCTCAAGTCCATTATTTATGAATTACTTTGGTTTTTAAAAGGCGATACCAATATTAAATATTTACAAGATAATGGGGTGAAAATTTGGGACGAATGGGCCGATGCCGATGGCAATCTAGGTCCTGTTTATGGTCACCAATGGCGCAATTGGAATAGCGAAGAAATTGACCAGATTTCGGACTTAATTACCGAATTAAAAACGAATCCAAACAGTCGAAGAATGTTAGTCTCTGCTTGGAACCCATCTGTACTTCCTGATACTAAAAAATCATTTGAAGAAAATGTAGCCAATAATAAAGCGGCTTTACCTCCTTGCCATGCTTTTTTTCAGTTTTATGTAGCAGACGGAAAATTGTCGTGTCAGTTATATCAACGTTCAGCTGATATTTTCTTAGGTGTTCCGTTTAATATTGCTTCGTATGCTTTATTAACAATGATGATTGCACAAGTATGTGATTTAGGTGTTGGCGAATTCATCCATACTTTTGGCGACGCACATATTTATAACAATCATTTTGAACAAATAGAATTGCAACTGTCAAGAGATACAAGACCGCTACCAAAAATGATTTTAAATCCTGCTATAAAAAATATATTTGATTTTGATTTTGATGATTTTACATTAGAAGGTTATGATCCTCACCCTCTAATTAGAGGAAGTGTCGCGGTATAAATTTCAAATAAAAAATCCTTTAAGACTTCTTTATGATTGTAATGATTGCTGCTGTTGCCGAAAATAATGCCTTAGGAAAAGACAATGAATTGGTGTGGCATTTACCTAATGACTTCAAAAGATTCAAAGAATTAACTACGGGTCATTATATTATAATGGGTAGAAAAACATTTGAAAGTTTTCCAAAACCATTACCAAATAGGACTCATGTAGTCATTACAAGACAGTTGGATTACCAACCTGAAGGTTGCATAGTAACCCATAGTATTGAAGAAGCTATAAAAATATGTCCTGAAAACGAAGTTGTTTTTATTATAGGTGGTGGCCAAATATACCAACAGGCGCTCGCTTATTCGGACAAAATCGAAATTACGAAAGTTCATGGTCAATTTGAAGCAGATGCTTTTTTTCCTGAAATTAACGAGAATGAATGGGAGTTGGTACAATCTGAATTAAATTCTAAAGACGAAAAACATCTTTTCGACTATACCTATCAGACTTTTGTAAAAAAATAGTCTAATTTTCCAATGCAATTGGGAGAATGAAATGTCTTTTCGCCTTTTTTGTACTGCCAAATACCACGAAGGCAGAACAATCGAATAAATTTAATGTTTCCAAAAACAAATTAATTCTTAAGAACGTATTTTGCGCTTTGTCAAATAACTCATGAAAGTTATTCAACAAGACTCCAAGACAAAATATAATTGGTTGCGCAAAATCCAACTAATTGATTTACATTCATTAACTCCCAATAGAACATTGAAAAAGAAATAAAATTTCTTGAGGTAAAATTGAGTAATAAATCTAAGCGCTACAATACCCACTTTTAGTGATTTTTTAAAGTTTTTAAAGGCTAAAAAGATTGGACATAATCACAACAATTTAGTTAGTAGAGTTTCCTTATATTTGTACAAACTAAAAAGATGGCACATAAAATCACTCCCTACAAAGATTCTTCATTAAGCAAAAAAGAGCAAGTTGCTCAAATGTTTGATACTATTTCAGGAAACTACGACAACCTTAATCGTGTAATTTCTTTTGGGATAGATGTAAAATGGCGTAAAAAAGTTTTAAAAATGGTAGGAGAATCAAATCCTAAAACCATTTTAGATATAGCAACAGGCACGGGTGATTTGGCTATTTTAATGGCTAAAACTAAAGCCGATAAAATTATCGGATTAGACATATCTGCAGGAATGTTAGAAGTAGGTGTCCAAAAAATTGCCGCCAAAAACTTAACTAAAACTATCGAAATGGTACTTGGAGATTCTGAGAATATGCCGTTTGAAGATAATTATTTTGACGCAATAACTGTTGCTTTTGGAGTGCGTAACTTCGACCATTTAGAAAAAGGATTGGCTGAAATTTTACGCGTTTTAAAACCCAATGGCACATTTGTTATTTTGGAAACCTCTGTACCGGACAAAACACCTTACAAACAAGGTTATCAATTGTACAGTAATCATATTCTTCCTTTAATTGGAAAATTATTTTCAAAAGACGACGCAGCTTATGGCTATTTATCTGAATCAGCTGCCGCTTTTCCTTATGGTGAAAAGTTGAACAATATTTTGAGAAAAATTGGGTTTATAGATGTTGAAGCTTTACCACAAACCTTTGGGGTAGCTACCATTTATTCAGCTTCTAAAAAATAATATGAAACAACTTTTTTCTATCGTATTACTGTTTTGCACTTTAAGTATCCAAGCCCAATTTAGGCAGAGTATTTTTAGCAAAAATCCTGTCATACACCTAGAAAATTGGCAGCAAAAAAGAGTGTATTTTGGTTTTTTCCTAGGCTTAAACTCTTATGATTTTAAGTTTGATTATAACAAAGTAATAAAAGATATTCAAGTAAAAAAAACTACTGGATTTAACGTTGGACTAGTAGCCGATTTAAGATTGCATGAATATATTAATTTGCGTTTTGAACCTGGATTGTATTATACGAAACGAATATTAAATTATCCAATAGATGTAAGCACATCTACTAAACCTGCCTATTTTTTGACCGCACCAATAGCAGCTCAAACAATTAGAGAAGTAAATAGTACCTACATCCATCTTCCATTACTATTTAAATTTTCTTCTTTACGAACAGGAAATATTCGTCCTTATTTATTAGGTGGTTTTTCTACGACCTTAAATTTATCAAGTAATTCAAAATCGGCAGATGATAATAGCCAACAAAGGTTTAGGGTAAAAGCTTGGAGCCCTAATTACGAATTGGGGTTTGGAATTGATATTTTTTCTGAATATTTTATTTTTTCTCCTTCAGTGAGAGGTGTTTTTGGATTGAAAGATGAATTAATTAGAGATAATTCTTTAAATGGTTATAGTCCATGGACTGGAAATATAGAATCAATGAAAACTAGAGGTTTGTTCATTAATTTTACTTTCCACTAAATCACGACTTCAAACTAGCACGTCTAAATTCGCTCAATACAATAGCAGTAGCTGTTGCAACATTTAAGCTTTCAGTTTTTTGAAGCGATCCAAAACGAGGAATAGTCAATCTATTTTGTATGATTTTCTCTAATCCGGAAGAGATACCATTAGCCTCATTTCCCATAACAAGAATTCCATTTTGCGGCAAATTAGCAGTATAAATAATATCGCCATCCATAAATGTTCCAAAAACAGGCAAGTCAGTCTTGGCAATAAAATCATTTAGATCGAGATAAGTCACATTGACACGAGCAATAGAGCCCATGGTAGCTTGTACCACTTTAGGATTATACAAATCAACTGTTTCTTTAGAACAAATTAATTGTTGGATTCCAAACCAATCACACAAACGCAAGATAGTCCCTAAATTTCCCGGATCTCTAATAGCATCTAATGCTACAATTAATCCTGCAGCAATAATTTCTTTGGGTTGAGGTATTTTAAATACTGCCAAACAAGTATTGGGCGTAGCTAAAGCACTGATTTTTTTTAAATCGTCATTTGTAATTATGGTTTTTTTTGCTGCTGCAACCGTCTCAAAATCCAATTCAGTTGTATATAAATGATCCAATTCAAAATGCGCATCCAGCAATTCTTGAATTCCTTTGATCCCCTCAGCAATAAACAATTGATGTAATTGTCGCTGTTTTTTTTGTTGCAAACTGGATATAAGCTTTATTTGGTTTTTACTAACCATAAAAAAATGTACTTTTGAATTAAAATTTTAGAACAGTTGAAACATATTTTCACAAAAGTAACAGCATTTCTTCTAATTGCAATATTTATTTCTGCTTGTAACGCTGTAAAAAGAGTTCCTAGTGGGAAATTTTTATTGACTAAAAATGAAATCTTTGAAAATAACAAAATGATTTCAGACGAAACTACGTTCAATCAATTGTACCAAAAACCAAATAGCAAAATAGTTGGAATCCCATTGTTTTTAACATTCAACAATTGGGCTACTCCTATTACTGACTCGACTTATCAAGCAAAGTTAACAGCTAACCCTACAAAATTAAAACGCATGTCAAAGTGGCTATCTGAAAAACAAGATGACCAATTAGAAAAACCACTTTGGTATAATGGTTTGGATAAATTATTAAAAAAAATTGGCGAACCACCAGTAGTTTACGATCCTCTTAAAACAGATAAGTCCGTATTGCGTTTACAATATTTATATTTTAATAAAGGCTATTTTGATGTCAAGACCAAATCTGTTTTTGATACTATCGCACTAAAAAAAGGCCGAGTGAAATATTATATTGAGCCTGGACAAGTTTACACTATTGACTCCGTTTCTACCGAAATAAAAACAGTCGCTTTAGATTCATTATACAATTCAACTAAATTAAATTCTATTGTTACAGTAGGAAATCAGTACAAAACAGAAGATTTTGAAAATGAAAAAAATAGAATCGCTACATTATTTAGAAATAGCGGTGCTTATGACTTTCAACCAACTAATGTGAGTTTTGATATTGATACCATTCAGAAAAAAAACAAAGCAAGCGTTAGATTAAAAATTGGGAATTACAGTTATCAGAACCAAGAAGCAACCATTACGGAACCATTCAAATTATACAAAATTAGTGATGTTAGAATTTTTACAGATTATTCTGCATCAGATCCCAAAGCAACACTAACTGATAGTACCGAATATAAGAATTTTAAATTAGTAAGTAGAAACAAACTCAAATACAAACCTTTTGCCATTACAAACGGTGTTTTTATAACAAAAGGCGGATATTTTTCGGACACTAAAACCAACTTGACGAGCAGGTATTTAAGTAATTTAAAAATATTTAATTACCCATCAATTATATACGAACAAGATAAAAGAGATAGTACAGCGCAATCTCTAATTGCAAAAATTTATCTAACTCCAAAACCGAAGTATAACTTTGGGCAGTCTATCGATGTAACCCACTCTAATATTCAAAATATTGGTATTAGTTTTAGCCCTTCCATTTCTATACGAAATGTTTTTAATGGAGCAGAAACATTAGAATTTTCGGGCAGAGCCAATGTAGGATCCTCGAAAGATTTTGCCAATCCAAATGATGTGTTTTTTAATGCCTCGGAACTAGGAGTAGATTTAAAACTTAATTTTCCGAGAATTGTCATGCCTTTTCAAACTGAGAAAATCATTCCTAAAAGTATGATTCCATCTACCTTGATTACAACCGGTTATTCTACTCAAAAAAACATTGGTTTAGATAAAGAAAACTTTACAGGGACAGTCAATTATAATTGGACCCCAAAAACAAATAGAACTGCGAGATTTGACTTATTTAATGTGCAATTTGTTCGTAATGTAAATCCTAAAAATTACTATAATGTATATACCTCATCGTACGATGCATTAAATAATTTAGCTAAAAACCCTTCGTATAAATTAGACACCCCTTTTTATGACACTGACGGCAATTTAACTATTGAAAATGGGACAAATCAATTTATAAATAGCATTTTAAGTCAAGCTGTACCAAGTTCAACAACTGATTATGCAACCGTAAAAAGTATTGCAGAACGACAATTTAGACTTACCGAAAATGATTTTATACTAGCAACAAATTTCAGCTATTCTACAACTACAAAAAAAGATTTAGCCGACAGTAATTTTTATCTCTTTAAAACTAAAATTGAATCAGCAGGATCTATTCTTAGTTTATTTGCCAATGCTACGAATTTGAAAAAAAACACATCCAACCGTTTTGAACTATTCAATTTAGAATATTCAGAATACCTGAAAACTGAATTTGATTTTGTAAAATATTGGGATTTATCAAGAGAAAAAGTTATTGCGATTCGAAGCTTTTTCGGCATAGCTATTCCGTTTGGGAATTCCGATAATATTCCTTTTTCTAGAAGTTACTATTCAGGAGGTTCCAATGATAATAGAGGTTGGAATCCCTATCGTTTAGGCCCAGGAAGCACTGGAGGAATTAATGACTTCAATGAAGCTAATATGAAATTAACCTTAAGTGGAGAGTTCCGATTTAAAATTCTAGGAAGTTTAAAAGGTGCCCTTTTTGCAGATGCAGGAAATATTTGGAATGTTTTAGACAATACTGAAGATCCAAAGGCTACATTTAATGGGTTAAAAGATTTAGAAAACATTGCTTTAGGAACTGGTTTTGGACTTCGTTATGATTTGAACTTTTTTGTGGTTCGTTTTGACTTGGGTTTTAAAACCTATAATCCAGCCCAAGATAAAGACAGAAGATGGTTTAAAGATTGTAATTTCGGGCAGTCCGTATTAAATTTTGGAATAAATTATCCGTTCTAATACTAATTAATTCTTATTTTTGCGAACTCAAACTAAAAACAACTAAAAACAATTACAATGTCACACAACATCAAACCAGGAGTTGCTACTGGAGATCAAGTACAAGAGATCTTTAATTATGCAAAAGAAAAAGGTTTTGCACTTCCTGCAGTTAACGTAACTGGATCAAGCACAATCAACGGAGTTATTGAAACAGCAGCTAAATTAAATGCGCCTGTTATTATTCAATTTTCTAATGGTGGTGCACAATTTAATGCTGGAAAAGGATTGTCTAATGCAAGTGAAAAAGCAGCTATCGCTGGTGGAATTGCAGGAGCTCTTCATATTCATACATTGGCAGAAGCTTACGGAGCAACTGTAATTTTACACACAGATCACTGTGCTAAAAAATTATTACCTTGGATTGACGGTTTATTAGATGCATCTGAAAAACATTTTGCTGCAACTGGAAAACCATTATTTTCTTCACATATGATTGACTTATCAGAAGAACCAATCGAAGAAAACATCGAAATCTGTAAAGAATATTTGGCTCGTATGAGCAAAATGGGAATGACATTAGAAATCGAATTAGGAATTACTGGTGGAGAAGAAGATGGTGTTGACAACTCTGATGTTGATAGTTCAAAATTATATACTCAACCTGAAGAAGTAGCATATGCTTACGAAGAATTATCAAAAGTAAGTCCTAAATTTACTATTGCTGCTGCTTTTGGAAACGTACACGGAGTATACAAACCAGGTAACGTTAAATTAACTCCAAAAATCTTGAAAAATTCTCAAGATTTCGTTCAAAACAAATACAATACAGGAGCTAATCCAGTTGATTTTGTTTTCCACGGTGGATCTGGTTCAACTTTAGAAGAAATTAGAGAATCAATTGGATACGGTGTAGTTAAAATGAACATCGATACTGATTTACAATTTGCATACACAGAAGGAATTCGTGATTACATGGTTAAAAACATTGACTATTTGAAAACGCAAATTGGTAACCCAGAAGGTGCTGATGTTCCAAATAAAAAATACTACGATCCAAGAAAATGGATTCGCGAAAGTGAAGTTACATTCAACACAAGATTAGAGCAAGCATTTGCTGACTTGAACAATGTAAACACTCTATAATTAACCATTGACCATTGACAATTCAATTGAATTGTCAATGGTTAATTATTTAGTACAATTATGGCTTGGTTTAAAAGACACGAAAAAGGAATCACTACTCCTACCGAAGACAAAATGGATGTTCCAAAAGGTCTATGGTACAAATCTCCAACTGGAAAAATTATTGACGCAGAGGAATTAGCACGTAACTTATACGTGAGTCCTGAAGATGATTTTCACGTTCGAATTGGAAGTGAAACGTATTTCGAAATCTTATTTGACAACAATGAGTTTGTTGAATTGGATAAAAACATGACATCTAAAGATTCATTGCATTTTGTTGATACCAAAAAATATTCAGACCGTCTTAAAGATGTTACTTCAAAGACAAAATTGAATGATGCTGTACGAACAGCTGTTGGAAAATCAAAAGGTAAAGATTTGGTAGTTTGTTGTATGGACTTTGCCTTTATTGGCGGTTCTATTGGAGGTGTTGTGGGAGAAAAAATCGTAAGAGGAATTGACCACGCTATCCAACACAAAATGCCTTTCGTAATGATTTCAAAATCAGGCGGAGCTCGTATGATGGAAGCGGCGTTTTCATTAATGCAGTTAGCTAAAACTTCAGTAAAATTAGTGCAATTAGCCGAAGCTAAGTTACCTTACATCTCCCTTTGTACCGATCCAACAACAGGTGGAACTACTGCATCATACGCTATGTTAGGAGACATTAACATCTCTGAGCCTGGCGCTTTAATTGGATTTGCTGGTCCTCGTGTAGTAAGAGATACAACAGGAAAAGATTTACCAGAAGGTTTTCAAACTGCTGAATTTCTTTTAGAACATGGTTTTTTAGATTTTATTACACCAAGAAAAGAATTAAAAGACAATATCAATTTATATATCGATTTGATTCAAAATAACGATATTCGATAGTCGAAAATAAGTATAAAAAGAACCCCAAAAGGCAAATTGCTTTTTGGGGTTTTATTTTTCAACTAATTTAAAGTAATTACATTCCTGTTCGAATAGCCTCTACAGGATCTAATTTAGACGCCGTAATTGCGGGCAATATTCCCGAAATCAACCCAATTATTGCTGCCAATCCTGTACCTAACAATACATTGCCTGTACTCAATACAAACTCAAAGTCTAACGCTTTGGTCAATACAAGAGAAATTATCCAAACTAATAACAACCCTACTACTCCTCCAATAACAGAAAGAATTATTGCCTCAAATAAAAATTGAAACAAAATAAATCGGTTTTTAGCGCCAAGTGATTTTTGGATACCAATTAAATTGGTTCGCTCTTTAACCGAAACAAACATAATATTAGCAATCCCAAAACCACCAACTAACAATGAAAATCCACTGATGATCCATCCTACTACATTCATTTGACCTACAATTCCATCAATCAAATCTGTAAATCCAGATAAAACATTGATAAAGAAGTTGTCTATTTCATCGGTTTTCATACCGCGATAATTTCGTAATTTTTGGGTTAATTCTGCCTTAAAGGCATCCATATCAACTCCCTTTTCGGGCTTAATTAAAATCACTGGAGTTAGTGCATCATTATTATCACCATACATTCTTCTCAAAAAATTAACTGGTATGAAAATGGAAGTGTCATTACTATCTCCAAAAACACCAGCACCCTGTTTTTTCAAAACGCCAATTACGGTAAAACGTTGTCCATACAATCTAATGTTTTTACCAATAGGATTAGCGCCTTCAAATAGGCCAGATGCTATTTCATTTCCTAAAACAATAACGGCCGAACCAGAATTGGATTCCGATTCATTGTAAAAACGACCTTCGTCAAATTCTAAACCTTCAATTTCTATAAATTCATGAGAAACAGGAACAACATTGATATCGCTCACTGTAGCCGATTGGTATTTGATAGATTCTCTATTTACAAAAAATTGAAATGCCATTTGATTAACGTCATTCATTGAACTCTTCAAGTATTCGTATTCGTCATACTTAACATTTGGAAATTGTTCTCTTTTCCACTGAGGAATTTCAGACGGGCCAAAAGAAAAACGCATTAAATAAATGGTGTTTTTATCTAAACTACTCAAGTCTTTTTTTATTTTTCGATCTAATGAATCCACTGCAGCAAGCACTGCTATAATAGAAAATATTCCAATCGTAACTCCTAACAATGAAAGTAAAGTTCTGAGTTTATTATTGCGCAATGCATTTAGCGCAAATCCAAAACTCTCTTTTAATAATCGAAGATATACTAACATACTATTTTTCTTTTTAACCATGTAAAATTCAGCAAATTTTATTCAAAAACCTAATATAAATTAGCTCGAACATAAGTGTGCATATTTCGCATAATGTTACAGCCTTAGATGGATATTTATAATCAAAAAAAAACTATTTTTGCACTTTAAAATTTTAACTACACAATGAGCACAACTAAATCTATTCAATCTGCATTAATTTCAGTATTTTCAAAAGACGGTCTTGAACCAATTGTAAGAAAATTACATTCTCAAAATGTAACCCTTTACTCTACAGGTGGAACCGAAGATTTTATTAAAAACCTTGGTATTCCAGTAATTCCTGTTGAAGATGTAACTTCTTACCCATCTATCCTAGGAGGAAGAGTAAAAACATTACATCCAAAAGTTTTTGGAGGGATCTTGAATCGTCAAGATAATGAAAGCGATGTGCAACAAATGAAAGAATATGATATTCCTCAAATTGATTTAGTTATTGTTGACTTGTATCCGTTTGAAAAAACAGTTGCTTCTGGTGCTAGTGAAGCTGATATCATTGAAAAAATTGATATTGGAGGAATTTCATTGATTCGTGCTGCAGCAAAAAATTTCAAAGACACCGTAATTGTAGCTTCGGTTGACGATTACAGCTTATTTTTAGATATGATTACTGCTCAAAATGGCGCTACAACATTGGAAGACAGAAAGCTTTTGGCAACCAAAGCATTTCACGTTTCTTCGCATTACGATGGAGCTATTTTTAATTACTTCAATACAGACGAAACTATTTATAAAGAAAGTATTGCCAACGGACAAGTATTGCGTTACGGAGAAAACCCACATCAAAAAGGATTTTTCTTTGGCGAATTTGACAAAATGTTCAACAAAGTTCACGGAAAAGAGTTGTCTTACAATAACCTGCTAGATGTAGATGCAGCCGTAAATTTAATTGCTGAATTTAAGAACGACGGACCTACTTTTGCCATTCTAAAGCACAATAATGCTTGTGGATTAGCATCTAGAAAAACCATTAGTGAAGCCTATTTGTCAGCATTAGCTTGTGATCCAACGTCTGCCTTTGGAGGAGTGCTAATTGCCAATACAAAAATAGATGTAGCCACTGCATCCGAAATCAACAAATTGTTCTGCGAAGTAGTAATTGCTCCTGCTTTTGATTCAGAAGCCATAACTATTTTGGAAGAAAAGAAAAACCGAATTATATTAGTTCAAAATGAAGTGGCTTTGCCGCAAAGACAAGTTCGTACTTGCTTGAACGGAATTTTAGTTCAAGACAGAAATAATATTACCGATACTAAAGAAGATTTAAAAACGGTTACAACAACAGCACCAACGGCTCAAGAAGTTGAAGATTTGATTTTCGCATCAAAAGTGTGTAAAAACACGAAATCAAATACTATCGTTTTTGCAAAAAATGGAACACTTATTTCATCTGGAACAGGACAAACCTCAAGAGTTGACGCACTGATGCAAGCAATTGACAAAGCCAAAGCATTTGGTTTTGATTTGAATGGAGCTTCTATGGCTAGTGATGCTTTCTTTCCTTTCCCTGATTGTGTGGAATTGGCTAAAAAAGCAGGAATCACAGCTGTAATACAACCAGGAGGATCAATTAAAGATCAGTTAAGTATTGACTATTGTAACGAAAATAATTTAGCAATGGTATTTACAGGAACACGTCATTTTAAACATTAATTTGTTTAACTTTGCTTGTTATTTAATTTTAAATTTAAAACCCAATTACGCTTATGGGATTTTTTGATTTCATGACCGAGGATATCGCAATCGACCTTGGTACCGCAAACACACTAATTATTCACAACGATAAAGTTGTTATAGATAGCCCTTCTATTGTAGCTAGAGATAGAATTTCTGGTAAAATCATTGCTGTTGGTAAAGAAGCCAACATGATGCAGGGTAAAACTCACGAAAACATAAAAACAATTCGTCCTCTTAAAGACGGAGTAATTGCTGATTTTGACGCTTCAGAGAAAATGATTAATATGTTTATTAAGAGTATTCCAGCGTTGAAAAAAAGAATGTTTACACCTGCTTTACGCATGGTGGTTTGTATTCCATCTGGGATTACCGAAGTAGAGATGAGAGCGGTAAAAGAATCCTGTGAAAGAGTAAATGGTAAAGAAGTATATTTGATTCACGAACCTATGGCAGCAGCTATTGGTATTGGAATTGACATTATGCAACCTAAAGGAAATATGATTGTAGATATCGGTGGTGGTACTACTGAAATCGCTGTAATTGCACTTGGCGGAATTGTTTGCGACAAATCGGTTAAAATTGCAGGGGATGTTTTCACAAATGATATCATCTATTATATGCGTACACAACACAACTTATTTGTTGGAGAAAGTACAGCAGAGAAAATTAAAATTCAAATTGGAGCTGCTTTAGAAGATTTAGAAACTCCTCCAGAAGACATGTCTGTTCAAGGACGTGATTTGTTAACTGGAAAACCAAAACAAGTAGAAGTTTCTCATCGTGAAATCGCTAAAGCTTTAGATAAATCTATCCAACGTATCGAAGATGCAATTATGGAAACTTTATCTCAAACACCTCCAGAATTAGCAGCTGATATTTACAATACAGGAATCTATCTTGCTGGTGGAGGATCTATGTTGCGAGGTCTAGATAAACGTATTTCGTTAAAAACCGACCTTCCAGTATATATTGCAGAAGATCCTTTAAGAGCAGTAGTAAGAGGTACTGGTATGGCGCTTAAAAACATCAATAGATTCAAAAGTATCTTGATTAAATAGCCTTTTTCAAAAAAGAAGTCATCAATAATACATTTATAAAATGCAGCAAATATTTACTTTTATATTTAAAAACAGTAATCGCTTACTG
>JBJOFE010000025.1:0-24316 GCA_046048915.1 Bacteroidota bacterium | reverse complement strand
TTCAAAAAAAACTGGTTTTTCATTGTCGTATTTAAAAAAAATCAAACCATAATAATTAACTTTAAATTATTAACTAAATACTCTCTTAGTTTTGAATTAAATCAGTCCTCTTTTTGCTGACGATTTACACTATAAAAAACTGGCTTTAACAAATTAAATATTTGAGGATGACTGGCTGCATGTCAATGAAGGCTGTATTTTGAAGATTTCCAACTTATGCTATAAATATTTTAGTATACCATAATTAATATATAGTCAAAAAGATAAATTTTAAATTTGTGTTACTGGCATTACTGACCCTCCCCCGCAGGTAGATTATCAATGGTTGATTTATTGTACCCCCCTATGTTTTATTTTGAATTAAATTATAAGCTTATTGAAGCCAATTGAAATTTGAAGTTTTAGAAGATTAAATAACCATTAATTAGAGTCCGAATTAAGAAACAGGGTAGTTATTGGGGTAGTTTTAAAAACAAAAAACTCCTAAAAGCTTATGAATAAAGCGATTAAGAGTTAATATAAGTGCGGATAATAGGACTCGAACCTACACGCCTTGCGGCACCAGATCCTAAGTCTGGCATGTCTACCAATTTCACCATATCCGCGTGAATTGGGTGCAAATATACACATAAGTTCTAATTTTCAAAGCAAATTAAACAAAAAATATTTCACTCCTTTTTTGTACTTTTGAAAGTATTATTTGAAACCTAATTATGGAAAATATAGCGGCTTACGTTCAACAAAATAAAGAACGTTTCATCAATGAATTAATTGAATTATTAAAAATTCCATCGGTAAGTGCTGATACTGCTTACTCTCAAGATGTATTCGACACTGCCGATGTTGTAAAAGCAAGTTTAGAAACGGCAGGTTGTGATCTAGTTGAAATTTGCGACACACCCGGCTATCCTATTGTTTATGGCGAAAAAATAATCGATCCTAATTTACCTACTGTCTTGGTATACGGACATTATGATGTGCAACCACCAGATCCAATGGAATTATGGACTTCTCCTCCATTTGAACCCGTAATTAAAACCACCGAAATTCATCCAGAAGGGGCAATTTTTGCACGTGGCGCTTGCGATGACAAAGGACAAATGTACATGCATGTCAAAGCATTTGAATATATGGTTTCATCTAATAGCTTGCCATGCAATGTGAAATTCATGATTGAGGGCGAAGAAGAAATTGGATCTAAAAGTTTAAGTTGGTTTGTAGAACGCAACCAAGAAAAACTGAAAAACGATGTGATTTTAATTTCAGATACTGGGATGATTTCAAATCAACAACCGTCAATTACAACGGGGCTTCGTGGTTTGAGTTATGTAGAAGTAGAAGTTACAGGGCCTAATCGTGATTTACATTCCGGTTTATATGGCGGTGCAGTGGCTAATCCAATCAATATATTGTCTAAAATGATTGCTTCATTACATGACGAAAACAATCACATTACTATTCCAGGATTTTATGACAAAGTAGAAGAACTATCTGCTACTGAAAGAGCCGAAATGGCCAAAGCACCTTTTAGTTTAGAAAACTATAAAAAAGCGTTAGATATTGATGCTGTTTATGGTGAATCGGGTTATGTAACCAACGAAAGAAACTCTATTCGTCCTACACTAGACGTAAACGGAATTTGGGGTGGTTATACTGGCGAAGGTACCAAAACCGTTATCGCGAGTAAGGCTTTCGCCAAAATTTCAATGCGCTTAGTTCCAAATCAAGATTGGGAGGAAATCACTGAATTGTTTACCAAACATTTCTTGAGCATTGCGCCAGCAGGAGTAACTGTAAAAGTTAAACCGCACCATGGCGGACAAGGCTACGTTACTCCAATTGACAGCATTGGCTACCAAGCCGCTAATAAAGCCTATACCGAAACCTTTGGTGTTCCAGCAATTCCTGTTCGCTCAGGCGGAAGTATTCCAATTGTAGCTTTATTCGAAAAAGAATTGAAAAGTAAAACCATCTTGATGGGATTTGGATTGGACAGCGATGCGATCCATTCACCGAATGAACATTTTGGGATATTTAACTACTTGAAAGGGATCGAAACCATTCCTTTGTTTTACAAGTATTTTGTAGAACTGAGTAAATAATCAATCCGTTATGAATAAAAAAATAACTGCAACAGCTGCCTTTTTAGGAATGATCGCCATTATTTTAGGCGCTTTTGGAGCTCATGCTTTAAAAAAAGCACTCACTCCAGAACAATTAATTAGTTTTGAAACTGGGGTGCGCTACCAAATGTACCAAGCATTCTTTTTGTTCTTTTTAGCTATTCAAAATGATATTCTAGAGAAAACTAAAAAAACAATCTTTACACTAATCCTATCAGGAACTCTTTTCTTTTCAGGATCAATTTATTTATTGTCCACGACAGGAATAACAGGGTTCAATTTTAAACCGATCGGATTCATAACGCCAATAGGCGGATTATTGCTGATACTTGCATGGGGAATGCTCGGTTATTCGATCTTAAAAACAAGAAAATAAAAAAAACGGTTTCAAATGAAACCGCTTTTTTTATTTATTTATTGAAGTTTTTTACTCTTGATTGGATTGAGTACAAAATGGGCTTACTCGGACTCGCATCATTTTCAAACGATGCGATTTGTAAATTGAGCAAATAATTTCCGTCAGCAACTTCATTGGGAACAAAAATCATTTCGGTAATGGTGCAATTCAATCTGGCATCTTCATTCAAATGGTTCACATCCTTTACATTCCAAAAGGCTTTGTGTGCTGCTAATTTTCCCTCATCTTTTTCTTTATCGACACTAGGTAAATCAATCAACAAATGTTGGATCCCGCTTTCACGAAGAAACAAAGCAGCTTCTTCAGACAAATAGGGCGGATTAGTATCGGAATACTTGAATGATTTTTTAGAAGTCTCATTCGGCAAAGTGCGAATTACTATAGCTTCTGTCGTAAATTCTAAATGTTGAAACGATTTCAATGCCTTTTCAATCTGCGCTTTTGAAATCACTCTGTCCTCTCCTACATTTTCGGGCTGAATCGAAATTAAGGTGGCCCAAAAGAAGAATTGACTGAGGCACTGATTAATACTATAGAAATCTTTAGTAATGTGACCCAGGCACTCTGTGTGCGTTCCATGCGCGTGCGGATTAAAAAATAGATTGTTGAAATTAGTGGACGATTGTCCTTCAGAAACTTTGCCAATCCAATCTCCCATAACAACAGGTTTGATTTCCGGTGCGTTTTGGTACCAAGCAATCGGATTGTGCTCGTCATTCGTTATTGGAATGGAAATATCAATGGGTTTTGATAAGTCGATTTCAAAATTTTTTAGTGTTACTTTCATAATTATTTAACCGTGCGGTTTGGCTATTCCAAATTTAAGTAAAACAAATCACTTGCTATTCCATCCGTGAGAAATTTCCCTTTCAGTGTTGGTTTCAAAATACCATCATTAATAATAAGCAAACCATCAGAGATGAATTTTTGTGATTGTTGTTTCAAATAATTCAAATAATCTGTGCCAAATTCTTGCTCAATTCGAACTAAAGAAACACCCCAAATTGTTCGTAATCCCGTCATGATGTATTCATTATAGCGATCTTCTGGAGTTAATATTTCAGCTTCGTATGGTAATTCGTTATTCTGAATTGCTTTCAAATACAACGAATTGTTTGAAATATTCCAACTCCTAGAAACGCCATTGTAACTGTGGGCTGAAGGACCAATTCCAAGATATTTTTTACCCAACCAATAAGCCGAATTGTTTCGAGAAAAATAATTTTCTTTGCCAAAATTGGACAACTCATAATGCAGAAATTCGTTGGCTTCAAGTGTTTCAACCAAAATCATGAAATGCTCTTGAGCGACCTCATCCTTGGGTGCGGCAACTTTACCTGTTTGAATCAGTTTGTTTAACGTAGTTTTGGGTTCTACCGTCAAGGCATAACTGGAAATGTGTGGTATTCCAAAAGACAGTGCCGTTTCAATATTTTGTTGCCATCTTTCATTTGTCATTCCAGGAATTCCATAAATTAAATCCAAAGAAATATTATCAAAATACTTGGTAGCTAATTCAAGACATATTTTGGATTGCGTCGCATCATGAGCACGATGCATCAGCTTTAAATCTTCTTCAAAGAACGATTGAATTCCAATTGAGAGTCGGTTAATCCCGATTGAAGCAAATGCTTTCAAATTTTCTTCTGACAAATCATCCGGATTGGCTTCTAAAGTAATTTCAGGATTTTGAGACACCGGATAATTTTGGCGAACTGTATCAATCAATAATTGCACATCCACTACATTCAATACGGATGGTGTTCCTCCTCCAAAATAAATGGTTTCAATTGTCGAGAATTCAGTTTCTTGTTGCAACTCATTTTTTCGCATTTGCAATTCTTTGGCTAAAGCCAAAACCATTTCCTCTTTCTTTTTCATCGAAGTCGAAAAATGAAAATCGCAGTAATGACAAGCCTGCTTGCAAAAAGGTATGTGGATGTAGATTCCTGACATTTTAATTTGAAAATTATTTAATTCAAAAATTTAAAAATGTATCCAAAACAAGAAATTAATTTCCTCCTTGATACATTTACAAATTATCGAATTCGTTCTTCGTTTTGCTTCACAAAAGCATCCCAACCCGAATAGCTTTTCCCAATTTCTACTCGGCCCGAATTAAAGAAGTGACAAACAGCCGCAGCTAATCCATCAGTTGAATCTAAGTTTTTTGGCAAGGTTTTAAGCCCCAATAATTGTTGGAGCATTTTGGCTACTTGCTCTTTACTGGCATTCCCATTTCCGGTAATAGCCATTTTAATTTTTTTAGGTTCGTATTCTGTAATAGGTATTCCACGAGAAAGCCCCGCAGCCATAGCGACTCCTTGTGCCCTTCCTAATTTCAACATCGATTGTACGTTCTTTCCAAAAAATGGAGCTTCAATCGCTATTTCGTCTGGATTATGGGTTTCAATCAACTCAATCGTACGCTCAAAAATGATTTTTAATTTTTGGTAATGATTGTCGTATTTGGACAATTGCAGTTCATTCAATTGCAAAAATTCCATTTTTTTATTGACTACTTTAATCAATCCAAAACCCATAATGGTGGTTCCTGGGTCAATTCCTAATATGATGCGTTCGTTTGCCAATTGCGGTTTGTTTATGAGTATTTACTACTCTACTTTAAGGATAACAGGAAGCACAAATTGTGTTTTAACAGGAATACCTCGTTTGATTGCTGGATTTACTTTTGGAAAATTGACCAAGCGAGCCTTTAAAATACTGTCTATTTTAATCGTATCATATGCCACTGAATCTTTAGGGAATTGAGGCTCAAATTGCATGGTTGAATTGGGAAATACAGTCACTTTAACTTCAATAGTGTCTAGCTCTGGATACAAAACCGATAAAGTATCAACACTTAATTTTTCTTGAATTAACTGAGTTAATATTTCAAAAAAACATTGAGAGCGTTGGTTCTTATCCTCTATTTTTTCACAATCTGCAAGGGAAGGAAATTCATCGACTTCTTTCCAGTTGATTTCATTTAATTCTTTTGCCAACAATTCCTGTTCAGAAGGCACTTGCTTTCCAAAATACTGACAAGAATTCAACAATAGAAAAACTACGAAAAGAAAATAATACTTCAATTTTTTGTATTTGAATGGAACTAATATGGGATAAAAATACAATTATTTTTATTTGAGAAGCGCGATAAAGCAACAAATCTTACCGGAAGAAAGGAAATAGAAAAAAAGTAGACAAAATTGGAGGGATTTAGTAGTTTCTAATGAGATAAGAAACACTACTATAACGATTTAGTACCTTTGTAAATCAAAAAAGCTATCCTTAGTTCTGAAAATCAGAATTTCTGGAAAGCTTTTCATTGGTCTAACTACTAAACCCGGTCAGCTTACAAGGCCGACCAAACAACACAACTAGCCTTAGATACTGTTTTTGGGCAAAAAAGCACTTCATTACGAAGTGCTTTCCCCAATTTAGCGGTCTGGACGGGACTCGAACCCGCGACCCCATGCGTGACAGGCATGTATTCTAACCAACTGAACTACCAAACCTCTGCTTAATTGCGGTTGCAAATATACAACAGATTTCCGTTTACGCAAGTATTTTTATAAAAAAAATTAAATAATCCGCATAGTAATCGACCAAGGTTTTGTTTTTCAACCAAATAGGTCACTGGGATTTTTTGCAAATTTTCACCAACTGCAACTGATATATATTGAATTCTATTTTTGCTAGAAGTTAGCTCAAGATATTTCCTATTCATCTTGAACCACATCTAACAAATAAAAGCACTTATACATGGCTTAGTGGATTACTAATAAGGTTGAAAACTTTTTCTTAATAAACATGCATTATAAAGTAAATTAAGCAAAATTAAAAATGCGATTGCGAACTAGTAGAACCAAAAAAGGATTGACTTTCGCCAATCCTTTATTTGTATTTGAATGCAATCAATTGATTACAATAATGCGTCTAGACTATCTGCATAGGTTTGTTTTGGAGCTACTCCAACTTGTTTTCCAACAACTTCTCCGTTTTTGAAAATCAATACTGTTGGAATATTTCTAACACCATATTTTGCGGCAAATTCTTGATTGGCATCTACATCTACTTTTCCAACAACTACTTTCCCTTCATATTCATTGCTTAATTCATCAACGATTGGCCCAACCATTCTACATGGACCACACCAAGCTGCCCAAAAATCTACTAATACTGGTTTGTCTGATTTCAAAACTACTTCGTCAAAAGTAGCATCTGTTATTGCTAATGCCATAATATCTTTATTTTGTTTGTTTATTATTGTGATGCAAATTTATAAATTAAAAACCGTATTTACATCACTGTATAAATTAGTTTTGATTATGTAAGTATTGCCTTTTATTATGCTGAAATTAATTCAACTTGAAGTTGATCTGCCTTTTTTCTAATTCCAACAATAATTCATTCGATATTTTTACTTTTAATTTTCGACTTGGCATACTCAATTTAGTAACTACATTGATTTCTTCTACTTCGGTAGTGGAACTAATTTTTTGGGTTTCCATCAAAGGAACATCTACATCTTCTGGATCCGATTCTTCTAAAAATAGTTCTTCCTCTGTTTCCGTAATTTCAGGAATGGTTTCAACAATTTTAGTGATTTTTTCCAATTCCATTATTTCAAAAGCAACCGTATTGTCTCCTTTATTTTCCTGGAAAAGTTGGTTCAATTGCTGAATAAAATCAGCTTGAATATCATTTATATTCAATAACAATACTAATTTTTTTGCAAAAGAAGGCAATACATCTTGTAAATATTGGACCAGTGTAAACTGTAATCGAGGTTCTCCTTTTTTACCTGTTTCCTTGTCTGCCCATCCTTCTTTAACCAATACACGCATATAAGTGAAATTGTTTTGAATCAAAAAGTGGCGAAATTTAAGATACTCTTCTCCAAAAATTCTGAACTCATAACTTTCATCGTATCCTTCTAGAAAAAAGGAAGCCCAACCTTTGCCATTTTTAGCTACTCTATGTTGTACGTTATTAATTATTCCTCCAAAAGAAAGTGTTTTCCCTACGTAATGTTCTAGATGTTTGAGCGCCTCTAATTTAGCATTGCAGAAGTATTTCATTTCGAATTTAAAATCATCCAAAGGATGCCCAGAAATATAAATTCCAACCACCTCTTTCTCTTTGGCTAATTTTTCCATGGTACTCCAGTCCTCACAAGGCGGTACTATTGGCTCAGCAATTTGCACATCGCTACTTTCTCCAAACAAACTCACTTGCGATGAATTTTCGTTTTCTTGAAACTTGGCCCCATAACGCATCGCTTTTTCATAAAAAGTAATACCATCGCCATCATCGTGGAAATATTGTGCTCGAGTTGTACCCTCAAACGAATCAAACCCTCCGGCTAAAGCTAAATTTTCCAAGGCTTTTTTATTGGCCGCACGTAAATCTATACGTTTCGTCAAATCAAAAATCGATTTGTATTTCCCGTCTTTTCGATTCTCTACAATAGTGGCAACAGCTCCGGAACCTACTCCTTTAATCGCTCCCATTCCAAAACGAACGGCATAATCATCATTTACTGTAAACTTATAAAACGACTCGTTGACGTCTGGACCTAAAACCTGCAAGCCCATTCGCTTACATTCTTCCATAAAAAATGACACTTGTTTGATATCACTCATATTATTAGAAAGTACCGCCGCCATGTATTCGGCAGGATAATTCGCTTTTAAATAGGCAGTTTGATAGGCAATCCAAGCATAACAAGTAGAGTGCGATTTGTTAAACGCATATTCGGCAAAGGCTTTCCAGTCGTTCCAAATTTTCTCTAATTTGTCTTTGGCGTGACCTTTTGCCATAGCTTGCTCAATGAATTTGGGCTCCATTTTAGCCAAGACATCAATCATCTTTTTCCCCATTGCTTTACGCAAAACATCGGCATCCCCTTTAGAAAAGTCAGCTAATTTTTGAGACAAAAGCATTACCTGCTCTTGGTAAACGGTAATTCCGTAGGTGTCTTTCAATAACTCTTCGCAATCATCCAAGTCATATACAATCGGTTCTTCGCCATTCTTACGTTTAATAAAACTTGGAATATAGGCAATCGGACCTGGGCGATACAGCGCATTCATGGCAATCAAATCAGGAAAAACCGTAGGTTTTAATTCCTTCATGTATTTCTGCATTCCAGGACTTTCGTACTGGAAAATCCCTACTGTTTCGCCACGTTGAAAAAGCTCATATGTCTTTTGGTCATCAATAGGAAATTCATCTGGATTCAAATCGATTCCAGATCTGTATTTCACTAATTTAACCGTATCTTTAATTAAGGTCAGGGTTTTTAATCCCAAGAAGTCCATCTTTAACAAACCGGCACTTTCTACCACTGAGTTGTCAAATTGGGTCACGTACAAATCCGAATCTTTAGCAGTCGCAACCGGTACAAAATTGGTAATGTCATCTGGTGTAATAATCACACCGCAGGCGTGAATTCCTGTGTTTCGAAGATTTCCCTCTAAAACTTTAGCTTGTTGAATCGTTTCGCCTCCTAAATCAGCTCCGCTAGCTAAGGCAATTAATTCTTTAATTTTATCGTATTCTTCTGGGCGAACTGTTTTCTTAATTAAAGCGTCGTCTTCGTTTAAAAAACGAGCCAAATTCCATTTCGACGGCATCATTCCCGGAATCAACTTTGCTATTTTATCTGCTTCAAATAAGGGTAAATCCAAAACACGCGCCGTATCACGAATAGCTGATTTCGTTGCCATTTTACCATAGGTAATAATTTGCGCAACTTGTTTGGATCCGTATTTTCGAATCACATAATCCATAACACTGCTTCGCCCTTCATCATCAAAATCAATATCTATATCGGGTAAAGACACACGATCCGGATTCAAGAAACGCTCAAAAAGCAAATTGTATTTTAATGGATCAATATTGGTGATTTTCAAACAATAGGCCACCACTGAACCCGCTGCAGAACCTCTACCAGGGCCAACAGATACACCCATATTTCTTGCTTCGGCAATAAAATCTTGTACAATCAAAAAGTAACCAGGATAACCCGAATTCTCAATTGTCATCAACTCAAAATCCAAACGCTCTTGAATTTCGGGGGTAATCTCAGCATATCTTTTCTTTGCTCCTTCGAAAGTAAGGTAACGCAAATACTTATTTTCTCCTCGTTTGCCTCCATCGATCTCATCCTCAGCAACCAAAAACTCGTTTGGAATTTCAAACTTAGGCAATAGAACATCTCTTGCTAAATCGTAAATTTCAATTTTATCTACAATTTCAGTAATATTCGAAATTGCTTCCGGCAAATCGTTGAAGAGTTGTTTCATTTCCTCACCCGACTTGAAATAATATTCCTGATTTGGCAAACCATAACGATACCCGCGACCTCGACCTATTGGTGTAGTTTGCTTTTCGCCATCGCGCACACACAATAAAATGTCATGAGCATTGGCATTTTCTTTATCGATATAAAAGGTATTATTAGTAGCAATGAGCTTGACTTCATGCTTTCTAGCTAAAGAAATCAAGTCCGAATTCACACGATTTTCATCTTCTTGATTATGGCGCATGACCTCAATATAAAAATCGTCTTTGAATTCGTTTTTCCACCAAAGCAACGCTTCTTCTGCTTGGTTTTCGCCTAAATTTAGTACTTTGTTCGGAATTTCTCCGTAGAGATTTCCAGACAAAACAATAATATCTTCTTTGTATTCTTGTATTACTTTTTTATCAATTCTGGGTACATAATAAAACCCTTCGGTATAAGCAATAGAAGACATTTTAGCCAAATTATGATAGCCTTTTTTGGTCTTTGCCAACAATACAATTTGGTATCCATTGTCTTTGCGAGACTTATCTTTGTGATTGTCGCACACAAAAAACTCACAACCTACAATTGGTTTCATTGGGACTTCAGTAGGCTCTTCTCCGTTCTCGACAGCTATCTTATTCTTGGCGGCAACCGATTTATTATGAGCCAAAATATCCCTAACAAAATGAAACGCTCCCATTAAATTGGCATGATCTGTCATTGCTACGGCGGGCATTTTTTGTTGCGCTGCCGCTTTAACTAAGGCTGCAATGCTAATAGTAGATTGTAAAACCGAGAATTGTGTATGGTTATGAAGATGTACAAAATCAGTATCAACTAGCACTTTTTTATTCTCTGTAAGAGTTGCTTTTGAAACCGTTTCCGATTTTTTCTCACCAAATTGTAGGCGAATTCGATCTGAAGCTTCTTTTAAATTAATATGTTTGAGACCAATTAATTCAATTGCTCTTGGGTTTCTATTTTTAAAATCTTCAAAATAAGAAGCTGGAACATCTAATTCTTCCTTTGTAAAAACGTCACGGCGAATTAATTCTAAAAAACAGCGCGTGGTTGCCTCAACATCGGCAGTGGCGTTGTGCGCTTCTGCAAACGGTTGGTTAAAAAGATAGCTGTGTAATTCGGTCAAAGTAGGTAATTTGTACTTACCTCCTCGTCCTCCGGGTAATTGCAAAAGTGAAGCTGTTACTTCGGTACAAGTATCTAAAACAGGCATCGATGCCATTGGAGATTCTACTCCCACTCGGTGGAATTCGCATCCCATAATATTGACATCAAACCCTAAATTTTGTCCAACAATAAATTTGGCTTTCGCCAAAGCAATGTTGAATTTTTCTAACACTTCCGCCAAGGAAATTCCTTCAGCTTCGGCTAATTCTGTTGAAATACCGTGAATTCGTTCCGCATCATAGGGAATGTTAAATCCCTCTGGTTTAACCAAATAATCTTGATGCTCGATGAGTTTTCCCGTCTCATCGTGCAACTGCCAAGCTATTTGAATACAACGTGGCCAGTTGTTAGTATCGGTGATGGGAGCATCCCAACGTTTTGGTAAACCTGTGGTTTCGGTATCGAATATTAAGTACATAAATCTTCATCCCAGCCCGACACTTATGTTCGGGAACTAAAATCAATTTGATTTTGGTTGTTCATTTAACTGGATGTAAACATTTTAAAATTAGAAAAACTCAAAAAAAATGAGTTTCAAATTTAGTTTTTTTTAGGCTAAAAAAATAGGTAAGTTATTAACAAAAAAATAGTGTTTTGTTTTTTTGGATGTCGTAAAATCAACTTAAAAAAAAGTTGCTAAACCGTCTGCTTCATTTTTCAAAATCAGAACCCAAAAAGGCGAAAAAGAGTCAGAAAATCGAAAATCAAATTTTCAAAAATTTTCTAAATTATGACTATTTTTTCTCCATTTGTTACATTTTTTAGTCAAAAACCGATCAATTTAGGCCAAAACAAGCCTAAATTTGCAAATTTTAAAATAAGAAGAAAAACACAGTTCTAAGAAGTTTGAAAATAGCTTCTGCTACTAAATTGTTGTAAAATATTCAAAAGCCTCACTTTTATAATACCATTATCTCACTTAAAGACAATTTGGGTATCGTATATAGTGCATTTAGTATCAAAGTCACTTTATTTCTTTTTTTAAATTTGCATCAATTGTACAATTGCGTTCACTAGACCGATTGTTAATTTAGAGAAATACATTAAAAAAATAGTTACAATGAGTAAGACATTATTTGACAAAGTATGGGATTCGCACGTAGTGCGTAAAATTGAAGATGGACCAGACGTTTTTTTTATTGATCGTCATTTCATTCATGAGGTTACGAGTCCAGTTGCTTTTTTAGGTTTAAAAACAAGAGGTATCTCGGTTTTATACCCAGAGAGAACATTTGCTACAGCCGATCACAATACACCAACAATAAATCAACACCTACCAGTTGCAGATCCTTTATCTGCAAATCAATTGAAAGCTTTAGAAGACAATGCAAATGAATATGGTATTTCTCACTGGGGATTAGGTCACCAAAAAAATGGAATTGTACACGTGGTTGGTCCTGAAAACGGAATCACCTTACCAGGCGCAACTATTGTTTGTGGAGATTCACATACTTCTACTCATGGGGCTTTTGGCGCTATTGCTTTTGGTATCGGAACTTCTGAAGTTGAAATGGTTTTGTCTACTCAATGTATTATGCAGCCAAAACCTAAAAAAATGCGTATCAACGTGAATGGTCAATTAAATAAAGGAGTAGGTCCAAAAGACGTAGCACTTTATATTATTGCCCAATTGACTACTTCTGGAGGTACAGGATATTTTGTAGAATATGCAGGTGATGTTTTTGAAAACATGACCATGGAAGGCCGTATGACTGTATGTAACTTAAGTATCGAAATGGGTGCTCGAGGCGGTATGATTGCTCCAGACCAAACTACTTTTGATTTCTTAGAAGGAAGATTACACGCTCCAAAAGGCGAAGCTTGGGACAAAGCGGTAGCCTATTGGAAAACTTTAAAAACAGATGCGGATGCGATTTTTGATACTGAATTAAACATCAAAGCTTCGGATATTGAACCAATGATTACCTATGGTACTAATCCTGGAATGGGAATTGGGATCTCTAAAAATATTCCAAATGCCAACCAAGTAGAAGGTGGCGAGGAAACTTATAAAAAATCATTAGCGTATATGGGCTTCGAAGAAAATGATGTCATGATTGGAAAACCAATCGACTATGTTTTCTTAGGAAGTTGTACTAATGGTCGTATTGAAGATTTTAGAGCCTTTACAGAAATTGTAAAAGGAAGAAAAAAAGCGGACAACGTTACGGCTTGGTTAGTCCCCGGTTCTCATGTTGTGGAAGCACAAATTAAAGAAGAAGGATTATTAGACATTCTTACCGAAGCAGGATTTGTTTTGCGTCAGCCAGGTTGTTCAGCCTGTTTGGCAATGAATGATGACAAAGTGCCAGCTGGGAAATACGCAGTAAGTACCTCAAATAGAAACTTTGAAGGTCGTCAAGGTCCTGGTTCAAGAACTTTATTGGCAAGTCCAATTATGGCTGCTGCAGCTGCAGTTACAGGTAAATTGACTGATCCAAGAGAGTTATTTTAAGAATAATAGATTACATAAAAAAATAATGCAATGCGACATAGCGTCCTTGCGATAAATTAGTAAAAATGGCATACGATAAATTTAATGTTCTTAGAAGTAGTGCGGTGCCACTACCTATAGAAAACGTAGATACTGATCAAATTATTCCAGCGCGTTTCTTGAAAGCAACGAAGCGTGAAGGTTTTGGTGACAATCTTTTCAGAGACTGGAGATACAATGGAGACGATACTCCAAAAGCAGATTTTGTTCTAAACAATCCAACTTATAGTGGTAAAATTCTTGTTGGAGGAAAGAACTTTGGTTCAGGTTCTTCTAGAGAGCACGCTGCTTGGGCTGTATATGATTATGGTTTTAGAGCAGTAGTTTCTAGTTTCTTTGCTGATATTTTCAAAGGAAATTGTTTGAACATCGGCGTACTCCCTGTTCAAGTAAGTCCAGAATTTGCTGATACTATTTTCAATGCTATTGAATCAGATCCAAATACTGAATTGGAAATCAATTTACCAGCACAAACAATTACATTATTGGCTACTGGTCAAAGCGAATCTTTTGCTATCAATGGATACAAAAAGAACAATATGATCAATGGTTTTGATGATATTGATTACTTACAAAGTATGAAAGAAGAAATTGTTGGTTTTGCCAACCAATTGCCTTACTAAAAACACACAAAACAAATGCAGTTACATGAGGTCAAAATTAGTATTTGACTAAGTAACTGCTTTTACCGTTTTATACAAAAAGACCTATTTGATATCTAAATTGAGAAATCAAAGTGCTTTAAGAATTCGATTTATAATGGGAAAAAGAAAAATTGAAATAATGGACACGACACTTCGCGATGGAGAACAAACATCGGGAGTATCCTTTTCTGCTGCAGAAAAATTAACCATTGCACAATTGTTGCTTGAAGAATTGCATATTGATCGCATCGAAATTGCTTCAGCACGCGTGAGTGAAGGAGAATTTCAAGGAGTTAAAGGCATTATGGAATGGGCTTCAACCAAAGGATATACTGATAAAATTGAAGTACTCTCTTTTGTAGACGGCGGCGTTTCAATAGAATGGATGAAAAAAGCAGGAGCCAAAGTTCAAAATTTATTGACCAAAGGTTCGCTCAACCATTTAACCCATCAATTAAAGAAAACACCAGATCAACATTTTACTGAAATTGCACAAGCCATTGCTTTGGCAAAAGCAAATAACATTGAAACCAACGTCTATTTAGAAGATTGGAGCAACGGGATGCGCAATTCTCCTGATTATGTTTTTCAATATTTGGATTTTTTGACACAACAACCAGTCAAAAGAATTTTATTACCGGATACTTTGGGTGTATTGATTCCGTCAGAGACATTTGAATTTATATCAAAAATTACGGCTAAATATCCCAATACTCATTTTGATTTTCACGCTCATAACGATTACGATTTAAGTGTTGCTAATGCTATTGAAGCTGTAAAAGCAGGTATTCACGGTTTGCACGTTACTGTAAATGGTATGGGAGAGCGAGCCGGAAATGCACCACTTGAAAGTACTGTTGCTGTAATTAATGATTTCATTCCTGAGGTAAGCATCAACGTAAAAGAATCATCATTATACTCGGTGAGTAAATTAGTTGAGACTTTTACAGGTTATCGAATTCCAGCTAACAAACCGATTGTAGGTGATAACGTATTCACGCAAACTGCAGGAATTCACGCTGACGGAGATAACAAAAACAACTTGTATTTCAATGATTTACTTCCAGAACGTTTTGGAAGAAAACGAAAATATGCTTTAGGAAAAACTTCCGGAAAAGCCAATATTGAAAAGAATCTTCAAGAATTAGGATTACAGCTGAACCAAGAAGATTTAAAATTGGTTACCCAACGAATTATCGAATTGGGTGACAAAAAAGAAACCGTTACAAAAGAAGATTTACCTTATATCATCTCTGATGTTTTGGATAGCCAAACATACGAAGAACGCATCACTGTGGCATCTTACGTTTTGGTTCACGCCAAAGGTATGCGCCCTTCGACTACACTTTGTCTGAAAATTGACGGTGAGATAATTGAAGAAAATGCACAAGGCGACGGTCAGTTTGATGCTTTTATGAATGCATTAGCTAAAATTTATAAAAGTAAAAAAATGAGTTTGCCAAAATTAATAGATTACGCTGTGCGAATCCCTCCTGGAAGTAGTTCGGATGCGCTGTGCGAAACTATTATCACTTGGACCAACAACGGCAAAGAATTCAAAACCCGCGGATTGGACTCCGATCAAACTGTAGCGGCAATTGTTGCCACTCAAAAAATGCTGAATGTAGTAAGCATCTAAAATAGATAGAACGAAATATAATATATAACACGAAAAATAATACCTAATGAAATTCAATATTGCACTTTTAGCCGGTGACGGAATAGGACCAGAAGTAATTAATGAAGCTGTAAAAGTTTCGGATGCTATTGCAAAAAAATTCAATCACGAAATCAACTGGACACCAGCTTTAACTGGTGCTTGCGCTATCGATGCTGTTGGCGTTCCTTATCCAGATGAAACACACGACATCTGTATGAAAGCCGATGCGGTTTTATTTGGCGCTATTGGTCACCCAAAATACGATAATGATCCCTCGGCAAAAGTACGTCCTGAACAAGGTTTGTTATTGATGCGTAAAAAATTAGGATTATTTGCTAATGTACGTCCAACATTTACTTTTCCTTCTTTAATCGACAATTCTCCTTTAAAAAGAGAGCGTATTGAAGGTACTGATTTGGTTTTCTTACGAGAATTAACTGGCGGTATTTACTTTGGTGAAAAAGGAAGAAAAGACAACGGTGATACCGCTTTTGACAACTGCGTATACACCAGAGCTGAAGTACAACGTTTGGCTAAAAAAGGGTTTGAATTGGCCATGACGCGTTCTAAAAAATTATGTTGTGTGGACAAAGCCAACGTTTTAGAAACCTCTCGTTTGTGGAGAGAAACAGTGCAAGCAATGGAAAAAGACTATCCAGAAGTGGAAGTGGCGTATGAATTTGTAGATGCGGTGGCGATGCGATTAGTACAATGGCCAAATTCATATGATGTCTTAATTACTGAAAACTTGTTTGGGGACATCTTAACAGATGAAGCTTCTGTAATTTCAGGATCTATGGGATTAATGCCATCGGCTTCTGTAGGAGAACACACTTCATTGTACGAACCTATTCACGGATCGTATCCACAAGCTACTGGATTGAATATAGCTAATCCATTGGCTACTATTTTATCAGCAGCCATGATGTTTGAAGATGCATTCGGATTGAAAGAAGAAGCAGAAGCCATCAGAAACGTAGTTAACAAATCATTAGAACAAGGAATTGTGACAGAAGATCTAGCGCCAAAAGGATCAAAGGCCTACAAAACAAGTGAAGTAGGCGATTGGTTAGTGGCTAATTTGTAATTCACAAACTGATTAAAAATAAAAAAGGTGTCAATTTTCATTGACACCTTTTTATATATAAAGAAAAAATATTAATATCCTCCTCTACCTCCACGGTCTCCACCGCCACGGTTGTTTCCGTAACCTCCGCGTGAATCTCCACCACGGTTGTTGTTAAAACTTCTTCTTTCGCCTTCTGGTTTAGGCTCAGATTTGTTTACTACGATTGAACGTCCTTGAACAGTTGCACCATTCAATTCGTCAATTGCTTTTTGAGCTTCCTCGTCGCTTGGCATTTCAACAAAACCAAAACCTTTACTTCTACCAGTAAATTTGTCAGTAATAATTTTAACTGAATCTACTGCTCCGTAAGCCTCGAAAGACTCTCTTAAATCTGCTTCCTCAATACTGAATGGAAGACTTCCCACAAAAATGTTCATATAAACTTGTTTAATTAAGGGACAAATGTAGTCTTAATTAATCCTAATCTACTATGATTGCACTTATTTATGATATATTAATCTAAAAAACCGCTTAAGGTCAATGAATTAGGTCTAAAAACATTAAAATAATTTTTATTATTAAAATACAATTCGAATTAGCATTTTTAAATAAAAAATGTATCTTTGCACCCTTAATTAATCGAGGTCGAGTACCTCAAAATTTAATCATAAGATTATGTCAGTAAAAATTAGATTACAAAGACACGGTAAAAAACAAAAACCGTTTTACTGGGTAGTAGCAGCTGATGCTCGCTCAAAAAGAGATGGTAAATACTTAGAGAAAATCGGTACTTACAATCCAAACACTAACCCTGCAACTATCGAATTAAATTTAGATAGCGCTGTAAAATGGTTGCACAATGGTGCACAACCAACAGATACTGCAAAAGCAATTCTTTCTTACAAAGGTGCTTTATTGAAACACCACCTTGATGGAGGTATTCGTAAAGGAGCTTTAACTCAAGAACAAGCTGATGCTAAATTAGCTGCTTGGTTAGAAGCAAAAGCTGGTAAAGTGGATGCTAAAAAAGATGGTTTATCAAAAGCGCAAGCGGATGCTAAAGCTAAAGCTTTGAAAGCAGAAAAAGAAGTAAATGCAAAACGTTTAGCTGCAGCGGCTCAAGCTGAAGCGGATGCTATTGCTGCTGCAACTCCTGCTGTTGAAGAAGAAGTTGTTGCTGAAGAAGAAGTAGCTGTTGAAGCTGCTGCTGAAGAAGTAGCTGTTGAGGCTGTTGCTGAAGAAGTTGTTGAAACTCCTGCTGAAGAGGCTCCTGCTGCTGAAGAAAATAACGAAACAACTGAAGCATAAATTCTCTAAGCGACAATGCGTAAAGAAGATTGTTTCTATTTAGGTAAAATCGCTAAAAAATTTAGTTTCAAGGGTGAAGTCTTAGCTTATTTAGACACAGACGAACCCGAGTTATACGAAAATCTGGAATCAGTGTTTGTTGAATGCAACAAACACTTGGTTCCTTTTTTTATTGAAACCTCTTCTATCCATAAAAACGACTTTCTTAGAATTCGTTTTGAAGATGTTGCTACCGAAGAAGAGGCTGAAGCTATTTTAGGGAATGATCTTTATCTCCCTTTAAGTATGCTACCCAAATTAAGTGGTAATAAATTTTATTTCCACGAAGTGATTGGATTTGAAGTCGAAGACCAACGTCTTGGTGTAGTTGGCACTATTCAATCCATCAATGATTCCACCGCACAACCTCTTTTTGAAGTGCTTCATGGCGGAGTTGAAATTCTAATACCAATGATTGACCACTTCTTGGTAACAATTGATCGCGACAACAAAAAAGTAGTGATGAATTTACCTGAAGGATTGATTGAGATGTATCTGTAAAAGATGAATTGGTTATTTGTTTATTCGGTTATTCGAAAATCAAAAATCTAAAAACACAATGTCCAAATTCCAATTCAAACAATTTACTGTTCAGCAAGATCAATGCGCTATGAAAATTGGCACTGATGGAGTATTATTGGGTGCTTGGGCTCCTATCAAACATGACCCCTTTAGCATTTTAGACATTGGCACCGGAACAGGCATTATTGCTTTGATGCTTGCACAACGATCTAATGCAGTACAAATAGACGCATTGGAAATTGACGAAAAAGCCTACGAACAAGCGACAGATAATTTTGAAAACTCCCCATGGAACGATCGCTTATTTTGTTTTCATGCTGGCTTAGATGAATTTATGGAAGAACCCGAAGACGAATACGATCTAATTGTTTCTAATCCGCCGTTTTATGCCGAAGATTACAAAACCAATGACGAACAACGTGATTTGGCTCGTTTTCAAGACGCACTGCCGTTTGAAGATTTGATTGAAGCTGCTGATTTGTTACTGTCTGAAAACGGAATATTTGCAGCGATCATTCCTTTCAAAGAAGAAGATCGATTTTTGGCCATAGCCAATGAATTTGAATTGTATCCAATGCAAATTACCCGTGTAAAAGGAACACCTACTACAGAAATAAAGCGTAGCCTTTTGGCTTTAAGCCGAAACAAAATCGATACTCCTTTACTGGACGAACTCATTATTGAAATCAGTCGTCACGAATACACTCCCGAATACATCACTTTAACAAAAGAATTTTACTTGAAGATGTAAAATGTAAACAATACAACCGCTTCGTTTTTTATTTTGTTTTATTAGTTTGTGTACATTTGCTAGTACCAAATGAATTCCGATGAAACCAGATTTATTTCAAGCTCCTGATTATTACAACCTTGACGATTTACTAACCGAAGAACACAAATTAGTGCGCGAATCGGCTAGAGCATGGGTCAAACGAGAAGTTTCTCCCATAATTGAAGATTTTGCACAGCGCGCTGAATTTCCTAAACAACTCATCAAAGGACTTGGGGAGATTGGTGGTTTTGGACCCTACATACCAGAAGAATATGGAGGAGCAGGTCTTGATCAAATTTCGTATGGGTTGCTCATGCAAGAAATAGAACGTGGAGATTCAGGCATACGTTCTACCTCATCTGTACAATCCTCTTTGGTAATGTACCCCATTTGGAAATACGGAAACGAAGATCAACGAAAAAAATACCTGCCTAAACTGGCAACCGGAGAATTAATGGGATGTTTCGGTTTAACTGAACCAGATCATGGTTCTAATCCTGGAGGAATGACCACTCATTTCAAAGACAAAGGAGATCATTTTCTTTTGAATGGTGCCAAAATGTGGATTTCCAATGCGCCTTTTGCTGACATAGCTATTGTATGGGCTAAAAACGAAGAAGGACGTATTCACGGATTAATTGTAGAACGCGGCATAGAAGGTTTTACTACTCCTGAGACACATAATAAATGGTCGCTTCGTGCATCAGCTACTGGCGAATTGATTTTTGACAATGTCAAAGTCCCTAAAGAAAATCTCTTACCCAACCATTCTGGATTAAGTGCTCCGTTAGGTTGTTTGGATTCGGCTCGATATGGAATTGCCTGGGGAGCGATTGGAGCAGCAATGGATTGCTACGATACCGCTTTGCGTTATGCAAAAGAGCGAATTCAATTTGACAAACCCATTGCCGGTACTCAATTACAACAAAAAAAATTAGCCGAAATGATTACCGAAATAACCAAAGCGCAATTATTAACTTGGCGATTAGGCGTTTTGAAAAATGAAGGAAGAGCTACAACAGCTCAAATTTCTATGGCTAAAAGAAATAATGTCGATATGGCCATTCATATTGCACGCGAAGCAAGACAGATGTTAGGCGGAATGGGAATTACTGGCGACTACTCTATCATGCGTCATATGATGAACTTGGAGTCGGTGATAACTTATGAAGGAACGCATGATATCCATCTATTAATTACTGGAATGGATGTCACAAGCATTCCTGCATTCAAGTAAAGCAAACAGTTATTAAAGTATTCATAAAATCGATAGTATAATCGATTGAAAACCCTCTAGCTTTTTTATTTTTACAAAAAAATAATGTTATGAATATTGAAACCGTAAATGCGAGTATTGCAAATCAAAAAAAAGCCCTACTTACGCATTCCTTATATGAGAAAGTGCAAACAATTGAAGATTTGCATTGTTTTTTAGAAAACCATATTTATGCCGTTTGGGATTTCATGTCCTTATTAAAAGCGTTGCAGTCCAAATTAACTTGTACCACAACACCTTGGTTTCCAACAGCCAATACTCAAACACGCTATTTAATTAATGAAATTGTCGTAGCTGAAGAAAGTGATTTGACTTTAGATGGCCGTCGCCAAAGTCACTTTGAGATGTATGTTGAAGCCATGAAAGATTGCGGTGCTAACACCACTGAAATAGAGACTTTTTTAACAAATCTAAGTTCGCTAAACAATATTTTTGTAGCCATTAAAACCAGTGATTTACATCCAAATATCAAAGCCTTTTTGGATTTTACTTTTAGAGTAATTGAAGAAGGTAAAGCACACGAAATTGCCGCAGCATTCACTTTTGGAAGAGAAGATTTAATACCAAGTATGTTTACTGCTATTTTGAAAAACTTCCAAGCTAATTTCCCTGAAACAGATTTGAAGAAATTAATTTATTATTTTGAAAGACATATTGAGTTAGACGCCGATGAACATGGACCTATGGCTATGGGAATGATTACAGAATTATGTGGTAACGATAGTAAAAAATGGAGTGAAGTAGAACAAATTTCAATAGCAGCATTAGAAAAACGAATTGGACTTTGGGACGCTATAGAAGAACAACTGAGTTTAACTATGGAAACTGCTTAAAACAGTCAATGGCACACTTTTCAAGACATATAAAAATAACACTACGACTTTTCATTATGATAGTTGCAGTGTTTTTTTTTAACCAATGCTCTAGCGAAAACACAACTTTTGTTTCCATACCCCAAACCAGCCCTGCACCATTAACTTCTCCACTGCCTCAACCTCAACCTCCGACTCAAACCATAAGTAAGAAAGTTTCTTATATTGCCCTTGGAGATAGCTATACAATTGGACAAAGTGTTTGTGTAACATGCCGTTTCCCTGAACAACTAAAGAAAAAGCTTGAATCCACAATTACTAGTTTATCGGTAGATTTAAAAATCATTGCACAAACAGGATGGACCACTACAAATTTAATTAATGCGATTAAAGAACAGCAACCTACAAGTGACTATAAGTTAGTAACCTTACTTATTGGAGTGAATAATCAATACCAAAATCGAGAATTTAGTATTTATGAAACTGAGTTTCCACAATTGGTAAAAACAGCTATCACATTAGCCAAAGGAGATAAAAACAGTGTTATTGTTATTTCGATTCCTGATTATGCCTACACTCCATTCGGTCAACGATCTATAAATCCAACGCAAATATCAACAGAAATCGATCGTTATAATGCATTCGCTAAAAGTTATTGTGACACAAATGGCATTACTTTCATAAACATCACCGATATTACAAGACTAGGATTAGAAGAAACCTATTTGGTAGCTACAGACGGACTTCATCCGTCAGAAAAAGCCTATTCCTTATTTGTAGACAGAATAGCTTCTAAGGCAAGTGCAATTGTTCAAAAATAAAAGCCCTATCATATTGACAGGGCTTCACTTTTAATTTTCTGGAGCTAATTCTAATTCCAAACCTTCTAAGGCTTCAGTGATTGGGATTTGGCAACCCAAGCGGCTATTTGATTTTACATAAAATGCCTCTGACAACATGGCTTCTTCATCATCACCTTTTTCTGGTAGAGGCACATCGTTTAAAACATAACATTGACAGGAAGCACACATGGCCATTCCGCCACAAGTTCCTTCTACAGGAAGTTCGTAGGCTTTGCACAATTCCATGATATTCATTGCCATATCTGTTGGCGCTTGCAATTCATGAACTACTCCTTCTCTATCTTTAATTTTAATTAAAACGTCCATTTTTTTATTCTCTAGTTGTGTGTATTGTATTCAAAAAAACAAACGTAATTATAATACGTTTACGACTGTTTCTATTTGTGGAACGTATTTTTTGATTGTAGTTTCCACTCCCGCTTTTAGTGTCATTTGATTAACGCTACAACTGGTGCAAGCGCCTTCCAAACGAACTTTAACATGCTTATCGTCTTCAATTTCGACTAATGAAATATCGCCACCATCCGAATTCAAAAACGGTCTAATTTCTTCTAAGGCTTTGAGCACATTAGCCAATACTTCTTCTGTTGTCATATCTTCAAAAATTATTTTTTAACTGCTGAACAGCCGGCCATGGTTGTAATTTTAATAGCTTCTGTAGCTGGCAAACTTTCATTTCTAGCCACCGTTTGTTGCACTACGTTACGAGTAATCTCTTGAAAAACCGACTCAATCACAGATCCTTCTTGCATAGCAGCTGGACGACCGTAATCTCCTGCTTCACGAATTGATTGTACGATTGGCACTTCGCCTAAGAAAGGCACATTCAAATCGGCAGCCAAATTCTTAGCCCCTTCTTGTCCAAAAATATAGTATTTATTATTTGGTAATTCTTCAGGAGTGAAGTAAGCCATGTTTTCTATAATTCCTAAAACAGGTACGTTAATCGCTTCGGATAAGAACATTGCAACTCCTTTTTTGGCATCAGCCAAAGCTACAGCTTGAGGTGTACTTACCACAACTGCACCTGTAATAGGTAAGGATTGCATAATTGAAAGATGAATATCTCCTGTTCCTGGAGGCAAATCAATTAACAAAAAGTCTAGCTCACCCCAATCGGCATCAAAAATCATTTGGTTCAATGCTTTAGCGGCCATTGGCCCACGCCAAATAACTGCTTGGCTTGGTGAAGTGAAAAATCCTATTGATAAAATTTTTATTTCATAACTCTCAATAGGTTTCATTTTGGATTTGCCATCGACTTCAATAGAAATCGGTTTCTCGTTTTCTACGTCAAACATAATAGGCATAGATGGCCCATAAATATCGGCATCTAAAACACCTACCGAAAACCCCATTCTAGCCAAAGAAACGGCTAAATTTGCAGTAGTTGTTGATTTTCCAACGCCTCCTTTTCCAGATGCTACCGCAATAATATTTTTAATTCCTGGAATGGCTTTGCCTTTAATTTCTGGCTTATCCGCTACTTCCACCTTAGTATTTACCTTCACCTTAGCTTCTGGCGAAACCAATTCATGAATCGTTTTTTTAATATCGTCTTCGGCTCTTTTTTTAATGTGCATTGCTGGCGTATGTAACACTAAATCAACCACTACCTCATCTCCAAAAGTGATTACATTAGCAACCGCTCCACTTTCGACCATATTTTTTCCTTCTCCAGCAATAGAAATCGTTTCTAACGCTTTAAGAATTTCTTTTCTATCTAATTTCATTTTATGTAGTACTACGGATTTGACGTTTAAATTCAATGAAAAAATTCCATTTATTTAAACTGAATATGAATTGCAAATATAACAGATTCTATTCTTAT
>JBJOFE010000024.1:0-26874 GCA_046048915.1 Bacteroidota bacterium | reverse complement strand
AATTGTATTTTGAAATCATTAAAGAAAAATTAACTGCTGAAACAAAGCAAAAAGCTTTAGGTCCAAAACATTATGAGCATCTGAAATCTATAGAAGATAAAATAGTCAAATTGCAAGACTTGTACATCGATGGAGATATAGACAAAACTGGATATGAATCTGCTAAAGAACGGTATGGTAATTTGTATGCAGAATTAAAATCTAAAGAAGCATCGTCAGAAGACAATAAGAAGCTAGTAGAACTCTATAAAATAGCTACCGAAAAGTTTATAGATATTGACAATCAATATAATAACTCTAATTTGGAGCACAAAAGAAGAATAGTTGGTTCGATATTTGGTAAAAATCTTCAATTTGAAAATAAAAAAGTTCGAACCGCTAATTTGAATCCAATCCTAAATGAAATAGCCAGTATTAATAAGGGTTTACGAGATAAAACAAAAAAGGATTTGACTAAAAAAATAGTCAAATCCTCTATGGTGACCGCGGCAGGGTTCGAACCTGCAACCCTCAGAGCCGAAATCTGATATTCTATCCAGTTGAACTACGCAGTCAGGGGTATTAACGATTTAGCTTCGCTCCGTTCGGCTTCGCCTCGGGTCGAATTACGAAATTAAGATAATAATTTTTTGACAATAGTAGAGATGGTTTTACCATCGGCTTTTCCAGCTAATTCAGCAGAAGCTAAGCCCATAACTTTACCCATGGCTGCCATGCCTGAAGCACCATTATCTGCTATAATTTTAGCGACTACAGCTGCTACTTCCTCTTCTGATAATTGAGCAGGTAAGAATTTTTCAATTACGGCTGCTTGCAATAATTCAGGTTCTGCTAAATCAGGACGACCTTGTTCGGTGTAGATATTAGCACTGTCTTTACGTTGTTTTACCAAACGTTGTAACAATTTAATTTCTTCGTCGGCACTGATTTCTTCTTTGGCACCAGTTTCAGTTTGTGCTAAAAGCAAAGCTGATTTCACGGCACGTAATGATTCTAAAGCAACGGTATCTTTGGCTCTCATGGCGTTTTTAATTTCGTCCATGATTTGTGTAGCTAAACTCATAATTCCTATTTTTTGTGTTTGATTACTGAAAGCCAGATTGTAAAAAAGCAAAAAAGCTATTGAATATAACTGGACTAAGGTTCGCAAATTTAGCACAATTTACCCGAACTAACAAAAGATAGATTGCTGCGGAATTAGGGTAAAAAAATAACCCGAAATTCAATGAATTTCGGGTTAGTCTTGGTTTTGGTTAGTTCTATATATTATTAGTCTACATTGTCGTGCAAATACGAATTGTTTGAACGTAACTGCAAGTCGTTGTTACTATCTGTTCCAACTGATATTCTTGAATTTGTAGTATTGGTTTGATTGGTAGAAAGGTCCACACCTAATCTTTTGTAAGCAGGTTCTTTTTCGTACTCATCAATTTTTGAAACGTTATTATGAAACTTATAGTTGAATTCTTTCAACTTTCTTCTTCTTTCGTCGGCACGTGCACGTAAAGTTTCTTCGATAGTCATTTCCATTGGAGAAATTGATTCAAACTCTGAAGTATTAATAGATGATTCATCTATCTCTTTCATAGTAATATTTAATTCTTCTGGAACCACTTGGGCTACTTTATCAGTAGTTGCGGCAGCAGCAAAATCTTGTTCTACTTCCATGTACTCTTCTAACGAATGGCGAATCACTCCATTTTCTGTTACTTCAGTCACTGGCACAAATTGAACCGGATCAATTACTTTGATATCGTTGATTTCATTTGCAGTCAATTCAAAAACCACTTTATTTTCTTCTGCTACTGGCTCTGATTTGAACAAAGGCAAATCAAAAGAGAAAGTAGCTTGTTCTTCTTTTTGAACTGCTTTTGACTGAGCCGTTTCAATTGCATGAGCCTCAGGCGTTGTGAAAGTAAAATCGATATCATTGATTGGCGAAACGATTTCAAAAGTCACATCTAAATTTTTGATAAATTCAGACATTACAATCAAGTCATTTTCATTAGTTATTGGTTCGTAAGCTGCAACTACCGGCTCAGCTACTTCGGCTACAACTGGCGCTTCTTCTTCCAATAATTCAAACACAATTCTTTCTTCTGTAGCACCTGGAGTTTCAGCATCTAAATCGAATGCTGCAACTGTAGTATTGGATAAATTATGAGTGATTTTTTGTTCATCCTCTAAAGCATGAATGATTTTCTTTGGTTCAGAATTTACGATTTCATTTTGTTGCTCCAAGTCAAAACCTGTAGCAATAACAGTAACTGCGATAGCATCACCTAGAGTTTCGTCTTCACCAACTCCCATGATAATATTTGCATTGAAACCTGCTTCAGATTGGATGTGATCATTGATTTCACCAATTTCGTCCAAAGTAATTTCATTAGTTCCAGAAACGATAAGCAACAATACGTTTTTGGCACCAGTAATTTTATTGTCATTCAATAATGGAGAATCTAAAGCAGAAATAATAGCATCTTTCGCTCTAGTTGTACCTTCCGCTATTGCAGAACCCATAATAGCTGTTCCACTATTTGACAATACCGTTTTAGCATCACGTAAATCGATATTTTGAGTGTAGTGGTGGGTGATTACTTCAGCAATACCTCTAGAGGCTGTTGCCAATACTTCATCCGCTTTTGAGAAACCTGCTTTGAAACCAAGATTCCCGTATACTTCTCTTAACTTGTTGTTATTAATAACAATTAGCGAATCCACTTGTTTGCGTAATTTTTCAATACCAATTAAAGCTTGATCTTGACGTACTTTACCTTCAAAAACAAAAGGAAGTGTTACGATACCTACAGTAAGAATATCACGTTCTTTAGCCAATTGAGCAATTACAGGCGCAGCACCAGTTCCAGTACCACCTCCCATACCGGCAGTGATAAATACCATCTTCGTATTTTGATCTAACATTTTTTCAATATCAGAAATACTTTCAATAGCAGATTGTTGTCCTACATCTGGATTTGCTCCAGCTCCCAATCCTTCTGTTAAGTGAACACCCAACTGAATTTTGTTAGGCACCGCACTATTTTGTAAGGCTTGTGAATCGGTATTACAAACAATGAAATCTACTCCTTTGATTCCTTGTTTAAACATGTGGTTGATAGCGTTGCTCCCGCCGCCTCCAACACCTATTACTTTGATTACATTTGATTGGTTCTTTGGTAAATCAAATGAAATACTTCCAAATTCTGAGTTGCTCATCATTTTATTTGGTTTTGCTATTTGTTATTAATTATATATTTTGAAAGGCTTAACCTTTATTCTGCATTATCTAAGAAATCCTTGATTTTATCTACATACTTATCAAAAAATGATCTTCTAATTTGAGTTTCTGTTGACTTATCTTTAATTTCTTTTGTTGTCATTTCTTCTGCATCTATTTCAGCTTGAATCACCTCATTTATCTCTACTACTGGAGCTTTATAAACTGGCATTTCTGGAGCTTGAGCTTGATCTATCCTTACAGCGCTCTGCGTTTTGTTTTCGATGCTATTCATCACCAAGCCAACTGCAGTCGCATATAATGGACTTGAAATTTCCTCGCTTGAATTACCTGCTAAATGTTCGTTTGGATATCCAATTCTAGTATCCATTCCTGTAATGTATTCTACTAATTGCTTGATATGTTGCAATTGAGATCCACCACCTGTTAACACGATTCCTGCAATTAATTTTTTTCTTGGGTCTTCATGACCATAGGCTTTGATTTCAACAAAAACTTGTTCTATAATCTCTACTACACGAGCATGAATAATTTTTGACAAATTCTTTAACGAAATTTCTTTTGGTTCTCTACCTCTCAAACCAGGAATAGAAACGATTTCATTTTCTTTATTTTCTCCTGGCCAAGCAGAACCAAATTTTACTTTCAATAATTCGGCTTGTTTTTCGATAATAGAACAACCCTCTTTGATATCATCTGTAATTACGTTTCCTCCAAAAGGAATTACTGCAGTGTGACGAATAATTCCATCTTTAAAAATGGCCAAATCAGTTGTACCACCTCCTATATCAATTAGGGCTACTCCTGCTTCTTTTTCTTCTTGGCTCAAAACGGCATCCGAAGAAGCCAATGGCTCTAATGTCAAACCAGATAATTCAATACCTGAATCGTGGATACAACGCCCCACATTTCTGATTGACGAAGCCTGTCCTACCACAACGTGAAAACTAGACTCTAAACGCCCACCATACATCCCTATAGGTTCTTTTATTTCGGCTTGCCCGTCAATTTTAAATTCTTGAGGTAAAACATGAATAATTTCTTCACCAGGAAGCATTGCTAATTTATTTACTTGATCAATTAACAATTGAATGTCATTCCCCCCAATCACTTCTTCAGGATTACTTCTGCTGATGTAATCGGTATGTTGAATACTACGAATATGTTGTCCAGCAATTCCTACTACGCAATCTTTAATTTTGTAGCCTGAATTGTTTTCGGCTTCTTGAACAGCATGTTGTATAGATTGAATTGTTTGAGTAATGTTGTTGACAACACCTCTTGCAACTCCTAAACTTTTGGATTTTCCAACACCCAAAATTTCAAGTTTTCCATACTCATTTTTCTTGCCAATCATGGCAACAATTTTTGTTGTTCCAATGTCTAAACCTACTGCAATATTCTCTTTTTCCATTACCGCTTATTTTGTGCAAATTACTTGTTGTGTGAAACGAAGGTCAATTTTTTTATATTTATACAAAGTACTATCTACAACTGCTTTTTGAAAAAACGCTTTATAATTTTTAAATTTAGCATCAATGTTTTTCGCTCCACCGAAATCGATTTGATAATCAAAATTTCTATTCAGCATTATTAAGCTACCATTGCGCACAATTTGAATGGCAATGATGTTTTTTTTCAAAAATTCATCGTCATAAATTTTTCGAAATAATTCAGCTAAAGCTTCGCTATTCTGCTTGCGTATTACTCCCAAAACGAGTGGGACTCTGGCAGTAAAATTTGCCGATAAAGGCATTGTATTTCCCTTGTAATCAATATAAAAAGAACGCTTACCATCAAAAACTCTTGCAATTGGAGTCTTCTGTTTCACCACTGCCTTCAACACCCCGTCGATAGTTACAAACACCTCTGATTTTTCAACCATTTGATTCGAACTAACGGCGTTTTCTAATTTATTCAAATCTAATTTATCTTTTCGGATAGCTGAAGCGTCTGCATTATTTTCTATTAACAATTTATTAACCGTTTCTTGTTTAAGAAAACTTGGATTTTCTCCAACAAAAACCACTTTCGTTTTTGTCAATTTTCGGTTTTCATTTCGATTTGAGGTAAACGAAAACAAAAAAATCACTAGCCCAAACATGAGCAATAAGCGAATTGTTATCCAATTAAATCGTTTCATACAAAGCTTTTTTTATTGATGGTACCATTTCTCCTAAATCTCCCGCTCCAATGGTTACAACAATTCGCGCATCAGCTGCTAAAATTGTTGGAATTAGATCGTCTTTAGATACTAATTTTTTGTTTTCATTGGTCATTTTGTTCATTAACCATTCTGAAGTAATCCCTGGCATTGGTAATTCACGTGCTGGATAAATATCCAACAAGACTACTTCGTCAAAAAGAGATAAACTTTTTGCAAAATCATCAGCAAAATCTTTCGTTCTACTAAACAAATGCGGTTGAAAAATAGCCAACACTTTTTGGTTAGGATACAATTCACGAACCGCTTGATGCACTGCATTTATTTCAGTTGGATGATGGGCATAATCATCGATATACACCAAATTTGGCATTTTAATTTGATAAGAAAAACGTCTTCTAATTCCTTTAAATGAAGCCAATGCTTTTGCAATCGCTTCTGAAGATGTCCCAAAAGTTTTGGCCATAGCCAAAGCCATCAAGGCATTCATCAAATTATGTCTTCCTGGTAATCCAAAAGCGATATCTCGAATCGTTTCTGTTGGCGTTTGCACGTCAAAAACATAACTTCCATTTCCCACTCTTACATTAAAAGCTTTGTACACTGCCTCTTCGTTTACAGCACAAGTCACGCCTTCAATTGGCAACTCATTGGTAATAAACAATTGGCTTTTATCATCTACTTTATTGGCAAATTCCACAAAGGAAGCTTCAATTTCTTCACTTGTTCCATAAATATCTAAGTGGTCGGCATCCATAGAAGTAACACAAGCTATATTAGGATGCAAATGCAAGAACGAACGATCAAATTCATCTGCTTCAACAACGGTAACTGTCTTTCCAGTTCCAATTAAATTAGAGTTGTAATTTTCTACAATTCCGCCCACAAAAGCAGTCACATCAGCGCCACTTTCAAATAAAATATGACCTAAAATACTAGAAGTTGTTGTTTTACCATGCGTTCCCGCTACGGCAAAACAAAACGTATCTTTAGTAATAATTCCTAGCACTTCGGCACGTTTTTTTACTTGGTATTCTCGCTCTAAGAAAAAGTTCCATTGCGAATGCGTTACCGGAACGGCTGGAGTAATAATTACTAAAGTATTTTCAATGTAATACTCCTTCGGAATTAAATCAATTCGGTCTTCAAAGTGAATAGCGATACCGCTATCAATTAATTCATCGGTTAACATGGAAGGTGTTTTATCGTATCCCGAAACATTTTTTCCGATGGCTTTAAAATAACGAGCCAAGGCACTCATTCCGATTCCTCCGATTCCTATAAAAAAGACGTTATGTATTTGATTTAAGTTCATTTCTTTATTGCAACAGAACATCCATCTGTTCTATTTATTATTTGATTAATTTTATTATCTCTTCAACAATAGCTTTGGTTGCATTAGGCAAAGCTAGTTTTTTACTATTTTGACTCAATTCTCGCAACTTACTTTCGTTAGCAATCAACTCTGAAAAAGTCGATTCAAAAGTGGCGTCTAACTCGTTTTCTTTTATTAGAATTGCTCCGTTTTTATCGGCAACGGATTGGGCATTTTTTGTTTGATGGTCTTCGGCAACATTGGGTGAAGGAATGAAAATTATCGGTTTTCCTACAATACACAATTCAGAAACCGATGAAGCTCCTGCTCTTGAAATCACAATATCTGCTGCAGCATATACCAAATCCATTCGTTCAATAAATGCCATAACTTGAACGTTTTTTGAATTGTATTTTTGGTACTCATCAAAATATAATTTACCGCATTGCCAAAGCAATTGAACATCGTGAGTAGCAAAAAAATTCAATTCTTTTTCAATTAATTGATTGATGCGACGAGCACCTAAACTTCCTCCCAAAACCAAAATTGTTTTTTTATTGGAATCTAAGTTAAAATGTGCTTGTCCTTCCTCTTTCTTACTATCAATCTCAATCAAATCTTGACGAACTGGGTTGCCCGTTAATATCATTTTTTCTTTTGGGAAAAAGCGCTCCAAGTTTTCATATGCCACACAAATCGCATTGGCTTTTTTGCTTAGTAATTTATTGGTAATACCTGGGAATGAATTTTGTTCTTGGATTACTGTAGGTATACCAGCACTATTTGCCATTTGCAATAATGGTCCACTGGCAAAACCTCCTGTACCTATAACGACATCAGGTTTGAATTCTTTGATTATTTGTCTTGACTTTAACAAGCTACTTACTAGCTTCAATGGAAATAAAGCATTATCCAATGTTAATCGTCTTTGTAAACCTGCGATCCAAAGTCCTTTAATTGGATAACCAGCTTGAGGTACTTTTTGCATTTCCATTTTATCCTGTGCACCCACAAAAAGAATTTGGGAATCAGGAAAACGAGACTTCAATTCATTAGCGATAGCAATAGCTGGGTAAATATGACCTCCTGTTCCTCCGCCGCTTAATATGAATTTGTATGTTCTCATGGTAAATGTACTATTTGTTTATTACGGCATCCATCGGATTTTTTGAACTGTCTTGAATGGAGTAATTGCCTGTTTCTATATGCTTTTCGTCAGCTTCTAATTCTTGATCTATTAATCGTTGAAGTACTTCTTCTCGTTTGGCCGCTTCTTTTTGTTCTAGTTCGATTTCTTCTTCTTTCTTGGTCACATTAATAATAATTCCAAGTGCAAAACAAGTCATCCAAATAGAACTTCCTCCACTACTAATCAATGGTAAGGTTTGACCTGTAACTGGTAATAATTCTACAGCCACAGCCATATTAATTAAAGCCTGAAATATTAACGGAAAACCCAAACTAATGACGACTAATTTCCCGAAAAGCGTATTGGCTTTATGCGCTGCGATTACAAATCGGAATAGCAATAAAAGGTACAACCCTAAGACTCCCAGTCCGCCAACTAATCCATATTCTTCCACAATAATGGCATAAATAAAATCAGAGGAAGATTGAGGTAAAAAGTGTCTTTGTACACTTTTCCCAGGACCAACTCCGGTAAAATTCCCAGAGGCAATTGCGGTTTTAGCCGCATTGATTTGATACTCGTCTTCTCCTTCTTTATCGGTTCCGTAATTTTCGATTCGACTAATCCAAGTATCTACCCTACTGAAGAATTTTGAATCAGGAAATGCTTTAGACAACACCACAAAAATTAGCAAGCCTGCGATTGCCATTGCCATGATGTACCCAATATACTTCAATTGGTATTTTCCAACAAAAGCAATCATAACCACCATCACAAACATTAAGGCAGTAGTCGAAAAATTGGCAGGCAAAATCAATACTAAAGTGATAAATACCGGAATCCATAACTCCACAAAAGAAGCTTTAAAAGTTACCGGTGTTTCTCTTGTCTTTGATAAATAACGCGCCACATAAATGTATAAAATGATAGCTGCTATAGAAGACGTTTGAAATGAAATTCCAATGAAAGGTAATTGCAACCATCGACTGGCATTGGCACCGCCAATATTGGTTCCTTTAAATAGTGTTAGTGCTAAAAGCCCCCAAACAATTGGCAATCCAATTCTTGAGATTACCCTAAAATAATGGTAAGGCACTTTATGCACAAAATATATAATCATGAAACCCATACCTAAATGAGCCAAATGCTTTACTAAATAGCCTAGGGTATTTCCATCTCCATCTCGACCAAAAGCTAAATTGGTACTGGCGCTAAAAACTGGCATAAAAGAAAACAAAGCCAATAAAGCCAAGAATGACCAAATTACCTTATCCCCTTTTAAATTGCTTAATAGCTGTTTGAGTTTCATATCGCCTAAAGTCTAATGAATAGTTTCCTATTATAAATTGTAAACTGCTTGTTTGAATTGTCTTCCTCTGTCTTCGTAATTTTCGAATAAATCGAAACTTGCACAAGCTGGTGACAATAAAACAGTATCTCCTTTTTCGGTCATGCGTTGTGCCATACGAACAGCATCATTCATGTTGTCCACTTCGATCATCACATCTACAACATTACCAAAAGCTTCAATAATTTTTTTATTATCTACTCCTAAACAAATAATCCCTTTTACTTTTTCGTTTACCAAAGACATCAACTCGTGATAATCGTTTCCTTTATCAACACCCCCAACTATCCAAACTGTTGGTGTAGTCATACTATCCAAAGCAAAGAAAGAAGCATTTACATTTGTCGCTTTCGAATCGTTGATGTATTGCACATTTTGGATTTTTAATACTTTTTCCAAACGGTGTTCTACTCCTTGAAAATTAGACAAGCTCTCTCTAATGGTTGCATTTCTAATTTGCATCAATTTGGCCACTGAAGTAGCTGCCATGGCATTTTTCATATTGTGTTTACCTTCTAATGCAATTGATTCTGTTTCCATCAAAAATTCTTCGTGATTCATCATCTTTACTTCCATTTTATTATTTTTTATAAAGGCCCCTTCCTTGAAAACTTGGTTCAATGAAAAAGGAATTAATGTTGCTTTTGTTGTGTTATTTTGTAACCAATTGGCTATCGCTTCGTCTTCGGCATCATAAATCAAATAATCGTCTTCGGTTTGATTCATTGTAATTCTAAACTTCGAATCGATATAATTTTCAAACTTGTAATCGTAACGGTCCAAATGATCCGGACTAATATTTGTTATTATGGCAATGTGCGGCTTGTAATTAAAAATCCCGTCCAGCTGAAAACTACTCAACTCTAAAACATAGGAGTCAAAATCATTATCGGCAACTTGCCAAGCAAAACTTTTTCCAATGTTACCTCCCAATCCAACATTCAGTCCAGCTGATTTAAGTAAATGGTAGGTTAGCATGGTGGTGGTAGTTTTACCATTACTTCCGGTAATCCCTATCGTAATCGCTTTGGTAAAAGGAGCAGTAAATTCAATTTCTGAAATTACCTTTACACCTTTTTCTATTAACTTTTTAACGATGGGTGATTTATCTGGAATTCCAGGACTTTTCATGACCACATCAGCATTCAAAATCAAAGATTCTGTATGTGTTTCGTCTTCCCAAGCAATCGCATTATGATTAAGAACTTCTTTGTAATTATCTTTTATTTTTCCAAAATCAGACACAAACACATCGTATCCTTTTTGTTTCCCTAGAATGGCTGTACCCACTCCACTTTCGCCTCCTCCTAAAACAACTAATCTCATCTATCGTAGTTTTAAAGTCACTATAGACAAAATGGATAACATGATGGCGACAATCCAAAATCGTGTCACAATTTTACTTTCGTGATATCCTTTTTTCTGATAATGATGATGCAAAGGCGACATCAAGAATATTCTACGGCCTTCGCCAAAACGTTTCTTGGTATATTTAAAATAAGCTACTTGGATAACTACCGATAAATTCTCGGCCAAGAAAATCCCACATAATAATGGAATCAACATTTCTTTACGAACAGCTATTGCTAATACTGCTATAATTCCACCAATTGTCAAACTTCCTGTATCGCCCATAAAAACAGAAGCAGGATAGGAATTGTACCAAAGGAATCCAATCAATGCCCCAACAAATGCCGCAATAAACACGGTCATTTCTCCTGAATTAGGGATATACATAATGTTCAAGTAATTCGAAAAAATGATGTTTCCAGAAAGAAAGGTGAAAATACCTAAGGCTAAGACGGAAACAGCAGAGGTCCCAGCAGCTAAGCCATCAATTCCATCTGTTAAATTAGCTCCGTTAGAAACTGCTGTGATAATAAAAATTACTACTGGTATAAATATTAACCAAGCCCAATTTTGATAGCCATCGCCAGTCCAAGCAAGCAATTCAGCATAATCAAACTCATTATTCTTAAAAAATGGAATTGTAGTAGCAGTCGATTTTACCTCAACAGGCGCTTGCACTAAAGATGTCACATTAGATTGTTTGATCACTGGAGAATTCGAAGCGTTTTCTAAAACGGTTACTGCTGGACTAAAATAAAGTACCGATCCAACAATTATCCCTAATCCAACTTGACCAAATACTTTGAAAATTCCTTTTAAACCTTGTTTGTCTTTTTTGAAAATTTTAATGTAATCGTCAATAAATCCAATTGTACCCATCCATAATGTAGTTACAATTAGCAAAACGATATAGATGTTATGTAATTTGGCAAACAATAAAACAGGTAAAAGTGTTGCGAAAATGATAATCAAACCACCCATAGTTGGCGTTCCTGCTTTTTCATTTTGTCCGGCTAAACCTAATTCACGAACCGTTTCTCCTACTTGTTGATTGCGTAAGAAATTGATAATTCTCTTTCCATAAATAGTAGACAACAACAATGAAAGCAAAAAAGCCAAACCTGATCTAAACGTGATATATTGGAAAACTCCCGCTCCTGAAACGTTTAATGTTTTGTCTAAATATTCAAATAAGTAGTATAGCATAATTCTCTATTTATGGAGTTGTTCTAATAGTTCTTTTACAATTTTCATGTCGTCAAAATCATGACGAACACCCTCTATTTCTTGGTAAGTTTCGTGGCCTTTTCCAGCAATTAAAATAATATCATTGGGCTGAGCCAATTGGCAAGCCGTTTTAATGGCTTGTTTCCTATCGGTGATTGATAGTATTCTTTTAAAGTTTTGCGGCGCCACTCCTTCTTCCATTTCGCTAATGATTACATTCGCGTCTTCATTTCTCGGATTGTCCGAAGTCAAAATAGCTTTGTCACTTAAATCGGATGCAATACCTCCCATAACAGGACGTTTTGCTTTATCCCGATTTCCACCACAACCCACAACAGTTATCAATTGTTCGTTTTTAGTACGGATATCGTTAATGGTTTTCAAAACATTTTCTAAAGCATCTGGTGTATGTGCATAATCCACAATCGCAGTAATATTGGCATCCGAAACGATGTATTGAAAGCGTCCTGAAACACTCTCTAATTCCGACAATAATCGAAGTGCTTCCAGACTTTCCATGCCTAATTCAATTGCGGTTCCGTAGATCGCTAATAAATTATAGGCATTAAAAGTTCCAATCAATTTTACCCAAACCTCATTACCATTGATTTTTAATAACAAACCAGACAATTGGCTTTCTAATATTTGAGCTTTATAATTGGCATACGATTTTAAGGCGTAGGTACATTTTTTGGCAACGGTATTTTGTAATAAAACCGGTCCGTTTTTATCGTCGATATTGGATAACGCGAAAGCTGTTTTTGGCAAATGATCAAAAAATGATTTTTTTACATCGCGGTATTCCGCAAAAGTGGCGTGGTAATCCAAATGATCGTGGGATAAATTGGTAAACACACCTCCCACAAAATGCAAAGCCTCTGTTCGTTTTTGATGAATTCCATGCGAACTCACTTCCATAAAACAGTATTCTACTCCTTCGGCAATCATTGTGGCCAAATACTGATTAATTGTAATCGAATCGGGAGTAGTATGTGTGGCTTTATATTCCACATCATCTACCATAATTTTAACAGTAGAAAGCAAGCCTACTTTGTATCCGGCTTTTTTATACAATTGATACAGTAAAGAAGCAATTGTTGTTTTGCCATTGGTACCAGTAACACCTACTAATTTCAATTTTCGCGAAGGGTGATCAAAATAATTAGCGGCCATTACTGCTAATGCTGTATTAGTATCTTTAACTTGTAAATAAGTAATACCTTCCACTATTGTTTCAGGTAATGCATCACAAACAATAGCCTTTGCGCCTAGCTCAATTGCTTTAGAAATAAAATCATGCCCATCCGAAATCGTACCTCTGATCGCAACAAAAACATCATTTTGTACAATTTTTCTAGAATCAAAATCGATTTTACCAATAGTAATTTCTGTCGATCCTTTAACCGCTTCGATTGCTACTTTATATAATATGTCTTTTAGTATACTCACGATAATTCTAGTACTATAGTTGTGTTCTTTGCAATATTTTGACCTGCTTGAAGTGATTGTTTTTTCACTTTTCCAAATCCTTTAATTTTTACTCTAACGCCTAAATTTTCTAACAATGCAATAGCATCCATACCGGACATCCCTTTAACATTAGGAATGGTATTTTGTCTTTTATGAGAATAGGTCGTATACGATGCATAGTGCAATTCTTGTTTAGGGATTTTTCTATCGATTTTTCTTATTGTATTCGTAGAAGGAGCATCTGTAAATATTTTTTGAGCAATTCGTTTAAATACAGGTCCCGCTACATCGGCACCATAATAATTATTATGAGCAGTATTGGGTCTATGTACCATAACAATACATGTGTATTGTGGTTTATTTGCCGGAAAATATCCTACAAATGAAGACGCATAATACATTCCAGATCCCGACTTATTGCCGTAATTCATTTGGGCTGTACCTGTTTTTCCAGCCATTGGAAATTCTTTAGTATACAAAGACTTAGCTGTTCCGCGTTTTACCACATTTTCTAAAATTGCACGAACTTTCTTTAAAGTTTCAGGAGAACAAACTCTTGGATTCATTACCTGAGTGTCGAATTTTTTAATCGTAGTATTCCACTTTTTAATTTCAGAAACCAATTGTGGTTTTACCATAACACCATTATTGGCAACTGAATTATAATAGGTCAACGTTTGCATTGGAGTGATATTTATACCATAACCAAAAGCCATCCATGGTAGTGAAATTTTGGACCATCTAGCTTGTCCTGGTTTAGGAATTATTGGAGTTGCTTCTCCTTTTAATTCTAAACCTATTTTTTTATCTAATCCCCAATCTTCAATGTGTTTTATAAATTTTGAAGGGTTGTTTTTGTAATTGTTGTACACCGATTGTACCATAACAGTATTAGAGGAAACTTCAAATCCATGTCCTAAAGAAACTCTTCCTAAACCATGGTGTGAATCTTCAACAGTTTTTCCAAAGATTCTAATCACCCCTCCATTAGCATCAAAAACAGTACTGGTGTCAGCCACTTTATCTTCTAAAACTGCCATTAGGTCTACTAATTTAAAAGTAGAACCTGGATCATGCGCTTCTGTAATAGCATAATTTAATGTTTCATTATAAGTACCATCACTAAGCCTACCTAGGTTAGAAATAGCTTTAATATGACCAGTTTTGGTTTCCATAACCACTACACAGCCATGCTCTGCTTCATATTCTTCCAATTGTTTCAACAACGCATGGTGTGCAATATCTTGAATAAAAACATCAATAGTAGAAATAACATCATATCCATCAATTGGATCTACTTCGTTAAAATCACGAATAGGCTTCCATTGACCTTTTGCAATTTTTTGTTTTAAAATCTTTCCGTCTTTGCCATTCAAGTATTTTCTGAAAGCCCACTCAATTCCTTTACCATCAGGAGTACTGTCTGGTTTCAATCTTTCATAACCAATAGTTCGTTCAGCAATTCTTCCGATAGGGTATTCTCTTACAGGTTCAGGTTTAACAATAATTCCGCCTTTATTAGCACCCTCTTTAAACAATGGAAAACCTTTGATTTTAACATAATCCGTATAACTCAAACCACGAGCTATTAAAAAATACCTGTTGTTTGTAGCTCTTGCTTTACGCAAAGCTCTTTCGTAATAATTAGAGGGTTTACCAAGTAAGTAGGCTAATGAATCAGCTAATGAATCAACGGTGCTTTGAAACAATTCTGATTTTGGGACAAAAGCATCAAATCGGATTTCATAGTTAGGTATAGAAGTAGCCAATAAACTACCATCTGAGGAGTAAATATTTCCTTTATTGGCTTTAATTTCAAATTCTTTAACCGTTTTCTCCTTAGCTTTTTGGCGAAAATGATCTCCTTGAACCCATTGAATATTAGTTAATTTGAAGACAATAGCTACCGCCATCAAAAACATAGCAAAAGCCACAAGATAGATTCTGTAAGAAATATGTTTATCTTCTACTGCCATAATTTTTCAAAAAAACCTTTTTCTTTTTCTTGTACTACTTTAATTTTAATTGGAGGAACCGTTGAAGGAAGAATTAGTCTTTCTTCCATTTGTTTAGCAACAGTGGATTCCATTTTTAACTTCATTAATTCTGAACGTCTGTCTACAAATTCTGATCGTAATTCTTTTACTTCATTATTAAGTGCCGTTATGCGAAAAACTTTTTGCTCATAACGTTGGGTATTGGCAATCATAACAATCGCTAAACCGATTATAAAAACGATAAAACGCCAGTTTTTGATAGCATCTTCGTCTAATAAAAATCGTGCTTTTAATATGCCGTACAATCCGTGTTTCATTACAAAAACTATATTTTTTCAGCGATACGCAGCTTAGCACTTCGCGCTCTATTATTCTCTTTGATTTGGTCGTTATTAGGAACTATTAATTTTCCAACCGTTTTAAATGGAACTGAAAAATTTCCGAAAAAGTCACGCTCCGGTTCACCTTCAAACATGCCATTTTTTACAAATCGTTTTACTAATCGATCCTCAAGGGAATGATATGATATAATACTCAAACGACCTCCCGGTTTTAATATCTCTAAAGACTGCTCTAAAAATTCTTTTAAAACATCCATTTCTTGATTAACCTCAATTCGGATTGCTTGGTACATCTGAGCTAATATTTTATGGCTTTTATGAGCTGGTAAGAATCGATTCAAAACTTGTTTTAGTTGTTCCGTATTTCGAATTGGCGCTTTTTCTCTTGCTTCCAAAATTACTCTTGCAATAGCGGGCGCATTTTTTAACTCTCCGTAGTCCAAGAAAACTCTTCGCAGATTTTCTTCATCATATTCATTCACCACTCGGGAAGCACTCAAATCATTTTTCTGACTCATCCTCATATCCAATTCGGCGTCAAAACGAGTGGAAAATCCTCTTTCAGCCACATCAAATTGATGCGAAGAAACTCCTAAGTCTCCTAAAATTCCATCTACTGCTTTAACGTTATGAAAACGTAAAAACCGTTTAATGAATCTGAAATTTTCGTTGATAAGAACAAAACGATCATCTTGCAAAGCATTTGCTAAAGCATCTTCATCCTGATCGAAAGCAAATAATTTTCCATTTGGCCCAAGTCGGCTTAAAATTTCTCTAGAATGACCTCCTCCACCGAAAGTAACATCAACATAAATACCCTCTGGATGAATATTCAACCCATCAACAGACTCGTGCAACAATACTGGATTATGATATTCCATTGTCGTCATCATTTACATTACCCATTACATCTTCTGCTAAATCTGCAAAATCAATATCTTCTCCGTTAATTGATTTTTCATACAATTCTTTATCCCAGATTTCCACAATATTAACAGCAGAAGAAAAAACAACATCTTTCGAAATACTAGCAAATCCGACCAAATCTTTAGGAACTAATAATCTCCCCAAAGCATCAATTTCAACCACTTTTACTCCAGCCGTAAAGCGACGGATAAAATCATTGTTCTTTTTAACAAATCGGTTCAACTTGTTGATTTTTTGCATCATCAAATTCCACTCTTGCATTGGATATAACTCCAAACAAGGTTGAAAAACCGAACGTTTCAATACAAAACCTTCTTGCAATGAGGAAGCCAATTGCTTTTTTAAAGGAGAAGGCATTAACACCCTTCCTTTAGCATCTACTTTGCACTCATATGTTCCTACGATTGTATTCAAAAAATTGTATTTAAATGATTCTAAGCAAAAATATAAAATATTTTACCACATTTTACCACAATATACCACTTTGTTAATAAGTTTCCCCACTTATTACCCAAAACCCTTAATTATTATGCGGTCAGCAGATGAAGTGCATTTCGAACTTGTTTATAAATAGGTGCTTTTGTAAATAAAAGAAACAGCAATAAGCGATTTTAACAAGAAAAAGGATTATCTTATTAAAAAATGACTTCAAAAATTAATATTTCTGTATTAAATCCTATATTTGTCAAAATTGAAAAATAGGGATCCGAAAAAATGGAAGAACACTATAAAAAAGAAGGAAAATACAGTTATTTTGAAGCCGGAGAAGGAACGCCAATCATTATTCTACATGGATTAATGGGAGGATTAAGCAATTTCAATGGAGTTGCTAATTACTTTTCTAACAAAGGCTATAAAATAATCATTCCTGATTTGCCTATTTATACACAAAGCCTTTTGAGGACTAATGTTAAGGCTTTCGCGAAATATGTGAAAGACTTTATTACTTTCAAAGGACTAGACAATGTCATTTTACTTGGAAATTCTCTTGGTGGCCATATCGCTTTATACCATACCAAAATGTATCCTGAAAAAGTAGCTGGATTAGTAATCACAGGTAGTTCGGGCTTATACGAAAGTGCTATGGGGGATAGTTACCCGAAAAGAGGGGATTATGAATACATTAAGAAAAAAGCTGAAGATGTTTTTTACGACCCTAAAGTAGCTACTCCAGAACTTGTTGATGAAGTATACGCCTCTGTAAACGACCGAATGAAATTAATCAAAACATTGACTATCGCAAAAAGTGCTATACGTCATAATATGGCAAAAGACCTTCCTAAAATGAAGGTTCCAACTTGTATTATTTGGGGCAGAAACGATAAAGTTACACCACCAGAAGTAGGAGATGAATTCAATCGACTTTTACCTAATTCAACATTGTACTGGATAGATAAATGTGGCCATGCCGCTATGATGGAACATCCAGATGAATTCAACAGCATTTTAGAAGATTGGTTAACCAAAGTATACCAACCCGTTTCTTAAATCTGTATAAAAAATACTTATGAAAATTACTACTGCTGAATTTATAATTAGCAACTCAGAGGTTGATAAATGTCCGAAAGACTTCTTGCCTGAATATGCCTTTATTGGACGTTCAAATGTAGGCAAGTCGTCTCTTATCAATATGTTGACTAATCATAAAAGTTTAGCAAAAACATCTGGAAGACCAGGAAAAACTCAATTAATTAATCACTTTTTAATTAATAAAAATTGGTTTTTAGTAGATTTACCAGGGTATGGTTATGCTAAAGTTTCCAAAAAAACAAAATCGATTTTTCAGCAATTCATCACCGATTATTTTGAAACTCGCGAACAATTAGTATGCGCTTTTGTCTTAATTGACATTCGCCATGAAGCCCAAACCATCGACATTGAATTCATGTCGTATATGGGTGAAAGTGAAATACCGTTTTGCATCATTTTTACTAAAGCCGATAAAATCAGTAAAGTGAAAATCGACTCACATGTAGCAGCCTATAAAAAGAAAATGTTTGCAAATAATTGGGCTGAAATGCCCGCCTATTTTGTAACCTCTGCAACGGAAGCAACAGGAAAAGAAGAGTTATTGAGTTATATAGACGAAGTCAATCAAGAGGTATTTAAAAATCAAAACGAATTTTAAATACTGATACCAATAAACAAAGCCAAAACGAAATGTTTTGGCTTTGTTGTTTTAAATCATGTTAGATTATTTTATCAACTCTAATTTTTCTGCAAAGTAATCACAAAAATCTTTCATGGTATTCGTCATTTTTTCATCATCCGTAGCACGATGAAAGGTATCAGACATGGCTACCAATGTTTGATGGAAAAAAATTTTCATTTCATCAACCGGCATGTCTTTGGTCCATAAATCAATTCGCATTGTTTCTTTGGCTTTACTATCCCAAATTGACAACATTATTGCTTTGGCTTCTTCTTTTGCAATACCGCCATCAGCAGCAGTCCAAAACAATTTTTCGGGTACTCTATTAGAATCCAATTCAATTTCGAATTTAATTTCTGAAGTGATCAAATCTGACATTATTTCTTAGGTTTATATTTTGATTTTTCAAATAGTTCTTTAGCATTCATTTCTAATAATTGTGCTAATGAAACATCATTATTTTCCGCATAGGAACGGACAATTTGCCATCCCACCCATGCTCCTGTTTGGCCTGGTGATTCATTGTCAATTTCTAAATAAAATTTAGAAAATGGTGCAGGAGCAATAAATCGAGAATTCAATTTCGGTTCATCGCTATATAACAATTCGTTTTCTAGAAAGTAACGCCAAATATACGTTTCATTATCTTGACACCAACTAATTTCTTTAGGAGAGTATCCTATTTTTTCAGCATCAGTATAATCCGGAAGCAACATATCTTTTAAATACAATTGCTTACCTGCGTGTACCATTTTACTTAAAAATGATTTATCCTTCTCTATTTTAATTTTACCAACAGCAAAACTAGAAACTACATCAGGCATCATTTGCCTTTGTTCAAAATTTTGTTTGATATATTTTGGAAATTCGTAAAACTTATGCTCTTTACCCAAATATAATTCCAATGCAATTATAACTAAGCTGTCAGCATAAATAGCCTTATTATTGTAATCCATTTCTGCAATTACAGTAATTAGCTTAGGCGTTTTTGTATTGGGAAAATAATGCTTAATATGCTTGAATAAAGTAACCAGCTCTAATTGAACAGGCTTAATATCACTGTATTTTTTTTGAACTTCGCCATACAACTCTCTCCAAAGGGGATGCTGACTTTTATTCAGCCAAACACTATCTGACACCCCTTTAGGAAAGAAAAAAGGAAATTGTTTCTTTATCTTTTGCAGGTCTTCTGGTTTGGATTCGAAAAAAACTTTATCAAAACGCTCTACTTTTATGGTTATAGGAATTTCTTGTACAGATTTTTCGACTGAAGTTTTTTTATCACATGACCAAATAAAGAAGCAAAAAACAAATGAAAACAAATAAACCTTCATATATGTATTTTTATTTTTGTTGATGTTATGTTCTTTTAGGTTTGGATATTTAAGCAAAAAACAATTAGTTTCATGCCATTTCACATTTATTAATTAAATTTGTTTCCAAAGTATCAGGAAAACAAATGGATTACAAAATGATTTTGCAAATATACATTCCTGCTTTTTAATACCTATATTATTATGTCGAAAAAAAGTACCCTTCAAGTAGAAAAGGCAAATGAATTCATAGTGAATTGGTTAAAAACATATGCTACTAACGCAAAAGTGAATGGTTTTGTTGTTGGTATTTCTGGAGGAGTTGATTCAGCGGTAACCTCAACCCTTTGTGCACAAACTGGATTAAAAGTGGTTTGCGTAGAAATGCCCATTCATCAAGCAGAAAGTCATGTTACACGAGGGAGAGAACATATCAATCAATTGATGCAACGGTTTCCGAATGTCTCAAGAGCCGAATCCAATTTAACCTCGGTATTTGAATCCTTTAAAGAAGTATTACCCAATAATACCCAAGAACATCAACTACAGCTAACTTTAGCTAATACTCGCGCTCGAATCCGAATGACTACTTTATATTTTTATGGTGGAATTTATGGTTTATTAGTTGCTGGAACTGGAAATAAGGTAGAAGATTTTGGCGTAGGTTTTTATACTAAGTATGGAGACGGAGGAGTAGATGTAAGTCCAATTGCTGATTTATTAAAATCGGATGTTTTTGCCTTAGGGGCCTACTTAAAAATTCCAGAATCGATACTCAAGGCGGCTCCTACAGATGGTTTGTTTGGTGATGACAGAACAGATGAAGACCAACTTGGAGCAAGTTACGACGAGTTAGAATGGGCAATGCAACAAGATGAAGAAGGAAAATCCAGCACTGATTTTTCAGGAAGGGAGAAAATAGCATTTGAAATTTACAAACGGCTGAATACTATCAATCAACATAAAATGCAACCTATTCCAATCTGTTTACTACCAAAATCGTTGAAATGATACATTTTAACTGATTCGCAATTGTTTACGGTTTTTATTTATTAATTTTACTGTTCCAAAAACAAATAATAATACTTAAAAACCATTTTATGATCACAGTATGTGTCGCTGATAATTTCCCCGTGGTACACTTTGGAGTAAAATCATACTTTAAAGATCACTTAGATATTTCCATAGTTGCTAATATTGGAAATTTTTCAATGTTAAATGAAATTCTTCAAACCAAACAAATTGATGTTTTACTTTTAGATCTTCAATTAGAAGGACTTACCAGTATTTTTGAAGTGAAGTCGCTTTTAAAAGAATTCCCGAAAACAAAAGTCATTATTTACTCTAATCTTACGGAACAAATCTACGCACCTAATGCAATTAAAGCAGGCGCCTCAGGTTTCATGCATAAAACAGCAAAATTAAGTGATGTAGCTGATGCTATAATCAAAGTTCATGAGGGTAAAATAATAATGGATGAGTCTATCAAAAAAAGCCTCGCGCTAATAGCGAAACAAAATAAAATAGAAAGGCTGTATCGCAAACTCTCCAACCGAGAAGTTGAAGTATTACGCTATTTAAGTGATGGCAAAAAAAACCACGAAATTGCCGATATATTAGACTTAAACGAAAAAACGATAAGTACATACAAACTTCGATTATTAACTAAATTGAATGTCACTAATTTAGTTGATCTGGTAAACAAAGCCAAAACATTAGCAATCGTATAGATTGATATACCACTAAAAAAAAATGAAAGCTTAGGCTTTCATTTTTTTTAGATATAAGTTGATCGAATTCGTCCTATTGTTCCTGTTAGATTTACTTTTAATTTATTGTAATCATTAATCATAATTTTTAATTCTTCTTGCTCGGGTTCTGGCTTATCACCAAACTCACTCATTAAATCAAGAATTAATTTATTAATGAGATATTCTCTCATGGAAATAATAATTTCTGAAGTGTGTTGACCAACTGTTTCAGACTTTTGTTTTACAAAAATATTTTGATCATCCCATTTATGCAATGTTACTCGCTCATCATCCATTAATATATCAGTAACTTCTTGAGCAAACTGATCTGGTAATTGCTTTAAATAATTTTCAATTCCGAATTCATCATTTTGTAAATAGTACGAAATCAAATCATTAAACAATGCTCTAAACAAAGGATTAGCTAACTCTACTTCATCTTCTTGTAAACTCAAATAGATGCGTTGAAAAACTCTATATTCTTTCTTTTCAACTACGTGTTCAACTTCCCCCTCGCTATTATTTTTTAAGAGCACATCTTCAAAAACTTCTGTTTTGTTTCCATAAAGCAATAAGATTTCGATTATTTTTCGCTCAAGATGGTATAAAATATCTATTTTTTGAGCTTGAACAGGGGCTTCATTTTTAACAACTTCAAATGCTTTTTGCTCTTGCTTCTGTTTTTTACCAACCTCAGCAATATCTTTTTGAACTAACTGGGCTAAAGTACTGACCAATACCTGCTCCGAAATATCCATAATACGAGAACATTCCTGTATATAGATTTCACGTTGAATTCGGTCTGGAATTTTAGATATACTTTGCACCATTTCCCGAATCAAATCGGCTTTTTTGATAGGATCATTTTGCGCATCCTTCATCAAAAGCGATGCTTTAAATTGGATAAAATCCTTAGCATTATGCTCTAAATAAGCAACAAGATCATCGTATGAGGTTTTTTTAGCAAAACTATCCGGATCTTCACCATCAGGAAATGCACATACTTTTACATTCATTCCCTCTTCTAGAATCAAATCGATTCCACGAATAGAGGCGCGAAGCCCAGCTGCATCTCCATCAAAAAGTACCGTAATATTTTTTGTTAAACGATTTATCAAACGAATTTGATCTGGAGTCAAAGCAGTCCCTGACGAGGCTACAACATTTTCTATACCCGCTTGATTAAACTGAATTACATCAGTATATCCTTCAACTAAAAAACAATTATTAAGTTTTGCTATGGATTGCTTCGCTTGAAAAATTCCATACAAAACTTTGCTTTTATGGTAAATTTCGCTCTCTGGAGAATTAAGATATTTGGCAGCTTTTTTATCATTTGTTAGGATTCTTCCTCCAAAACCAAGTATCCTTCCAGACATACTTTGAATAGGAAACATGACACGCCCTTTAAAACGGTCGAATGGTCTGTCGTCCCGAGGGATTGTTAATCCTGTACTTTCAAGAAATTCAAGTTTATAGCCTTTCCCAAGAGCTTCTTTGGTAAAAGCATCCCAGGTTTCAGGCGAATAGCCTAAGGCAAACTTAGCAATAGTTTCATTCTTAAAACCTCTTTCTTTAAAATAGGAAAGACCTATAGCTTTTCCTTCTTCTGAATGAAGTAATGTATTATGGAAATAATTTTTGGCAAATTCCGAAACCAAATACATACTTTCTTTAATGTCGGTATTGGCTTTTTCTTCGTCAGTTTGCTCCGTTTCTTCTATTTCAATATTGTATTTTCGAGCCAAATAACGTATTGCTTCTGGATACGTAAAATGTTCGTGCTCCATTATAAAAGCGACCGCATTTCCACCTTTGCCAGAACTAAAATCTTTCCAAATTTGTTTTACTGGAGAAACCATGAAAGAAGGCGAACGCTCATCAGAGAAAGGACTTAATCCTTTAAAATTACTACCAGCACGTTTTAATTGTACAAAATCGCCAATAACCTCCTCCACTCGAGCAGTTTCGTATACGGTGTCAATGGTTGCTTTTGAAATCATTTGTTAGTAGTAAAGTCACAAATATACAAAGTTTCAACTCGTTTTATTTATGATTTGAAAATGATTTTTTGGTTACTAAATAAGAAAAAAACAAAATACATCTAAAAATTAAACCTTAATTTCAATCGTTATTTCCCAATAAACTTATATTTTTATACCAATAAAGTTTTTTGCTTTAACGTCCCGAATCGTAATTGCAATCTACTACTGCAAGTGAAACCCAATACCTTAACCCTATGCCCACAAATAGTGCACCCATTAAATCTATTTTCAAATCCGAAAATTTTCAGAAAGAATGCCAAACTTTACTCGCTTTTGCTTCTGAAATTTGCGAAGTACCTATAGCCCTTTTCTATTGTGCTGATAAAACAACGGTATGTACTATCGCTAAAATAGAAAATCAAAACAGTTTTAGTGTATCTGAAATCGAATTGGCTTCTGCCGAAGTAACTATAAAAAATGGAAACTCCATAATTTCCGAATCGAAATACAGCTCCAGTTATGACGTTGCTATTGGAGAAGAAACCTTAATCGGCAAAGTTTGTTTTTATAGTAATGAGGTTATAGAATTTTCAAGCTATCAATCAAAAACCATTCAACATGTGGTTCAGCAAATTGGATATTTTTTGGAACAACAAATTCAAAAGTTTGAATCAGAACAAAAGGATTTTTACAAAAAAATATTGGATCGTTTACCAACAGATGTAGCTGTTTTTGATAAAAATCACAAATACCTGTATCTTAATCCTGCTGCAATTCAAAATGAAGAACTTCGCGAATTCATCATAGGAAAAGATGATTTTGAATATGCCAAACACACCAATAGAAATCCTCGATTTGCACAAGATAGAAGAGATCGATTTACTACCGCAGCAACAACAAAGTCGGTAATTGAATGGATTGATGAAATCGAAAAAGGCAATGGTACTATCTCGTACCATACCAGAAAACTGGCTCCTGTTTTCAATGAGAGCGGTGAATTAGAAATGATGGTGGGCTATGGCGGTGATATTACTGCGTTAAAAAAAGCCGAAGCTGATTTAAAAATTAGTAATGAACGTTTTAGTTATTCCAGTCAAGCCACATCAGATGCACTTTGGGATTGGAATATGATCACCGATGAAATTTTTGTTGGCGAATCCCACGCAACGTTATTTGGGCATAAATTTGAAAACAACACAATTACCGCTGCCGAATGCGAAAATTTTATTCATCCTGAAGACAAAGAGCGCTATTTCAACCATTTTAATGAAGTGATCGAAAGTGACTCTAAAAAATGGGCTGATGAGTACCGATATCTTAAATCCAACGGCACCTACTCTTATGTTAGCGACAAAGCAATAATTATACGAAATGAAGGAGGTAAAGCTATTCGTATGATTGGAGCCATGCAAGACATTACGGACAGAAGAAATGTAGAGGAACAAAATCGTTTATTAATAGAAGAAAACAATCAAAACAAAAACATCCAACTCAACGAGGCTAAAAATATGTACCGCCTTTTGGCAGACAATACTGTAGATTTAATTTGTTTACATAATTTGGATACTACATTTGAATACATTTCACCTTCCATTTTAAAACTTACAGGCTATACCCCAGAAGAACTCATTGGAGAATACCCTATCAACTATGTGCATCCTAAGGATATTGAAACTATCCAGCAAAGTTATGACAATTTTATAATTGAAAAAGAAGGTGATAATGCTCATGTAGAAGCCCGATTTAAAAATAAAAATGGGGATTACATTTGGTTTGAAATCAAAGCCAAAATTGTTAAGGAAGATGGCAAACCGATCAGTTTTCAAACTAGTGCCAGAGATATTACACAGAAAAAAGAGGTGCAATATGCTATGAAAAAAGCATTGGCTCAGGAACGTGAATTGAATGAATTGCGTACCAATTTGGTTTCCACCATATCACACGAATTCAGAACCCCAATGACATCAATTCGAACTAGTGCCGAATTAATTGAGATGTATATTGAAGGCCACAATTTTGTTCATTCAAAACAATTACAAAAAAGAATCAATACTATCACAGAAGAAATTGACAGAATAGTTGAATTAATGAATGCCGTACTCACTATTTCTAAAGATGATGCTGGAAAAACCAATTTCAACCCAATCCAAGTAGATTTAAAACAAGTTTGCCTTGACGTCATAGAAACAAGCTATTCACATCAATCTAGAGGGCGTAAAGTACAAACCACTTTTGAAGGAAGTAATTTTAACGTATTTGCAGATAAAAATTTAATGGAATACTCTTTGTTTAACCTATTAAATAATGCCTTCAAGTACTCAGAAGGAAGTGGCGATATCGAACTAAAAATCAGTTCAAAAACCAATCAAATAGAAGTTCAAATTATTGATTTTGGAATAGGAATACCTGAAAAAGACATACCCAAATTGTTCAATACCTTTTTCAGAGCTAGCAATACTGAAGGGATTCAGGGCACAGGACTTGGTTTGTATATAGTGAAAACATTTACTGAACGAAATTCAGGAACGATTCAAGTAGTTAGCAAACTAGGAAAAGGAACCAAAGTAACATTATTTTTCCCTTTATTAAATTCTCATCAAAATGAAGAAAGTGCTAATAATTGATGATGAAATTAAATTACGCGAAGCCCTAGTCGAATTGTTTTCTTTTATTGGCTACCAAATTATTGAAGCTCAAGATGGAATTGATGGATTAGATAAAGTATCAATTCACATTCCTGATTTAATACTATGCGATGTAATGATGCCCAAACTGGATGGTTATGGTTTTCTAAAAAAACATATGGCATCATCAAACGCTTCTATCCCAGTATTATTACTCACCGCCAAAACGGAAGAAAGCGACGAATTAATTGGAAGAAATTTAGGTGCAAAGATTATATAAAAAAACCCTTTTCTTTTCAGGAATTAAAAAGAATAGTAGAAAAATACATTTAAAATGTAGCTAAATTCAAGTAAAATAGGTTTAGATTGTATATAAAAAATGAAGTTGAAGAATCTTACCTGAAGCAGCCTGCTTTAACTAAATTGTAATCATAAATTCATTGCCCCCAATAAATTTTCTGAACAGACTGCCCGGTAAGAAAGATCCCAAATCTTATTTCAAATGTAAGTCAAGTATTTTTATTTCAATTTGTTTTAATCGAT
>JBJOFE010000023.1:0-29532 GCA_046048915.1 Bacteroidota bacterium | reverse complement strand
AATTAATCGACTATGCAGTTGATGAATTGACAAAGATCACTGGACAAAAAGCAGTTTCTACAATTTCTAAGAAAGACGTTGCGTCTTTCAAATTGAGAAAAGGAATGCCAATTGGAGCAAAAGTAACTCTTCGTGGAGAAAGAATGTATGAGTTTTTAGATAGACTTATTACTTCTGCTTTACCACGTGTTAGAGATTTTAGTGGTATCAAAGCTACTGGTTTCGACGGAAGAGGTAACTACAACCTTGGAGTGTTAGAGCAAATCATTTTCCCAGAAATTGATATTGATAAAGTAAACAAAATTTCCGGTATGGATATTACTTTTGTTACTACTGCTCAAACAGATAAGGAAGCAAAATCGTTATTGGCTGAATTAGGATTACCTTTTAAAAAGAATTAAGACATGGCTAAAGAATCAATGAAAGCCCGCGAGGTGAAAAGAGAAAAAACGGTAGCGAAGTATGCTGAGAAAAGAAAAGCTTTGTTAGAAGCTGGAGATTTCGTAGGTTTGCAAAAATTACCAAAAAATGCTTCACCTGTTCGTTTACACAATCGTTGTAAATTAACTGGAAGACCAAGAGGATATATTCGTCAATTTGGTATTTCACGTGTAACATTCCGCGAAATGGCTAACAACGGGTTAATTCCTGGAGTTAAGAAAGCTAGCTGGTAAGAATAAAGAATTATAAATTGGTTTAAGGTTCGATGGCAGAGTGCCATCGAAAACCAAAACCGCAAATTGATACATATGTATACAGATCCAATTGCAGATTACTTGACGCGAGTTCGTAACGCTGTGGCTGCAAACCACAAAGTTGTTGAAATTCCGGCATCTAATCTAAAAAAAGAGATTACCAAGATCTTATTTGATCAAGGGTATATCTTGAGTTACAAGTTTGAGCAGAATACCGTTCAGGGTTCTATCAAAATTGCTTTGAAGTATGATAAAGATACTAAAGAGCCTGTAATCAAAGATATCCAAAGAATTAGTAAACCAGGTTTACGTAAATATGCAGGTGCTTCTAAAATTCCAAGAATCCTTAATGGATTAGGTATTGCGATTGTTTCTACTTCTAAAGGTCTTATGACTGGGAAACAAGCTAAGCAATTGAATGTAGGTGGTGAAGTAATTTGTTACGTATACTAATATTAAAGACTATATAAGATGTCAAGAATAGGTAAAAATCCAATTGTAATTGCTGCTGGAGTAACTGTTGAAGTTGCTAATGGTGTGGTTACAGTAAAAGGAAAGAATGGTCAACTTACACAGGAGTTTTCGGACGTTACTGTAAAAGTTGAAGACGGTCAAGTTCTAGTAGAAAGATCGTCTGATCAGAAAGACCAAAGAGCAAAACACGGTTTATACAGATCTTTAATCAACAATATGATTCAAGGTGTATCAACAGGTTTTACTAAGGAATTGGAATTGGTAGGAGTAGGTTATAGAGCTTCAAACCAAGGTCAAAAATTAGATTTAGCTCTTGGATATTCACATAATATCGTTTTAGAAGTAGCTCCAGAAGTTGTTGTGGAGACTATCTCTGAAAAAGGTAAAAACCCAATTGTGAAATTAACATCATTTGACAAACAACTTTTAGGACAGGTAGCTGCGAAAATCAGAGGTTTCCGTAAGCCTGAGCCATACAAAGGAAAAGGTGTTAAATTCGTAGGTGAAGTATTAAGAAGAAAAGCAGGTAAATCAGCTTAAAAAATAAGATTATGTCATTAACAAAATCTGATAGAAGACAGAGAATTAAATTCAGAATTAGAAAGATCGTTAGCGGTACTGCTGCTAAACCTAGACTTTCTGTATTTAGAAGTAACAAAGAAATTTACGCTCAATTAATTGACGATGTAAACGGAGTTACTTTATTAGCTGCCTCTTCAAGAGAAAAAGAAATAGGAAAAGGTACAAACGTAGAAGTAGCTGCAGCAGTTGGAAAACTAGTAGGTGAAAAAGCGTTAAAAGCCGGTATTGATGCAGTAACTTTCGATAGAGGAGGTTATTTATATCACGGTCGTATTAAATCATTAGCAGAAGGCGCGAGAGCTGCTGGACTTAAATTCTAATATAGTATGTCTAATAAATACAAAAATATAGAGTTAGTAAAATCAGCTGGTCTTGAATTGAAAGACCGTTTGGTTAGTGTAAATCGTGTTACTAAAGTTACAAAAGGTGGTAGAGCATTTGGTTTTTCTGCTATTGTAGTGGTAGGTGATGAAAATGGAGTGGTAGGTCACGGATTAGGAAAATCTAAAGATGTTTCTGAAGCAATTGCGAAAGCAGTAGAAGATGCTAAGAAAAATTTAGTACGTATTCCTTTGAATGGTCAATCAGTTCCTCACGAACAAAAAGGTAAATTTGGTGGTGCACGTGTATTCTTAATTCCTGCCTCTCATGGTACAGGAGTTATTGCTGGTGGAGCTGTTCGTTCAGTTTTAGAATCAGTAGGTATTCACGATGTATTATCTAAATCTCAAGGATCTTCAAATCCTCACAACGTAGTAAAAGCAACTTTTGATGCTTTGTTACAAATGAGAAGTGCTCATACTGTTGCAAAACAAAGAGGAGTGTCTTTAGAAAAAGTTTTTAAAGGTTAATATTCAAGGAAATTATGGCTAAATTATTAGTAAAACAAGTTAGAAGTAAAATTAACTGTCCTCTTTCTCAAAAGAGAGGTTTAGAAGCTTTAGGTCTACGTAAAATGGGACAAGTTGTTGAGCATGATTCAAATCCTGCAATCCTTGGTATGATAAATAAAGTTAAACACTTAGTTTCCGTAGAGGAAGTTAAATAACAATTATAGTTATGAATTTAAGTAACTTACAACCTGCTGAAGGTGCTACACACAATCAAAATAAAAGATTAGGTAGAGGAGAAGGTTCTGGTAAAGGTGGTACCGCTGCACGTGGTCACAAAGGAGCTAAGTCTCGTTCTGGGTATTCTAAAAAGATTGGTTTTGAAGGAGGGCAAATGCCACTTCAAAGACGTGTGCCTAAGTTTGGTTTCACAAACATCAACCGTAAAGAATACGAAGGTGTTAATTTAGATACTCTTCAATTATTAGTTGATAATGGAGTAATTACTGATACTGTTGATATGACAGTATACGTTGCTAATCGTTTGGCTACTAAAAATGAAATCGTTAAGATTTTAGGTAGAGGTGAATTGAAAGCAAAATTAAAAGTAACTGCTCATAAATTTACTGCAACTGCGAAAGCGGCTATTGAAGCTGCTGGTGGAGAAGCTGTAACATTATAATTTTCAATTAAGATGAAGAAATTTATTGAATCAATAAGTAATGTTTGGAAAATCGAAGAGTTAAAGAATCGTATTCTTTTAACTCTTGGTTTACTTTTAATCTATCGATTTGGAGCACAGGTTACGCTTCCTGGGATTGATGCAACACAATTAGCTAATTTAGCTGGTCAAACAAAAGACGGAATAGGTTCTATTTTGGATATGTTTACAGGTGGTGCCTTTTCTCAAGCGTCTGTATTTGCTTTAGGAATCATGCCTTATATTTCTGCATCTATTGTGGTTCAATTAATGGGTATGGCTATTCCTTATTTGCAAAAGTTGCAAAATGATGGAGAAAGTGGACGTAAAAAGATCAATCAAATTACGCGTTGGTTAACAATTGGAATTACTTTACTTCAGGGTCCTACTTATATTTACAATCTTTACAGAACATTACCAAGTAACGCCTTTTTATTAGGTTTTAATTCTTTTGAGTTTTTGTTTTCTTCAGTTATTATTTTAACTACAGGGACCATATTTGCAATGTGGTTAGGAGAAAAAATCACAGACAAAGGAATTGGTAATGGTATATCATTGTTAATCATGGTGGGTATTTTAGCTCGTTTACCACAAGCTTTTATTCAAGAATTTACAACTAGAGTTACTAACAATAATGGTGGTCCAATGTTATTGGTTATCGAAATTATTGTTTGGTTATTGGTTATTATTTCTTGTGTATTACTTGTTATGGCGGTTAGAAAAATACCTGTTCAATATGCGCGACGCACATCTACTGGTGATTACGAACAAGACGTTATGGGTGGTAATAGACAATGGATTCCTTTAAAGCTTAATGCTGCAGGAGTTATGCCAATTATCTTTGCTCAAGCGATTATGTTTATTCCAGCTGCTGTCGCAGGTTTGTCTAAATCAGATGCTTCGCAATCTATTGTAGGAGCTTTTAGTAATATGTTCGGTTTTTGGTATAATCTTGTTTTTGCAACATTGATTGTTGTATTTACATTTTTCTACACAGCAATTACAGTTCCTACTAACAAAATGTCTGATGATTTGAAAAGAAGTGGTGGATTTATTCCAGGTGTTAAACCAGGTGTAGAAACTTCTGATTTTCTTGATAAAGTGATGTCTTTAATTACTTTCCCAGGATCTCTATTTCTTGCTTTAATTGCTGTGTTCCCAGCTATTGTCGTAAGTGTTATGGATGTTCAACAATCTTGGGCAATGTTTTTTGGAGGTACCTCTTTAATTATTATGGTTGGTGTTGCTATCGATACGATGCAGCAAATTAATTCGTACTTATTGAATCAACATTATGATGGTTTAATGAAAACGGGTAAAAATAGAAAAGCAGTAGCTTAATTTATGGCAAAACAATCAGCAATAGAACAAGACGGATCAATTATTGAAGCATTGTCTAACGCAATGTTCCGTGTAGAGTTAGAAAATGGACATATTGTAATTGCTCATATTTCTGGAAAGATGCGAATGCATTACATCAAATTATTACCTGGTGATAAAGTGAAACTAGAAATGAGTCCTTACGATTTGTCAAAAGCAAGAATTACTTATAGATATTAAAAGATATTTCAACAATGAAAGTAAGAGCATCAGTGAAAAAGAGAAGTGCCGAGTGCATTATCGTTCGTAGAAAAGGAAGATTATACGTAATCAACAAAAAGAATCCTAGATTTAAACAAAGACAAGGATAATTATGGCAAGAATAGCAGGGGTAGATATCCCAAAAAACAAGAGAGGTGTTATAGCACTTACCTACATCTTCGGATTAGGAAAAAGTAGAGCAATTGAGATTTTAGAAAAAGCTCAAGTTAGCCAAGATAAAAAAGTTCAAGATTGGAATGACGACGAGATCGGAGCAATTCGTGAAGCCGTTTCAGCTTTCAAAATTGAAGGTGAATTACGTTCTGAGGTTTCTTTGAACATCAAACGTCTAATGGATATTGGTTGTTACAGAGGTATCCGTCATAGATCTGGTCTTCCATTAAGAGGACAAAGAACTAAAAACAACTCTAGAACAAGAAAAGGTAAAAGAAAAACTGTTGCTAACAAGAAAAAAGCAACTAAATAATAAGTAATATGGCTAAAGCAACTGCAAAAAAACGTAAAGTTATCGTTGAATCAACGGGAGAAGCTCATATTTCTGCTACTTTTAACAACATCATCATTTCTTTGACTAACAAAAAAGGTGAAGTTATTTCTTGGTCTTCAGCTGGTAAGATGGGTTTCAGAGGTTCTAAAAAGAATACTCCGTACGCAGCTCAAATGGCAGCAGAAGATTGTACAAAAGTAGCTCTTGAAGCTGGACTTAAAAAAGTAAAAGTATATGTTAAAGGACCAGGAAACGGACGTGAGTCTGCTATCCGTTCTTTACATAACGGTGGAATTGAAGTTACTGAAATCATTGACGTAACTCCAATGCCTCATAATGGATGTCGTCCTCCTAAAAGACGTAGAGTATAATACTCAAAATAATTATAGTATAAACTAGATAGAATATAGATTATCGAAGGATACGACCTGAATTCATAATCTCTATCTTAAACAATTTAAAATGGCAAGATATACTGGTCCTAGTACAAGAATCGCTCGTAAATTCGGCGAGGCAATTTTCGGAGACGATAAAGCTTTCGAAAAAAGAAATTACCCACCTGGTCAACACGGGATGGCTAAAAAAAGAGGAAAAAAATCTGAATACGCAATCCAATTAATGGAAAAGCAAAAAGCTAAATATTCTTATGGAATTTTAGAAAAACAATTCAGAAATTTATTCGAAAAAGCATCAGCTACTAAAGGTGTTACTGGTGAAGTTTTATTACAATTATGTGAAGCAAGATTAGACAACGTTGTTTATAGAATGGGTATTGCTCCTTCTAGAAGAGGTGCTCGTCAAATCGTTTCTCATAGACACATCACTGTAAATGGTGAAGTGGTTAATATCCCTTCTTACCACCTTAAACCTGGTGATAAAGTTGCGGTTCGTGAAAAATCTAAATCTATAGAAGCTATCGAACGTTCTTTATCTAATTCAAGTCATGTTTATGAATGGATTACATGGAATAATGATATCAAAGAAGGTACTTTTGTTTCTGTACCTGCAAGATTGCAAATTCCAGAAAACATTAAAGAACAATTAATCGTAGAGTTGTACAACAAATAATAATTGACTTAGTCGAAATTTATGGCAATATTTAATTTTCAGAAGCCCGATAAAGTTATCATGATCGATTCAACCGATTTTGAAGGTAAATTTGAATTTAGACCTTTAGAACCTGGTTACGGATTGACTGTTGGTAATGCACTTAGAAGAGTTTTGCTTTCAGCATTGGAAGGTTATGCAATCACATCGGTTCGTATCGAAGGTGTAGATCATGAGTTTTCTACTATTTCAGGAGTTGTTGAAGACGTTACCGAAATTATCCTTAATCTTAAACAAGTACGTTTCAAACGTCAAATTGAAGATATCGATAATGAAGCTGTTACTATTTCAGTTTCTGGTAAAGACCAATTAACAGCTGGTGATTTTCAAAAATTTATTTCAGGTTTCCAAGTTTTGAATCCAGAACTTGTAATCTGTAATCTAGATAGTAAAATCAAACTGAATTTCGATTTAACAATCGAAAAAGGTAGAGGATATGTTCCTGCTGAAGAGAACAAAAAACAAAATGCTGCAATTGGAACCATTTTTACAGACTCTATTTTTACTCCGGTAAAAAATGTAAAATATGCTATTGAAAACTTCCGTGTAGAGCAAAAAACAGATTATGAAAAATTAGTTTTTGAAATTAAAACTGATGGTTCTATCAATCCTAAAGATGCTCTTACTGAAGCTGCTAAAGTTTTAATTCACCATTTCATGTTGTTCTCAGACGAAAGAATTACTCTTGAGGCTGACGAAATAGCACAAACAGAATCATACGATGAGGAATCATTACACATGAGACAATTGCTTAAAACTAAGCTTGTAGACATGGATCTTTCTGTTAGAGCATTGAACTGCTTGAAAGCGGCTGAAGTTGATACACTTGGCGATTTAGTATCGTTCAATAAAAATGACCTAATGAAATTCCGTAATTTCGGTAAGAAATCGTTAACTGAACTTGATGAGTTGGTAGCGGTTAAAAACTTGACCTTCGGAATGGACTTGGCAAAATACAAACTAGATAAAGAATAATCTAATCTCCCCTTTAGGGTAGATTACATTTCATAAAGCAATGAGACACGGAAAAAAATTCAATCACTTAAGCAGACAGACTGCACATAGAAAATCTATGTTAGCTAATATGGCTTGTTCTCTAATCGAGCACAAACGTATTAATACTACTGTTGCTAAAGCAAAAGCGCTTAAACAATTTGTTGAGCCATTAATAACAAAATCAAAAGCGGATACGACTCACAATCGTCGTATTGTTTTTTCTTACTTACGTAGCAAATATGCAGTTACTGACTTGTTCAGAGATGTTGCTGCTAAAGTAGGTGACCGTCCAGGTGGATACACTCGTATCATTAAAGTTGGAAATCGTTTAGGAGATAATGCTGATATGGCAATGATCGAATTAGTAGATTTTAACGAACTTTACAACGGAGGTAAAAAAGAAGTTAAAAAAGCAAAAAGCCGTCGTGGTGGTAAAGCTAAAAAAGCAGATGAAGTTGAGGCAGCTCCAGTTGCTGAAGCTCCTGTTGCAGAAGCACCAGTTGCTGATGCTGAACCAACAACAGAAGCAGCTGAATAATTATGATACTATTCATTCAATAATAAAAAAGGATAAGCTAATTTTTAGTTTATCCTTTTTTTTTGAATTTTAAATTATCATTTGAAAATTAAAATCATCAAACAATTAATTGCATGCGCTGTATTTATGAATTAAATTTGCAGCATATTTAACTACACATGAAATACACAACTAGACAAAGTGCCATTCTATTACTAAGCGATGGGACTATTTTTCACGGAAAATCAATCGGAATTAGCGGAACAACTTTTGGTGAAGTATGTTTTAATACTGGAATGACTGGATACCAGGAGATCTTTACAGACCCTTCCTATTTTGGTCAAATCATGGTGGCTACCAATGCTCACATCGGAAATTATGGTGTGAATGAGAAAGAAGTAGAATCACAAAGTATTAAGATTGCTGGTTTGGTTTGTAAAAATTTCAGTTTTAATTATTCTCGTCCAGATGCTTCAGAAAGTTTAGAAGAGTATTTTACCAAGCAAAATTTGATCTGTATTTCAGATGTGGATACTCGTGCTTTGGTTAGCTACATTCGTGACAATGGCGCTATGAACTCGGTTATTTGTACTGATGGTACACCAATCGAAGAATTAAAAGCCGCTTTGGCTCAAGTTCCAGATATGAAAGGATTAGAGTTAGCTTCTAAAGTATCTACAAAATCGCCTTATTTCTTTGGAGAAGAAAATGCTACGTATAAAATTGCTGCCTTGGATTTAGGAATCAAAACTAATATTCTACGCAACTTTGCGAAAAGAGATTGTTATATTAAGGTGTTTCCATACAATGCCACTTATGCTGATTTGGCTTCGTTCAATCCTGATGGTTTTTTCTTGTCTAACGGTCCTGGAGATCCAGATCCTTTGACTAGTGCAATTGGAGTAGCTAAAGAAATTATTGCCAATGACAAACCATTATTCGGAATTTGTTTGGGACATCAAGTTATCGCTTTGGCCAATGGAGTGTCGACTTATAAAATGTTTAACGGACACCGTGGAATCAATCACCCAGTTAAAAATGTAATTACAGGCAAAGGAGAAATAACATCTCAAAATCACGGTTTTGCTGTGAATAAAGAAGAGTTAGAAAAACATCCTGATTTAGAGATTACGCATTTGCATCTGAATGACGAAACCGTTGCTGGAATGCGTATGAAAAACAAAAATTGTTTTTCAGTACAATACCATCCTGAAGCGAGTCCAGGTCCACATGATTCATCGTATTTGTTTGATCAATTTATTGAGAACATGAAAAAATAAAACACATTCTCTTAGTGTGTTATAATAGCGGAGTAGTTGTTCTCCGCTTTTTTTATATAACATTTTGAAGCATTTGAGTGTTGTTTTATATAAATCTTTGAGAATCACGTTTGCTCGTTAAATTTCATATAAAAATTACAACGTTTTCGTTAATAAGATTGATTTTTTTTGTGTTTTGATTACGAAAGATGTAATATATTTGCGCTTAAAATATAGAGTTCAACATTATAAAATAAATGATTATGAGTATTATCGTTAAAATTCACGCAAGACAAATTTTTGATTCTAGAGGGAATCCTACTATTGAAGTTGATGTTATCACTGAAAATGGTGTTTTAGGTAGAGCAGCAGTTCCATCTGGGGCTTCAACTGGAGAACACGAAGCGGTTGAGTTACGTGATGGTGGAAAAGCATTCCTAGGAAAAGGAGTTTTAAATGCAGTGAAAAATGTAAATACTCTTATCGCTGATGAGTTAGTAGGTACTTCTGTTTTCGAACAAAATGTATTGGATCAAATGATGATTGATTTAGATGGTACTCCAAATAAATCTAAATTAGGAGCTAATGCTATTTTGGGAGTGTCTTTGGCTGCAGCAAAAGCGGCTGCTAATGAATTAGGATTGCCATTATACCGTTATGTAGGTGGTGTTTCTGCTAATACTTTACCAGTACCGATGATGAACATCATCAATGGAGGATCTCACTCTGATGCGCCTATCGCATTCCAAGAGTTTATGATTTTTCCAGTAAAAGCAACTTCTTTCTCTCAGTCTATGCAAATGGGTACTGAGATTTTCCATAGTTTGAAAAAAGTATTACACGACAGAGGTCTTTCTACTGCAGTAGGTGATGAAGGTGGTTTTGCACCTAATTTAGCTGGTGGTACTGAAGATGCTTTGGATACTATCAAAAAAGCAGTGGAAAATGCAGGATATACTTTTGGTGACGAAATTATGATTGCTTTAGACTGTGCGGCTTCTGAATTTTATGTAAATGGTAAATACGATTACACTAAATTTGAAGGAGAAACAGGTAAAATCAGAACTTCAGAAGAACAAGCATCTTACTTGGCGGAATTAGCTGCTAAATATCCAATTATTTCTATCGAAGACGGTATGTACGAAAACGACTGGGATGGATGGAAATTATTGACAGAAAAAATTGGTGACAAAGTGCAATTAGTTGGAGACGATTTGTTTGTAACTAATGTAGAGCGTTTGTCAACTGGTATCGAAAAAGGAATTGCTAATTCTATTTTAGTTAAAGTAAACCAAATTGGTACCTTGACTGAAACGATTGCTGCCGTAAACATGGCTAAAAATGCAGGTTATACTTCAGTAATGTCTCACCGTTCAGGAGAAACAGAAGACAATACCATTGCAGATTTAGCTGTAGCATTGAACTGTGGTCAAATTAAAACAGGTTCAGCTTCTCGTTCTGATCGTATGGCAAAATACAATCAGTTGATTCGTATCGAAGAAGAGCTAGGGAATACAGCTTATTTCCCTGGAAAAAATGCTTTCAAGATAAAATAATTAAAGATATCTTAAAATTTTAAAGCCATTCACGGATTGTGAATGGCTTTTTTTTTGAATTTTAACATTTTCACCTCATATTTCGCTTTCAAATTAATATTGAATTCCTTAAATTTGAGGAATTATTATTTTAATACAGTTTATTTCCTTTTTATATTATGTCAAAAATAGCAACATTAGAAATCGATGGCAATCAATTTGAACTTCCAGTTATTGTTGGTAGTGAAAATGAAGGTGCGGTAGATATTAGTAAATTACGTGACGCTTCAGGTCTAATTACTTTAGATCCAGGTTACAAAAATTCAGGTTCTTGCAAAAGCGAAATTACTTTCCTTGATGGTGAGTTAGGAATTTTGCGTTATCGTGGTTATTCTATCGAAGATTTGGCTGAAAAGTCAAATTTCTTAGAAGTTTCGTATTTAGTTATTTTTGGAGAATTGCCAACTGCTGAGCAATTACATCAATTCGAAGAGGATATTAGAAAATATACTTTGGTGAACGAAGAAATGAAAAACATCATTGACGGTTTCCCAAAAACAGCCCACCCAATGGGTGTATTGTCTGCTTTGACAAGTGCATTGACTGCTTTCAATCCGAAGTCGGTAAATGTAGAAAACAGCAAAGAAATGTATGAGGCAGTATGTAAGACTATGGGTAAATTCTTAGTTATTGCTACTTGGACATACAGAAAGAGCATGGGCTTTCCATTGAATTATTATGACAATACAAAAGGATATGTAGAAAACTTCATGCATTTGATGTTTGAATTACCTACAGGTCCTTATAAAGCAGATCCTGTTGTGATTAATGCTTTAGATAAACTATTTATTCTTCACGCTGATCACGAACAAAACTGTTCTACTTCAACGGTACGTATGGTAGGTTCTTCTCACGCAGGTTTATTTGCGTCTATCTCTGCAGGTGTTTCGGCACTTTGGGGACCATTGCACGGAGGTGCTAATCAAGCGGTACTTGAAATGTTAGAAGAAATTGCGAGTACAGGTGGTGATGCCGACAAATATTTGGCGAAAGCCAAAGACAAAAATGATCCTTTCCGTTTGATGGGATTTGGTCACCGTGTGTATAAAAACTTTGACCCAAGAGCAAAAATTATCAAGAAAGCAGCTGATGAAGTATTGAGTACTTTGGGCGTTCATGATCCAATTTTGGCTATTGCCAAAAAATTAGAAGAATCAGCTTTAGAAGATGAGTACTTCAAATCAAGAAACTTATATCCAAATGTCGATTTCTACTCTGGAATTATTTACAGAGCCTTAGGTATTCCAACTGATATGTTTACTGTAATGTTTGCTATTGGAAGATTACCAGGTTGGATTGCACAATGGAAAGAAATGCGTGAAAACAAAGAACCAATTGGTCGACCAAGACAAATTTATATTGGACATCCTTTGAGAGAATTCAAACGATAATTCGCACCAGAATATTTCTAAAGCTTCACTTTTAAGTGAAGCTTTTTTTGTTATCTTAGCCCACTTAAATCCCGAATTTATGTTGCAATTACATGTACAAGACGAGACCTCACAATTGCGTGCCGTAGTATTAGGAACGGCTGAAAGCAATGGACCTACGCCAAAACCCGAAGAGGCCTATGATCCAAAATCGTTAGAACATATCAAAGCAGGAACCTATCCTATTGAAGCGGATATGGTGCCGGAAATGAGTGCTTTTGAATCGGTGTTGAAAAAATACGGGGTGACGGTTTTTCGTCCACAATTGATTTCAGATTACAATCAGATTTTCACTAGAGATATTGGGTTTGTTATTGATGATATATTTATTAAATCTAATATTTTACCGGATAGAGAACGGGAGTTGGATGCCATTCAATATGTAATTGATCAAATACAGCCGGCTAAAGTGGTTCGTCCTCCAGAGGAAGTACATATCGAGGGTGGCGATGTAATGTTGTGGGGAAATTATATTTTTGTAGGTACTTACAAAGGAAGTGACTACAAAGACTATATTACAGCTCGAACCAATATGTATGGGGTTGAGTATCTTCGGAAACTGTTTCCAAACAAAATAGTCAAGGAATTTGATTTGGTTAAATCCAAAATAGAAGCCCGCGACAATGCCTTACATTTGGATTGTTGTTTTCAGCCTGTAGGCAAAGACAAAGCGATTATTTACAAACGTGGTTTTCGAGAAGAAGCCGATTATATATTTCTAGAACAGTTGTTTGGAATCGACAATCTTTTTCACATCAAACGAAAAGAAATGTACCATATGTATTCCAATGTCTTTTCTATTGCACCTAATGTTGTCGTTTCCGAACGTAAATTTAAAAGATTAAATAATTGGTTACGAAATAATGGATTTACCGTGGAGGAAATTCCATATGCCGAAATTGCCAAACAAGAAGGCTTGTTGCGATGCTCGACTTTGCCATTAATTCGAGAATCGTAAACCGAAATTTGTGAACCGACAACAGACAGCCGAAAACCGACAACCGAAAACCGACAACCGATAACAAAATAAACATGAACCAAACAACTAATGCTATTTTGATGATCCGCCCAGTGGCGTTTCGCATGAACGAACAAACTGCAGTTAATAATTACTACCAAAAAGTGTTGGATGGTTTATTACCAGCTACAGTAAATGCCAAAGCGCAACAAGAATTTGATGCTTTTGTGGCCCAATTGCGTGGGGTAGGTGTTCAAGTGATTGTGGTAGATGATACCACAGATACCGATACGCCCGATAGTATTTTCCCTAATAATTGGATTTCGTTTCATGAAAATGGTGATGTAGTGTTGTATCCTATGTTTGCTGAAAATCGCCGATTGGAACGTCGCGAAGATATTTTAGATGTTCTGGAAGAGGAAGGATTTGAAGTGAACGAAATCATGGATTATACCTCGGCTGAAACAGAAGGTTTTTTTCTGGAAGGAACGGGAAGTATTGTCTTAGATCGTGAAAATGGAAAAGCTTATTGCGCTTTGTCTCCGCGTGCTGATGAAGAATTATTCATTGAGTTCTGCGAAGATTTTGAATACAGTCCGGTTATTTTTGAAGCTTTTCAAACAGTTGATAACGAGCGCAAACTCATTTATCATACCAATGTGATGATGTGTATTGGCGATACCTTTGCGGTAATTTGTGCCGATTGTATCGATGATAAAAAAGAACGCAAGATGGTCTTGGACAGCCTGCGTGGCGACGATAAAGAAATCATTTTGATTACCGAATCGCAGCTGAATAATTTTGCGGGTAACATGTTGGAAGTTATTGGAGCAAACGAACGACGTTACTTGATCATGAGTGCTTCAGCTTATCAAAGTTTGACTAAGAAACAAATAGCGCAATTAGAAGAGCATTTAACCATTTTAAAAGTGAATTTGGATACCATTGAAGCTTGTGGAGGGGGTAGTGCCCGTTGTATGATGGCTGAAATTTTCTTACCAGCAGCTTCGGTTTAGTCGGAATAATTTGACACAATCGTTTCTTTTTTGATTACTTTTGCAGCTTAGAATTCAAATCAATGAAAAATAAAAAAACTTTGGTGCTTGGCGCTACTACCAAACCGGAACGATACGCTTTTAAAGCCATTACGAATTTAGTTGCCAAAGGACATTCGGTATTGGCAATAGGCCAAAATGCAGGAGAAGTGGCGGGAATTAAAATTCAAACTAAAGCTTTGCCTATCAAAAGTGTCGACACCGTGAGTTTGTATCTTAATCCAGCACGACAAAGGGAATATTACAACTATATTATTGAAGCTCATCCGAAGCGTGTTATCTTTAATCCGGGAACAGAAAATCCTGAATTTTATCAATTACTAGCGCTCAACGATATTCAAGTAGAAGTGGCCTGTACCTTAGTTTTATTGGCTACCAATCAATACTAAGCTAATTCGTTTATCCAATTTACTACTTTTGTATCCATGGAATTTTCATCAAAACTTTTAGAAAAAGCAGTCAACGAAATGTCGCAATTACCAGGTATTGGTAAGCGTACGGCTTTGCGATTGGTTTTGCATTTGTTGAAACAACCACAGGAGCAAACGCAGTATTTGTCACAAGCTTTGACAACCATGCGCTCGTCCATCAAACATTGCACCAGTTGTAATAATATTTCGGATGCTAGTTTGTGTGAAATTTGTGCAAATACGAATCGGAACCATCAAATTATTTGTGTGGTAGAAGACATTCGCGATGTAATGGCCATTGAAAATACCGGACAGTTTAGAGGAATTTACCATGTGTTAGGAGGAAAAATTTCGCCTATCGACGGGGTAGGACCGAGTCAGTTGCACATCAATGCTTTGGTAGAAAAAGTCAAACTTGGTGGGGTGAGCGAAATCATTTTTGCCTTGAGCTCTACCATGGAAGGAGACACTACTAATTTTTATATTTACAAACAAATTATGGACTATCCTGTGGAATTGTCCACGATAGCCAGAGGGATTTCGGTAGGTGATGAATTGGAATATGCGGATGAAGTGACTTTAGGACGCAGTATTTTGCAACGCGTTCCTTTTGAAAAGTCCATCAAGAACAATTAAAATAAAGTCGAACGACTAACAATAGAATTCATGAAGATTACAAAAATTTGTTGCATCGGAGCCGGTTATGTAGGAGGGCCTACTATGGCGGTAATCGCTCAAAAATGTCCACATATTCAGGTTACTGTGGTGGATTTGAATGTGGAGCGCATTGCTGCTTGGAATGATGAAAATGTGAACAATATTCCGATTTATGAACCGGGTTTGAGTGCTGTCGTTGCAGAAGCTAGAGGGAGAAATTTATTTTTTTCTACCGAGGTGGACAAAGCGATCGACGAGGCGCAACTGATATTTATTTCGGTAAATACACCAACTAAAACCTACGGAAAAGGGAAAGGCATGGCAGCCGATTTGAAGTACATCGAATTGTGTGCGCGTCAGATTGCTCAAGTAGCCAAAGACAATAAAATTGTTGTAGAAAAATCGACTTTGCCAGTGCGTACTGCCGAGGCAATCAAAAATATTTTAGATCATACTGGAAACGGAGTGCAATTCCAAATTTTGTCCAATCCTGAGTTTTTAGCTGAAGGAACGGCTGTGAATGATTTGTTGCAACCGGATCGTATTTTAATTGGTGGAGACACCACTCCTGAAGGGCAAAATGCAATTCAGGCTTTGGTTGATGTGTATGCTAATTGGGTGCCAACTGACAAAATATTGACGACTAATGTGTGGTCATCAGAATTGTCTAAATTGACGGCAAATGCCTTTTTAGCGCAGCGAATTTCGTCTATTAATGCGATGTCAGAATTATGTGAAAAGACTGGAGCTGATGTTACCGAAGTGGCTCGTGCTATTGGTATGGATAGCCGAATTGGCTCTAAATTTTTAAAATCTTCTGTTGGTTTTGGGGGTTCTTGTTTTCAAAAAGACATTTTGAATTTGGTCTATATCGCTAAGTCGTATGGCTTGAACGAAGTAGCCGATTATTGGGAACAAGTGATCATTATGAATGATCATCAAAAAAGACGTTTTTCTGCTCAAATTGTACAAACTTTATACAATACAGTTGCTTCTAAAAAGATTGCCTTTTTAGGTTGGGCTTTCAAGAAGGATACTAATGATACTCGTGAATCTGCGGCGATTTATGTGGCTAATGATTTAATCAATGAACAAGCCAAGATAGCAGTCTATGATCCTAAAGTATCTGCTGCTAAAGTAGTTGCCGACTTGGATTATCTAGAAACGCGTTCACATGAGGCTAATGTGGCTCTTGTTAGCTCATTTGCCAATCCGTATGAAGCTTGTGCCAATGCGCATGCTATTGCAGTCTTAACCGAATGGGATGAATTTACCACTTACGATTGGCAAAAAATATACGATGGGATGCAAAAACCAGCCTTTGTTTTTGACGGCCGTAATTTGTTGAATCGTAACGAATTAGAAGCCATTGGTTTTGTATACCAAGGAATCGGATCCTAGTTTTCGTTTTATTTCGACTTTAAATAATTACTCTTAATTGCGCCTTTGCGGCAAATAATATGAACTGGTACGTACTTTACACAAAGCCCAAATGGGAAAAAAAAGTGGCCGAGCAATTGCAAGCTATCGGAATTGATTGCTATTGTCCTTTGGTGATGAAAGAACGTCAATGGTCAGATCGCAAGAAAAAGGTAGAAATGCCTTTGTTTAACTCCTATGTTTTTGTGCATTTGGAGGAGAAAGACCGTCCTTTGGTATTTCAATCACCGGGTGCTGTACGTTATTTGTTTTGGTTGCAAAAGCCTGCTGTAGTTCGCGAAGACGAAATTGCTACCATCAAAAAATGGCTAAACGCTCCTGATGTTGCCGAGATTGAAGTAAGTACCTATCAAGTAGGTGACACCATTCAAGTCGATTCAGGTCCTTTTGTAAACCAACAAGCAGTAGTGCAAGAAGTAACTGCTTCTCACTATGTTTTGGTATTGGAATCCATGGGTTGCGTGTTGAAGATGAAGCATAAATGATTCGTAAACAGTGAACTGTAAACCGTGAATCGTAAGTAGCTTCACTTCGGTTCGTTTTCTTATCTTAAACTTCTTTATTAATGCTAAATTATTCCCCTCTGGAGAGGGGCTAGGGGTGTGTTTTATAAATTTCAACTAATTTTTCAGTCACGGTTTGTTACTAGTTTTATATTAGAAACATCTCTATTAATGCTAAAATTTTCCCCTCTGGAGAGGGGGCTAGGGGTGTGTTTTATAAATTTCAACTTATTTTATCCAATAACAATTTGTTACTAGTTGTATATTATAAACTTCTTTGTTAATGCTAAATTATTCCCCTCTCGAGAGGGGCTAGGGGTGTGTTTAATTATGTACACTTATTCGTCTTTGTGAATTTTTTCAAATTCTAAAATGAAAAATTCTATAGCCCGAATTACATTTTCCATATCCTTCAAAACTTCAAAATCACTGAAACGTAAAATGGTTATTCCTAATTCATTCATTCGTTTTTCTTTGATCCTGTCTTTGTTGTACACTTCTATAAATTCATGAGAATAACCATCAATTTCAATTCCTAACATAAGGTCGTAACAGAAAAAATCTAAAATGTAATTATCAATAGGTTTTTGTCTGTGGAAATCGTAGCCATACATTTGTTTTCCTTTTAGTTTTAGCCAAAGGTAAATTTCTGTTTCGGTAGATTCGTTACGGAGTTTTTTTGCTAATTCAGTTAGCTTTGGGTTGTAGGGGATTATTTTTCGTTTTGACATTTGGGTAGGATTTGGGATTATAAAGGTAATTTATTTTATACTAATACACACCCCTAACCCCTCTCCAGAGGGGAGTATTTAGTGGTTTCAATACTTTTTAGTTCAATTATTGAAGTTTATTAATTGCAAACCTATTTTCTTTAATTTTCACACACCCCTAACCCCTCTCCAGAGGGGAATGTTTAGTGGTTTCAATACTTTTTAGTTCAATTATTGAAGTTTATTAATTGCAAACCTATTTTCTTTAATTTTCACACACCCCTAACCAATCTCGAGAGGGAAATGTTTAGTGGTTTCAATACTTTTTTGTTCAATTATTAAAGTTTATTAATTACAAACCTATTTTCTTTAATTTTTACACACCCCTAGCCCTTCTCCAGAGGGGAATGTGTTGTAAACTGAATATTGTTAGTTAGGTTAAAGTTAATAGCCCTTTGTATATCGTAAATCGTACCTCGCACATCGTATATCGTACCTAGTCTATTTTCCCTCACTATATTTAGTGATATTTCAAACTAATTAGTGAGAGGGTAAGCTGTTTTTAAATTGATTATTAGTATTTTAGGACTTTGTATTGGATTGTTAAGAATAAATGACTGAGCGAATGCTTTAAATGCGTCTTAACTTTCGCTTATTTTTATTACTTTTGCCTGGTTATAAATGACGTCCATTTTTCAGCACCTACTTGTGACTGGAAAGGGCGAAGCCGTGAACTGAATTTAACATTTGTTTACTTTTAAATTCGATTGCAATTATGAGTGCTAAACATAGAGTGGGGATTACTTTCAGTGCCTTTGATTTGCTGCATGCAGGGCATATTACCATGTTAGAAGAAGCCAAAAGACAATGCGATTATTTGATCTGTGGATTGCAAACCGATCCAACCATTGATCGTCCTGAAAAAAATCGTCCGGTACAGTCGGTGGTAGAGCGCTACATTCAGTTGAAAGGATGCAAGTTTGTTGATGAAATTGTACCCTATGCTACAGAGCAAGATTTAGAAGATATTTTACGTGCTTTCAAAATTGATGTGCGCATCATTGGAGACGAATACCAACATAAAAATTTTACTGGAAGAACCTATTGCGAAGAGAAAGGTATCGAATTGTGTTTTAACGTTCGTGAACACCGTTTTTCAAGCAGCAGTTTGCGCCAGGAAGTAGCTGATAAGCAGTCTAAAAAATAGTTGTCAGTTATCAGTTGTCTGAAACTAAGTAAAGACAACAGAAAAATTTAAAAAAAATGAGTCAATCCATTATACATGTTATTCTTACTGGAGGAGTGGGAAGCCGATTGTGGCCACTTTCTCGTAAGAGCCAACCCAAACAATATTTGGAATTATTCCAAGGCAAGTCGTTGTTTGAAATGACGGTTGCGCGCAACAGTCATTTAGTAGACCAAGTGATGGTAGTGGGCAATATTGATAACTGTCATTTGAGTAAAAAAGTATTGGATAAGTCGCAAACTGCCTATATTGATATTGTAGAATCGACGCCAAGAAATACGGCTGCGGCCATCGCTTTTGCGGCTTTCGCTGCTCAACCCGAGGATATTTTAATTGTGACGCCTTCGGATCATATCATTGACGAAATGGACGCCTATAATAACGCCATTGCAGAAGCTATTGCTAAAGCTCAGGACAATTATATTGTCACTTTTGGCATTGTGCCTACCAAACCTGAAACTGGTTTTGGTTATATTCAACACCAAGAAGATAACGTACTTGCCTTTCGAGAAAAACCCAATAAAGCGACTGCTATTGATTTTATCTCAAGAGGCAATTTTTTATGGAATAGCGGCATGTTTTGTTTCAAAGCAGGGGTTTTGTTAGGCGAATTGAAAACTTTTGAACCCGAAGTATACTCCAAAGCTTTACAAGTTTGGGAAGCCAATCAAAATGGGCGATTGAATTTTGACTTGTCTATGGCAATTCCATCCATTAGTATTGATTACGCTGTAATGGAGCGTTCCAAAAAAATAAAAGTAGTGGCTTCGCAATTTGCTTGGTCCGACTTAGGTTCTTTCGAATCAGTTTACGATTATTTGGTAAACCAAGGACATCCGATCGATGCGCAGGGTAATATGGTCATTGGAACCGATGTGTTTTCGACCTTCATTGGCATGCGCAACACCATTTTTGTTGCGACACCTGATGCCAATTTGATTTTGCAAAAAGAACAATCCCAAGATGTTAAATACATTTATAACCAATTAGAAAAAGAAAATTCCCAACTTCTAATGTAACAATTTAATAATGTAACAATTAGATAATTGCTACATTGCTAGATTACTTCATTTACACATTTTATAATATGAAAAAATTACTCTTTATCGCCTTTTTGTTTGCTGCTTTACTACAAAGCACAGGAGCTTCAGCTCAAGATATATTGAAAGGACAAGATTTAAGCACGCTGAAAGTAGATTATTTATCCGATGCTGATTTGACTAAAATTCGCACGCAATTGGAATCCAATAAACTTACTATAGAGCAAGCAGAACAAATGGCATTGGCAAAAGGAATGCCTGCGAATGAGTTTGCTAAGTTAAAAGCGCGTTTGGGTATGAAAAGTGCTAATGTGGCCAAACCAAAATTGAAAAAGCCTGCTTATTCGTTTGATAACGATACGCTTTCTGAAGATGACTATGCTAGAAAACAAGAAAAAATTGTCAATAAAAAAGTGAAGGATAGTTTGAATGCCTTGGTTTTTGGATCGGAATTATTTGATAATCCAACCTTAAATTTTGAACCGAATTTAAAATTAGCTACTCCAGTTAATTATGTTTTAGGTCCTGGTGATGAATTGCAAGTAAGTGTCTATGGGATTCAAGAATTTAGTGATGCGGTGCCTGTTTCATTGGAAGGAAAACTTAACATTCAGTATGTGGGTCAAATTGCCGTTTCGGGAATGACCATTGAAGCCGCAACGGTAAAAATAAAAAATGCCATTGCCAGAGTATACAGTTCTGTAAGATCTGGGCAATCGCAAGTAGGAATTAGTTTGAGTCGCATTCGTACCATAAAAGTGACTTTAATTGGTAGCAAGCAACCGGGAAATTATTCGATATCTTCTTTAGCAACCGTTTACAACGCTTTGTTTTTGGGCGGTGGACCTGCTAAAAACGGCAGTTACCGTAATATTGAGTTGATCCGAAACAACAAAGTCTACCGTACGATCGATTTGTATCGTTTCTTGGTGAATGGGAATCAGTCGGATAATATAGGTTTGAAAGACAATGATGTTATTCGTATTCCGGCCTATAGCCAAAGAGTAACGGTGGAAGGCCAAGTGAAACGTCCTGGTATCTTTGAAATGAAATCGGGAGAGAGTTTTCAAGACTTGTTGACTTTTGCCTCAGGTTTCAACGACCTGGCTTTTACGGCTGCGGTGAATGTGTTGCAAAAAACAGACAAAGAATACAAAGTAAAAGACGTTAAAGCCACCGAATTCAAACTATACAAACCACGTTCAGGCGATTTGTTTACGGTGTCTAAAATCTTGAACCGATTTGAAAACCGAATTAAAATTGAAGGAGCTGTCTTTAGACCGAATACCTATTCGTTTTACGAAGGCATGCGAATTGCTGATTTGGTGACCAAGGCCGATGGTTTGAAAGAAGATGCCTATACGGCTCGTGCTACAATTGTACGTTTGAAACCAGATTTTACCAAGGAAGCCGTATCGGTGAATTTAGACAGGGCTTTAACTGGTGATGCACAGGCCAATATTTTATTGAAAAAAGAAGATGTCGTTACTGTTTTTTCTATTTTGGATTTCAAAGAAGAGTTCAAAGTAACGATTGATGGCGAAATTAAAAAACCGGGAGAATACGACTACAATCCAGCTTTGACTTTAAATGATTTGTTGGTGCAAGCCGGTGGATTAATTGGTTCGGCTTCGAAAAGAGTGGAAGTAGCTCGAATGATTCAGTCAGAAGAGATTGACAAAAACAATTCTGCTCGTGCCGAATTATTCAATATCGAAATTACCCCTGAAAATAACGAACAAGCAGAAAACTTCATGTTAGCTCCTTTTGACGTAGTGAACATTCGTAGAATGGCAGTGTACGAAAAACCAGAAATGATTACCATAACTGGTGCGGTACATTATCCAGGAAAATATGTATTGGCAGATAAAAAAGAAAAATTGTATTCTGTGATTCAACGCGCGGGTGGACTAACTCCTTTGGCGAATAACAGAGGGATGAAAATCAAGCGTCCAATCAAAGCCAAACAAATTGAAGAATTGGAAAATGTCAATTTTGACGTCAACAAAAATGCTATTGATGCTTCGTTGAACGCTAAAGACACCGTTAAAAATTCGGCTCTTAAAAAATTAAAAGAAGAGTTAAAATACGCTACTATTCCGGTGGATTGGAATAAAATTGTTCGTAATCCAAATAACCGTACCAATATTACTTTATTGCCTGGTGATGAGATTGAAGTAGTTGAATTTAGCGAGAGTGTAAAAGTAACCGGTAGCGTGTTATTGACCTCAGAGATCCCATACAACAGTGGTAGAGGATTGAACTATTATTTGAGTTCAGTTGGTGGTACCGATGCCAAAGCTTGGAAAAGAAAAGCCTATGTCATTTATCCTAACGGACAAGCTGCCGTAACGGGTTCGTTTTTGTTTTTCAAATCCTATCCCAAAGTGACAGCTGGTTCTCAAATTGTAGTTCCTGAAAAACCATTGACTAAGAAAATGTCTACTGGCGAATGGGTAAGTATTGGTAGTGTGATGTCGAGCTTAGCCTTGTTGATTGTAACAGCATTTAAGTAAGATTTACGAGCTACGATCCCGACGCTTCGGGACGAGTTACGATTTAGAAATGTACCAATTTAAAAATGTATCAATTCGTGTAAATAGCACTACACGTTCCCCTCTTGAAATCGAAGATTCAACGATTCCAAAAAATCAATAAAATCTAGAGTTATAGGGGCTAGGGGTGTGTTTTTAGATATATAAATTATACAAATACAATTAAAGATTGCTTCCCTCTGTTCGCAATGACAGACAACCGATAACAGATAACTGACAACACTATATGGAAAACGACGAAATCACCCTCAAAGAACTACTCTATAAAGCCAAAGAATGGTATTCCTATTTGCTATCGCAATGGAAAATTATTATGTTGGCAGGGCTATTAGGAGCGGCTATAGGATTGACTTATTCAATTTTTAAGAAGCCAATCTATACCGCCACTTTATCTTTTGCATTAGAAGATGAAAAATCTGGAGGTGGTGGACTAGGCGGTGCTTTAGGACTAGCTAGTTCATTAGGATTGGATTTAGGTGGTGGTAGTGGTGGTGCCTTTTCAGGCGCTAACTTATCTGAGTTGTTTAAATCTCGTTCGATGGTGGAGCAAACCTTGATGCAGCCTGTTCTAAAAGGAACGGATACAATATCCTTAGCGGAATTATACATTCGTACCCAAGAGTGGCGAGATGAATGGGAAGATAAACCCAAATTGAAAGCGATTCAATTTCCTCCGTTAACTAAGCGTAAATATTTTACTCGTGAACACGATAGTATAATGGGTGAGATGTATGAAGACTTATCCAAAACCAGTTTGACCGTAGCTCAAAAAGACAAAAAAATATCGATCATTACTATGGATGTACAATCAGTAGATGAAACCTTTGCTAAGGTGTTTTCGGAAACTTTAGCTAAGCAGGTGTCAAAATTTTATGTGGAAACTAAAAGCAAAAAAGCACGAATGAACATGGCCATTTTGCAACACCAAACGGATTCCATTCGTGCAGAATTGAATGGCGCCATTACTGGTGTAGCGGTAGCCAATGATAACACTTTTATGTTGAATCCAGCGTTGAACGTGAACCGTGCCCCATCAGCCAAACGCCAAGTCGATGTACAAGCCAATACCGCAATTTTGACCGAATTAGTCAAACAAACGGAACTCGCTAAAGTTACTTTGCGTAAAGAAACCCCATTGATACAAGTTATTGATCGACCTATTTTACCCTTGCCGAAAGAACAATTGGGTAAAGCTAAAGGAATTCTTTTAGGAGGTGTTTTAGCTGGGTTTTTGACCCTATTCGTGTTGCTCTTTAGGTTAGTTTTAAATAAAATACAATAGATTAATTTCAATACAATTTCAATGTCAAATTTATTAGATTCATTCATTAAGAAAGAAAAATGTATTTCTGTAACTGGATTAGGTTATGTAGGATTGCCATTAGCGTTAGAATTTTCCAAACATTTTAAAGTGATTGGTTTTGATATCAATAAGGAGCGCATTGCTTTAATGCAACAAGGGATTGATCCGTCTAAAGAATTGGATAGAGCTGCGTTTGAAGGATGTGATATTAGTTTTACAGCAGATGTATCCGATTTGCAGCAAGCGCATTTTCATATTATTGGTGTACCCACGGATATTGACTCCAATAAAGTGCCTAATTTAAATCCGCTATTAGGTGCTACTAAAAGTGTGGCATCGGCTTTAAAGAAAGGGGATATTGTAGTCTATGAATCAACCGTTTATCCAGGCTGTACGGAGGAGGATTGTTTGCCTCTATTGGAAACTATTTCGGGATTGAAAGGAGGGGTAGATTTTAAATATGGTTATAGTCCAGAACGTATTGTTCCGGGCGATAAAGTACGTACTTTAACCAATATTCTTAAAATTGTTTCGGGTAATGATGCGGAAGCTTTGGAATTGATAGCAGCTATATATGGTACAATAATTAAAGCAGGATTACACCGCGCACAATCTATCAAAGTAGCTGAAGCGGCGAAAGTGATTGAAAACACACAACGCGATATCAATATTTCGTTAATGAACGAATTAGCTATTATTTTTGATAAAATGGATATTGATACTAAAGCGGTAATTGAAGCGGCGGGAACCAAATGGAATTTTCATCAATACCAACCTGGTTTGGTAGGAGGTCACTGTATTAGTGTAGATCCGTTTTATTTAATCCACAAAGCCAAAAAAATAGGAATTGATCCTCAAGTAATTGCAGCAGGACGCCGCGTGAATGATTTTATTCCGTCATTTATTGCCAAACGTATTGTACAGTCGTTGATTGAACAAGATAAAAATCCCGGAAAATCCAGAGTTTTGGTTATGGGAGTAACATTTAAAGAAGATGTTGCGGATATTAGAAATTCAAAAGTAGTCGATTTAGTTCGGGAACTTATGGATTATTCCATCCAGGTACATGTAGTGGATCCCCATGGAAGTCCTAACGAGCTTGCACATGAATACGGAATCAGTTTGGTAGATCAACCATTAGGAGATTATGATATTATTTTATTAGCTGTAGGGCATAAAGAATATTTACAAATGCAAGTAGCCGATTTTGAAAAATTATCAAAAGATGAGTTATATATGTATGATATCAAAGGGGTGCTAAATCCCAATGACTATAAAAATTACTGGAGGTTATAATTTAATCAATATAAATTGAAGGCAGATATTTTAATAATTGGGGGTGGTATAGTTGGATTATCAACAGCGTATCATCTACTAAAGAAAGATTCAGAATTAAAAGTTATTCTCCTAGAAAAGGAAGCGTCTTTAGCTCTACATCAAACAGGACATAATAGTGGTGTTATTCACTCGGGGATATATTATAAGGCTGGAAGTCTTAAAGCGATTAATTGCAAAAAAGGGTACGATCAATTGATTCATTTTTGTGATTCTAATGATATTCAATATGATCTTTGCGGTAAAATAATTGTTGCTACTGAAAAAGAAGAGTTAGTTACTTTATCTAATATACTAGAAAGAGGAATTGCTAATGGTTTAGAAGGACTAAAAAAAATTAACACTCAAGAAATCAAAGAAATTGAGCCTCATTGTGCTGGAATTGAAGGTCTTTGGGTGCCGCAAACAGGTATAATTGATTATGTGGCTGTGTCCAAAAAATATGCCGAATTGTTTGTTACTCTAGGTGGAGAAATCCAATATAACCAAAGAGTTAAAAGTATCATCAACAAAGGAAAAGAAACCATTGTTCAGACAGAAACAACGGAGTTTTACTCACAAAAAGTTATTAATTGTGCTGGTTTGTATTCTGATAAAGTTGCTAAAATGACAGACCCTAAAGTTGATGTTCAAATTCTACCTTTTAGAGGCGAGTATTATAGTTTAAAAAAAGAAAAAGAGCATTTAGTAAAAAATTTAATTTATCCTGTACCCAATCCCAATTTTCCTTTTTTAGGTGTCCACTTTACACGAATGATTAATGGAGGAGTTGAAGCCGGACCCAATGCTGTTTTGGCATTTGCAAGAGAAGGATACACTAATAAAACTATTAATTGGAAAGAACTCAAAGAAACATTAGGTCATTCGGGTTTTCAAAAAGTAGCTTTGAAATATTGGAAAGATGGTCTATATGAAATGTATCGTTCCTATTCTAAAACTGCATTTACAAAAGCATTACAACGGTTAATTCCAGAAATTCAAAAAGATGATTTAGAACATCAAACTGCTGGTGTACGAGCACAAGCATGCGATAGTAAAGGAAATCTTTCTGATGATTTCTTGATTTTTGAAGAAAATAACATCATTAATGTTTGCAATGCTCCTTCCCCAGCTGCAACATCATCATTAGCAATAGGTGAAAGCATTGCTAATCTAGCATTAAAAAATAGCGCATTACAATGAAGAACAACATTCAAATGGTGGACTTAAAAACACAGTACCATCACATCAAAGAAGAAATAGACAAAGCAGTTATAGACTGTATTGATAGTACTGCATTTATAAACGGTCCTGCAGTTAAAGAATTTCAAATCAGTTTAGAGCAATACCTTGGAGTAAAGCATGTTATTCCATGTGCTAATGGAACGGATTCTTTACAAATTGCTATGATGGCTTTGGATTTAAAACCAGGAGATGAAGTGATTTGTCCTGCTTTCACCTATGTTGCTACTGCTGAGGTGATTGGGTTGTTGGGTTTAATTCCTGTAATGGTGGATGTGGATTCAAATACGTTTAATCTTAAGGCATCAAATATAGAAAAAGCAATAACTAATAAAACTAAAGCTATTGTACCCGTTCATTTATATGGCCAATCTTGTGACATGGAACCCATTATTGAATTGGCCCAAAAATACAATTTGTATGTAATTGAAGACAATGCACAAGCTATAGGAGCTGATTATACTTTTTCTGATGGAAGAATTGTTAAAACAGGGACTATCGGACACATCGGGAGTACATCCTTTTTTCCATCAAAAAATTTAGGATGTTATGGTGATGGTGGTGCTTTGATGACCAATGATGATGATTTGGCTCAAAAAATGCGAATGATTGCCAATCATGGGCAAGAAAAAAAATACTTTCATAAAGTATTAGGATGTAATTCTCGTTTAGATACTATTCAAGCTGCCGTTTTAAATATTAAATTAAAGCATTTGGATACTTACAGTCAGGCTCGAAATGCTATGGCATTATTTTATGACAAAGCTTTTTCAGCTATAGAAGAATTAGAAGTTCCAGAAAGACAAAGTAATAGTACACATGTGTTTCATCAATATACATTAAAGGTGAAAAATGGCAAAAGAAACGAGTTGCTACAATACTTATTGGATCTCGGTATTCCAAGTATGATTTATTATCCACTTCCATTATATAAACAAGAAGCATTTCAGCAATTTGTATCAACTGATTTCAAATTAGTGACTACTGAGGAATTATGTGATGTGGTATTGTCATTACCCATTCATACTGAAATGAACATAGATAATATGAACTATGTTTGTAATAGTGTTCAATCATTTTTTAAAAAATAAGTATGGCAAATTTTTATGCACACGAAACGGCCCTAGTCGATCATGGTTGCACCATTGGCGAAGGAACAAAAATATGGCATTTTAGTCATATAATGTCTAATTGCACCATAGGCGAACGATGTAATATTGGGCAAAATGTTGTAGTTTCTCCAGAAGTAGTTTTAGGTAACAATGTTAAAGTTCAAAACAATGTTTCTATTTATACAGGTGTAGAATGTGATGATGATGTTTTTCTTGGTCCATCAATGGTATTTACTAACGTAATCAATCCAAGATCGGCGATTAATAGACGAGATCAATATGCAAAAACTCACGTAGGTAAGGGCGCAAGTATAGGTGCCAATGCAACCATTGTATGCGGTCATGATATTGGCGAATATGCCTTTATTGGTGCTGGCGCCGTGGTAACAAAAACGGTGCCTGCATTTGCCTTGGTAGTAGGTAATCCTGCCAGACAATTGGGTTGGGTTGGCGAATACGGGCATCGTTTAACATTTAACGAAAAAGGATTTGCAACTTGTCCAGAAAGCCAACAAGAATATCAATTAGAGAATAATACGGTTAGTAGAATAAAATAAATAGTTATGAGTAAAATTAAATTTGCAGTGGTAGGCTGTGGTCATATTGGTAAACGTCATGCGAGTATGATTTTAGGTAATGATGATTTTGAATTAGTTGCATTGTGCGATACTAAACCCAAAGAAGAATTAGGTTTGGATAATTTTACAGGAGCTTGTTTTTTTAATTCATTGGAGGCTATGATTCAATCAGACGTTATTATTGATGCAGTTGCCATTGCTTCTCCTAACGGATATCATCAAGAACAAGCGCTGCAAGTCTTGGAAAACAACTGGCATGTAGTAGTTGAAAAACCAATGGCGTTAACCAAAGCGGGTTGTGAACAAATTATATTTAAGGCACTTCAAAAACACAAACAAGTATTTTGTGTGATGCAAAACCGATATTCACCTCCTTCTGTCTGGCTAAAAGAAGTATTAGATTCAGGGATATTAGGAAAAGTATTTATGGTGCAAATCAATTGTTATTGGAACCGTGACGATCGCTATTATAAACCTGATGCAACTTCTGGCAAACCTACCACATGGCATGGTACCAAAGCCTTAGATGGTGGTACTTTGTTTACACAATTCTCCCATTTTATCGATCTAATGTATTGGTATTTTGGCGATGTAAAGAATATTAACACGAAATTGAATGATTTTACCCATCATAAAAGTACAGATTTTGAAGACTCTGGTTTCGTGAGTTTTGATTTTATTGATGGAGGAATGGGGAGTTTGAATTATTCTACGGCTGTTTGGGATAAAAACTTAGAAAGTTCTATAACGATTGTGGCTGAAAACGGTTCTGTTAAAGTAGGAGGACAATACATGAATGAAGTAGAATACTGCCATATCAAAGACTATGTGATGCCTGTTTTAGCAGAAAGTAACCCGCCCAATGATTATGGTCCATATAAAGGCTCGGCAGCAAACCATCATTATGTTTATGAAAATATTGCTAATGTAATAGCTGGTAATGAAAGTATAACTACTAATGCTTTAGAAGGTATGAAAGTAGTAGATATTATTGAGAGGATTTATCATTAAAATAATTGTTTTGTATTATTGATCAGTTGAATAAAATTACAATGAATTATAAGAATAATGTTACTCTAAAATATTTTAATGGAATATTAAATAATTCTAATCTACATGAGTGGATTTCTTTATT
>JBJOFE010000022.1:0-35420 GCA_046048915.1 Bacteroidota bacterium | reverse complement strand
GAACAAATGTTAAAATCTCAATTAATAAACTGCTGACTAAAAATTTATTTATATTTAACAATTATTAAATACTGAATTATGAAAAAAAATCTATTACTACTCTTTTTGTTAGTTTTAATTCCTAATGTAAACGCACAAGATTATTTCCCAAATAATGAAACGGTACAAAACAGGAATCAAAATTTCACTGCATTTACTAATGCTACAATTTATGTAACTCCTAATCAAGTTATTAAAAAAGGAACTTTGCTTATTCAAAATGGCAAAGTGATTAGTGTGGGTGCTACAATAGCAATTCCCAAAAATACTATAGTTGTCAATTTGGAAGGAAAAACAATTTATCCTTCATTTATTGATTTGTACACTAGTTTTGGAGTTGAAAAACCTAAAAGTAACGGACCAATGTCAAGAGGTCAATTGTATGATACAAAAAGAGCCGGATACTATTGGAATGAAAATATTCGTTCCGAAATCAATGCCTATGAAAATTTTAAATACGATGCAACCAAAGCAGAAGAGTTTTTAAAAGCTGGTTTCGGAGTAGTTGGTACCCATGTGCAAGACGGAATTGCTAGAGGTACTGGAACATTAGTAGCTTTAAATAATTTTGATGCAAGTAAACGATTGGTATCTAATAAAATTACCAATCATTTTGCATTTACTAGAAGTGCTATAACTGCTCAGTCCTATCCAAGTTCTTTGATGGGTATGATGGCATTGATTCGCCAAATGTATTATGATATGGATTGGTATAAAAAAGGCAATTCAGAAACCAAAGACCAATCATTAGAAGCGTTAATTGCTAATCAAAATTTAGTTCAACTCTTTACTACAGATGATAAACTTAATAGCTTAAGGGCTTCCAAAATCGCAAAAGAATTTGGTTTAAACTACCTTATGAAAGGAAGCGGAAATGAATTTGAACGAATTGAGGAAATCAAAAACACTAATTCTAAATTCATTATTCCAATCAACTTTCCAGAAGCATACGATGTCTCTGATCCTAATCAGGCCAACCAAATGGAATTAAAAGATTTCCGTTTTTGGAATCAAGCACCCTCTAATTTAAAAGTATTGTCAGACAACGGAGTTGTATTTGCTTTGACTACTGACAATTTGAAAAAAATGGATAGTTTCAAAACTAATTTATTGAAAGCAATTCAGTATGGTTTTGACAGTACAAAAGCTTTAGAAGCATTAACTACAATTCCAGCCTCTATTTTAGGGAAAAGCAAAGAAATAGGATCTTTAACTATTGGTAGCCAAGCCAATTTCATTATCACTTCAGGTGATTATTTTGATAAAAAAACAGTATTGTATGAAAATTGGGTTCAAGGAAATCGCTTTGTAGTAGCAGATATGACAACCAAAGACGTTCGTGGTAATTATGATTTAGTTATAAATAATGAAACCTATAAATGGAAAATTAGTGGTGAAATGGCTAGCCCAAAATCTGAAATCACTACTGCTGACAATAAAAAATTAAATTCTAAAATTACTATTGCCAACCAATGGTTAACTACAGTTATTAAACCGGCTGATTCGTTGAAAACTAATTTCACAAGATTAAGTACTTATTTAGGTGCTACTCCTAATTTAGGTGGTAAAGCTATTATTAAAGACGGAAAAGAAGTAAGCTGGTCAGCAACTAAAACTTCTGATTTTAAAGCAGATCCAGAAACTAAAAAAGAGGAAAAACTAAATCCTATACAACCTGTTACTTTTCCTAACGTAGCCTTTGGTAACCAAGAAAAATTAACTACTCAAACTTTATTATTCAAAAATGCCACTATTTGGACAAATGAAAAAGAAGGTATTTTAGAAAATACAGACGTATTAATTAAAGACGGTAAAATTGCAGCAGTTGGAAAGAATCTAACAGATCCATCAGCAACTGTAATAGATGCCAAAGGTAAACACCTTACTAGTGGAATTATTGATGAACATTCTCACATCGCCATTTCTAAAGGTGTTAACGAAGGTGGTCATAATTCAAGTGCCGAGGTTACCATTCAGGATGTAGTAAATTCGGAAGATCCCAATATTTATAGAGATCTAGCGGGTGGAGTTACCATTTCGCAGTTATTACACGGTTCTGCAAATCCTATTGGAGGACGTTCTGCCATTGTAAAATGGAAATGGGGACGTTCGCCAGAAGAAATGTTATACAAAAACCAACCCAAGTTTATCAAATTTGCTTTAGGTGAAAATGTGAAACAATCGAACTGGGGTAATGTTAACCCTACTCGTTTTCCACAAACAAGAATGGGTGTTGAACAAGTTTTTACTGATTATTTCCAAAGAGCTAAAGAATACGACCTAGCTTGGAAAAACTACAACAGCACTAAAAAAGGAAAAGCGCCAAGATTCGATTTAGAATTACAAACTTTAGCTGAAATTATAAATAAAGAACGTTTTATCTCTTGTCACTCCTATGTGCAATCTGAGATTTTGATGTTGATGAATGTGGCTGAAAAGTTCAATTTCAGAGTAAATACATTTACACACATCTTAGAAGGTTACAAAGTAGCTGATAAAATGAAAGAACATGGTGTGGGAGCTTCTACTTTTTCAGATTGGTGGGCCTATAAATTTGAAGTAAATGATGCGATTCCTTTTAATGGACCTATCATGCACAACAAAGGAATTGTGGTTGCTTATAATTCAGACGATGCTGAAATGTCAAGACGATTGAATCAGGAAGCTGCTAAAGCGGTGAAATACGGAAATATTTCAGAAGAGGAAGCTTGGAAATTTGTTACATTAAATCCAGCTAAATTGTTACATCTTGATGACAAGGTAGGAAGCATCAAAGTTGGTAAAGATGCTGATGTTGTCCTTTGGAACACCAATCCATTATCTATTTACGCTAAAGCTGAAAAAACTATCATTGAAGGAGTAGTTTACTTTGACATCCAAAGAGATGAAGAACAAAGAAAAGCAATTGCTAAAGAACGAAATGTTTTAATCGGACAATTATTGGAAGAAAAAAATAAAGGAATGATTACGCAAGAACCTAAAAAAGCGGAGCGAACTGAATACCACTGTGATTCTCTTGAGTACTAAGGTTTACTTTTCAATAAATAAATTAGAATAATTATGATACATAAAAAAATAGTTCTTTTAACATTGGTATTCGGAATATCATTAGTTAGTAAAGCACAACAGACTCCAGCACCAAAACAACAAAAATCAATTTTAATTCTGAATGCTAAAGCGCATTTAGGAAATGGAACTGTTTTGGAAAATAGTGCAATTGGTTTCAAAAATGGTAAAATTGATGTAGTAACTTCAGCTAGCAAAGTGGTTAAAGCCAACTACGAAACCATTATTGATGCCGCTGGAAAAGAAGTTTACCCTGGTTTTATTGCTCCCAATTCTACATTAGGTTTGGTTGAAATCGACGCGGTTAAATCTTCGGATGATGAATCTGAAATTGGAACCTTCAACCCACACGTACGAAGTTTGATTGCCTATACTGCCGATTCAAAAGTCGTAGAAACCGTTAGACCTAATGGTGTCTTGATGGCTCAAATTACACCTAGAGGTGGATTGATCTCTGGAACCTCTTCTGTAGTACAATTAGACGCTTGGCATTGGAATGATGCTGTTATAAAAGAAAATGATGGTATTCATATGGAATTCCCTTCAAGTTTTAAAAGAAGTGGATCATGGTTTGAACCAGGTACAATTGAAGCAAATAAAGAATATACAAAAGAGATTGCTGAAATAAATACTTTTTTCCAAAATGCAAAAGTATACAATGCTACAATTGCTAAAGAGCGTAATTTAATTTTTGAAGCTACAAAAGGTCTTTTTTCAGGTGAGCAAACATTATATATTCATGCCAATGAAGAAAAACAAATGATCGATGCAATTCAACTCGCTCAAAGTAATGGGATTAATAAAATTGCAATTGTGGGAGGGTATGAAGCTTATAAAATTGGAAGTTTTTTAAAGGATAATAAAATTGGAGTCTTATTAAAGCGCGTTCATGGTATGCCAGAAAATGATGATGATGATATTGATTTACCATTTAAACTAGCCACACTATTAACTGATCAAGGTGTTTTAGTAGGATTAGAAAATAGTGGTGCACACGAGCGAATGGAAACACGAAATCTACCATTTCTAGCTGGAACTTGTGCTGCATATGGATTAGATAAAGAACAGGCTCTTAAGTTAATTACATCTAATACAGCAAAGATATTAGGAATTGATAGTTTCTGTGGTTCTCTTGAAGTGGGTAAAGATGCAACTTTGTTTATTTCTGAAGGTGATGCACTGGACATGAGAACGAATAAATTGAGTAATGCATTTATTCAAGGAAGAAGCATTAGTTTAGAAACACATCAAACCAAATTAAACGAACGTTATAAAGGTAAATTTAACCAAAACTAAATTTTTCTAATACCATTATTCTAAAAAAGACCAATTGCATTAGCAAATTGGTCTTTTTTTTATTCCATTACTACCTAAAATACAATTGAATTCACATAATAATCCAATTTACGATTATCAAATTCAAAATATCAATCTAAAATTACATTAAACCCTAAAAAAATATAGGGGTAATTTAATTATTTCATAAAAATGAATAATTACCCCCTACTTTTTTATGGGTCAATATTATATTTTTATACTTTTATCGAAAATTTAAAAATAATAGTTATGCGTAAAATTGTTTTAAGTGTGATTCTAATCACTGTTTTGGGACTTACTTTTTTCTCAAATTATTTTGTTGTTGAGTCAGCAAAACTAGGAGCTCATATTGTTGAATTGAAATTAGATACTGGAGATACAGCATGGATGATCGTTGCTTCTGCTTTGGTATTAATTATGACTCCAGGTTTAGGTTTTTTCTACGGAGGAATGGTAGGAAAGAAAAATGTAATCAGTACGATGTTACAAAGTTTTATGGCTATGGTAATAGTAACTGTATTATGGGTACTGATTGGATTTGGATTATGTTTTGGTCCTTCTATAGGAGGAATTATCGGCGATCCATCTTCTAATTTGCTTTTTAACGGAGTAAGTGCTAACACTGCATGGGAATTAGCCCCAACAATTCCATTACTATTATTTGCATTTTTTCAAGCTAAATTTGCCATTATAACTCCTGCATTAATTACAGGAGCTTTTGCAGAGCGCGTTCGTTTCTGGGCTTACTTGTTATTTATGGTGTTATTCATATTAGTTATATATGCTCCGTTATGTCACATGACTTGGCATCCTGATGGGTTGTTCTTCAAAATGGGAGTGCTTGATTTTGCTGGAGGAACCGTAGTACATATGAGTGCTGGTTGGGCTGCTTTAGCTGGTGCTATTTTCTTAGGAAAAAGAAAAGTACAAAAAGTAAATCCTGCTCGTATTACCTATGTATTATTGGGTACAGGTTTATTATGGTTTGGCTGGTTCGGTTTCAACGCTGGATCTGCTGTAGGAGCAAGTGGACTTGCTGCTCAAGCATTAGGGACAACAACTGTTGCTGCTGCGGCTGCTGCCATGGCTTGGGTATTCTTAGATAAAATTTTAGGTCATAAATTATCTGCAATGGGAGCTTGTATTGGGGCTGTTGTTGGGTTAGTTGCCATTACTCCTGCTGCAGGATTTGTAAGCATTCCTCACGCAGTAACTATTGGTATCATTGCCAGTGTAGTTAGTAACTTTATGGTAATGAAATTCCCTAAAGGAAAAATTGACGATGCATTAGATGTATTTGCTTGTCACGGTGTTGGTGGTATGGTAGGTATGCTATTGACTGGGGTATTTGCTTCAAATACAATCAATCCAATCGTTGGTGATAATCAAGGGTTAATCTTTGGTGATACCACTTTGTTTTTAATCCAATTAAAAGCATTAGTTCTAGTATCAATATTTGCTTTCTCTGCCTCTTACGCTTTGTTCTTTATAGTTAACAAAATTACTCCATTAAGAGTAAGTGAAGACAAAGAGGAATTAGGATTAGATATTACACAACACGGAGAATTCTTATAAAAACTCTTTTACACAATAAAAAAACCGCAACTTTTCAGTTGCGGTTTTTTTTGTAATCAAAATTAATTTATTTTGAAAAATTTGAAATTCCATTTTTAAGCCACGATTCATATTCTGAAATACCAACAAAACTAATGGTGGGTTGACTTGCATTCAAACTAGCTCCTTCCAAATCAGTCAAAACATACAAAGGTTGGGTATTTGTTTTGTATTTAGAAATCATAAAATCTGCCCATTTATCACCAATAGTTTCTATTGTAGACCCAGTAGTCTTAGAAACAGATTGTTCGTTTTTAGGCAACTCTCTTTTATCATCAACATACAAAGAAATAAGAACCACTTCATTCTTTAAAATAGTCAAAACACCTTTATCTGACCAAACCGAATTCTCCATTTTTCTACAATTAACACAAGCATGCCCAGTAAAATCTAATAAAATAGGTTTGTTTACTAATTTAGCATAAACCAGTCCTTTGTCATAATCATCAAATACCACAATTTGATGCGGACCTAATTTTGCTCCTTCCGGCAAAACCGTTTCAGAAGCAGTCGAAATAGAATTAGAACCAATTCCTAATGGGCTTTCGCTATACTCCATAGGTGGTGGAAAAGCGCTGATCAATTGTAATGGTGCTCCCCATAAACCAGGTATCATGTAAACTGTAAATGATAGTACAACTAAACCAAAAGACAATCTTCCAACCGAAATATGTGTCATCGGACTGTCATGAGGCAAGGTGAGTTTACCAAATAAATACAAAGCCAAAGTTCCAAAAATAGCAATCCAAATTGCTAAGAATACTTCTCTTTCTAATAAGTGTAATTGCAACACCAAATCGGCATTAGACAAAAATTTAAAGGCTAGAGCTAATTCCAAAAATCCCAACACCACTTTCACAGTGTTCAACCAACCACCTGATTTTGGTAATGAATTTAGCCAACCTGGAAACATAGCAAACAACATAAATGGTAAAGCTAATGCTAATGAAAAACCTAACATCCCTACAATAGGTGCTATTCCTCCTTTTGAAGCCGCTTGTACCAATAAGGTGCCAACAATTGGACCCGTACAAGAAAAGGAAACAATTGCTAAGGCCAAAGCCATGAACAAAATTCCGATTACTCCTCCTCTATCGGCTTGACTATCTACTTTATTCGCCCAAGAATTAGGCAACATAATTTCGAATGCACCTAAAAAGGATACTGCAAAAACAACTAATAAAACAAAGAAAATTAAGTTAAACCCAACATTAGTAGACAACGCATTTAATGCATCAGCACCAAAAATCCAAGTTACCAAAACACCTAGAACTACGTAGATGACAATAATAGAAATTCCGTAAAATAAAGCATTACGAACACCCACACCTTTAGACTTACTTTGCTTAGTGAAAAAACTCACTGTCATAGGTATCATTGGAAAAACACAAGGAGTTAACAAAGCTGCAAATCCTGAAAAGAAAGCAATTATAAATATGGACCACAACCCCATTTCATCAACTGTTGATTCTGTAATTGATTCTGATTTAATAGGACTAACAGCCTCCGCTTGGTTTTTAACTGTAGCGGTATCAACATCGGTATTTGTTGTGTCCGCAACTAATTCATTAGCTGCTAAATCAGTTGTTTGTGAAGGGATTAAGAATGTAAAACTTTTCTCTAAATTGATACAAGACTCTTTACATGCTTGATAATTGAGACTTACTTCTACTTTAGAAATTTTTGAATTAATTAATTTAATCTCTTGAGTCAATTGCGCTTTCTTCTCAAAAAAAGTTTCGTTAACTTCAAATATATCATTATAGGCCGTTTTCGTTTTACTTTCTTTGGCTTTGCCAATTAATTCAAAATTGCCTTTTAGATTTTTAAAAAGCACTTCCAATGGTAATGAACCACCTTCAGCTGTATATTGCGAATACATATGCCAGCCATTTTCTATCACAGCATTAAATGTAAGCAGGTAATTCCCGTCTGATTTTTTTTCTATCTGTGTACTCCATTTTACTGGGTCTAAAATTTGAGCATTTCCTTTGGCAAAAGCCAAAACTAACATTACTAATACAACTAATTTTTTCATTATTGGATAGTTATTTTTACAATATTTTTTGTTCCTGAATCTATTTTAAAACGTTCATCTTGTCGTATACCCAAAACCCAAACTACTTGATTGTTGGAACACAAAAGCCAGGTTTTCTCCTTATCAATCACTGACAACTTTTCGTCTTTAAATAATTTACTTATTTTTTTAGATTTTCCATCCATTCCAAAGGGCTGAAAAATATCTCCTTCATTCCAATGACGTAAAGTCAATGGAAACTCTAATTTATCTTGGTCGACAAATATAGTTGAATTAGTAGCCTCTCCCATCTCTTTAACGTGCAACAAAGCTAGATTTAAGGGAAATTTAACTTTCGAATCAACTGTTTCAATTAGAAACTCTTTTTGCAGATCCTCAGATTGTAACGGACTTAAAATCAAACAATCACGATCTTTTATCAATCTAAAATATGGAGCTACTACTTGTTTACCTGACTGACTATGCACTAATTCATAAATATCTTCCCATGCCGTAAAGCCAAATTCTTTTAGCCATTGATACAAATACGAATTGAAATTTGGCAATTGCAATAAGCGAACTAAATCAAAATAAATATCTTCTCCTTCTTCCCGAGCTACCTGTTGGTATACCATGATTGCTGCGTCATCAACTAAATCTTGAGCCTCTTTTAAAAAGGTTTGTGTTTTTTCAAACGAACTTATAAAAGCTGGATTAAGTTCTTTCAATATTGGAATTAAATGATGGCGTATTTTATTACGCAGGTATTTATCCGAAGCATTGCTGCTATCTTCTCGCCATTCGATCTTGTTTGCAACTGCATAATCTTCAATTTCTTGTCTAGAAAAGGATAATAAGGGCCGAATGACCTTTTCATTTTGCACTGGAATCCCTGTTAAACCTTCTAAACCTGTACCTCTAGATAAATTAATCAAAAAAGTTTCTAAGTTATCATCTGCATGGTGTGCAGTCAAAATATAATCAGCTTTTAAAATTTCGAGTTGTTCGTAAAACCAACTGTAACGTAACTCACGAGCAGCCACTTGGGTTGATACTTTAAAGTCATTTGCAAAAGCTTCTGTATCAAATTGGGTAAAAACAAATGGTACATCATTTTGCTGTGAATACTCTTGAATGAACTGTTGATCACCAAAACTCTCTAAACCTCTCAATTGAAAGTTACAATGCATCACTACAATTTCATAGTCCAATTGCTGCAACAGTTGTGTTAAAACCATACTGTCTAATCCTCCGCTAACAGCCAACAAAAGTTTCTTCCCTTTCAAAAAAGAAAAATGGTTAGATAGATGATTTTGGAACTGCTTCAACATATTCAAATGTAATTAATTCATAGTGATTTAGCACAATACCTCATGCATAGCTTTGGCTTTAAGCAAACATTCTTCGTACTCATATTCTGGATTAGATAACGAAGTAATTGCACTCCCTACCGAAAAAGAAACGTATTTGTTTTCTTGGTTATATAAAATACTTCGGATAACCACGTTGAAATCAAAATCTCCGTCAGGACTAAAATAACCAATAGCACCACTGTACAATCCTCTTTTAGTTGCTTCCAATTCTTCAATAATTTTCATTGCCGAAATCTTAGGTGCACCTGTCATACTTCCCATAGGAAAAGTTAACTTCAAAACATCTATCAAAGAATGCTTATTGTCTAATTTTGAAGTAATTGTAGAAATCATTTGATGTACTTGTTGAAATGAATATATCCCGCATAATTCTTGTACTTGAACCGTTCCTTTTTGTGCAGTTCGGGATAAATCATTCCGAACTAAATCGGTAATCATGATGTTCTCAGCACGTTCTTTTGGATCAGAAGCCAAATTTAATTTTGCTATTTCATCTTCTTTACTATCAGAAAAACGCTTAGCTGTTCCTTTAATTGGTTGCGAAATTAAAGTAGCTCCTTCTTTTCTTAAATACCTCTCTGGTGTAGCAGATAGTAAATACTGTTTGTTGTTTTTAAAATAAACCGCAAAAGGTGTTTGCGAAATGGCATTTAGTTTACCAAATTTCTCAAGTGGATTAATTGTAGTATTGTCTGCAAAAAATTCCATACAAAAATTAGCCTCATAAATATCACCTCGATGTAAATACCCTAATAGTGTATTTACCTTTTCAATATAACTTTCTTTCGAAATTCTCGCTTGTACTTCTACGGCTACTTTAGTTATATAATCAAATCCAACAGTAGTTGTAATTGTATCAAAATCTGTCTCTACCTCATCATCACATAAATTCAAATACCGTATAGTAAGTTGATTCCCTTTGAGGAAAAAGAGCTTCTTAGGCTGAAAGAAAAACAAATCAGGAAAAGCCAAACCGTCAAAATTGTTGGACTGCAGATCTTCACTGTCATTTTTCAAATCATACGATAAATAGCCAAACAACCAATCTTTCGTTGTTTGTTGGTATTGTTGCAAATCCTCAAACGCATTGTGGTAATCCGTTTGAATCAAAGTAAATGCGTCCACTGCTAGAATTGCATCATAACTTGAAAACTTTTGTGGATAATCATTACTATCCATAAAAACAACTTCGCGAAATTGATCAGACCAATCCAATAATTGCTTTTTAAAAGCAATCGGATTTACTATCGTTTTATGAATTTCAGTTCTCAATACCTTTTTTTTTGGAATCCCAAAAATACAACAAAATTCATTGGCAGAAATGGAAAAATAAGACTAGAAATTGCATGATGAAATAAATTAATTGTGGTTGAATTTTATATTTATAAAATAAGTATTTTTGAAATACTAACCTTAAAACCAAAAAATAATGAAAATTGCAACATTGATTATCCGAATTTTACTAGGAGCTTTTATGGTATTTGCTTCTGTAGCTTATTTCTTTGAATTATTTGATGCTGAAGCGCCAACCGGAAGTATGTTAACTTTTATGAACGGTATCATGGCTTCAAAATACCTTTTACCATTAGCTAAAGCAGTGGAATTAATTGTGGGTATAAGTTTATTAAGTGGAAAGTTTATGAAAGTAACATTATTGGCTTTATTGCCAATTTCAATTAATATTTTTTTAATTCATACTGTTACTCAAGTTTCAGAAGTACCTGTAGCAATTTTTGTTCTTGGTGCCAATTTATTTTTAATCTATGCACATTGGAATTCGTATAAACCATTATTAAAAGATTAATTCCTACTTCAATAAAAAAGCCCGTTCAAATGAACGGGCTTTTTATTAACACAATTATAATTATACGTGTAATGCTCTGTTATCAGTTGCAGCTAAAGCGGCTTCTTTGATTGCCTCAGCAAAAGTTGGATGTGCGTGTGACATTCTTGAAATATCTTCAGCCGATGCTCTAAATTCCATAGCGGTAACCGCTTCTGCAATTAAATCCGCTGTTCTAGCTCCGATCATATGAACTCCCAATACCTCATCAGTTTTAGCATCAGCTAAGATTTTAACAAATCCGTCTAAATCACCACTTGCTCTAGCTCTACCTAATGCTTTGAATGGAAAACTACCCGATTTAAATTCCACTCCAGATGCTTTTAATTGCTCTTCTGTTTGTCCAACAGCTGCCACTTCTGGCCAAGTGTAAACTACTCCTGGAATCAAATTATAATCGATATGTGGTTTTTGACCTGCAATAATTTCAGCTACCATTGTTCCTTCTTCTTCCGCTTTGTGAGCTAGCATCGCACCACGAACTACATCTCCAATAGCATAGATATTAGACGCCGAAGTTTGCAAATGATCATTTACTTCTACTTGTCCTCTATCTGAAATTTTTACTCCTGCCTTGTCAGCATTCAATCCGTCTGTGTAAGGACGACGTCCAACAGACACTAATGAATAATCTCCTTCTAAAGTAATGATTTCTCCTTTTGCATTTTCTGCCTTTACAGTCACAACATCTCCAGCTCTTTCTACTGATTGTACTTTGTGAGATGTATAGAATTTCATGCCTTGTTTCTTCAAGACTTTTGTCAATTCTTTAGACAATGAACTGTCCATTCCAGGAATAATTCGGTCCATGAATTCTACTACAGACACTTGTGCTCCTAAACGAAGATACACTTGTCCTAATTCAATTCCGATTACACCACCACCAATAATAACTAAATGTTTTGGTACTTCTTTCAAAGCCAAAGCTTCAGTAGATGTGATGATTCTTTCTTTGTCAATTTTGATAAAAGGCAAAGAAGATGGTTTAGAACCTGTAGCAATAATAATATTTTTTCCTTCAATAGTTTCTGAAGTACCATCTGCTTTAGCAATAGCTACATGAGTTGCATCAACAAACGAACCTAAACCATTGAAAACAGTTACTTTGTTTTTGTCCATTAAGTAGTTGATTCCTCCTGAAGTTTGATCTACCACCGCTTGTTTACGCGCAATCATTTTCTCTAAATTCACTTTAACCTCTCCCGAAAGTTCTATTCCGTGTTCAGCGAAATGAGCGATTTCTGCATAATGATGTGATGAAGACAATAATGCTTTTGAAGGAATACAACCTACATTCAAGCAAGTACCTCCTAAAGTAGAATATTTTTCAATGATGGCTGTTTTAAAACCTAATTGTGCACAACGAATAGCTGATACATATCCGCCAGGACCAGAACCTATAATGACTACGTCAAATGAACTCATAATACTAGTATTTGTTTTTTTAGTGTTGCAAATTTAAGAAATTAAGTTTTGTTTAAAGTTCAAAGTTTACGATTTTTTGTTACGAATTTTTACTCAATTTCGTTTTTGAGCCGAATTATTCCTAAAATAAAAACGTTCTGACTACTCACCAGAACGTTTTTAATTATTGTAAACAAAAAAATAAGCTTTTCTAAATATTCAATTTGCTGTTTTTTCGGCTAAATCCAAAGTAAATTACTAAACCTAATAGCAACCAAATAGTAAAATAAATCCAATTCCAAACACTCAATTCAGCCATCATGTACAAGCAAGAAACTAATCCTAAAAGAGGAATTAAAGATAGATTGTCTTTAATTGCCCAAAATGCTAATCCAATTAAAGTAATTAGGAAAATCCACATCGGAATTTTATGTTTGAACAAATCAAAGCCACTTTCGTATTTGACAGCATCTGAAATTGGTAATTGAGCAACAATAGTTGCATATTTAACCTCATTGCCTTGGTATTGACTTAACAATGCTTCTGCATCATTTATTGATTGTTTTGATTCTAAAGAAACTAAATAGTGGTATACCTTATCTGTATCGACTTTATCCAGAGCCGTAATAATTGTTTGAGGATCGTTTACTTGAGTTTCATTGGTTAGAAATTTCATTGTAGCCTCATAATTATAAACATAAGCATATACTAAACCAAGTAGCAAGGCAACTGGAAAAATGTATTTCGAATTCACATAAGGGGTTTTGAATTTTCCTCTCGGAATATCTGGTTTATTTTGCAATACCAACACTCCTGCACATACCAAGACAAACGCAAATAAAGTTCCTATACTACATAAATCCGTCACCATTGTTAAATTCATGAACAAGGCTGGGATACCTACCACAAAACCTGTAACAATAGTAGCGTAAGAAGGAGTTTTGAACTTAGGATGCACTTTTGAGAATTTTTTTGGCAACAAACCATCTCTACTCATACTCATCCATATACGAGGTTGTCCCATTTGGAAAACCAACAATACACTTGCCATAGCAATTACCGCACTTACTGCAATTATACCCGACATCCATTTTAGATCTAACTTTTCAAAAACAAAAGCCAAAGGGTCTCCAACATTCAATTCATTATAATGAACCATTCCAGTTAGCACTAAGGCAATAACAATATATAAAATAGTACAAATAATTATCGCCCACATCATACCTCGTGGTAAATCACGTTGTGGATCTTTACATTCCTCAGCTGTGGTAGAAATGGCATCAAAACCAATGTAAGCAAAAAATACTGCTGAAACACCTTTTAAAACACCGCTAACGCCATTTGGTGCAAACGGATGCCAATTTGTTGTGTCTACATAAAACGCACCAACAGCAATAACTAATAGAATGATAAATAATTTTACAATTACCATCAAATTTCCAGCATTTCGAGATTCTTTCATTCCTCTATACACCAAAGCAGTAATTACAATTATAATCAACATAGCAGGAATATCGGCTACAAAATGAAAACCACCAAGTACTGGACTCGTGGTCCAAGCCGTGTAGGCGTCTTGTAAATTCGAACTTAAATTATCAAATGATTTTCCTCCCTGCATTAACGCGGTAGCATCTTTAAATCCATTGGAAGCCGACAAATAATCCATCTGAATCCATTGAGGAAGTTCTAAACCACCTGTACGAAGTAAACCCGTAAAATAATCACTCCACGAAATTGCTACAGTGATATTACCTACGGCATATTCCATGATTAAAGCCCAACCAATAATCCAAGCGATAATTTCACCAAAAGCAACATAAGAATAGGTGTATGCCGAACCTGAAACCGGAACCATTGAAGCAAATTCTGCATAGGCAAAAGCGGCAAAACTACAGGCTAAAGCGGTAAACAAAAAGAGAAATATAACTGCTGGACCACCATCAGCGCTAGCTTTACCAATTGTACTAAATATACCAGCTCCTACAATTGCTGCAATTCCAAAAGCAGTTAAGTCTCTAGCTGTAAGATGTTTACCTAAAGTATTGTGTCCGTCACTTTCATTTTGCTCCACCTGTTTCATGATATCCTGAACCGTCTTCTTTCTAAACAAATCCTTTAGTGCCATAGTGTAAATGTATTCTAATGATAAATTAAATTAATTTGATCGCAATGCAAACTTAAAATTTCCTTTCTAATTAAGCGATTATTTCAAACAAGATTTCAAAATTGTGACTGGATGTTGTGCTTCTCTCGATGTTCCATCAAATATTTGATGACGACAACTCGTTCCGGCTGCAGCTATAGCAACAGAAGCATCCGTGGCTCTAATTTTTGGAAATAAAGTATCTTCACCCATTTGCATACTAATTTCGTAATGCTCTTTCTCATAACCAAAAGAACCGGCCATTCCACAACATCCCGAATTGTATATGGTAACTGAAGTATTCTTTGGAATATTAAGCATTGCAAAAGTAGCCTGAACTGAGCTCAATGATTTTTGATGGCAATGTCCGTGAATTTTGATTTCTTTAACCTCATCTGAAAACTGTTCCGAGAAGATGGCTCCTTTTTCAATTTCATTTTTAAAGAATTCCTCAATGGTAAAAACATGTTTTGCAAGTTGCTCTGCTCCTGCTTTATCCTCTGCCAGACGTATGTATTCATCTCGAAAAGTCAAAATCGCTGAAGGCTCTATACCAACCAAAGGAATTTGATCAGTAACTAATTCTTTAAATATATCCACGTTAATTGTAGCGATAGCTTTGGCTTGTTCCAAAAAACCTTTGGAAATAAAAGCACGACCACTTTCCTGATGGTCTACAACCAAAACTTGGTATCCTAACTTTGTTAAAAGTTGATAAGTGTCAATTCCAACTGAAACATCATAAAAATTAGTAAACTCATCACAAAATAAAATCAGCTGTCCGTTTGGATACGTTCCTGCCTCTAATTCTTTATGATTTTGATCTAACCATTTACGAAAAGTCTTTGGAGCCAAATGAGGCACAACGCGTTGAGGCGCAATTCCCATTTTCTTTTTTACTAAAGACAAATTGGCAAACCAATTGGTCAATTTGGGTGTTAAACTTCCTAAATTATTCAATTTAGCGTTGTAGGCAAAAGTTTTATTTCGCTTAGAAAATCCATTGACTTTTTGATATTGGTACAAAAATTCCGATTTCAAAGCAGCCACATCCACATTGCTCGGACATTCACTTGCACAAGCTTTGCAACTCACACACAAATCAAAAACTTGGTATAACTCTTCTTGATCAAACTTATTCGCTTTATTGGAATCCGTTAAATACTGTCTTAGAGCATTGGCTCTGGCACGAGTTGTATCTTTTTCATTGCGAGTAGCTCTGTAACTAGGACATAATGTCCCGCCAGCCGAAGGTAATTTTCTGCAATCACCAGATCCGTTGCATTTTTCAGCTAAACGCAAAATACCTAAACTATCTGAAAAATCTTGAATCGTTTGAATTTCAGGTTCTTCACGCCCCGCTTCCATTCGCAAATTTTCGTCCATTTTTGGCGTATCAGTAATACGCCCTTTATTGAAAATAGCATTTGGATCAAATGCTTTTTTGATACGCTTCAATAATTCATAATTGGATTCACCAATCATGAATGGTAAAAACTCTCCACGAACAATTCCGTCACCGTGTTCTCCACTAAGCGATCCTCTATATTTTTTTACTAGAACTGCTACTTCCGTTGCAATGGTCCTAAATAATTGTAAATCTTCTTTCTTTTTTAAATTTAATACAGGACGTAAATGCAATTCACCTGCTCCAGCGTGTGCATAATAAATCGCTTCTTGACCGTATTTTTCCATCATCGCAGTAAATTCGGCAATATAATTAGGCAAATCACTCAATTCAACAGCGGTATCCTCTATTGAATCAGCTGCTTTATCATCGCCTACAATACTTCCAAGAAGGCCTAAGCCTGCTTTTCGAAGTTCGTTTATTTTGTCAATGTCTTGTCCGTATAGCTTTGGTAAAGCATAACCAAAATTGTTTTGTTCTAAATCAGCAATTAAAGCATCTGCTTGGCGCTCGGCATCCTCTAAAGAATCAGAAGCCACTTCCAGCATAATAACTGCTTTGGGTTCGCCTTGAATGAAAAAACGATTTTTAGCTTGTTCTCTATTTGTTTTGGTACAATTCAATATGGTGTCATCCATCATTTCACAAGTATACAAATGATGTTTCATGGCTATCATCACCGCTTCCAAACTTTCTTGAATAGTATGAAAATGAGCCGCCACCATAATATTATGTGTTGGGGCTAAATCATCCACTTTCAACACAACTTCAGTCGTAAAAGCCAACGTTCCTTCACTACCACAAAGTAACTTACCTAGATTAATTGTTGGCTCATTTCCAGAAAATAAATCTGATTTCAACAATAAATCTACCGCATATCCTGTATTTCGTCTGTGAATTTCAGGCTTTGGAAATTCTTTTACAATTTCGTTTTGCGTTTCAGTATTAGAAAGTTCTTCGTATACGGTTTTGTATATTTGACTTTCGAGTGTTTCTCCTTTTGTTTTCTCAATAAACTCAGCTGAACTAAGTGATTTAAAAACTGTGGTTGAACCGTCACTTAAAATAGCATTTATTGCTACAATCTTATCTCGTGTTACTCCGTAACGGATAGAAGTAGTTCCTGAAGAATTATTTCCTACCATGCCACCAATCATACAACGATTAGAGGTTGATGTATTAGGTCCGAAAAATAAACCGTAAGGTTTTAAAAACAAATTCAATTCGTCTCTAATAACTCCTGGCTGAACCGTAACCGTTTTGTTCTCTTTATCTAAAGCAATAATTTTTGTGAAATATTTAGAAACATCTACAATTATTCCACTACCTACAGTTTGTCCAGCTAAAGAGGTTCCTGCCGTTCTTGGTGTTAATGGGATTTGATGTTCATTAGCAAAACGAACCAAAATTTGAATATCTTTTTCAGACTTAGGTCTTGCTATCGCTATAGGCTTAATTTGGTAAACGGAGGCATCCGTAGAATAAATTATTTTATGCAATTCATCAAAGAAAAGATCTCCTTCTAATGCATCTGATAATTGCTGTAAGGGTAATATTTTTGACATTATGATTGAATGTGTGTACCGTGATTTCAGTATTGATTGACAAATATAAAAAATCTAACGCTTTAAATAGAAGAGAAATGAAAGAATGACCCAAAGTAAATAAAAGTAATCCTGTCGTATTCAAAATACAGAAATAATTTAGCATATTTGTCTACAATTACAATTGTAAACCTGAATCAAATAGAATGACTCCAAGTATAATATTACTCTTAATTGTTTCCTATTTCAGCATGCTATTTTACATCTCCTATGTTGTGAGTAAAAAAGATAGCGGAAATGATGTTTTTTTTACTGCCAATAAAAACTCCAAATGGTATTTAGTTGCCTTTGGAATGATTGGAACAGCACTTTCAGGCGTCACTTTCATATCAGTTCCTGGTGAAGTGGGTTCGCCAAATGGAGAGCAATTTAAATATTTCCAATTTATTATTGGAAATGCCATTGGATTCATAGTCGTGGCCAAATTACTTTTGCCGCTTTACTATAGAATGAACCTTACCTCCATTTACGGGTATATCGAACAGCGAATGGGATACTATAGTTACCGAACCGCTGCTTCTATCTTTTTAATAAGTCGAACTATTTCGTCAGCCTTCCGATTGTATTTAGTGGTAATTGTACTGCAACGTTATGTTTTTGATTACTATAACATACCTTTTGCAGTAACTGTATTTATTTCATTATTGTTGATTTTTTCCTATACCTACAAAGGTGGTTTGAAAACGATAATCATAACCGACACTTTACAAACATTCTTTTTAGTTGCCTCGGTATTTATGACAATTTATTTCATTTGCAACAGTCTAGATTTAAGTTTAGTTGGTGCTTTCGAAGAAGTAAAAAATAGTAACTATTCACAAATTTTCTTCTTTGATGATTTTATTGGAAGTAAATTTCATTTTGCAAAACAAATCCTAGGCGGAATGTTTGTCACCATCGCTATGGTAGGTTTAGACCAAGATTTAATGCAAAAAAACCTAAGCTGTAAAAATATTAATGAAGCACAAAAAAACATGTTTAGCTTCACTACGATATTTGTAGTTATTAACTTGTTTTTCTTAAGCGTTGGGGCATTATTATATATTTATGCTACCAAAAACAACATTCAGGTTCCAGTTGATTTAATTACAAACAAACCCAGAACCGATTTACTGTTTCCTGAAATTGCATTACATCATCTAGCATTACTTCCTGGCGTTGTTTTCCTTTTGGGATTGATTGCAGCCACATTTGCCACAACCGATTCTGCTCTAACAGCACTTACAACTTCTTTTTGCGTCGATTTTTTAGGGATGGACAAGGTTGAGAATCGTAACAAAACCAATTTAGTTCGAACACGTCATATAGTTCATTTTGCTTTTTCAGTGGGGATGTTTATAGTGATATTAATTTTTAATTCCATCAATGATAGTTCAGTTGTTGGAATGATATTTAGAGTAGCATCGTATACCTATGGCCCATTATTAGGTTTGTATGCATTTGGTTTATTTATGAAATCCAAAAAAGTAACAGACCGTTTCGTACCCTTTATTTGTTTGCTTTCTCCTGCCCTAACTTTTTTAATCAATGAAAATTCGGCTAGCCTTTTTGCAGGTTATATTTTTGACAATGAATTGATTATTGTAAACACCCTAATCACTTTTGTTGGTCTGTGGATTACTAGTAAAACTGTTGCAGATAAATACCATTTTTAATTCCTTACCATGAATAAAAATATCGAATCCTTGTACCAATTAGCGCAAAAACCAACACGAACTATTGTTGGATTAATGTCGGGTACTTCTTTAGATGGTTTGGATGTAGCGCTTTGCGAAATTTCGGGTGCTGGAACAAATACTGTTGTACAACTCAAAGAGTTTACAACCATTCCCTATTCTGAAACAGTAAAGAATGAAATTCGGAAAGTATTTGCAAAAAAAACAATTGATTTTCAGCACCTAGCTTTGTTAAACGAATGGATTGGGTTATTGCACGCCAATTTAGTTTTGGATTGTTTACAACAATGGAATATTCCTACAACTAGTGTTGATTTGATAGCCTCACATGGCCAAACGGTCATGCATGCTCCAAAGATCTTACACCAACGAACCGAATTCCCAAATGCTACTTTACAAATTGGAGATGGAGATCATATTGCAGTTCGCACGGGCATTATTACTATTTCCGATTTCAGGCAAAAACACCTTGCGGCTGGTGGTGAAGGCGCACCATTAGCAGTGTACGGTGACTATTTTCTTTTTGGAAGTGAAAAAGAAAACCGAATCATGCTGAATATTGGCGGAATTGGAAATTTTACCTTTTTACCTAAAAATCAAAATCCAGAACATGTTTTTGTTACTGATACTGGAACTGGAAATACACTCATAGACGCCTATGTAAAATGGCAGTATCCAGAAATGAGTTATGATACAAATGCTCAGATTGCTCAAAAAGGAACAATCCATAATGTATTGTTGCAAACACTCAAAGACCATTCTTTTTTTAAAGGTCCATTTCCTAAAACTACGGGACCAGAACTCTTCAATTTAGACTATGTTCAAAAAGCAATAGAGCAAAGTAATTCCCAAGATCTTGCAGTCGAAGATGTTTTGGCAACACTTACGCGATTTAGTGCTGAAACTATAGCTGAGGCTATACAATTTGTAATCAATCAACCTGGAGTAACAAATGGTGATTTAACCGTTTATGTGTCGGGAGGTGGCTTACATAACCCATTGTTGATGAACTATTTGAATGAGCTTTTAGCTTGCGATTTAAAAAACACAAACGAATTAGGCATTTCTGGAGATGCAAAAGAAGCGATTCTTTTTGCAGTTTTAGCCAATGAAACTGTGATGGGCGGAAATACAAATTTTGGATCATTGAAAGGAATTCCCTCTATAAATATGGGTAAAATTTCGTTTCCTGACTAGTCTTTTTTTTATGTCTTTTTTTTACAACAACTGCACCAAAAAGCCTATTTTTGTATTGTTAAATAAACCGCATAATGACACATTATAAGTCCGCTATTTTTACTATTCTATTTATGCTACTTAGCCTTGCAAATAGTAGTGCTCAAAGTAAAATTATATATCCCAAAAACGAATTTAGAGCGGTTTGGATTGCAACTGTTGCCAACATTGACTGGCCAAAAAATAGTACCGATCCAGTTGAAAAACAGAAAAGTGATTTTATTGAAATATTAGAATCGTATAAAAAATTGCATTACAATGCGGTTATCGTGCAAATACGTAGCAATGGTGATGCTTTTTATCCTTCAGATTTAGCACCTTGGTCCAGAAACCTAACAGGAAAAGAAGGTAAAGCTCCTACTCCCTATTACGATACTCTAGAGTGGATGATTGCTCAAGCTCATTTAAGAGGATTAGAATTTCATGCTTGGCTAAATCCTTTTCGCGCAACATCAGGAACAAACAAAGAAATTATTAGTCTAAAACACGATCTTATTAAACATCCGGATTGGATGATTAAATATGCTGGAAAATACTATTACAACCCTGCACTACCTGAAGTACAAAACCACTTGAATAAAGTTGTAGAAGAGGTTGTCCGAAAATACGATATTGACGCCATTCATTTTGACGATTATTTTTATCCCTACACTGTTGAAGGAGAAAAATTTAACGATACTGATTCCTTTAACAAATATGGAAATGGCCTTGAATTAGCCGATTGGAGACGGAATAACGTAAACACTTTTATTCAACAGATTTCTACAAGCATTAAAAAAATTAAACCATGGGTACAATTTGGCATTAGTCCTTTTGGCGTTTGGCGAAATCAATCTGTAGATCCAAGAGGTTCTGATACCCAAGCCGGCCAAACCAATTATGATGATTTATTTGCGGATCCTTTGGTTTGGATGGAAAACAATTGGATTGACTATATTTTACCTCAATTGTATTGGAGTTTGGATCACCCAAAAGCATCCTATACAAAACTGCTAAAATGGTGGTCTGAAAATGCCAAAAATAGCGCCATATATGTTGGAAATAGCACCTATAAAATTAAATCGGACGCTGATAAAAAATGGGATGCACCTACTGAAATCCCTAATCAAATTGATTATACTCGTTCATTTAATAATGTACAGGGTAATGCATTTTTTAGTGCCAAATGGTTTTTGAATAAAAATCAAGATGTTACCCAATTGCTAGCAGAGAACCAATATAAATATCATGCAATTCCTGCAGCTGTGCCCAACTTTAAAAAATTAGTATTTGATGTACCTAGAGTAAGCAGTGTAACCAAAGATAAAAATGAATTGATTATTTCCCTACAACCCACTCGAAATAATGTACGCTATGTGGTGTTTTATGGAACAGATACAAATTCAACTATAAACAGTGATGACCCAAGTCATATCATTGATAAATTTTTAGTATTCAAAAACAACAATCGTTTATCAATTCGAGTGCCAATAGCTGCTTTAGAAAACAAATCTACTTTTGCTTTGTCCTACATCGATTATTATGGAAATGAAAGCAAAGAAATTAGCACTCAGTTACCAAAAACACTTGTAAAAACGAATTAAATTATATTCAATGAAAGCAGATAAAAACCCTTGGTATTGGATTCCTATTTTAAATTTCGCATCTGGTTTTCCATATGCAATTATTATTTCTGTTTCTGTAATCATGTACAAAAACCTTGGGATCAGCAATGAAGACATAGGGATTTACACAAGTCTGCTTTATCTTCCCTGGGTGATTAAACCCTTATGGAGTCCGTTTATTGACTTACATAGTACCAAGAGAAAATGGTTTATTAGCATGCAATTACTAATTTCTATAGCATTTTTAATTGTAGGATTCACCATTCCGATGAACCAGTTTTTCTTTTTAAGTCTAGCTATTTTTTGGGTGGCTGCTTTTGCATCTGCTTCTAACGATGTCGCTACAGATGGGTTTTATTTATTAGCCCTTTCCAAAGACCAACAATCTTTTTTCCTTGGAATTCGTAGTACTTTTTACCGCCTTTCTATGCTTACCGGAAACGGTTTAATCGTGATCATTGGTGGTTATCTTGAAACTGAATTTGGTGACAAAACAAAAGCCTGGTCGTATACCATGATTATTGTTGGTTTACTCATGGCAATTATTACAATCTACAATTTATTGACAACTCCTAAATCTGAAAATGAAAAGTCTGATGAAGCTGATACACAACAAAAAGATTTCAGTACTGTTTTTGCCAGTTTTTTCAAAAAGAAACAAATAGGAATTGTCTTAGCTTTTATTTTAGTATTCCGTTTAGGTGAATCTCAATTGATGAAAATGTTGACTCCTTTTTTAATTGACACCAAAGAATTAGGTGGAATGGGATTAACGACTGAGGATGTGGGAATTATATACGGTACTTTTGGGGTAATCGCTTTACTTATCGGAGGAACTTTGGGCGGAATTGCTATTTCTAAACAAGGGTTAGGCAAATGGATGTTACCCATGATTTTAATTATGCATTTACCTATTATTGGGTTTATTTTATTATCTCATTTTCATCCTGAAAATACAATTTACATTTATGCAGTAGTAATCGTAGAGCAATTTGGTTACGGTTTTGGATTCGCTGCCTTTTTAATGTATTTGATCTATGTGGCTGAAGGCGAATCAAAAACATCACATTATGCTTTAGCTACAGGATTTATGGCTCTAGGCATGATGCTACCAGGAATGATTAGCGGTTATATTCAAGAATATTTAGGATATGGTAACTTCTTTATATGGGTGTTATTGGCTACGATTCCAGGCATAATTTTGTCTCGATTTTTAATATTTCCAGCCGATTTCGGAAAAAAATCAGAAATCAACCAATAAAGACCGTTATGACTTTAGAGCACAAAATAGGCCAATTTTTCTTTCCAGCAGTTTTCATTAATGATACTGAAGAAAACATTCAAGCTACCGAAGCTTTAATTCGCAATCACAATATTGGCGGACTTACCTTTTTTCATAGTCGTGCCAGTGCCGCTACCAATTATGAAAGCAAACAAAAAGTCGTTTCGTATGACGATAGCTATGCCAAGTTAAAAGAACTAATTGCACGTTATCAAAAGTGCACACCTACTCCCCTTTTAATGAGTATTGATGCCGAATGGGGTTTGGCCATGCGCATTGAAAAAACACCTCAATATCCGTATGCAATTACACTTGGCGCTTTGCCCGAATCTGAAATTGGTTTGGTATACGAAGTTGGAAAACAAATTGGAACCGACTTAAAAGCCGCTGGAATATTGTACAACCTAGCACCATTGGCAGATATCAATAACAATCCGAATAATCCGGTGATTGGGTACCGATCATTTGGAGAAAACAAAGAAAAAGTAGCGCTTTTTGCCAATGCCTATCTAAAAGGAATGACCGATGCAGGTATTTTAGGTTGCTTGAAACATTTTCCAGGTCACGGAAATACTAATGTCGATTCGCATTTGGGTTTACCCATTTTAAATGAAAGTTTAGAGCAATTGATGGCTAACGAATTGTACCCATTCATTAAAGGAATAGAGAATAATGTCGATTCTATAATGATTGGTCATTTAGCAGTACCCGCATTAAATGGAGGCGAAAACACTTCGGCTACTTTGTCGAAAAACATTATTCAAAATCTACTTCGGAACCAACTAGGCTTTAACGGACTGATTATTTCAGATGCTTTAAATATGAAAAGCGTTTCTGATTTATACACTACCAAAGGACAACTAGAATGGGAAGCATTTAACGCCGGAAACGATGTTTTGTGTTTTGCTGAAAATGTAGCAGAAGGAATTCAAACGATTTTAAATAATGCAACCCCAGAACGTATTGAGGAAAGTTTTACAAGAATTTGGAAATGCAAAGAACAAGTTGGAATTATAAACCAAAATGATCAATTACCTAACCAAAACACTATTGAATTAGACTTTTCGATTTGCGACAATTTGAACCGTAAAATTGCTGCGCACTGCCTAACCAAAGTAAAAGATGATACATTTACTGGAAGGATTCATGAGGCAAATCAAAATGAATCACTAGCTCAATTGAGTATTTACAATGATGGTTTTGCAAACAAAGTAGCCCAATCAGTACAAGCGCCAATATTTTCAATAATGGGAGATAACCAAACACCAAATTTAGAAAGCATAAATAAGTATGACACACTACTAATTTCTTTGTTTGTACCTAAAGCAAAACCTTTGAATCAATTCGAAATTGGCACTGAAGTATTGGCAAATTTAGGCGAATTATTGCAGTCCAAAAATTGCGTACTGTATGTTTTTGGAAATCCGTATGCGCTACAAGTAATTCCAAATTTGGCTTTTGCCAAAGAAATCGTACTAGCTTACCAGGATTTTGAGGTTTTCCAAGAGGCAGCTGCCCATCAATTATTAAACAATTTGCCTTGTACAGGAACGCTTCCCGTACAAATTAAAAATCTATAAATCAAATACTTAATTGTAAATTTATTGTTACTAATAACAAATACTTATTGTTTGATAAATATTTATAATTAAAATTTATTTTACTATCTTTATTTGCAGCTTACATTTGCAGCATTCAATTTTTAACTTAAAAACAAAAAATATGTCATTAGTAGGAAAAAAATTCCCAAACATCACCGTAGACGCAATCTCTGAAATGGGAGATAATTTAAGAATCAACATCTTTGAAGAAGCTACAAAAAACAACAAAAAAGTTCTTTTGTTTTGGTACCCAAAAGATTTCACTTTCGTTTGTCCAACTGAATTACACGCTTTCCAAGCAGCATTACCTGATTTTGCAAAAAGAAACACAATTGTAATTGGTGCTTCTTGTGATACTAACGAAGTACACTTTGCATGGTTGAATACACCAAAAAACAACGGTGGTATCGAAGGTGTTACTTACCCACTATTAGCTGACACAACAAGAAACTTATCAAATATCTTAGGAATCCTTGATGTAGAAAGTGCTGAGTACAACGAAGAATTAGATACTGTATTAGTTGAAGGTTCTAATGTAACTTACAGAGCTACTTACTTAATTGACGAGACAGGTAAAATTTTCCACGAAAGTGTAAACGATATGCCTTTAGGACGTAACGTAAACGAATATTTACGTTTAGTAGATGCGTACACTCACGTTCAAGAAAAAGGAGAAGTTTGTCCTGCTAACTGGGAAGCTGGTAAAGATGCAATGACTGCTGACAGAAACAGTACAGCTGCTTACTTAGGATCTCACTAATAACAAAAAATCAACAGCAATAACAATGGCGGTTTGCTATTGTTATTGCTGTTGTAATTAAAAAAATAAAGCTATGTTAATCGAATTAAACGAAGACACTTTACAGGATTTAGTATCCAAAAACGAAAAAGTAGTGGTTCAATTTTCTGCCTCTTGGTGTGGAAACTGTAGAATTATGAAACCAAAATTCAAAAAATTGGCTTCAGAAAATGAAGCGCTTACTTTTGTATTAGTAGATGCTGAAAACAATCCAGAATCAAGAAAATTAGCAAACGTAAGCAACTTGCCTACTTTTGCCACTTTCGTCAACGGAAAATTAGTTAACGAAACACAAACAAACAAACAAGAAGTATTAGCTGATTTAGTAAACGAAATCGCTTAATAATTCTATATCAAACACCTGAAATATGAAATTACCTGTTATCAAACATTTGACCCAATTCATCCAAGAAAATGATCAAGATTATATCATTGAAACGATTGAAGTATTAGAAGCTATGACTGAAATATCTTCTCTAAAAGATGAAGAATTAGATGTAATTGGCGAATTAATTTCAAATATGTACGGTGCTTTAGAAGTACAAAAATTAGTCAAAGACGGAGTAGATAAAAAAGAAGCCTTGAACACCTTTATGAAACGTGTTTTAGGTGCTATCGATAAATAATTCTTCTGTCACTAATTAGATGAAGTGAGACGTACTCTTTTAGGGTACGTTTTTTTTATGCCTTGTAACGAAATCACAAAGAACGGATACCAACTAAAAAAAACAGCTTCAAACTGAAATCTGAATTAATTTTCATACTTTTGAGGCTCATAAAAAAAACCATATTATGTCAACTATAACTTTAGGAGGAAATCCAATAAACACTTCTGGTGAATTACCAAAAATTGGTTCGCAACTAGCTGATTTTAAATTAGTAAAAAACGATCTTTCAATAGCTACTCTAGCTAATTATGCTGGTAAAAAAGTAGTCTTCAATATTTTTCCAAGTATCGACACCGGAACTTGTGCTGCTTCAGTGAGAAAATTTAATGCAACTGCTGCTAATTTAAACAATACCGTAGTACTTTGTATTTCAAGAGATTTACCATTTGCTCAAAAACGTTTTTGTGGAGCTGAAGGAATAGAAAATGTTGAAAATCTATCTGATTTTAAAGACGGAAGTTTTGGAAAAAACAATGGTTTAGAAATTACCGATGGCGTATTAGCTGGATTACACTCTAGAGTAGTAATTGTAATCGATGAGAAAGGAACAATTCTACACACTGAACAAGTGCAAGAAATTGCAGACGAACCTAATTACGATGCTGCACTAGCAGTACTATAATATTTGATTAATGGAGTTTCAAAAAGACAACCGATTTGTTTCAGGAAGATTAAAAAGTGTCACTTTTGCATACAAAGGGGCTTTCAAATTAATAACTACCGAACACAGTGTTATGACTCAATTTTCTATTGGAATCTTGATGACTATTGCTGGGTTTTATTTTAATATTACTACTACCGAATGGCTTTTCCAAGTCTTTGCTATCGGATTAGTAATGAGTATTGAAGGGTTGAATACTGCTGTTGAAAAAGTAGCCGATTTTATCCACCCTGAATACCATGAACGTATTGGTTTCATCAAAGATATTGCTGCAGGTGCTGTATTTTTTGCAGCCTTAACAGCAATAGCAATTGGTGCCATTATTTACATACCAAAATTCTAAATTTACTACTTTTCAAAAAGAAGAATGGCAAAGAAAATAAAAAGCGAAACCGATCTTAGTGAAAAAAGATCTTGGAAACTATCCAAAGAATATAAAATTGTAATTGGAAGCCTTTTGGTTTTATTTTCAATTGCATTATTAGTGGCATTTGTTTCTTTCTACATACACGGTCAGACTGATCAGAGTGCTGTGGATCAATTAGGCAATAGAAATACTGAAGTTTCCAACTGGCTGGGTAAAATTGGCGCCTATGTGGCTGATCTAATTGTATACCAAGGATTTGGTGTAGCTTCATTCCTATTTGTTCGTCTGTTTTTCTTAACCGGTTTGTATTTATTTTTAGGTTTGCCATTAAGTAAATTGCGATCTACCTGGTTTTGGGATTTATTTGCTATGATTGTGGTTGCTATCATTTTTGGATTCTTTGCTACTTCAGCACCTGAATTAGGAGGAATCATTGGTTATGAAATGAATTTGCTTTCGCAAGATTATATTGGAAAAACTGGAACTTTATTGGTGTTAATCTTCGGATTAGTGATTTACTTGATTTTTAAAATCAAAGTGTCTCCAGAGTCTATTCATAATTTTATAGAGAATTCAAAAAAAGAAATCGAATCTAAAATAACAGCTACCGCTGATAAATTGGACGAAACGAGTGCCAGTATAGCTCCTCTTCCTGTTCCACCCCTAGAGCAAGAAGTTGAAGAAGATGTAGAAGACATTCATTTGAAATCAACTACTTCTCAATTTGAAATCAATAAAGAAGCACTAAAACCAACCATTAGTTCGTCTTCTGAAATCAATTTAGATACCTTACCCAAACCTATTGTAGAACCTATTGTTTCGCAACCGTTGGCAACTCCCCCATCGGCTCCTAAAGAACCTACCATCATTACAACAAGTGACGAAGTTTTTGTAATTGAAAAGGCCGAAGAGGAAGATATTGTTGAGGAAAATTTGGCCTCACGATTAGTAGCTGATTTTGGTTTGTTTGATCCTACCCTGGAATTATCCAACTACAAATTCCCAACCATTGATTTATTAAAAGAATACTCAAGTGGCGGAATTACCATCAATCAAGAAGAATTAGAAGAAAATAAAAACAAGATTGTAGATACACTTCGCAACTACAAAATTGAAATTGCACAGATCAAAGCTACCGTTGGTCCATCGGTAACCTTATATGAAATCGTTCCTGAAGCTGGAATTCGTATTTCAAAAATAAAAAGCTTAGAAGACGATATTGCTTTATCACTTTCTGCTCTAGGTATACGTATTATTGCTCCTATTCCTGGAAAAGGAACCATCGGTATTGAAGTGCCTAACAAGAATCCGACGATGGTTTCTATGAAAAGTGCTATTGGCTCAGCCAAATTTCAAGAAGCTGAAATGGAATTGCCTATCGCTTTGGGTAAAACCATTTCTAATGAAACCTTTGTGGTGGATTTAGCCAAAATGCCTCACCTTTTAATGGCGGGTGCTACTGGACAAGGAAAATCAGTTGGATTAAACGCGGTATTGACTTCGCTATTATACAAAAAACATCCTGCTGAAGTAAAATTCGTTTTGGTAGATCCTAAAAAAGTAGAATTAACGCTTTTCAATAAAATTGAAAGACATTATTTAGCCAAACTGCCTGATTGCGATGACGCTATTATCACTGATAATGCCAAAGTAGTCAACACATTGAATTCGCTTTGTGTAGAAATGGACAACCGTTATTCTTTATTGAAAGACGCTATGGTGCGTAACATCAAAGAATACAACGACAAATTCAAAGCTAGAAAATTAAATCCTGAAAACGGTCACCGATTTTTACCCTACATCGTTTTGGTTGTCGATGAGTTTGCCGATTTGATTATGACTGCAGGTAAAGAAGTAGAAGTACCTATTGCACGTTTAGCGCAATTAGCGCGTGCGATTGGAATTCACTTAATCATTGCTACGCAACGTCCATCGGTAAATGTAATTACAGGTTTAATCAAAGCCAACTTTCCTGCTCGTATTGCATTTAGAGTAACTTCAAAAATTGATTCAAGAACTATTTTAGATACTCAAGGTGCTGATCAATTGATTGGTCGAGGAGATTTGTTGTATTCAAATGGAAATGATGTGGTACGTGTACAATGTGCTTTTATCGATACTCCAGAGGTAGAAAGAATTACCGAATTCATTGGTTCACAAAAAGCCTATGCTACTGCTTATTTACTTCCTGAATTTGTAGGCGAAGAATCCGGTATCAATTTGGATTTTGATATTTCAGAGCGCGATTCTTTATTTAGAGAGGCTGCTGAAATCATTGTCAACGCACAACAAGGATCGGCATCGTTATTACAACGTAAACTAAAATTAGGCTACAACAGAGCGGGCCGTTTAATTGATCAATTAGAAGCTGCTGGAATTGTAGGCCCTTTTGAAGGAAGTAAAGCCCGCAACGTCAACATCTCTGATATGGTGGCGCTGGATGAATTTTTCAACAACGAACAAAATTAATACCCAATGCAATTAGCACTATCCAATAAAACTAGGTTCAGCACATTGTTGCTTATTAGCATTTTTATAGTAAGCAGTTCCCTGCAAGCTCAAGATAAAAAAGCAAAAGCGCTTTTAGATCAAGTTTCGGCTAAAGTTAAAAGTTACAGTTCCATTATCATTGATTTTAAATATTCACTTTCCAATACAAAAGAGAATATCAATCAAGATAGCAAAGGAAATGTTGTTTTAAAAGGCAACCAATATGTGTTGAATTTTATGGGGATTACGAAACTATACGACGGAAAAAAAACCTACACTATCGTTCCTGAAGATGAAGAAATTACCATTTCTAAAGTAGATGAAAATGACAATACAGCGGTAACGCCTTCTAAAATGTTAACCTTTTTCAACTCCGGTTACAAATATACCTTAGACGAAGCGACTACTATTAAAGGCCGAAAAATACAGTATGTAAAATTGGTTCCCATGAGTTCAAAAGACCAACGAAAAGAAATTTTGTTGGGAATTGACAGCCAAACCAAAAACATTTACAATTTAATTGAAATTGGTAAAAAAGGAACTAAAACCACCTTGACGGTTAATTCTTTTAAAACCAACCAACCTTTATCAAAAAATCAATTTACCTTTGTCAAGAGTAAATATCCGAATTACTACATCAATTCATTAGATTAATTCCTAGGTGAAAATAATTGACAAATACATTTTAAAAACCTTCTTGATTACATTTACTATGGTATTTGTAATTCTTTTTTTTATATTCATATTACAAACTGTTTGGCTCCTTATAGCTGAATTAGCTGGTAAAGATTTAGATGCAACGATGTTGCTTAAATTTTTACTGTTTTCAATGCCTCGTTTAGTGCCTTTAGTATTACCCCTTTCTATACTGTTGGCCTCCATCATGACGTTTGGTGACTTATCAGAAAACTACGAATTAGCCGCTATGAAGTCGGCAGGTATATCGTTGCGACGTGCCTTACAACCTTTATTTATTTTTATTACTGTAATGAGTATCGCAGCCTTTCTTTTTGCCAATAGTGTCATTCCTTATGCCGAATATAAGTTCATCAATTTCAGAAAGAATATCGCACAAGCCAAACCCGCTCTAGCCATTGCAGAAGGACAATTCAGTGATGTAGGCATCTACAATATTAAGGTCAATAAAAAATCAGGAGAAAACGGCGAAAACTTAACTGGTATCACCATTCATAAAAAATCAGAAATGGGTGACGGTAGCCGAATAGTTATTAAAGCAAAAAAAGGGAAGTTAGTGAGTAATGAAGGTTCAAATACCCTTCAACTCATTCTTAATGATGGAAATTATTACGAAGACATTCTTCCTAAAAACTATGAAGATCGCCCTAAAATGCCTTTTGTTAAATCAGCATTTAAAAAGAATATTATAACGATTGACATCTCTGAATTCAACAAAATTGATGTGGATAATGAAAATATTACCAACACCAATACCATGTTGACTACTAGCGAATTGCGTTACACAATTGACTCGTTAAAAAAAAATTACAAGACCGATATCAAATCGTATACAGAAAGTATCACCCAACGTGTTGGATTTCAAAAATCTACCCAACCGGAAGTAAAAATCAAAAAAACAAAGAAAAAGTTCAACCCCAATTTACTGTCGTATTTCAATACCAAACAGCAATTGGATATTTTAAATTTAGCCAACAGCAATCTCGAAAGTGTAAAGTATACCATCGAATCTTCATCTTCTGATTTCAAATTCAAGCAAATCAACATCAACGGGCATTTGATTGCTTTGAATGATAAATTTGTAATTGCATTTGCTTGCTTTCTAATGTTCTTTATTGGTGCACCATTAGGAGCAATCATTAGAAAAGGAGGTCTAGGATTACCAGTAGTTTTTGCTATGTTAATTTTCATTTCGTTTCATTTTGCCAACACCTTTGGTAAAAAACTAGCCGAAGAAGGCGGTTTAAGTCCCTTTCTAGGCGCTTGGATGTCATCCTTAATTCTGACCCCTTTAGCCATTTTATTGACCTATCGTGCCACTAATGATATCGGTTTAATTAATCTGGACGTTATTCTAGCTCCCATTCAAAAATTTATAAAAAAAATAGTTCCCCAAAAATAATCGCCATGACTACAACAAAAATACAACTCAATACCATCGAAGAAGCTATCGAAGACATTCGCCAAGGCAAAGTGATCATCGTAGTAGATGATGAAAACCGAGAAAATGAAGGCGATTTCTTAGCAGCAGCCGAAAAGGTAACACCTGAGATGATCAATTTTATGGCGACTCACGGTCGTGGATTGATTTGTGCGCCTTTAACCGAAAGCCGATGCAAAGAATTAGGATTGCACGTCATGGTAAATAACAATACGGATCCAATGGAAACTGCCTTTACCGTTTCGGTAGATTTAAGAGGCAACGGTGTCACCACTGGAATTTCAGCAGCAGATAGAGCCAAAACGATTTTATCCTTGGTTAATCCCGATACCAAACCACACGATTTAGCACGTCCTGGACATATTTTTCCGTTAATTGCCAAACAAGGTGGTGTATTGCGAAGAACAGGTCATACCGAAGCTGCAATTGACTTTGCAAGATTGGCAGGATTCAAGTCGGCGGGAGTGATTGTAGAAATCATGAACGAAGATGGCTCTATGGCACGCCTACCCCAACTGGTTAAAGTGGCTAAAAAATTCAATTTAAAATTAGTTTCAATTGAAGATTTAGTGGCCTACCGCGTGCAACACGATAGTTTGATTGTAAAAAAAGAAGACTTTGATATAGAAACTCGTTTTGGTACTTTCAGACTGCGTGCTTACGAACAAACGACAAACAAACAAGTTCATATTGCTTTGACCAAAGGTACTTGGAACTTGGGCGATGCCGTGTTGACAAGAATCAACTCATCGCAAGTAAATAATGACTTATTAGGCACTTTAACCCACAATGCCGAACAACATTTGGATAAGATGTTCCAAACCATAAACGAGCATGGCAAAGGCGCTGTAATCTTTATCAACCAAGACATGCAGTCAGTGAATTTATTGAGCCGTATTGCCGAATTAAAACAACTACAAACCGAAGGCGAAATGAAAGCGCCACGTATAATTATTGATACCAAAGATTTTGGTATTGGCGCACAAATTTTGCACGATTTAGACATTTCCAAAATCAGATTAGTGACTAATACCAGCCAAAGTAAACGTGTGGGTATGATTGGATACGGTTTGGAAATTATTGAACACGTCAATTATTAATAGCACCGCTGAAAATAATTATTTTCTAAATCAAAGAAAATGAAACAATTAAAAAAACGACTTCAAAATTGATGCGTTTTTTATTCAAATAGATTTGCATAACCAAAAAAAGCAGTTATATTTGCACTCGCAACCAGAAAATGGGAGCGTCTTATTGGAGAAATGGCAGAGCGGTCGAATGCGGCAGTCTTGAAAACTGTTGACTGTAACAGGTCCGGGGGTTCGAATCCCTCTTTCTCCGCTGGTTTTTTCAAAAACCCAACTAAAACCCTCTAAATCCTATGATTTAGAGGGTTTTTTATTTGTACTCCTATCCAAAATTAACAGAATTACTCAATTGAAAGGGGTACTATTAGGGGCACATGTATAATTTATAAAAACAGGTGCCCCTACCCTTGCCAACCCTTGATTTATATAGGGGTTCAGCAATTGAACATCTTGATTTGTGTTGATAGAAAATCTAAATTTCTATTAACCTAAAGGTCACCAATTATGAATGCAAACATCTCAATTCTTTTTTACCTCAAAAGAGTAAAAACCAACAACCAGGGACTAACACCCATTTTTCAGAGAATAACCATTAACAGTAAGCGATTAGACAACAGTACTGGCAAGTACATTGATCCCGACAAATGGAACTCAGATACCTCCAGAATGAGAGGCAACTCTGAAGAAGCGCGTTTACTAAATGCACATCTTGATAATTTGAAAGTAAAAATATTTACTGCCGAAAAGAAATTAATTGCTAGTGAGCTGGAGATCACAATTGAAAATCTAAAAAATGCGCTGCATCACAAACTGAATCGCAAGAGATACCTCGTACCCATTTTCCAAGACCACAACAACAAGATAAAAGAGCTCATTGGAAAAGAATACGCACCAGGCACATTAGAACGTTATACCACTTCATTGAAACACACCATTGAGTTCATGCAGTGGAAATACAATAGGTCTGATATCGACATTACTAAGATTGACCACGCTTTTGTAACCGACTACGAGTTCTGGCTCCGTAGCGTGAGAAACTGCAGCAACAATACTGCTGTTAAGTACATCAAGAACTTCAATAAAATCATCAAGTTATGCTTGGCCAACGACTGGTTGGATAAAAACCCGTTTGCCAATTACAAAGCCAAAGTCAAAGAAGTAGAACGAGTGTATCTTACTGAAGCAGAGATTCAAACCATAATTGAAAAAGACTTCAAAACGGAAAGACTCTCGCTAGTTCGCGATATCTTCCTTTTTAGCTGCTTTACTGGTTTAGCCTACATAGATGTCAAAAACCTAACAAAGTCGCACATAAGCCACGGTATTGATGGAGAGCAGTGGATATTTACCCACCGCCAAAAAACAGAAAGCGCCTCAAAAATTCCCATACTTCCGGTAACGCAAATGATCATCGACAAATACGAAAACCACCCTCAGAGCAACAACGAGGACAAGCTCCTCCCTATTCTATCCAACCAAAAGATGAATGCCTATTTAAAAGAAATAGCAGCTGTATGTGAGATCAACAAAGAACTGACCTTTCACATTGCCCGACACACCTTTGCCACAACGGTAACCCTCACTAACGGCGTACCCATAGAAAGCGTGAGCAAAATGCTAGGACATAAAAACCTACGCACCACCCAGCACTATGCCAAAGTCCTGGACAGAAAAGTAAGTGATGACATGAAAATACTTAAAAATAAGTTTACTGTGAATATACCAATGTCTATAAAAAAGGTACAATCATAACATTTACTAGTACAAACAAAGGGAGACTATATGTCTCCCTTTGTTTGAAATAATTCAACTTAAACCTTGATGTAAATGATATATTTTAGCTATCACTTATTCTGACACATTACCGTCTTAAAGAAGTAAACCGTAAAACTTAGCTTGAAAAACCGTAAAATTTATATTATAGATAAAACGATTTTTGTAAGTAATGAAATAATGTTGCGTCATTTTAATACTATTTAAAAG
>JBJOFE010000021.1:0-36713 GCA_046048915.1 Bacteroidota bacterium | reverse complement strand
GCACTCGGTTTTAGAATAACGGTTATTCAAAAACTAAAAGACATATAAATAAAGATTTTAAAGATACAAACCAATGAGCAAAAGAACGTTTCAACCATCGAAAAGAAAAAGAAGAAATAAACACGGATTTATGGACAGAATGGCTTCTGCTAATGGAAGAAAAGTTCTTGCAAGAAGAAGAGCTAAAGGAAGACATAAATTGACTGTTTCTAGCGAACCTAGACACAAAAAATAATGGTTATTCTATAATCAATATTAAGCCGTTACTATTTTTTAGTAACGGCTTTTTTTTGAAAATTTAAACTAACTATCTTTGATTTAGACTTTTAAACAGTATCTCAAATAAGTTCTTTATCTTTAAAAAGTTTACAACAACACACAAATTATACTACAATGCCAAAAGACACATCCATTAAATCCGTTTTGATAATAGGTTCAGGTCCTATTGTAATTGGTCAAGCCTGCGAATTTGATTATGCAGGATCGCAATCAGCACGTTCTATTCGTGAAGAAGGAATCGAAGTGATTTTAATCAACTCGAATCCAGCGACAATTATGACTGATCCTTCGATGGCCGATCATGTTTACTTGAAACCATTGACCACCAAATCGATTATTGAAATATTGAAAGCGCATCCGCAAATTGACGCGGTTTTGCCAACAATGGGAGGTCAAACGGCATTGAACCTTTGTTTGGAAGCTGAAGAAAAAGGAATTTGGGAAGATTTTGGCGTACGATTGATAGGTGTTGATGTGAACGCTATTAATATTACCGAAGATAGAGAGCAGTTCAAACAGCTGCTTGAAAAAATCGGAATTCCGGCTGCACCAGCAAAAACGGCTACTTCTTTCTTACAAGGAAAAGAGATTGCACAAGAATTTGGCTTTCCATTGGTAATTCGTCCTTCGTTTACTTTAGGAGGAACTGGAGCTGCTTTTGTGCATAGCAAAGAAGAATTTGACGAAAAACTAACCTACGGTTTAGAAATGTCACCTATCCATGAAGTGTTGATTGATAAAGCTTTATTGGGTTGGAAAGAATATGAATTAGAATTATTACGCGATAAGAATGACAATGTAGTAATCATTTGTTCGATCGAAAATATGGATCCAATGGGAATTCATACTGGAGATTCGATTACGGTAGCGCCAGCGATGACCTTATCGGATACTACTTTCCAAAAAATGCGTGACATGGCGATTTTGATGATGCGTAGCATCGGAAATTTTGCTGGAGGTTGTAACGTACAATTTGCAGTTTCGCCAGACGAAAAAGAGGATATTGTTGCAATTGAAATCAATCCACGTGTGTCTCGTTCATCAGCATTAGCATCAAAAGCAACGGGTTATCCAATTGCTAAAATTGCTTCGAAATTAGCTTTGGGCTACAACCTAGACGAATTGCAAAACCAAATTACAAAATCTACTTCGGCTTTATTTGAGCCAACTTTGGATTATGTAATTGTAAAAATACCACGTTGGAACTTCGATAAATTTGAAGGTGCTGATAAAACTTTGGGGCTCCAAATGAAATCAGTGGGTGAGGTAATGGGAATTGGACGCTCGTTCCAAGAAGCCTTGCACAAAGCCACTCAATCATTGGAAATCAAAAGAAATGGTTTGGGCGCCGACGGAAAAGGGTACACCAACTACGAACAAATCATCGATAAATTGACGCATGCAAGTTGGGATCGTGTTTTCGTAATTTATGATGCGATTGCGATGGGAATTCCGTTGAGTCGTATTCATGAAATCACTAAAATTGACATGTGGTTCTTGAAACAATACGAGCAATTATTCACTTTAGAAAAAGAAATTGCTACTTATAAAGTAGATTCTTTACCGAGAGAATTGTTGTTGGAAGCCAAACAAAAAGGTTTCTCTGACAGACAAATTGCACACATGATGGGCTGTTTGGAAAGTCAAGTGCATACGTTGCGTACGGACATGAAAATCAACCGTGTATTTAAATTAGTAGATACATGTGCGGCAGAGTTTAAAGCGCAAACACCTTACTATTATTCTACTTTCGAGGCTGAAATTGAAAAGGCAAATGGAGAGCGTTATGTTCACAACGAAAGTGTATTTACCGATAAAAAGAAAATCATCGTTTTAGGTTCAGGACCCAACCGAATTGGACAAGGAATTGAGTTTGATTATTCTTGTGTTCACGGGGTGTTGGCAGCTAAAGAATGTGGTTACGAAACGATCATGATCAACTGTAATCCGGAAACAGTTTCAACTGATTTTGATACGGCTGATAAATTGTATTTCGAGCCTGTTTTCTGGGAACACATTTACGACATTATCCAACACGAAAAACCAGAAGGTGTGATCGTGCAATTAGGAGGTCAAACGGCCTTGAAGTTGGCAGAAAAATTATCGAAATATGGTGTGAAAATCCTAGGAACTAGTTTTGATGCTTTGGATTTAGCCGAAGACAGAGGACGTTTCTCTGATTTATTGACGGAGTTGAATATTCCTTTCCCTAAATTCGGAATTGCAGAAACTGCTGATGAGGCGTCTGCTCTTGCAGATACTTTGGATTTTCCATTGTTGATTCGTCCTTCTTATGTATTGGGAGGTCAAGGAATGAAAATTGTCATCAACAAACAAGAATTAGAAGAACACGTAATCAATTTATTGAAATCGATTCCAGGTAATAAATTGTTATTAGACCATTATTTGGATGGTGCAATCGAAGCAGAGGCAGATGCGATTTGCGACGCTGATGGTAATGTATACATTATTGGAATCATGGAACACATCGAACCATGTGGAGTGCACTCGGGAGATAGTAATGCAACCTTGCCACCGTTCAACTTGGGTGAATTTGTAATGCAACAAATCAAAGACCATACACACAAAATTGCAGTGGCTTTGAAAACAGTTGGTTTGATCAACATTCAGTTTGCGATCAAAAACGATATTGTGTATATTATTGAGGCCAATCCAAGAGCTTCTAGAACAGTGCCTTTTATTGCTAAAGCTTACGGAGAACCGTATGTAAATTATGCGACTAAAGTAATGTTAGGGGCGAATAAAGTAACCGACTTTAAATACAATCCGCAATTGAAAGGCTATGCGATTAAACAACCGGTTTTCTCTTTTAGTAAATTCCAAAATGTCAACAAAGCTTTAGGACCAGAGATGAAATCGACTGGAGAAAGCATCTTGTTTATTGATGATTTGAAAGACGATCAATTTTACGAATTGTATTCAAGAAGAAAAATGTATTTGAGTAAATAAAACTTGAATGTTACTATATGAAAAGCCTCTATTTAGAGGCTTTTTTTTTATTTTAAATCCTGTTACTAAAGGTTCCTTTTAAAAAAATAATTACGTACCTTATTAAATTAGCTTCGTATCATTTTTTATTTTACTTTTGTTTAATTAAAATTAAAAAAGGATGAACAACGTTAAGAACGTATTCAGTATCAAAGACCTTGAAAATTTATCAGGTATTAAAGCGCACACGATTCGTATTTGGGAAAAAAGATACAATATCTTGGAACCCATGCGTACCGATACCAATATTAGGTTGTATGATCTAGCTAGTTTGCAAAAGTTGCTAAACATCACTTTGCTTCACGATTACGGCTATAAAATATCCAAGATCGCCACCTATCCACCAGATACAATTCCTACTTTAGTTCGTGAGATTGTAACCAATAAAACAGCCAAAAGTCACGCATTGAGTGAATTTAAAATTGCGATGATGCATTTTGATCAAGAGTTATTTTTCAATACCTACAATTGGTTGATGGCTGAAAAATCGTTTCAGGAAATCTTTTACGATGTTTTCATTCCATTGATGCAAGAATTAGGAATGTTGTGGCAAACGGATACCATTTCGCCAGCTCACGAGCATTTTATCACCTTTTTAATTAAACAAAAATTACTGATACAAACAGAACAGCTTCAGGTCTTGAAGCCAAGAAAAACAGATAAAGTTTTTGTTTTGTCTTTACCAATGAATGAAATTCACGAATTGGGATTGATGTATTTGAATTATGAAATTCTTTCTAAAGGTTACAAAACGATTTATCTTGGCGAAAGTATGCCGATAGAAAATTTGAAAGATTTGAAGAAACATTTCGACTCCATTGTTTTTGTTTCGTACCTTACGGTTCAACCTGACAAAGACTCAATTAACGATTATGTTACTAAAATGAAATTGGAGTTAGAAGATGACACTACACACTTATGGTATATAGGGCGAATGGTTGAACACATTGAAACAAGCAATCTTTCAAAAAGTATGTTGGTTTTCAATTCCATAGATTCTTTAGTATCGGTTATTAAATAATAAACAGAAATAATAAGTAAATGAATCAACCCAAAACAATTACAATAATCGGTTCTGGATTTTCTTCTTTAGCGGCAGCTAGTTATTTGGCTCAAAGTGGTCATCAAGTAACGGTTTATGAAAAGAATACTACTATTGGAGGTCGTGCTCGACAGTTAAAAAGCGATGGATTTACTTTCGATATGGGGCCAAGTTGGTATTGGATGCCTGATGTGTTTGATCGTTTTTTTGCTGATTTTGGTAAAAAAACGACGGATTATTATGAGTTGATCAAGTTGTCTCCAGCCTACAGAGTGTATTTTGGGATCAACGAATTCATTTCGATTGCCGATAATTTGCCTGAAATTATAGCCACCTTTGAATCAGTAGAAAAGGGGAGTGGTGCTATTCTAGAACAATTTATGGCCGAAGCTAGATCCAACTATGATATCGCAATTAAAGATTTGGTGTACCGTCCAGGAGTTTCTCCTTTGGAATTAATTACTTTGGAAACTGCCAAAAAAGTAGGTCAGTTTTTTAGTAATATCAGCCGCGATGTTCGCAAGAAATTCAAAAACGAAAAATTGATTCAAATCTTGGAATTTCCGGTATTGTTTTTAGGAGCAAAGCCTTCAGATACGCCATCGTTTTATAGTTTTATGAATTATGCCGACTTTGGTTTGGGTACTTGGCACCCAAAAACAGGTATGTTTGATGTGGTGAAAGGTATGGAAAGTTTGGCTACCGAATTAGGAGTTACATTTGTAACTAATGCGGCCATTGAAAAAATAATCGTTGACAATAAAACTGCTAAAGGTATTGTAGTCAATGGTACAACAATTTATTCTGATGTGGTTTTAAGTGGTGCCGATTACCATCATACCGAAACTTTATTGGAAGAACAATACCGCGCTTATTCTGAAAAATATTGGGATAGTCGTGTATTTGCACCTTCTTCTTTATTGTTCTATGTGGGTTTCAATAAAAAAATAGAAAACATTTCGCATCACGCTTTGTTCTTTGATACCGATTTTAATCAGCATGCCAAAGACATTTATGATACACCAAGATGGCCTGCAGAACCTTTGTTTTATGCTAGTTTTCCCTCTATAACTGATCCTTCGACTGCGCCTGAAGGTATGGAATCAGCTTGTTTTTTGATTCCGTTAGCGCCAGGCATAGAGGATACCGAAGCATTGCGTGAGGAATATTTCCATAAAATTATGGATCGTTTGGAGACCTTAACTCAACAAGAAGTTCGAAAAAACATTATCTTTAAACATTCGTTTTGTAAAAATGATTTTGTCCAAGATTATAATTCCTATAAAGGGAATGCGTATGGAATGGCTAATACTTTATTGCAAACCGCATTTTTAAGACCTAAATTAAAAAGTAAAAAAGTAGAAAATCTCTTTTTTACGGGTCAGTTGACAGTTCCTGGACCAGGTGTGCCTCCCGCTTTAATTTCAGGGAAATTAGTGTCAGAATTAATTAATAAACAATTTTCAAAAGCATAACATGAAGCAGTTATTTGATGACGTATCTTTTAAATGTAGTAAGTTAGTGACCAAAAACTACAGTACTTCATTTTCATTAGCAGTCTACATGCTTTCACCTAGCATTAGAGAAGCTATTTATAGCGTATATGGATTTGTTCGTTTTGCGGATGAAATTGTCGATTCTTTTCATGGCTATGAAAAAGAAACTTTGATTCATGATTTTGAAACCGAATATTATAAGGCCTATCATTCTGGAATTAGCTTGAATCCTATTTTGAATTCGTTTCAAATCACGGTTAAACGCTATAATATTTCTGATGATTTGATTCAGGCATTTTTGAAAAGTATGAAATTGGATTTGGTAAAAACCGAATACCATAGCAAAGAAGAATACGAAGAATACATTTATGGATCTGCCGATGTGGTGGGCTTAATGTGTTTGAAAGTGTTTGTGGATGGTGATACAGAAAAGTACAATTTATTGAAGGACGAAGCTATGCGATTGGGATCAGCTTTTCAAAAAGTTAATTTCTTGCGCGATTTGAAAGACGATAATTTGGTTTTAAATCGCACCTATTTCCCAGGAGTTGATTTGAATTCGTTCGATGAAAATGCAAAACAAGCTATCATTAGCGAAATAGAAGAGGATTTTAAAGTAGCTTTTCAGGGGATTACTAAATTACCTATTGAAGCTAAGTTTGGTGTTTATACAGCCTATGTATATTACAAAAAGTTATTGAATAAACTAGAAAAAACACCAAGTCACAAAATCGGTACGGCTCGAATCCGAGTTTCTAATTATACAAAAGCAGGATTGCTTGCTCAATCTTTTGTTACTTACAAATTAAAATTAGTTTAAAATATAATTACAATAACAATGAATGAAATCCAGTTTTTTCTGATTTTCTTGGTTACTTTTTTAGTGATGGAATGTGTTACTTGGTGCACGCACAAGTTTGTAATGCACGGTTTTATGTGGTATTTTCACGCAGACCATCACCAACCTAAATATGCGGGTATCTTTGAACGCAACGATGTGTTCTTTGTTATTTTTGCTATCCCAAGTATTACACTTTTCTATTTTGGAGTAGAAGGAGGATTAAATTATAAATTCTTCATCGGCTTAGGAATTATGTTTTACGGAATGTGTTACTTTTTGATTCACGATGTCTTAATTCACCAACGATTCAAATGGTTTAAAAACACCAACAATAAGTATTTAATTGGCTTGCGTAAAGCGCACAAAGTACACCACAAACATTTGGGAAAAGAACACGGAGAATGTTTTGGGATGTTATTTGTTCCATTCAAATACTACAAAATATAATGAAAGTATATTCATTAAAGACAGAACAATTTGTCAATGCTAGTATCGAAGAATGTTGGTCTTTCTTTTCAAATCCAAAAAATTTACAAAAAATTACGCCTAGCGATATGGGATTCGAAATCACTGATTTTGATGAAAAAAGCATGTATGCTGGACAAATAATTCAATACAAAGTTTCCCCTCTATTTGGAATTAAATTGGGTTGGATGACTGTAATTACAGTTGTTAAAGAGCAAAGTTATTTTGTCGACGAACAACGTTTTGGACCTTATACTTTATGGCACCACAAACACTTTTTTGAAGCAAAAGATAATGGTGTACTAATGACTGATTTGATTCATTATGCCTTGCCTTTGGGCTTCATCGGTCGTGTAATGAACACTTTGGTTGTTAAAAATAAATTGAAAACCATTTTCGATTATCGAAAAGTGAAGGTGGACGAATTATTTAACACTAAATAATGGCAAAACAAGCAGTTTCTTTTTTCTGGTTTCGACGAGATTTACGTTTGGAAGACAATGTGGGGTTATTTCAAGCTTTGCAATCGGAGTATCCAATAATTCCTCTATTTATTTTTGATGAAACTATTCTGGAACGTTTACCAAATAACGATCCGAGAGTGGGATTTATACATGAATCTTTAGCAACTATCGATACCAAATTACAAGAATTTGGTTCGTCTCTTTTGGTAATCAAAGGAAAGCCGTTACAAGTCTGGGATTCGTTACTACAAGAATATGTTATTCAGGAGGTCTTTTGGAATAAGGATTACGAACCTAATGCAATTCATCGAGATGTTGCTGTTGAAAATGTATTAACATCTAAAGAGGTTAACGTTTTTGCTTTTAAAGATCAAGTGATTTTTGAAGAAGCCGAAATTGTAAAAGCAGATGGTTTGCCTTATACGGTTTATACTCCTTTTAAAAATAAGTGGTTAGAAAAATACTCTACCATTGCGCCAGTTCAAGAATGGGACGCAACACCTTATTTTTCTAATTTTTTCAAAAGTAATTTTGCTTTTCCTAGTTTAGAAGAAATTGGTTTTAGACCGAGTTCAATCAAAGTAAAGCCGCATAATCTAAAATTAGTCGCTAATTACCACGAAACGCGTGACTTTCCTGCTTTGGATAGTACATCGTATTTGTCACCACATTTGCGTTTTGGAACGGTTAGTATTCGAAAATTAGTCAATTGGGCCGTGCGTAAAAATCAAGTTTTCTTGAGTGAATTGATTTGGAGAGAGTTTTTTATGCAAATCCTTTTTCACTTTCCAAAAGTACAAAACAGGAATTTTAAGGCAGCTTACGACGGCATCCAATGGCGCAATGATGAGGCCGATTTTAAGCGTTGGTGCGAAGGAAAAACGGGGTATCCTATGGTAGATGCTGGTATGCGTCAATTGAACGAAACGGGTTATATGCACAACCGAGTGCGTATGGTCGTAGCTAGTTTTCTATGCAAACATTTGCTAATTGAGTGGCAATGGGGCGAAGCGTATTTTTCTGAAAAATTATTGGATTACGAAATGGCGGCTAATGTTGGCAATTGGCAATGGGCTGCTGGAACAGGTTGTGATGCGGCACCTTATTTTAGAGTTTTCAATCCGGAGATTCAACAGAAAAAATTTGACGAAAAAGGAATTTATATTCGTCAATGGATTGCAGAATTTGACTTGGGATATGGCCAACAGATGGTAGATCATGCTATGGCAAGAGATCGTGCTATTGCTACTTACAAAGCAGGTATTTTAAAATAACTTCATAAAAAAACTCCCGATAACTTCAAGAAGTTTCTCGGGAGTTTCAACCTAACCCTAACCTAAAAACAATTAATTATTAGCTCAATTTATTCGAAATTAAGCTAATAAACTCTTTACGCGTTTTGTCTTTTTCAAAAGCGCCTGTAAACGAAGAAGTCGTCGTTACTGAATTTTGTTTTTGAATCCCACGCATTTGCATGCACATGTGTTGGGCTTCAATTACAACTGCTACACCTAATGGTTCTAGAGCAGCTTGGATACAATCTTTTATTTGGTCTGTCAAACGTTCTTGCACTTGCATTCTACGTGCAAAAGCATCGACAATTCTTGGGATTTTACTTAATCCAACAATTTTTCCATTTGGTATATAAGCTACATGCGCTTTGCCAAAAAACGGCAACATATGATGCTCACACATCGAATACACTTCAATGTCTTTCACTACTATCATTTGTTGGTGATCTTCGGTAAATAATGCTGATTTTAAAATTTGTAAAGGATCTAATCCGTAACCGTGTGTAAGATATTGCATGGCCTTGGCCACTCTTTCTGGTGTTTTTTCTAATCCTTCACGGGTAACATCTTCACCTAAATTTTCTATGATGGTTTTGTAATTATTAGATAATATATCTGTTGCCTCGGTATTATATTGTTCAATCTTTTCGTAGTTTTTCATTTAGTATTTTTCAGGTGTATGTATTAAATTTTAAAGCTGACAATTCCATAATCCATTTCAAATATTTGTCCGGAAATGGATTTTGCTTTTTCAGAAATCAAAAAGTCAGCCATACTAGCGACTTCTTCAGGTTGTAAATACCCTTTCATAGGGTGGCGTTCGATCATATTTTCTTTCATACGATCGTTTCTTAAAATTCCCGCAGCTAAGCTTGTATCTGTAATGGTTGGCGCAATCGCATTAATACGAATACTAGAGGCTAATTCAGCCCCAAGTGATTTCACCAATCCTTCTACACCGGCTTTTGCTGTAGCAATACTCGCGTGAAACGGCATTCCCAATTTAGCAGCAACTGTACTAAACAGTAGGATAGAAGGTTGGTTGCCTTTTTTCAAAACAGGCAAGTATTTTTGAATCACTTTTACCGCTCCAATTACATTGATTTCAAAATCATTCCTAAAATCGTCAATGCTTAAACTTCCAATAGGTTTTAGTGTGATGGAACCGGGGCAATATATCAAAGTATCCAAACTTTCAATTTCAGGAAGTATATCTTGTAAAACATCTAACGAAAAATGAGTTAGATTCGGATGTGTTATTTCTGGCGCATTTCTGCTAATAGTAAATACAGTATTGTTTTCTAATTGTTGTTGCAAAATGGCATTACCAATTCCTTTGCTACCGCCAATGATGAGTATTTTTTTCATTTTATATAGTTTAGCGTTTCGCTATTTTGTTATTGTTGATTTGTCTTTGGCGACTACACTTAAAACGCCCTTCTCTAAAATCACGTAATTTTTCGTGTTTTGTTTTTCTGCCTTGCACTCGTGCACGCCACATTCTAAAACTTGAAGGTTTCATTTCGGCACGCATGAGGTCAATGACTTCTTGTTCTTTTAACCCAAATTGCAGTAAAATAGCATCAAAGGTGGTTCGGTCTTCCCAAGCCATTTCGATAATGCGGTCTTTTTCGATATCGGTTAATTCTTTCTTCATTAGTTGTATTTCTGATAGTGGTGTACTTTAATCTCCGCTTTTAAATCAAACAATAAATTGTATAAGCCAAAGAAGGTTCTGTTCATATAAATAAAATGTTTAGAACCGCGGTTTCCGTTCATCTTTCTTAGATTCGTATCGTTAGCAAAACGCTCTCCTAGTTGGGCAATTTTTTCAAAAAACAGTTCGTCAGAAAAATCAAATGTTTCTGTTTGAAAAGGTTGCGTAAACAAGGTTAGCAAGTCGTAGAACATCGAAGTAAAATAGCTTACTTCTTCTGGGCTGTCATCTGTTCGTAGAATTTCAAGTTCAAATAATTTTTCGTTAAAAAGGGATTTGTTATCAATTACTTCCTTTTTAATAAGTTCAAAATAAGGAATGTAAAAATCATTCGGTATAGCTTTCATGCACCCAAAATCCAAAGCTACTAATTCGTTATTTTCATTTACCAAAAAATTACCTGGATGTGGATCGGCATGTACTTTACGCAACACATGAATTTGGTACATATAAAAATCCCAAAGGGCTTGACCCAATTGATTTCCAGTTTCAGAGTTAGTATTATCTTTTGTAAATTCAGACAAATGTATTCCTGTCATCCAATCCATAGTGATGATTCGTTCCGAAGAATATTCAGGATAGTAATTAGGAAAAACAAGATGATCGATTTTAGAACAAGCCGCTACTACTTCTTGACTTTGTTTTAATTCTAACAAATAGTTGGTTTCTTCAATTAGTTTGTCTTCTACTTCTTTGAAGTATTTATCCGAATCTTTACCTTGTAAATTGAACATTCTTATGGCAATTGGTTTTACCAAAGCTAAATCAGATGAAATACTATTAGCAACACCAGGATACTGGATTTTAACGGCTAACTTTTTATTGTTTTTAACTGCTAAATGCACTTGCCCAATACTAGCCGCATTGACTGAGTTTGGATTGAATTCGTCAAAAATTTCGTAAGGAGTTTTACCTAGATTCGATTTGAATGTTTTCAAAACTAATGGTGCTGATAGTGGCGGCACCGAAAATTGCGACAATGAAAATTTTTCTACATATGCCTGAGGTAAAAAGCTTTTGTCCATACTCAACATTTGAGCAACTTTCAATGCGCTACCTTTTAAACTTTTTAAACCATCGTAGATATCTTCGGCATTGTCTTCATTTAATTTGTCACGGTTAAGTGTCGGATTAACTACTTTTTCGCCATAGTATTTTAAATAATTGACTCCTACTTTCGCCCCCGTTTGTACTAATTTGCTAGCACGTTCTATTTTAGAAGTAGGAATATAATCGATTGTTTTCATTTAGTTGTGTTGTATTTTTTCTTTGAATAGGAATTTTCCAAAATCAATTAGGCTTTCTAAAGGTGTGGTATTCATCAATTCAAACGATGCTTTAACCGATTTTTCAATAAAAAGATCTGTTTTTTCAAATGAAGCTGAGCTGTCGTCTAACCAGAACTTCAAAGTCATCATCAGTTGAAACCAAGCGGATTCTTGCAAAGCTTTTTCTTGAATTTCTTGAAACTTTTCTTGTTTCAAACGGTATTCGTCTGAAATGATTCCGCTAACAAATTCTTTAAATCCATTTCGTAAACTAGATAACTGCATCAAACCTTGTAATGGATTTTTATTTTCTTTCAAACTCAATACAACGTAGCTACGATTGGCGGATAGTAATTCGAAAAAAGTAAAATAAAAACTTAACATTTTACTTTTCATGTCATAGTATTCATAGTCTTTGTCCTTGTCCAATAGTTCTATGGTTTTAGCTAAAAAAGTGCTAAAAATTTCTTTTTCAACTCCTTCAAGCCCTCCGAAGAAATTGTAAAATTCTGCTTCTGTCAATCCATTTGCTTTCGCAAAATGGTATACAGACTTTGGTTTTTCATTATTTTCAAGAGTGTCGTTCATGAACATTGAAACTATTTTGTCTTTTGTCAAGGTTGATTTTTTAGTAGCCATTTTCAAATCGTTTTCAAATTAGAGCATAAAGATATAAAATGTTTAACTAAATATTAAAAAAGTTAAACAAAATATTTGTTTATATTTGTAATGAATTCAAAATGAGAAAAAAGTTCAGTTATGAAAAAAAATGTATTATTGACGGGAGGTACTGGATTTATTGGAAAAAAATTGACTGAATTATTAATTGATAACGGTTTTTCAGTTTCGATTTTGAGTCGTTCTGCAAAACAAAATTATGCCGACATTTCGTACTTTCAATGGGATGTTGAATCAGGGATCATTGATGAGCAAGCTATTTTGAAAGCCGATTATGTGATTCATTTAGCAGGAGAGAATATTGGAGCAAAACGATGGACTACAAGTCGAAAGAAAGCGGTTTTGGATAGTAGAGTAAAATCAACCAAGTTGTTATCTACTTGTTTGAAATTAAATAATAAAAAATTAGATGCTTTTATTTCAGCATCTGGAGTTGGTATTTATGGCGCAATTACTGATGAGCAACTTTGTGACGAAACCACTCCTCCAGCCAATGATTTTTTAGGAACGGTCTGTCAAGAATGGGAATCGGCAACTATTCCTATTCATGAATTAGGTATTCGAACTGTTCAAATCCGAACAGGATTGGTTTTAGGAAAAGATGACGGCGTTTTGAAACAACTGGCTCCTTTGTTTCGATACAAATTGGGAAGTGTTATAGGTTCTGGAAAACAGTACATGCCTTGGATTCATATTGATGATTTGTGTCAAATATATTTGAAAGCTATTTTAGATTCAGCTATGCTTGGGCCATTCAATGCTGCAATAAATGATAAAACAACTAACACCATTTTCTCTGAAACTTTAGCTAAAGTATTTGGCTACACCATTTGGTTACCTAATGTTCCTGCTTTTGTGTTGCGATTGGTCTTGGGTGAAATGGCACAATTGATTTTGAAAGGTAGGAGGGTAGCCTCTGATAAAATTGAAAAAACAGGATTCCAATTCCAATATACAAATTTAGAAAAAGCGTTACGCAATTGTTTGTTAGGCTAATTGGATTCTAAAGTACAATCCAATTGAGTTCGGACTTTTTTAGAAACTTTTGCGATTATCATACTTGGAATTTTTATTTCAAAATCGTCGGTATCAAGGATAAAGTTAGCTTGTAATTGCAATTGATTTTTTGATTTCTTGAAAATCCCATTGATACTCAATGGTTTTGAAACCCCATGAATTTTTATAGTTCCGTTTATTTTTAAAATAGTCCCTTCGTTTGAAATTTTATCGATATCAAAATTAGGAATACTCCCTTTAAATAGAGCTCTTGGATATTTGTCACTTTCCAAATAGATTTCATTGAAGTGGGTACGCATTAAGTTTCGTTTGAATTCAAAATTTTTGATTTTCACAACACAACTAATCGTTTTGTTTTTGGTATTTACTATACATTCAACAAAATTATTTTCTGCGGTGATTTCTTCAAATAAAGGTACCGAAGCTTCGAAACCAATTGTGCCTGATTGTGTTGTCCATTTTTCTTGTGAAAATGTTGCAAAACTGAATGATAAAAGTAATAGGCTGTAGAAAAGTTTCATAATTATGTTCTATAACTAAAGATACCAAATGATAGTGATTAAACAAAGCATTTGATCTTAATTCAACTCTATCGAAACATTGTATTTTTTTAAACTTTCAATTGTTTCGATAGAACTGTAATCAAAAATTTCCTCGTGTAAATCTCTTTCTTTTTTTAAGGCAATTTGTTTAAGACAATTGCAAAAGCGACGTACTTCATTCAAATTTGAAATGATCAATCCTGGGACAGAAACACTATTACCTTCTTTGTCCTTAGCTACCATGGTTATATAGGAAGAGTTACAATGTTTAAGCACTCCTGTTTGAATGTTTTCAGCTTCCACTCGTATGCCTATAATCATGGAACTATTTCCAACATAATTGACACTTGCCTTCATGGTTATAAGTTCGCCGACTTCAATTGGTTTTAAAAAATTTACAGTATCTACAGAGGCGGTTACGCAATAATTTCCTGAAAATTTTGAAGCACAAGCGAAAGCAACCTGATCCAATAATGACAATATATACCCTCCATGAATTTTACCGCTAAAGTTTGTATGAGAAGGAAGCATCAGTTCAGAAATGCTGATATAAGAAGAGGCTACTGTTTTGAAGGTGTTTTTCATTATTCTGATTGATTTTCATCTATTTCGGCACGATTAATAATGTTGTCGGGTAGTGCCTTTTTTGCTTTCGCTCCCATTTTTTTCAAACGTTCCACACTACTAATTAAGTTTCCTTTTCCTTCCACTAATTTATTCATAGCGCCGGCATATTCCACTTTGCTTTCGTCAATTTTCTTCCCGATTTTAATTAAGTCGGCTACAAAGCCTTCGAATTTATCATACAAAGCTCCCGCTTGACGGGCAATTTCTAAAGCATTTTCTTGTTGTTTTTGATTGGTCCACATGCTATCAATAGTTCTCAGTGTTGCCAATAAAGTAGCTGGAGTAACGATGACAATGTTTTTTTCAAATGCCTTGTTGTACAATGAAGTCTCTTCGTTTAGAGCCATCGCGAATGCCGGTTCTATTGGAATAAATAGCAATACAAAATCAGGGCTTTCAATTTGGTACAAGTCTTGGTAATTTTTGTTCCCCAATTGTTCTACATGTCGTTTGATAGAATTGACGTGTTCTTTAAGGAAGTTGGATTTCAATTCATCGTCTTCCTCATTGATGTATTTCTCGTATGCAGTTAATGACACTTTAGAATCTACAATCATTTTTTTGCCATCAGGCAAATTAATAACAACGTCAGGAAAAACACGATTGCCTTCATCAGTTGTAAAGGCTTGTTGTACCTCGTATTCACGACCTTTTTCTAAACCCGATTTTTCTAAAACGCGTTCCAAAACTAATTCGCCCCAATTACCTTGCATTTTGCTGTCGCCTTTTAAGGCTTTGGTCAAATTGATCGTCTCTTTGCTCATCTGAATATTCATTTCGCGTAAGCCTAATATTTGTTGACGGAGTGCCGCGTGGTAATCAATGCTTTCTTTATGGGTGTCTTCTACCTTTTTCTCGAATAATTGAATTTTATCTTGCAATGGTGTCAAGATATTTTGCATATTTTCTTTGTTCTGCTCGGTGAATTTATTCGATTTTTCGTCCAATATTTTATTGGCTAAATTTTCGAATTCTTTGGTAAATTTTTCCTGTAGCTGTTCTACTTCTTGTTTTTGTTCTTTATTTCGTTCCCAAAGATTTTCAAAATCAACTTCTTTTTTGGACAATTGAATTGCCAAGCTGTCTTTCTCGTTACGAATGGCTTCTTTTTCCATTCGTTCTTTTTCTAGCGCTTCTTTGAAGTTTTGAATTTGGGCATGACCCGCTAGAACCTTTTCTTCTAAACTGATTTTTTCAGCTTGTGTTTTAGCAGAAAATAAGAGTTTGCCAATATAAACGCCAATGGCTAAAGCTACAATAAAGTCCAATAAAAAAGGAAGAATAGCAGTCATAGAAAGGATAAATTTATAAAGTAGTAAAAGTAGGTAATTCTCTGAATTTGGTACCTCAAAATAATTATTTTTTCTTCAATAATAATGTACTTTTGCCACAAATTGCAACCACATGTCTCATCAACATTTTATTATTCATAAACCCTATGGCTATTTGAGTCAGTTTGTATATGAATTAAAAAGAAAGAAACGACTTTTAGGAGAATTGTACCCTTTTCCAGAGGGAACAATGGCTATTGGGCGTTTAGATGAAGATTCAGAAGGTTTGTTGCTTTTGACAACTGATGGCATGATGAGCGAACTCGTTCGCAGCAAGAAAGTAGAAAAAGAATATTATGTTCAGGTGGATGGAGTTATCAATCAAGAAGCAGTGGAGCAATTACAAAAAGGTGTTGAGATTGGTTTTAATGGTAGAAAATACATCACCAAACCCTGCAAAGCATTCTTGATTCATGAAGTTCCCGCTTTTGGAGCTAGAGGAAAAAAGATTCGAGATGAACGTCACGGTCCTACTTCTTGGCTTTCAATTACGATCAATGAAGGCAAGTTTAGGCAGGTGCGTAAAATGACGGCATATGTAGGTTTTCCTACTTTGCGTTTAGTTCGCGTTCGCGTTGGTAATGTAGAGTTAAATAATTTACAAGCAGGCGAAGTTATGGAATTGAATGATTTTCAAATCGGAAATAAATAAAAGTATGTTAAACATTGTATTGGTTGAACCTGAAATCCCTAATAACACAGGCAACATTGGTCGGCTTTGTGTAGGTACCGAAAGCAAATTGCACTTGATTCATCCTTTCGGATTTGTGATCAATGATAAGAATTTAAAACGTTCTGGGTTGGATTATTGGGTTCATTTGGATGTGACTGAATATCAAAATGTAGACGAATGGCTGAATCAAATTCCAGACCGTTCTCGTGTCTTTTTGATGAGTTCTCATGCGTCAAAATCCTATTTGGAAACCGAATTTCAAGACGGAGATTGGTTGGTGTTTGGCAAAGAGAGTGTAGGTTTGAGCGTAGCAGTGTTAGCCTTGTTTGAAAATCATTTGACTATTCCAATGTCGCCATTAATTCGCAGTTTTAATATTGCCAATTCAGTTGCTTTTGTTGTGGGAGAAGCCAAAAGACAAATCGGTTTAAAGAGTTAATTCAGTTATCCTTTGATAACGAATTTTCCTTTTTCGGCATCAAAACCAATATGTTCCTCCTGAAATAAGGTGTTGAAACTTCCTTTCATTATTAAATTACACGGTTGGTCTTGCACCACTGATTCCGGTGTCATGAGGATCATTTCGTCACTCAATTGAATGGCCATGTCAATATCATGTGTTGAGAATAAGATGGATTTTCCGGTTTCTTGTGTCAGTTTTTTCAAAAGTTTGAAAAGAGTTACTTTGTGTAATAAATCCAAGTGAGTTGTAGGTTCATCTAAAACAATCAGTGGAGTATCTTGTGCCAATGCTCTTGCAATAAGAACAATCTGTAATTGTCCATCACTAATTTCAAAATGACGTTTATCAGCCAAATGACTAATTTGTGTCAGTTCCATTGCTTCTTTTACTTTGGTAATATCCTCAGTTGAAAGTTTTCCAATCCAGTTTGTATACGGTTGTCTTCCTAGAGCAATAAGTTCAAAAACAGTCAGGTTACTTGGAGGTAATGTATCTGTTAAAACCACACTTAAATGTTGCGCTAAAGTCAAATTATCTAAGGAATGGATGTCCTTATTTTCTAAATAAACGGTGCCAGAAAGTGGCCATTGAATTCCGATTAAAGTTCGCAATAGCGTTGATTTTCCAATGCCGTTCGCACCAATTAAAGCAGTCAGTTTTCCTTTTTCTAGCGAAATGGTAACTTCTGATGCAACAGTGGTGCTGTTTTTTTTATTGGTGTACCCAATACTAATGTCTTTGGCTTGTAAAATATAAGTTTTCTCCATTAGCTGATCATTTTGCGTTTGCGAATAAGTAACCAAATTACAATTGGAGCTCCTAAAATAGAAGTAATGGCATTAATAGGAATTACTATTGCCGAATTAGGTAACTGCGAAATGCTATCACAAACCAACATAATCATGGCGCCAAACAAAAGCGTACTCCAAAATAAAATCAAATGATTACTAGTTTGGAAAACTAATTTAGCGATATGTGGCACAGCCAAACCAATAAATGCAATTGGTCCTGCAAAAGCAGTGATACTTCCTGCTAGAATACTGGTAGCTAACATGATTATAAAACGAGCTTTAGTGTAATTCAATCCTAAACTCTTGGCGTAATTTTCTCCTAAAAGCAAACTATTTAAAGGTTTGATACTAAATAAACTTAAAACTAAACCTACCATAACACATACAAACAAAATGGCAATTGAAGTCCAAGATAAATTACCTAAAGATCCTAAAGACCAGAAAGTGAATTTTTGTAATTGTGCTGCTGTACTAAAATAGGAGAGTGTTCCCACCAAAGCGTTAGTTAAACTACCAAACATCAATCCTACTATTAGAATAGCCATAGTATCTCGCAATCGTTGAGCAAATGCCAAAACTGATAATAAAACCAAAAAACTACCTAAACTGGAGGCGATCACAATTCCGTAGGAAGAAAGTACTAATTCAGTAGCAAAAGCAGGTAAAAATGCTGAACCTAATATTACTAACGCTACTCCTAAACTCGCTCCTGAACTCAGGCCGAGTACATATGGCCCCGCCAAAGGATTACGAAACAAGGTTTGCATTAAGAGTCCGCTAATGGCTAAACCCATTCCTACTAAAATGGCGACAATAGCCTTGGGTAAGCGGTAATCCATAATGATATATTCCCAAGAAGATTTACTTGCTGTTGTGCCAAGTAAACTGTTGCAGACTTCTTTTAAAGGTATAGCAACGGCACCCATACTAATATTGATTAGAAAAAGGAAGACTAATCCTATACTTAGGACAAGAAAAAGCACTGTATTTCGAGGGTTTGTATTCAAATTAATTTAATTTTTCAAAAAAATAGGCACGATGATTTGGGAGTAATTCGGGATGAAAAATAGCAATCAAATCTTTTAGTACCCAGTCCGGGCGAGTGGAAGACCATTCAAAAAACAAAATTCCACCTTTAGCGCCTTTGTGTGATGCGTACGAATATACTTTTTTATTTTTAAACGCTTCAAATTTGGCATAATGCGGATTACTTTTATTCATCTCATTTAAAGAAGAAAAATCACCTGGCGCAACCCAAAACTCGGCGGTTTGTGCTTTTTCTAAAATAGTTTCAAAAGGCAAAGTCAAACTTCCCGTTCCAGTTGTGTTGGCCCATAAATAATTGGATTGCGACTCTTTCAAAAATAAAGCCATCCAGCTTTCTCCTTGAGGAACAAACCATTGGTCTTGGTACATCGATCCGCTTAACACTGTTGGTTTGTATTTTGCTTTTTGTGCTAAAGCCAAGGTGGTTTGGTATCCTTTTTCAATAGAAGTAAAAATCGTTTTGGCTTTGGCATCCAAGCCATACAGAGCACCAAAAAACTTAATCCATTCTGCTTTTCCAAGTGGGGATTGTTCGTTCCAATCGCCGTTTAAAAGAACTTTCAATCCACTTTTTTGTAAATTATCCAAAGTTGGATTGCTATTGTTTAGGCCAAAACTTACAATAACATCGGGAGCCATATCGATCAGAATCTCTAGATTAAGGGTCTCGTTAGTCCCTACTTCTTTAACATTTCCAGAGTCAATTCGTTTTCTGGTTTTTGGTGATGAAATAAAATCGGTATTAGGAAAACCTATCAAGGTATTTTCCACGCCCAATAATTCCAAGGCTGGAATGTGAGTGGTAGAGGTAACTACTATTGATTGAACAGGAACCGAAATTCGGGGATACTGTTGTAAGCTATCGGGAATAATTCCGTTTTTTTCTTGTAGAATATAGGTAAATGATGTTTTGGCATCTGGCCAAGGATGTGTAATTTTAAGTATAGAATAGCCTTTATGATGGTATATTTCTAATCCTTTAGCGTAGTGAATTTCGTTTTTAATACTACTTTTTGTTCCTTCTGGAAGAGCATTGTTTTGTTTGCATCCGCTATGAAGCAGTACAGTAATAAGTAAAATTAATTTTTGAATAAATGATTTCATCGCATTGATTACAATAATTGCAAAGGTAGGTCTAATCGGTTTTAAAAATCAAATTTAATTTTTTATCCCAAACTTAGCCTTATCTTTGTATTTGTATTGAGGTTGCTTTTTTGATTTTCAAAATTGCATTAAAAGGGAATCAGGTGAAATACCTGAGCTGTACCCGCAACTGTATGCTACAAAGCTTGTTGTTATCTACAAAACCATTGTTCGCTTGGCGAATGAGAAGGTAAACAACAAGACGCAAGCCAGGAGACCTGCCTATTACATCGAGTATCAAACTTTCGGGAAAAAAGGTTTGGGTATGGGTAATTCTATACTTTTCTCCCTATTTATTAGTAAAGTAACAGTTCTGCTGTTGCAAAATGTTAAATTAAATGAACAATAAAAAGGTTCGTATTAGCGCATTGTTTGTGCTAGTATCTGCTTGTGTTTTTGCGCAAGAAAAAGAAACAGTAGCTTCTCAACAAGAGCTAAAAGAAGTTGTAGTCTCTGATTCTAAATTTGCTTTGGCAAAAGAAAAATCAGGAAAAGTAATTACTAAAATCACCACTGAAGATTTAAGGAATAAGCCCGGTCAAACTATTGCGGCTATTTTGAATACTGTAGCTGGTGTTGAAATCAATGGCAGTCAAAGTGCTGCTGGTAAAAACTTAGGTTATTATATTCGAGGAGGTAAAAACAGTCAAGTACTGATTTTGATTGACGGAATTCCGGTTAACGATGCTTCTGGAATTAGTATGGAATACGATTTACGATTACTTCCAGCAGAGCAAGTGGAAAGTATTGAAATTATGAAAGGCGCGGCAAGTACTTTATACGGAACTGGTGCTGCAACAGGAGTAATCAATATCAAGCTGAAAAAATCAGGTAATAGAACAATAGCAGGAAGCAGCTATTTTAATGTGGGAACCAATGCCACTGCTACTCATCAAAATCAAAAAGCATCCGATTTTAATCAAGGGTTTTCTGTTAATGGAAGAACCACTAAACTAAGTTATTTTACCTCATTAAACAGCACTGAAACTAAAGGAATTTCTCAAATTGCCCCACCAAATCCAAATGTCAATTATGAAGACGATTCTTTTTCACGATTGAATTATATGGCTAAAGTAGGTTATTCTATATCGGATAAAATGACTTTTGATTTTTTTGGAAATTATGATCAAATTAAAAATGATTATGATGGCGGTTTTGATAATACTGGAAACAGCGATACCCGATTAAATACAACAAATTCGAAACAATTTCGTTTTGGCTTTTCTCCTAAATTTAGATACGATAAAGGAGAATTCATATTAAATTCTAGTTTTAACAAACTAGTACGTTCTTATGATGAGTTGGATACGTATACGAATTTAGTTGGTTTTGCACAATACGAATCGAGAAGTGTTAATATAGATGGGTTTAACAAATATGAATTTAGCAACTCATTTTATTTGGTTTCGGGTTTACAATACCAGTTTCATGATGCTAATAGTATAACTCCCTATGGGGACATTGCTAAAGATAGTACCAAATTTAATATGATTGATCCCTATATAACGGGAGTATATACGTCTAAATTAGGATTCAATTTGAATACGGGTGTACGATGGAACAGTCATAGTGCATATGGAAATCATTTGGTATACAATATCAATCCTTCGTTTGATTTTCAAACACTTCCATTTAAAATCGTTAGCTCGTATAGCACAGCTTTTGTTACTCCAAGTTTATATCAATTGTATTCACAATATGGCAATATAAACTTGACTCCAGAAAAAAACAGTACTGCTGAGGTGGGTTTTGAAACGCAATTTGCCAACAAAAAAATACGATGGAATGTGGTAGGCTTTTATCGAGAACAAACTAATTTTATTGGGTTTTATTATAATCCAACTACCTATGCTTCTAATTATGTCAATATTGATGGTTTGAATAAAGCTAAAGGAATTGAAACTGAAATTCAATTATCCTTGAATGATAAAGTAAAATGGAATTCAAATTATACTTTTACTCAAGTTGACGATGCGCTGGACCGATTGATTCCAAAACATAAATTCAATTCTTCTTTGGATTATAAAATGGCTAACCGCTTTTTATGGAATATCAATTACCAATACATTGATTCTAGAAAAGATGCTTTTTTTGATGGAAACACCTATGCTACTACTCAATTAAAATTAAGATCGTATCAACTGCTAAATACTTTGGTTCGATACGAAATTAGAAAAAATAAGTTGTCTGTTTTTGGTTCGGTTCAAAATATCTTTAATGTAGATTTTGTGGAAAATGTTGGGTATAGTACTTTGGGACGAAATTTCAAATTAGGTATTAATTATAATTGGTAAATCTTGTATAATCATAAAAAAAAAGGCTTTCTGTTAGAGAAAGCCTTTTTAATTTAATAGTTAGTCTAATGCTTTTTGAAGCCCCGCTGGAGCCTTTTCTAAATACATTTGATTTCCAAATGGTTTCATAGAATTTGAATCCTTGAAGAAATCAAATTGTTTTCCTGTGCTTTGTGTTGACATTTTCCCAGTACCAGTAATTTTAGCAATAGCTAATTTGAATAAGGGTTCGTTTACATCACCAAGCACACCATAAGTACTTATTGTTTCTTTTAATTCATGAGTTGGAGTTAGTCCGTTGAAATAATCACCAAAACCTTCGGAGTTGACAATTTTCAAAACGATCGGTTGCATGGCATATTTATGTTTGGTGTTTTTGTTGTTTGGACCAAAATCAGGTGAATCGTATAGTGTAACTGACCCTACATTTTTTCCAACAGTTAAATCACCAATCTGAACTACATTAATATGAGGTTTTAGACCATTGATAATGAGTTCGCTGGCAGAGGCTGTGCTTTTAGTAGTTAGAATAAAAACTTTTGTCATGTTCACACTATTGATAGGAGTAGATCCAATCTTATCAGTAAAAAAGTTGCGCAAACCGTTAGGATCCTCTTTTTCGAAATAGGCGTTAATTTTTGAGTTCCATTGTTGTTTTGCAAACACTTTTCCTGTAAACTGACCTGTAATCATACTGGCTAAATAAGTTGCAGTTCTTACCGAACCACCTCCATTGTATCGTAAATCCAATACTAAATCAGTAATACCTTGCGATTTAAATTCGCCAAAAGTAGTATTTAGTTGTAGATCAAAATCTGCATAGAATCCATTATACATCAAATACCCAATTTTTTTAGTGCCTATCGTAACGACATTTTTTACTAAAATCGGATTCTCTGTTAAGGTAGTTTTAGTTAATTCTACAGTTTTACCATTTGAACTAATGGTTGTTCCATTATAATCAGCCATATTTAAAGTATAACTGTCATTGGAACCATACAGTAAACTTTCATAATTACTAACGGTTAGTTGAGTCCCGTTAACAGCCGTAAACATTTCTCCTCTTTTTATATTTTTAGTAGCTGCATCTGAGTTTGGAATAATATAACGAACATAACCAAACACTTCTGATGTACTATTAGGTTTATAACTCAAACCAAATTCAACTCCATTATTTTTTGAAGTTCCTTGCAAGGATTGTTCAAGAGTTACATAATCATCTACCATCCAACTGAAACGGTCCGTATTTGAGTTTACTCGTAAAGCATCAAATAAATCTTTTGGCACTTTATAATTAACCAAGAAAGCATCAAGTGCGGTTTGACTTGCAAATCGGTTGTCTGCTAAGTTTGGCACATCTGTTTGCCATAAATAGTATTGATTTAAACCTTTCCAAATAAAGTTTTGAACTTCTAAATTGGTTGAAAGAGTTACAGGACTTACAATCACATCATCTTGATCTTTTTGACAAGCTTGAAGTGTCAAAAGGAGCATTGCTATCTTCGTGAAAAAGGATACATATTTTTTCATACTTAGAGATTATAGTTTCTAATTGAAAAGTAAAAATACAACTTTACACTATATTTTTATATAAATAGTTATATGCACTTTGAATGTTTTTGATAATTAATTAATATATTTAACACTACAAATACTTTATTTAAGATATTATGAGAAAAGAATTAGTTGCATTTTTATTTCTACTAGTTACCCATTCCTTTTTTGCGCAAACGGTTTTTGATCAATTTGAAGGCATTGCTGGAGTTGATGTAGTTACTATTAATAAGAAAATGTTTGATTTGATGAGTAAAGTTAAATTAGACACCTCTGATAAAGAAACGCAACAATACATGAATTTAATTAAGAAAATTGATCATCTTAAAGTGTACCGTACGCAAAATGAACGTATTTCTATACAAATGCGTTTGAATACTGAAAAATATGCTAAAACGGCGGGTTTGGAAGATCTTATATCTGCTAGCGAAGGTGGGAAAAAAGTAAAGATTTTGGGCAGGCAAAGTGTAGATGAAACAAAATTAAAAGAGTTGTTGTTGTTTGTAGAAGGGAATAAAACGGATGATACCGTTCTGATGACTATCACTGGTGACTTTGATCTAAATGAAGTACCTGCGTTAACCGATAAAATGAAAATACCTGGAAGCGCTGAATTACGGAAAGCAGTGAAGAAGTAAAAGCTAATGACCGCATCTTTCCTCCCAAAGCTCCGCTTTAAAAAAAAAATCCTAAAAGAATAATTTTAAGCTTGCTTGATTATTCTTTTAGGATTTTTTTATTCGTGACCATGGAGGGATTTGAACCCTCACGCCCTTGCGAGCACCACCCCCTCAAGATGGCGAGTCTACCGTTTCTCCACATGGCCTTAAAAAAGAAAAGGTCATTCGATAAACGAACAACCTTTTGTGACCCGACTGGGGCTCGAACCCAGGACCCCATCATTAAAAGTGATGTGCTCTACCAACTGAGCTATCGAGTCAATGACTCAAGAAATGAAATGTATTAATAATTTGTGACCCGACTGGGGCTCGAACCCAGGACCCCATCATTAAAAGTGATGTGCTCTACCAACTGAGCTATCGAGTCATTATCATTTCTTGAATGCGGGTGCAAATATAAGGCCTTATTTTTGATATTTCAAAGCTATTTTATTATAAATTTGTCTTTTTTAAACAAAAGTCCTTAACGCCTTAATCTGTAAGGTTTTATTTCAATGAAAAAAATTATATTATTAGGATATATGGGGTGTGGCAAATCAACAATAGCCGAAAAACTCTCAGGTTTACTACACCTTCCATTTGTCGATTTAGATAAAAGTATTGAAGCTAAAGCTCAAATGACAATCAATCAAATTTTTGAATCCTTGGGCGAAGTTTATTTTAGAAAATTAGAACATGATGTTTTTATGGAATTGTTGGCTTCTCCCGAAAAACAAATCATTGGTTTAGGAGGTGGTACTCCGTGTTATGCAAATAATCATGAATTGTTAAAAGGGGAGGGTGTTGTTTCTATTTATTTGAGCGCCACTGTAGCAACTCTATTTAATAGATTATCGCACAATAAAAGCAAACGACCTATTGTTGCCAATAAAACTAAAGACGAATTACAAGAATTTATTGCAAAACACCTGTTTGACCGTAGTTATTACTACAATCAAGCAGAATACAAAATCTCCGTTGATAATAAATCGATCGATGAAACCGTTTCAGATATTCTTGAAATATTAACTTAAATAAGCTGAATTTTGTCCGTTTTCATCAAAAACTACACGAACATGCTCTAGTAATGAAGTAGATAAAGAGATGCCTTTGAAATCAGCTTTTACAGGGTATTTTTTGTGATTACGATCTACTAAAACTGCTGTTTTAAACTTTGTTAAAGGAACATCTAAAAAGTGCCTCACGGCATATATTAAAGTTGTTCCTGAATTGAGAACATCATCTACTAAAATCAAACCTTTATTAGCATATTGTTCTTTCGACAAAGAGGTTTTGATAGCTAATTCAGGATTTTGTTTGTCTACACTAACTTCACAAAGTGCAATTTTTAATGTTGCAATTTCTTGTAATGCATTTGCTATTTTTTGTGCAAATACAAATCCGTTTGTAGCAATGCCTGCAATGACAATTTCTTCTTCATCAACAAATGTCTCATAGATTTGATATGCTATACGTTTGATTTTATGTTCAATTTCTTGATGAGTTAATATGATATTTTGGCTCATAAATTTATTTTTTGTGAAAGGTACAATCTTTTTTATTCGTTTTTATTCTACAGTTTCGATTATTATAAAAGGTCTTCGTTAAAATCTTCAGGGATTTCATTGCCGTATTCGTCAATATCTCTTCGGTCTTTTTTAGTTGGACGCCCAGTACCCGTTTTTCGGTAATGTTCTTTGGATAATTTTAATAATTCTAAATGCGTAAAGGCTTCTGCAGGAGTATCATTTCGGCGATAGATGTCTACTAATTTTGCTCCAACACGACTTTCTGGAATATCTAAAACCGTAATAATTTGTGTAATTTGATCTTTTCTAAATGTGATTTTATCGGTTGGATAAACTTCCCGAGAGGGCTTTGCGATTTGTCCATTTACGGTCACATGGTTTTTTTTACAAGCCTCTGTAACCATGTTTCTCGTCTTATAATATCTTACACACCATAAATATTTGTCTATTCGCATAAATTTTCTAAAATCGAAGTTAAATAGTTTACAAAAATAAATCAATATTGTATCTTGCGCACTTAAAAATTCACCATAATGAACAAATTTAAGTATTATTTTATTCTATTAATAACAACCCTTTCTTTATTTTCATGTTCTAAAGACAATGCCACTGAAGTAGAAACAATTAGAGAATATTCTGTACAATACACAACAGATATAGCTACCATTGAAGAATATCTTAAAACTACTTACATTACTGTGATAAACCATTCTGGTTTTGCAGATGATCAAGATGTTACTTTTACCAAAATACCTGCTGGAGGAACTCAACCATCAGTTTGGTCTTATTTAAATAGCACTTCATTTCCTAAGTTGTTATCCAGAGAGGTTAAATTACACGATATAACTTATAAAGTATATTATTTAGTATTGAGAGAAGGTACTGGAGAAAAACCAACTAACGTTGATGGTGTCTTGGCTTCTTATAGAGGTGATTATTTAACCCAAGTAGCCGCTACTACAACAACAGCTGCAACATTGACTGCAACACAATTCGAAGAGTCCAAAAATCCACAAAGTTTTTTTAGTCTTACGAGTACAATAGTCGGTTGGGCTGAAATTTTCCCGCAATTTAAAAAAGGAACTTATGTAGCAAATTCTGACGGTACAGTTTCTTATACTGGTTTTGGTGCAGGAGTTATGTTTTTACCTTCAGGCTTGGCATATTTTGCCTCTGGAAGTGGAACTATTCCATCATACACTCCTTTGGTATTTAGCTTTAAATTGTATGAAATTCAACGACAAGATCAAGATGCTGACGGTATTCCATCGTATTTAGAAGATTTAAATGGAGATGGTTATGTATACGATTTTAGAAATACTATAAATTACCCAACAGCTATATCATCAAATTCTGATGATACTGATGCGGATGGAATACCAAATTATATTGATGTAGATGATGATGGAGATAATTTTACTACAAAATTAGAAATTAAAGATCCTGTAAATGGATTAAGTATTCCATTTGCAACTATCCCTGATTGCAGTGGTAATACAACGAATGCAAATAGAATTAAAAAGCATTTAGATAAAAACTGTCACTAAAAATGATGGTAAATAAAAAATCCCGATTTCATTGAAATCGGGATTTTTTTTATAGAATAACTAAAAAATTATTTTCTTTTGATCACTTTTTCAGCAGCTGCAACAATAGCTTGATTGTTTAACTTGTATTTTTCCATTAATTGTTCAGGCGTGCCTGATTCCCCAAAACTATCATTTACTGCTACAAATTCTTGCGGAGCAGGATGGTGTAATGCTAAAACTCTAGAAACACTTTCTCCTAAACCTCCTAGAATATTATGTTCTTCAGCAGTAACCACACATTTTGTTTTGGCAACTGACTTTAAAATTGCCTCGTCGTCTAATGGTTTAATAGTATGGATATTGATTACTTCAGCAGAGATTCCTTTCGCTTCTAATGCTTCAGCGGCAACTAAAGCTTCCCAAACTAAGTGTCCAGTAGCAACAATTGTTACATCAGTCCCCTCATTTAATAAAATTGCTTTTCCAATTACGAATGGTTCGTCAGCTGGCATAAAGTTAGGCACAACTGGACGCCCAAAACGCAAATAGGCTGGTCCGTGATGGTCTGCCAATGCAATAGTGGCCGCTTTGGTTTGATTGTAATCGCAAGTGTTGATCACAGTCATTCCTGGCAACATTTTCATTAATCCTATATCTTCTAAAATTTGGTGTGTTGCTCCATCTTCTCCAAGAGTTAATCCAGCATGCGAAGCACATATTTTCACATTTTTCTCAGAATAAGCAACTGATTGTCTGATTTGATCGTATACACGTCCTGTAGAGAAACTAGCAAAAGTTCCAGTGAATGGTATTTTACCTCCAATGGTTAAACCTGCAGCTATTCCAATCATGTTGGCTTCGGCAATTCCAATTTGGAAAAAACGTTCTGGGTGATTCTTTTTGAAATCGTCAAATTTTAATGAACCAATTAAGTCTGCACAAAGCGCTACTACATTTTCATTTTTTTGACCTAATTCAGTCATTCCCGCTCCAAAACCTGAACGAGTATCTTTACTTCCTGTATTTGTATATTTTTTCATTTGTTGAGTCGTGTTATTAGTAGTCAGCTAGCGTTGAAATATTTTGAGCTAATGCTTGCTCTAGTTGAGCATCATTCGGTGCTTTACCGTGCCAAGCATGCGTATGCATCATAAAATCTACTCCGTTACCCATTTCAGTATGCAATAAAACGCAAACTGGTTTTCCTTTTCCAGTTCTAGATTTTGCATCGTTCATACCAGCAATAATTGCTTCTAGATTATTTCCTTCTTTGATTTCAAGAACATCCCAATCAAAGGCTTCAAATTTAGCTTTCAAACTACCCATACACAACACTTCATCTGTAGTTCCGTCAATTTGTTTTCCATTAAGGTCAACAGTAGCAATAAGGTTATCTACTTTTTTGGCAGATGCATACATAATTGCTTCCCAGTTTTGACCTTCTTGTAATTCCCCATCACCGTGTAAAGTATACACAAGATGTTTGTCATTGTTTAATTTTTTGGCTTGAGCCGCACCAATTCCCACCGACAAACCTTGTCCAAGAGAACCAGAAGCCATTCGGATTCCAGGCAAACCATCATGTGTAGTTGGGTGACCTTGTAATCTGCAATTGATTAAACGGAAAGTAGCTAATTCAGCTACTGGGAAATACCCGCTTCTTGCTAATACGCTATAAAAAACAGGTGAAATATGTCCGTTAGAAAGGAAGAAAAGATCTTCGCCAATTCCGTCCATATCAAAACCTTCTTTGCGCTCCATTAGATTTTGGTATAAGGCTACTAAAAATTCAGTACACCCCAAAGATCCTCCAGGATGACCTGAATTGACAGCGTGTACCATTCGAAGAATATCTCTTCTAACTTGGATAGTTAAATCGTTTAATTGTTGTGTGTTAGGCTTCATTTGATGTGTAAAGGTTAAACTATTGCAAATGTAAATTTAATTTAGGGTTGGGACAAACGTTTTTCTTAATTGTTGTCCATGTTTTATTAAGAATAATGGATAATTATCAACAAAAACAAAATTTTAGAAGTAAGATAAAAAAAGCCTCCCAAAATTGGGAGGCGTATATTTTAAAATAGACAATTATAATTTGGATTGTAAACTAGACCAGCCACCTCCATTATGAACAGACTTATAGCCATTGGATTTTAAAATGCTTTTTGCTGAGGCGCTTCGCATTCCCGATGCACAACATGTGATGATGGTTTTGTTTTTGTCTTTTAATTGACCTAAATGATTTTGTAATACTTGTACTGGGATGTTTACAGCCCCTTTGATATGTCCGCTTGTAAATTCAGCTTTTGAACGTACGTCTACTATAATTGCTCCTTGTGCTACCAATTCAGCATAATTAATAGCAGGGCCTAATCCTAAAATCTTTTTTAATAGTGTGATCATCTCTTTTATTTTGATTGATAATAATTTACGTCAAGCCAAGACCCCCCGTTATGGCAATCAATCCCTTGTTGAGAAAGAAAATATTGCGCTTGACCACTTCTGTTTCCGGATGCACAACAAAGTACTAAAGGCGAATGAAAACCTTTTAATTCATCTATTCTTTCAGGGATTGTTTGCAACGGAATATTGATAGAACCTGCCACATGGCCACCCATGAATTCTTCGTGTGATCTCACATCTACAATGGTGCAATTGGCTTCTTTGATAATTTTTTCTAAAGTCATGATCTCAATTTAAAGTTAAGTTTCCTAATATATGTTTGTGTAGAAATTTCTTGATTTCGGTACAAATATATTGTGAACATTTAGAGGCTACAGTAACTTTTGTTACACAGATCTCTTTACTTCAAAACTTTATAACAGATAGTGCATTTTGTGGAGTTTAAAAAACAATAATTAGTACAGTTTTTGAACCGCTTTTTCCAGCAAGGGTTGCATGGTTTGATACCCATTTAAATTGGGATGTACACCATCTTCAGAGAATTCTATAGGTAAACCGTTTTTTGAATCGGTCATTGCTGTGTGATAATCAACATAAGGAATATTATTCTCTTCAGCATACAATTGAATCATTTGGTTCAATTGAATAATTGTTTGAGATGCTTTATTGTTGGGTCTCCAATAAAAGTTATTGGCAGGTAAAACCGAACAAAGAATTACTTTTATTCCATTGGCTTTAGCCAATTCGACCATTGAAATGATATTTCCAAAAATTGCATCATTAGTTGTGGGTCCAGAATTACCAGCAATGTCATTTACCCCAGCTAAAATTACGACTACATCAGGATGTAAATTCAGTACGTCAGGTCTAAAACGAATCAACATTTGTGGGGTGGTTTGACCACTAATTCCTCTATTAATATAGGATGTATTGGTAAAAAAAGCAGGCTGGATTTGTGACCAAAACTCCGTAATAGAATCGCCCATTAATACTATTCTTTTTTCTCCAGATTGTTTAAAAGGTAGTTGGCTGTTTTCAGTTTCGTATTTTGCTAAATTAGCCCAATCTTGAGCAGTTAATTTTTCAGCCATGCCTATAAAGAGTAAAATAAGTAGATAATAGAAACCAGTTTTTTTCATTTAAAGTATTTTGAATGAGAAAGTTAATCAAATAAATCGGATGATAAATAGCGATCACCACGGTCGCAAATAATGGCAACCACCACTCCAGATTCCAATTGATTGGCAACTTTAATTGCAGTTGCAACAGATCCACCGCTACTCATTCCGGCAAATATACCTTCCTCTTTGGCTAACCGTTGAGTCATTTCTCTCGCTTCTTGTTCGCTAACTTCCATAACTACATCCACCTTTGAGGCATCAAAAATTTTAGGCAAATATTCTTGGGGCCATTTTCGTATTCCTGGAATTTGAGAGCCATCAGTTGGTTGCACACCAATGATTTGAATATTTGTATTTCGTTCTTTTAAATAGGTAGATGTACCCATAATAGTACCGGTAGTTCCCATAGTAGCAACAAAATGGGTTATAGTTTCATTTGTATCTCTCCAAATTTCTGGACCAGTAGTTTTGTAATGTGCTTTCCAGTTGTCCTCATTAGCGAATTGATTTAACATAACATAACCACCTTCTTCCATTTTTTTATTGGCATAATCTCGAGAACCAATAATACCTTGACTTGCGGGTGTTTGAGTAACTTTAGCACCATAGGCCAACATGGTTTGTGTTCGTTCTTTGGTGGAATCTTCTGGTAATACCAATTCAATTTCAATATCAAACAACTGGGCAATCATTGCTAATGCAATTCCTGTATTACCACTGGTAGCTTCAATTAATTTGTCTCCTTTTTTAATTTCTCCACGTGCAACTGCTGAAGCAATCATATTGTAAGCAGCACGGTCTTTAACGCTTCCACCTGGATTATTTCCTTCTAGTTTTAGTAATAATTTTACATTCGGATTTTGAATTAAATTACGGCTTATTACTAATGGAGTATTTCCAATTAATTCAATTAATTTTTTTGGTTCCATGTTATTTTTTCTCTTTTATTTTGACCTCTGTTGTAGTTGTGTTGGTAACGATAGAATTGGCAGGAATAGATTTGGTTACCCATGAATTTCCACCAATAACACTTCCTTTTCCAATGGTGGTATTCCCTCCTAAAATAGTAGCATTAGCATAAATGCAAACCTCTTCTTCTACCGTTGGATGCCTTTTGGAATTTTTCATTTCTTTGGTAATGCTAAGCGCTCCAAGAGTTACTCCTTGGTATATTTTTACGTTTTTTTCAATTATTGTGGTTTCGCCAATTACAATTCCTGTAGCATGATCGACAAAAAACGGTGAAGCTATTTCAGCACCAGCATGAATATCAGTCCCGGTGATTCGATGCGCATATTCACTCATTAAACGTGAAAAAAGCAATAAATCCAACAAATACAATTCATGACTCAAGCGATAGATAGCGATGGCGTAAAAGCCAGGGTAAGCCAAATACACTTCCTCTAAGCTATTCGAAGCTGGGTCATTTTCTAAAATATAAGCGGCATCTTGATTCAGTTTTTCTAACACAGAAGGTAAACTTGTAAGAAACTTTTCCCATATTGAATCGCATAAATCAGAAGGTTTTTTGCATGCTATCGCTGATATTTCTTTAAAAAGAAGTTCGAGTTCTTCAATGCTTTTATCCAATGGAGCATTGCCGTCAAACAAAGTATAAAAAAGCTTTTCTGTAAAGGTTTCTGTCTTTGTTTTGATACTGTAATTTGTAGAAAAATCACTTTTCAACGAATTGATATTTTGGATAATCTGATTTTTAGTCACGATTTTATAATTGATTCGGTTAAATAAGCTGTAAAAGTAGGTGTTTTTTAGAAAAATAATTGATTATTTTCATTGGATTGCAAATACATTTGTTATATTTTGTTGTGTAATTTTAAAGGAAAAATAGTGTCATACACAAGTAAAACAAGTCATAGAAATATATTAATTAAACAAAATGCTTGTAATAATACCCCCCAATCATTATAATTCCATTGATGGCTGCCATAACTGTGAGTGTCTTTTTATAATTTCGATTCAAATCTACAAAGTGAAGTGCAACAAAAAGCAGTACAATAAGAGAAGAATAAATAGCAGGATACATGAAAAATGCGGCTTCAAAATTACCTTGAAAAAGTAAATGTAAAGAACGCTGAAAACCACATCCTAAACACTCTATTCCGAATAGTGTTTTACTAATGCAAGGAAACATAAATTTTTCTAAATTCATACCAATTCTTTTTGTACAACTTAATGTAAAAATAATCAAATTTTTAGTAAACCATGTGATGCAATTTTAAATTGTTTACTTTTGATAAACCAAATTTAGAAGGATGAAAAAAATGATAATACCGATGATGTTAGTTGCAATTTTAATTGCTTTTTATGAGCAACAAAAGACTGCTAGTAACGTCTATATTACAGTAGGAGCAGTTGCTATTTTTATGTATGGAATGATGCGATTGAGTGCTAAAACACCAAGTAATAATCAAGATAAAAACGAAGATAATGTTAATTAAAGGTGATCAAGTTTCAGTTTTAGACGAGGATGTAAATGGGGTTGTGATTGCTGTGAAAGATAAGCAAGTTACAATAGAATCTACTGATGGATTTGTGATGACATTTTTAGTCAACGAATTAATTAAAGTAAACAATTCCAGTAACTTAATGGATTCAATTAGAAGTTTTAATTCAAATGAAATTAAAAAAGAAAAAGAGATTGAAAAGCCAAGAAATTTTGTCAAAGATCGCAAAGAAAAACGAGAAGTTGGCGTTCCTGAATTCGATTTGCATATCGAAAAGTTGGTTCCTAACAAACGCGGAATGTCCAATTATGATATCTTAACTTTACAATCAGAAACTGCAAAACGACACCTTGATTTTGCCATCCGAAATCGAATCCCGAAAATTGTTTTTATTCATGGAGTTGGAGAGGGAATTTTAAAAGCGGAGTTGGATTTTTTATTTGGACGATATGATACTATTTCGTTTCAAGATGCCAATTATCAAAAATATGGTTTAGGTGCAACTGAAGTATATATTAAGCAAAACAACAAATAAAAATCTGTCGTTTTATAAGGGGATTTATTCAAAAAAAATATCCGTATTTCAATTGAAATACGGATATTTTTTTTTATCATTTAATAGAGTAAATAAACAGCTTAATTTGTCGTAATTAAATCCCCTAGAATATAACTTTCTCCAAGTGTAAAATTGTTGTTGCCTTTATTGAGAGTAACTTTCTTTAAAACGATACGATGGGTATAGGTGTTAAGTACATTAGTAGTGGTAACTTCAATTATTCCTTTTACATTGGCTACACCGGTTTCGGCAATCCATTCTTGATTTACAGTTGGAACAGTTGGAGTAGTGGTGTTGCAAAAATAATTTGGTGTTACAATTCCGTTGGTAAACGAACGATAGACTAATTTGTTGGATGTTGTTCCGACCAAAGCAGTTCTGGGACTATTAAGTGGCGTGATTTGGTTTTTAATCAAATCTGTACTGATGTTATCCAACGTAATTGACTCGCTACTGTTGAAATTGTAGATTTGTTTGGATGTAGCACATTGTTCTAAAGTCTCATCAAATCCTAAAGTTAAAGGGGTTATTGAACGGCTGTAATCACCAAAAGCAAAAGTTTCATAGACCTGAGTTCCGTTTTGTTTTGCAAAAGTGATGTTTTTTAATACGATATTATGATTGTAGCCCGTAATTGATGTCTGACCAGTAGCTGCATTTGAAGTCTTAATTGCTGTAGTAGTAATTTGAATTTTGCCTGCAGTTGCAATCCATTCATCACTTACAGATGGCGATGATGGAGGGATGGTTTCGCAAAACATACTACTTGATACAGCTCCGTTATAAAAACGATACACAACTCGATTTGTGGTATTGATATCAATAATTGTAGGATTACCAACCGTTGTTGGTTCGTTTGTAAATGTTGTAGGCGGAATTTGTATGAGTAAAGCTTCTTGTTCTTTTATTTTATAAATTATTCCATTATTGCTACAGCTTTGTGTTGTAACTAAATCAAAACTAATTACTTCTTGCGATAAATCACCATCGCTGCAATTTGCAAACAATAAAGTAAGTAATAGTAAGTAAAAACCTTTTTTCATTATTCATATATTTGGCCCAAAAATAGTCAAAAAAACAATAATTAATTAGTGTTTCTGTACTATTTATGAAGATATTTTATAAATTTGCTAACATGAAGAAAGTATATTTAGATAACGCATCAACCACAGCAATTCGACCAGAAGTGATTCAGGAAATCACGCGATTAATGACAGAAGATTATGGTAATCCTTCCTCAACTCATAGTTTTGGACGTAATGCCAAAAGTGTTTTGGAGCTTTCCCGAAAGTCAATTGCAAAGCAATTAAATGTGGTGGGTTCTGAAATCTTTTTTACTTCTTCAGGTACCGAAGCTAATAATTGGATTTTGCGTTCTGCTGTAAAGGATTTGCATATTGAGCGAATCATTACAACAAAAATAGAGCATCATGCTGTTGTTTATCCTGTTTTGGCTTTACAAAATGAATTTGGTATTCAAGTTGATTTTGTTGATATAAAGCCAGACGGGAATATTGATATAACACATTTAGCGGAACTACTTTCTCATAAATCTAAAACCCTTGTAAGCTTAATGCATGTTAACAATGAAGTGGGGGTAGTGCTTGATTTGGAGCGAGTTGCAACTATTTGTAAAGAACACGATGCGCTCTTTCATTCCGATACGGTTCAATCTGTTGGAAAAACCGAAATTGATTTAAAGAATTTGCCTATTGATTTTATTTCGGCAAGCGCACATAAATTTCATGGTCCAAAAGGAATTGGGTTTGCTTATATTCGTAAAAATTCCGGTCTTCAACCATTGCTTTTGGGTGGCGAACAAGAAAAAGGCATGCGTGGTGGTACCGAATCGGTCTATCAAATCGCCGGAATGGCAAAAGCGTTAGAAATGGCTTATGCTAATCTAGATGTTGAAAGAGCTGCTATTTTGGATTTGAAGCGCTATTGTATTGGTAAATTAACTCAAGTATTTCCAGATTCAAAAGTAATTGGTTCCGAAAATGGGTTCTATAATATTATTAATGTAGTTCTTCCGCTGCCAGCAGATAAGTCGGCAATGTTGTTATTTCATCTTGATATGAAAGGAATTGCAGTTTCTCGCGGAAGTGCATGTCAGTCGGGTAGTTCAAGTGCTTCTCATGTATTGTCTGAAATTCTTTCTCCTCAAGATTTGACCAAGCCAAGTTTGCGTATTTCTTTCAGTCATTATAATACGAAAGAAGAGATTGACTATTTGCTCGAAGTGTTGGCAACAGTTTAATTTCCCCCATCAAAGCCATCCGTTACGACTAATTTCCTGTGCGTTTCCTGTTTGCTTCGTGACCTCGCGCCAGGTCGGGCTATTCGCTACAAGTCCTTGCTTTGCTGTGGGCTTTTCGCTACTATCCCTAACGCGGTTTTAACTTCAATAACAATAAC
>JBJOFE010000020.1:0-41739 GCA_046048915.1 Bacteroidota bacterium | reverse complement strand
GTTAATAGCGGTTATTTGAATGATAATATTACTTGGTTGTTTTTAGCTGTTATTTTTAATGGCTTCAATAAAAATCATTTTATTCAATTTAATCGAAAAATTTATGATGCAAAGTAAACATGTATTGATAATTCCAAGGGGTCATATTATGACACAAGTTATGCCATTGGCTGGTATTTTTGAGTTTCATCAAGCTAAAGCTTTAAAGGATTCAGGATTTAATGTTGGAATGATTTCGATTGGTTCAATTCCATTAAGGAAAGATTTTTTATGTTATCCTTTTAATAACTTCGAAGTAATTAATGGAATTTTTTTGTTTAGAAATTACAAAAGATTTTTAATTCCGCATAGACTATCCAATTTTTCAAGATTAAAAAAAAGGCATTTTGATCTTTTTTTTGATCAATTCAAAATTTATGTTGATACATATGGAATACCTGATATAATTCATGCTCATAACTTTTTATTTTCTGGTTTAGTTGCTATGGAGATTAGTAAGTTATATAATATTCCCTATGTAATTACAGAGCACAGTAGTTCCTTTGCCTTAGGGCAAATTTCAAAAAAAATGAAAACCGAAATTAAATTTTGTTCTAATAAAGCTAAAAAAGTTTTGGCAGTTAGTTCTAGCTTTGCTAAGTTATTAAATAATAAGTTCGGTCTCAGTACTTTGGTTTTACCAAATATTATTGATGATGAATTTACGATAAATGATTTTAGTACTAAAAAATCTAATGTAAACTTTGTTTTTTTAAACGTAGCGGCTTTAGATAGTAACAAAAATCATGAATTATTAATTCGTTCTTTCGCTATCACGTTTAAGGGTACTGGTGCTATTTTGAAGATTGCTGGAATTGGTCCCTTGCGAAATAAATTAGAGATTTTGTGTAAAGATCTAGGAGTTGCTGATCAAGTTTTATTTTTAGGATTGTTAACTAGAGATAAGGTTAAAGATGAAATGTTTCATGCGAATTGTTTTGTACTGTCAAGTAATTATGAGACTTTTGGAGTAGTTTTAATTGAGGCTTTATCATGCGGCATTCCAGTTATTTCAACTGATTGTGGAGGTCCAATTGATATTGTAAGTAATAATAATGGACTTTTAGTTGATATAGGTAATATTGAACAATTATCCTTGGCTATGAACTTTATGTATAATAATAAATCAATGTATAACCATATCCTCATAAGAGATGAAATATTAAAAAAGTTTGGAGTAGAAATGTTTGTGGAAAAAATCACTAAAATTTATAATAGTTAACAAAGTATATTTTTGTTAAATTAAATTACAGATAATAATGAATAATAAAAAAATACTTCATATTTCACCGACAGATATTAGATATGATAGCAGAATTTTAAAGGAATTAAAGTCATTAGTAAAGTTAAAAAACACAGAGTTGTTGGCTTATGGAATAAATGATGATGAAGGTCATAAATATGAAATTAAGACAATTGCTTATATAAAAACTTTTAATTTGTTTACTAAGAAATTAAAGTTTTTACCAAGACCAATCCGATATGCTTTTAATTTTTTTGAAGCTATGTTGAGAATTACTAGTTCTGCTATAAAATATCGGCCTGATATAATTCATTGTCACGACACTCTTTTTTTACCAATTACATTAATAATAAAAATATTTTGTAATTCTATCTTGATTTATGATGCACATGAATTAGAATCGGATAAAGCAGGTCAGACTAAAATATTATCAAAATATACCTTGTTTATTGAAAAAATAGCATGGAGAAAAATTGATTTTTTTATTAGCGTTAGTCCATCAATTTTAAATTGGTATAATTCAAATTTTGGATATAAGAAAAATGAACTTATTCTAAATTCTCCTGAATTTCTCGACACAGAAAACAATATTTCAAAGAATAATTATCTTAGGGATAAATTTAATATTCCTGATAATGAAAAAATTTATTTGTATTTGGGAATTATAAGTAAGCTTGGTAGGGGAATCGAATTATATTTAGAAGCATTTAAATCAAAAAATATTAATTCGCATCTTGTTTTTATTGGTTATGGCGATTTTGTAGATGAAATTAAAGTTATTACTAATGAGTATTCTAATATACATTATCATCCAGCAGTTTCCCATGACCATGTTGTAGAAATATCCAAATCTGCTGATGTTGGTCTATGTATGATTGAACCGATTTCATTAAGTGACACCTATAGTTTGCCTAATAAATTATTTGAATATGCGTTTTCTAATTTATATATTTTATCATCAGATTTGCCAGATATTAGAAAGACAATTGAGGATTTTGATTTAGGAACTTATTGTAAAAATGATATTATTGACCTCATAAAATCTATCGAATTAATAAATAAAAATGGTTGTTTAAGAAAAATAGTAAATACAAAAAGTTTGTATCATTTATCATGGCTCTATCAAGAAGAAAAATTACTTAAACTATATAAAAATCTATTATAAAAAGTCTATTATGTGTGGAATATTTGGTGTTATCTCAAATAACAAAGTAAGTGAGCAAAAGCTTAAAACATTAGTCAATCATTCAAAACAGCGAGGCAAAGACTCTAGCGGCTTGATTTATATTGAAAAAGATACCTATCGAATTAATCGTGCTGATTATGATATTGATAAGTTATTATCTAAAGTTAAGCCATATAAAAGTAGTTTAGTATTAGGTCATAGTAGATTAATTACAAACGGCTTAGGAGATAATCAGCCTGTAGTGAGAGGTAAAATTGCTGCAATACACAACGGAATTATTGTAAATGAGGATGAAGTATGGGCCAAGTTATCGGTAAAACGACTATTAAATATTGATTCTGAACTTATTGTGGCAATAGCTGAAGAGCATTTGAGTCTTAATAAACCATTAGAAGAATTACCTGGACTGATATTGTCAATGTGTAAAGGAGTAATTGCTTGTGCTATGGTTTTGCCAGAGCAAGGGAAGTTGTTACTTTTTTCCAATAATGGTAGTTTGTATATTGCTGAAAGTGAAGGTAAAACCTATTTTGCCTCCGAGAGTTATGGGTTACAATTAATTAATTGTGAACATATTGTACAAATTAAAGAGGAGTATAAAATTATTGATATTCCAAACTCTTGTTCGGAATTCAATATAATAGATGAAAAGTGTAGAATAGAAAATCTAATTCCTGAATTTAAGTTTAATACAATAGAAGAAGGGTTATTACTTTACGAAAAAAATGATTTAAAGCGGTGTATAAAATGTATTCTGCCTGAAACTATGCCATTTATAAAATTTGATTCCTTAGGAGTATGTAATTATTGCAATACATATACGCCTAGAAATAATCCAAAACCAAAAGAAGAGCTTTTTGAATTAATGGAACCCTACAGACGGAAGGGTAAAGAATTAGACTGTATAGTTCCATTTTCCGGAGGTAGAGATAGTTGTTATGGTTTACATTTGATTGTAGAAGAGCTTAAAATGAAGCCAGTAACTTATACTTATGACTGGGGTATGGTAACAGATTTAGGTAGAAGAAATATCAGTAGAATGTGTGCTCAAATGGGTGTTGAGAATATTATAGTTGCAGCAGATATTTCTCAAAAGAGAAAGAATATAAGAATGAACTTAGAGGCATGGTTAAAGTCTCCTCATTTGGGTATGATGGCAATGTTAACTGCTGGGGACAAACATTTTTTTAGACATGTTGAAAGTATAAAAAAACAGACAGGAATTAATTTGAATCTTTGGGGAGTAAACCCTTTAGAAGTCACTCATTTTAAGACGGGTTTTTTGGATATTGAACCTGATTTTGAAGAAAAAAGAGTATATAGTCATGGGGTAATGAAACAGTTACGATACCATTCCAAAAGATTTAAGGCCATGCTAGAAAGTCCTAGCTACTTTAATAGTTCTCTTTTTGACACCCTCTCTGGAGAATACTATAGAAGTTTTACAGAAAAGAAAGATTATTATCACCTTTTTGATTATTGGAGGTGGGATGAAAATGAAGTTAATGATACTTTGATTAATCAATACGATTGGGAAAAATCAATTGATACAAGTACTACTTGGAGAATTGGAGATGGTACAGCTGCTTTTTATAATTATGTTTATTATACAGTAGCAGGATTTACGGAACATGATACATTTAGAAGTAATCAAATTCGTGAGGGTCAAATTACTAGAGAAAAAGCACTTGAATTAGTTGAAGATGAAAACCAACCAAGATACCAAAATATAAGATGGTATTTAGATACATTAGGTTTAGATTTTGAAGATGTTATTAAAACTGTGAATGCAATTCCTAAATTATACAATAAATAATAATGAATATTTGGTTTATTTCAAAATATGCAAGTCCTCCTTTGTATGCAAAAGCTCCTTCTAGATTGTTTTATTTGGCAAAGGAAGCAAAAATATCAGGTAATGATGTTAGATTAATAACATCAGATGCAAATCATTTTACTAAAATACCACAAACAGGAAAACTATATAATTATGAATATCAAGAAGGAGTTGATATAATTTGGATTAAAACAAAAAAATATAAAAAAACAGCTTCTATTGAAAGAATACTATCGTGGCTTGATTTCGAATGGAAGTTGTTCAGAATGCCTTTAAAAAAAGAAAATAAACCAGATGTAGTGATTATTTCATCTCTTTCAATTTTTACAATTCTGTATGGTTATTTTTTAAAGAAAAAGTTTAAAAGTTTTCTTGTTTTTGAAATTAGAGACATATGGCCTTTAACTTTTATTGAAGAGGGTGGTTTTTCAAAATGGCATCCACTAGCCATAATTATTGGTTTAATTGAAAAATTTGGATACAGAAATTCTGATCTTATTGTGGGTACAATGCCAAATTTAAAAGAACATGTAATTAATAGAGGAATAGTAAATAAACCTGTGTTTTGCTCACCATTAGGTTTCGAACCTAGTAATTATGTAGAGGAAGATCTTTCTCTAAATAATCCATTTGATAAATTAATTCCAAAAGATAAAGTAATAATTGGGTATGCAGGTAGCATGGGAATTTCTAATGGATTAGATATTTTTATTCAAGCGATAAAATCAATGAAATCATATGATAACATTCACTTTCTTCTTGTTGGTAGTGGAGATCTGAAGGAAAAGTTTCAGAATAGTTTATCTAAAAATACAAATGTTACTTTTTTACCAAGAATAGAACAAGACCATGTTAAATACTTTTTAAAGAAATGTGATATCCTTTACTTGTCAACCTTAAGTTCAAAAGTATGGAATTTTGGGCAGTCTATGAATAAAGTTGTTGAATACATGCTAGCTGCAAAACCTATAATTGCAACTTATACTGGTTTTCCATCTATGATAAATGAAGCTAATTGTGGCATTTTTTTGAATACTACCAAATCTGAAGATTTAGTTAATAGTTTTGTGAAATATGCTTTGATGTCTAATAGTGAAAGAGAGGCTATTGGAAAAAACGGTCGTAGTTGGATTTTTGAGAATAGAAAATATAATAAATTAGCTTCAGATTATTTAGAAATTATTTCGGATCTTAAAATAAATAAAAAAGGAACAATTTAATTTTTGTTTATGACTTTAATATTTTTTTTAAATGTATAAAATATTTATTAAGCTAATAATTGATTTTACTATTGCATTATTTTTATTTATAGTGTTAAGTCCAATAATTGTTTTAACAATGATTGGGCTATTTATCGTCAATCAAGGAAAACCTTTTTTTTTTCAGTTACGTCCAGGTAAAAATGGTCAACTATTCAAAATCATTAAGTTCAAAACAATGAACGATAAGAAGGATAGTAATGGAAATTTACTTCCTGATATATACCGTTTAACAAAAGTTGGTCAATTGGTTCGAAAAACTTCATTAGATGAGTTGCCCCAATTGATCAATGTATTGAAAGGTGATATGAGTTTAATTGGACCCAGACCTTTGTTGCCCCAATATTTGTCTTTATACAATGAAACTCAAAAAAGGAGACACCAAGTAAAACCTGGAATTACGGGTTGGGCACAAGTAAATGGACGAAACGCAATAAGTTGGCAACAGAAATTTGAATATGATGTGTGGTATGTGGAAAATATATCATTTGTATTAGATTGTAATATTGTATTTTTGACAATAAAAAAAGTGTTTAAACGAGAAGGTATAACTTCGGATAATTCAGTTTCAGCTGAAGAATTTAAAGGAAATTAATATGGGTTCAATTATTACAGGTATAGAATATGTTTATCCCGAACGAAAAGTCACTAATCAAGAATTAGCTATTGAATTTCCTGATTATGATTTTTCTAAATTTGAAGATAAAGTTGGGGTTAAGAATAGATATTGGGTAAAAGAAAACGAGACTGCACTTGATTTAGCAAAAAGAGCATGTAATAAATTGTTTGAAAAACATTCGAGAGAAGATATTGATTATATTTTATATTGTACACAAAGTCCGGAATATTTTTTACCTACAACGGCATGTATTCTTCAAGATTACTTAAAATTAAATAAAAATACAGGAGCGCTAGATTTTAATCTTGGTTGTTCAGGTTTTGTGTATGGTTTAAGTTTAGCAAAAGGTTTGATTAATTCGGGACAAGCTAAGAAAGTACTTTTAGTAACTGCTGAAACCTATTCAAAATACTTACATCCCAAAGATAGGTCAAATAGAGCAATTTTTGGAGATGCCGCCGCCGCAACGTTAGTAACTTATAACGATAAAGAATGCTTTGGAGAGTTTCTTTTTGGAACAGATGGTTCAGGGTATGATAAATTAATTGTAAAAAATGGATGTAGTAGATTTCCATTTGACACTGGTGCACAAGAAATCAATTACGGTACCAATAACACCTATACAGATAATCATTTGTATATGAATGGTCCAGAGGTCTTTAATTTTACAAATGAAGTTATTCCAAATTTCACAAAACAAGTTTTAGAAAAAAATAAAATAGAATTTGAAAAAGTAAATCAATTTATCTTCCATCAAGCCAATGCTTTTATGCTGAATTTTATGCGTAAAAGATTAAAAATTGAGCCAAACAAATTCTTTGTTGATTTAGAAGACGGAGGTAATACTGTTTCATGCACAATTCCAATAGCTTTAAAAAAATATTCTTTAGCAATGGAGGAAGGTAAATCAGAAACTATTGTTATTGTTGGTTTTGGGGTTGGTTTATCATGGGCTGGTGGTAAAATTAATATAAATAATAAATTATAATAATTAATATTATGGAAAAATCATTATTCTTATCAAGACTTCAAGAAGAACTTGAATATGACACTAAGTTAGATTTGAATACAAATATTAAAGAATTAGGAGAGTGGGATTCTATGGGAGCTATGATTTTAATTGGGTTTGTATCGGATGAATTTGGTGTTAATCTTAATGCTGATGATATAAAAAAAATCACAACGGTCAATTCATTAATAGAAAAAATTGGTCATAATAAGTTTAGTTAACGTTTATTTTAAACTTTAAATTATTTCTCTTAAAATTTCTCTTAAATCAAATATTTTTTCTTTTTTAACGTATGACTATATTATTAACAGGTGCGACTTCTGGTATTGGTCTTGAAACACTTAAACAATTAATAAAAAGTGATAATAGAGTATTTGCTATTGGTAGAGATTTTTCTAAAATTAAAGAATTGGATAATCTAAATGAATTCAAAATTAAAGAATTCCCTTTTGATTTAAACAATATTGATGAAATTGAAAGTTTATTTGCGAAATTTGAACTTGATGGAGAAAAATTTGACGCTTTTATTCATTGCGCTGGTTATGAAGAGACAGTTCCTCTGACATTATACTCAGTGAATAAAGTAAAGCAGATTTACAATATTAATGTTTTTTCTGGGATTGAAATCTTAAGACATTTTACAAAAAAAAAATATTCAAAAGATGGTGCAAGTATTGTGTTTTTGTCTTCAGTTATGGGAGTTCTAGGTCAGCCAGGTAAAATAGGATATTGTTCTACTAAGTCTGCCGTTTTAGGAATAGTAAAGTCTAGTGCATTAGAGTTTGCAAAAAGAAAAATTAGGGTAAATGCTGTTTCGCCTGGTGTTGTGAATACCCCAATGACTCAAAATTTGTTTGAGCAAATTAGTAATGATAACAAAGAAGAAATAATTTCTATGCATCCATTAGGTATTGGAGAAGTAGATGATGTAGTTCCAACAATATTATTTTTAATTTCAAAAGATTCGAAATGGATAACTGGTCAAAATTTAATTATTGATGGAGGATATTCAATACAATAAAATGGGGACTATAATTTTGGGAGCAGGTGGTTTAGCCAGGGAAATTGCTAGTTGGAATAATAAATCTACTTCAAAAATTAATGTCGTTGGATTTATGGATGATTTTTATAATCCAGCTCAACAAAATCATTATGGGTTAAATGTTTTAGGTAAAATTTCTTTTGATATTTTTTCAGAAGATCAAACAGCAATTTGTGGTATATCAGATTGTAACAAAAAAGAAGAATTGCATCATAAAATTTTAAAAACTAAAACTAAATTCTCATCTTTTATTTATGATTCATGTATTATTGGAGATAGGTCAATTTTAGGCATAGGAGTTGTTTTATTTCCAAATGTATTAATTTCATGTGATGTTACTATTGGTGATTTAGTGTTTATTAATATTGGCTCACAAATAGGACATGATGCAATTATAAGAGATTATGCAAGCATAATGCCTAATGTAAATATAGGCGGTGGTGCACAAATAGGAAAAAATGTTTTTATAGGTTCAAATGCAGTTATACTTCCTGGTGTTATAATACCTGATAATACTATTATTGGAGCAGGTTCTGTTGTGATTAGAACAATAAAACAACCGGGTACTTATTTTGGTAATCCAGCAAAAAAAATATTTTAAAATGAATAACTCAAAAATATGGCTTTCCTCTCCACATATGGGTGGAAATGAACAAAACTACATAAAAGAAGCATTTGATGCTAATTGGGTTGCTCCACTGGGTCCTAACGTAAATGGATTGGAACAAGACTTAGAAACCTATTTGGGTCATCAAGCCAGAGTTGGCGCTTTAAGTTCAGGAACTGCAGCGATTCATTTAGGTTTAATTTTGCTAGGTGTACAAGCGGGTGATGAGGTGATCTGTCAGAGTATGACTTTTTCTGCATCAGCTAATCCAATTTTATATCTTGGAGCAACACCGGTTTTTATAGACAGTGAAATGCAAACATGGAATATTTGCCCCGTAGCTTTAGAACTAGCTATTCAAGACCGTATACAAAAAGGAAAAAAACCCAAAGCAATTATTGCGGTACATTTATATGGTGTACCGTATCAAATTGAAGCCGTAAGAGCTATAGCAGATAAGTATCAAATTCCAATTTTAGAGGATAGCGCAGAAGCATTAGGTAGTTCCTACAAAGGACAAAACTGCGGTACTTTTGGAGATATTGGGGTGTTGTCATTCAATGGCAATAAAATCATTACTACTTCAGGTGGAGGGGCTATCGTAACCAAAACAATAGATCAAAAAGAAAAAGCTGTGTTTTATGCGACACAATCACGAGACAATGCACCACATTACCAACACAGCCATGTTGGCTATAATTATCGCATGAGTAATATTTGTGCTGGTATTGGTAGAGGGCAAATGGAGGTTTTGGATCAACATGTTGCTTTGAGAAGACAAATGCATGATTTTTATGTAGAAATTTTTGCATCTATTGAGGGGGTAGAAGTATTTTCTGTTCCTAACGAAGATTATTTTTCGAATTATTGGCTTTCGGCTATTACCATAGATTCAACGAAAACTAATGGAATTAGTCGGGAATCATTGTGTCTAGCTCTTGAAGGAGCCAACATCGAATCACGTCCTTTATGGAAACCGATGCATTTGCAACCTATATTTGAAAGCTATCCGTATTATGGGGTGAATATATCAGAACAATTATTTGAAAATGGATTGTGTTTGCCATCAGGGTCTAATTTGTCCGATGTAGACAGAGAACGAATAAAAAATTCTATAATAAATGTTTTTAGTAAATAGTAAAAATAATATAACAATTGAAATTAAATTAATTGCAAAATAATGTTTGAGAAATTACAATTACAATTGATTAATACTGGTTTTAGAATAGAACGTTTAGATTTTAACCGCCCTTGGGGTGGTTTTTTCGTTATTGCGGAGGAGCAAGCACAAGAATTTGCTAATCAGTATTTTGATGGTTTAGATGTTTCGACTCTAAAAAGAGGTGGGGCATTGAGTCCAAAAATATTAGTGGTGGCACCAGAGAAACGATTGTCATGGCAGTATCATCATCGCAGGGCTGAAATATGGCGAGTGATTCAAGGACAGGCAGGGGTTAAAAGAAGTACTAACGACACAGAAGGGGAATTAGAGATTTTGAATGTGAGCGACATCATTACTTTACAACAAGGGGAACGTCACCGTTTAATTGGGCTAGACGATTATGCGGTTATTGCTGAGATCTGGCAACATACCGATGCCAATCATCCTTCAGATGAAGACGATATTATACGTGTCCAGGATGATTTTGGACGATAAGTTAATGTAGGAGGTACGATATACGAAGTTAAATTTATAATAATTAGAGATTGCGTCACTATGTTCGCAAAGACAGACAACAGAAACAATGACTATAGAAACCACACCCATTCAAGATTTAGTAATCATTAATCCCACCGTATTTGAAGATGCACGTGGGTATTTTTTTGAGGCTTATAATCAAAATACTGTAGCAGCAGAAGGGATTAACATCAACTTTGTGCAGGATAATCAGTCGTTTTCCAAACGCGGTACCTTGAGAGGCTTGCATTATCAAAATCCACCTTTTGCTCAAACCAAATTGGTGCGAGTGCTCCAAGGTGAAATCATTGATGTAGCCGTAGATATTAGAAAGCAATCGCCTACTTACGGCCAGCATTTTGCCATTAAGCTATCTGCCGAGAATAAAAAACAATTATTGATTCCGCATGGTTTTGCCCATGGTTTTTCGGTTATTAGTGAAACCGCAGTCGTTATGTACAAATGCGATCAGTTTTATAACAAGGAAAGTGAAGGCGGGATTCGTTTTGATGATCCCAGTTTGAACATTGACTGGGGCATGGACTTGAAAGACGCTATTGTATCAGATAAGGATTTGGTGTTGCCGGGGATAGAGGGGTGTAATAGCGAGTTTTAATCGTGAGACGTGAGACGTGAACCGTAATACGTGAATCGAATTACGAGTTACGATTTAAAAATGAGCTAATTTGTAAATTTGAAAATGTAACAATTTACGATCTACGAAGTTAGCGTCACTTATTGATTTCCCAACTTAATAAATAATTTTATAAAACCATAAAAAGCCCCGTTATGGATGAAAAAACAATAATTACCTATCAATCAGAAAGTACTCCAAATCAAATAGAAGTTCGAATTGAAGATGAAACCGTTTGGTTAACTCAATTGCAAATGGCAGAATTATTTCAAACTACAAGAAATAATATTACGCTACACATAAAGAACATATTTATGGAGCAAGAGTTAAATCCCATTTCAGTTAGTAAGGATTTCTTACTAACTGCAGTAGATGGCAAAAAATACAAAACGAAAATCTATAATTTAGATGTTATTATCTCAGTAGGCTATAGAGTAAAATCTAAAACGGGTACCCAATTTCGTATATGGGCCAACGAAGTTTTGAAGTCCTATTTGTTAAAAGGATATGCGCTTCAACATAGAGTAGAAGCCATAGAGAAAAGAGTATTTGAACATGATTTTAAAATAGAACAATTGCTACATACCAAACTTCCAGCTCAACAAGGAATATTTTTTGAAGGCCAGTTGTTTGATGCCTATGTATTTGTTTCGGATCTTGTTAAATCAGCTAAAAAGTCAATTGTACTTATTGATAATTATGTAGACGAAACAGTTTTGCTGTTACTTTCTAAACGTAATGATTCTGTTAAAGCGACAATTTATACCGAAAAAATAACGCCTCAATTCCAATTGGATATCAAAAAGCATAATGCACAGTATAAACCAGTGGGTATTGAAATAGAAAAGAAATCGCATGATCGATTTCTAATAGTTGACGAAAATCAGGTCTATCATTTAGGTGCTTCCGTTAAAGATTTGGGAAAGAAGTGGTTTGCTTTTTCAAGATTACATATCGACGCAAACAGCATTTTAAGTAGATTGTAAATCGGGAAGCGTGAGACGTAATACGTGAATCGAAATTCGTGAATCGAAAAATAATAGTTTACTAATTTAACACACCCCTAACCCCTCTCAAGAGGGGAATGTATTGTAGTTTGTGAATCACGATTTACGAATTACGAAAATATTATGAAAAAAATACTAGTAACAGGTGCCAATGGCCAATTGGGTTCTGAATTGAAGGAGTTGTCAAGCTGCTATTCGCAATTCGAATGGGTGTTTGCCGATCGTACCGTTTTGGATTTGAGTGATTTGGAAACGATATCCAATGTGTTGGATATTATGCAACCGCAAATTATTATCAATTGCGCCGCCTATACGGCTGTGGATCGAGCCGAAACGGAAACCGAATTGGCGGAGGTGTTGAATCACCAAGCGGTTGGGGTGATGGCACAATGGAGTGCAAACCACGATTGTCGTTTGGTTCACGTATCTACCGATTATGTGTTTGATGGCAATTCGAACGTGGCTTTAACTGAAGAAGCTCCAACAGGACCAATCAACGTCTATGGGCAAACCAAATTGGCTGGTGAACAAACTTGTCTTCGAGAAAATCCGGATGCAATTGTGATTCGAACCTCTTGGGTGTACTCGCGTTTTGGCAATAATTTTGTCAAAACCATGTCTCGCTTGATGCAAGAACGCGATAGTTTGACTATAGTGAACGATCAAATAGGCAGTCCTACTTATGCCGCCGATTTGGCGCAAGCGCTCCTAACCATTGTAACGCATTCACATTGGCAAGCAGGGATATATCACTTTTCGAATGAGGGGGAAATCAGTTGGTACGAATTTGCACTAGCCATTCAAGAAATTGGAGGTTTCGATTGTAGCCTATCTGGTATTCCAAGTTCGGATTACCCTACCCCAGCCCAACGCCCGCATTATTCCTTATTGGACAAATCCAAAATTGCAACTACCTTTGGTGTTGTTGTTCCAGGTTATCGAGAGAGTTTAGAAAGATGTATGAAAGCGTGAATCGTAAAGCGTAAATCGTAATTTGTAAACCGTGAATAGTGAATTGAAATTAACTAACACACCCCTAGCCCCTTTAACTCTCGATTTTATTGATTTTTTTGGAATCGTTGAATCTTCGATTTCAAGAGGGGAACGTTTTGTAGTTTGATTGTAGTTTAACAAATCACAACCCGAGTCGAAGCAAAACTGAGCAATTTATGGGGTTAATTCGCGTTAATTCGTTTAATTAGAGCAATTTGTAAAAAAATGAAAAATATACTAATCACCGGCGGCGCCGGATTTATTGGGTCTCATGTAGTGAGACGATTTGTGAATCAGTATCCGAATTATCATATTTATAATTTGGATGCCTTGACCTATGCAGGGAATTTAGAGAACATTGCCGATATTGAAAAGGCGCCTAACTATACTTTTGTGAAAGGTGATATTGTAGATGCGCCGTTTATCGATGGTTTGTTTGCGGAACACCAATTTGATGGTGTGTTGCATTTGGCAGCTGAATCGCATGTAGATCGCTCGATTACCGATCCTTTGGCTTTTGTGAAAACGAATGTGATTGGGACCATGAATTTACTGAATGCGGCCAAAACGATTTGGAAAGACCAAATGGAAGGCAAACGCTTTTACCACATTAGCACCGATGAGGTGTATGGTAGTTTGGGTGCCAAAGGTTTGTTTACTGAAACTACGGCTTACGATCCTAATTCGCCTTACTCGGCTTCTAAAGCGAGTTCGGATCATTTTGTGCGTGCTTATGGTGAGACTTATGGTTTGCCGTATGTATTGACCAATTGTTCGAACAACTACGGGCCGTTTCATTTTCCGGAAAAATTGATTCCGTTGTTTATTAATAATATCATTCATAACAAACCTTTGCCTGTCTATGGCGATGGCAAATACACTCGCGATTGGTTATTCGTAGAAGACCATGCTGTAGCCATTGATTTGGTTTTCCACCAAGGAGTGAATCACGATACCTACAACATTGGAGGTTTCAATGAATGGCAAAATATCGATTTAGTCAAATTGTTGTGCCACATCATGGACGAGAAACTAGGTCGCCCAGCAGGTACTTCGGCTCAATTGATTACCTATGTGAAAGACCGTCCAGGACACGATTTGCGTTATGCGATTGATGCCACCAAAATCAATAAAGAATTGGGATGGAAACCATCGGTTACTTTTGAAGAAGGATTGGAACGCACGGTGAATTGGTATCTGGACAATCAGCAATGGTTGGACAATGTGACTTCGGGGGCGTATGCGAGTTACTATGAAAAGCAATACGAGAATCGGGATTCGTAATTCGTAAACCGTGAGTCGTGAATCGTGAAAAATATTTAAGCCCCCAATTAATATGAAAAATCACAAAGATTTAGATGTTTGGAAACAATCAATGTTGTTAGCTGAACAGATTTACAACTTAACAAAAGATTTCCCAACAGACGAAAAATACGGTTTGATTAGTCAAATGAAACGAGCCGTTATATCTATTCCTAGCAATATTGCCGAAGGCGCAGCTAGAAAAGGAAACAAAGAATTTATACAATTTATGTATATTGCCATGGGTTCTTTATCCGAATTAGAAACTCAAATACTGTTATCGCAACGTTTACAATTTGTAAATTCAGTAGATAATTATTTAGATCAAATTGAGAAAATTAAACAATTGCTTTTTGGTTTAATTCGATATATAAGTAAGCGTGACTCGTGAGTCGGATTACGAATCACAAATTACGAATCACGAAAAAATAAAAATTATGAAAGGAATTATACTCGCCGGAGGATCCGGCACAAGATTGCATCCCTTGACTTTGGCGATGAGCAAGCAAATGATGCCAGTTTATGACAAACCCATGATTTATTACCCTTTGTCGACTTTGATGATGGCGGGGATACATGAGATTTTGATTATTTCGACACCTCATGATTTGCCTAATTTTAAAAAATTGTTGGGCGATGGATCAAACATAGGTTGTCAATTTAGTTATGCGGAGCAAGCTGTTCCCAATGGATTGGCTCAGGCTTTTGTCATTGGGGCTGATTTTATTGGCGCCGATTCTGTAGCACTAGTGTTGGGCGATAATATTTTCTTTGGTGCTAATATGCAAGAGTTATTGCAATCCAATACGAAGCCGGATGGAGGAGTAGTATTTGCTTACCATGTTTCGGATCCAGAACGCTATGGCGTAGTAGAATTTGATGAAGAATTTAAAGCGCTTTCAATTGAAGAAAAGCCATTAGAACCGAAATCGAATTATGCGGTACCGGGTTTGTATTTTTATGACAATTCGGTAGTAGCAATTGCCAAGAACATTCAACCTTCTGCTAGAGGAGAATACGAGATTACCGATGTGAACAAAGAATACCTTAAACAAGGAAAGTTAAAAGTGGGGATTTTAAGTCGCGGAACCGCTTGGTTGGATACAGGAACTTTTGCTAGTTTGATGCAAGCCGGACAGTTTGTTCAGGTATTGGAAGAACGTCAAGGTTTGAAAGTAGGTTGTATTGAAGAAATCGCTTGGCGCCAAGGATTTATCACAACAGACCAACTGAAAGCGATAGCCGAACCCCTACGTAAATCAGGCTATGGGGACTATTTGCTTGGACTGTTGAAGTTTAAGAAGTAAATAATAAACAATATATAATACCAAAATATTATTCTTTTACTTACAAATATTTGTTTACTTTTGAGTGTAGTATACGTTACGTATAGAAAAAGTTGTTATAAAATAAAAGTTGTTTGAATAGTCATATGCCTACAAATAAAACGAATTCCATTTCTTTTTTTTCTAGAGAAAATCTGAGATTCAGCATTAGTAGTTTGAATTACCTGCCTCGCTGGATCATTTTATCTATTGATTTTAGTGTGTTAATAGCTTCCTGTTTGTTTAGCTTTTTGCTATTCAGAGGAACAGGACTGGACTTTATTTTGACCCCATATTGGAGAGAGTTGGTATTTTTCTTTTTAGTCATGAATGTTTTTTCATTCTGGCTTTTTAGGACCTATTCAGGTATTATTCGTCATTCCTCTTATATCGATGCTGTCAAGTTGTTATTTTCACAAGTTTCGGTTTTGGTATTTTTCCTATTGTTCAATTTAATTTACGAATGGAACTTTGACGATAAGGCTTTTTTGAATACCGCATTGTTTATCAATACTGTATTTACTTTTTGTGGGTTGTTCTTATACCGCATTATCGTGAAACGCACCTTCGAACTGTATTTTTCGGATTCGTCCAGAAACAAATTGGTTCGCGTTATTATTTATGGTACCGATGCCAATGCAATTTCGGTAGCCAATGCCTTAAATTTTGAAACACCAGCTCGTTTTAAAGTGATTGGTTTTGTGGACCATAACAATCAAAATATTTCCAAACGTATGTTGGATTTGCCTATTCTGGCACAAAAGAAAAAACTACCCGCACTATTGCGTTCTATTGGAGCAGAAGGGGTTATCATTGCCGATAAAAGTTTAAGCAAAGACGAACAAATCCAAATTGTTGACCAATGTTTGGAATTCAATTATAAGGTATTTACGGTACCATTGATTACCAACTGGGAAAACCAAAAAGAAATTTCTCAGAAAATTAAAAACATTCAGATTGAAGATTTATTGGATCGTAAGCCTATCATTTTAGATGACAAGTCCATTACGAAACAATTGAAAGGAAAAACCATCTTAATCACTGGGGCTGCAGGTTCTATTGGAAGTGAGATTGTACGACAAGTATTGAGCTTTCATCCGGCAAAGTTGATTATGGTGGATCAAGCCGAAACGCCTTTGCATGATCTTACTTTGGAGACCAATGCCTTGGAATCGAGCACTTCAATATATAGCGTTATTGCCGATGTGCGTAGTAAAAAAGCAATGGAATCTGTTTTTGGCACCTATCAACCTCAGGTAGTCTACCATGCAGCTGCTTACAAACATGTTCCTTTGATGGAAGAGAATCCAGCTCAGGCAATTATTACCAATGTGAAAGGGACTAAAAATTTAGCGGATCTATCCTGTAAGTATGGAGCGGATAAATTTGTGATGGTATCAACCGATAAAGCGGTGAATCCTTCCAATGTGATGGGGGCTAGTAAACGTATTGCCGAAAAGTACGTACAATCGTTGCAATGGAAACAAAAGCAAGAACATAATGGAGCGGCCACTAAATTCATTACCACTCGTTTTGGAAATGTATTAGGATCTAACGGTTCGGTAGTGCCATTATTTACAAAACAGATTGCTGATGGGGGGCCTTTGACCATTACACATAAAGACATTATTCGTTATTTCATGACTATTCCAGAAGCTTGTCAATTGGTATTGGAAGCAGGAGCTATGGGTAATGGAGGGGAGATCTATATTTTTGATATGGGTAAACCGGTTAAGATTTATGACTTGGCTGAGAAGATGATCAAACTGGCAGGTTTTATTCCGAATGTGGATATTAAAATTGACATTGTAGGGCTTCGACCTGGCGAAAAGTTGTACGAGGAATTATTAAATGACAATTCTAAAACGATTCCTACTCACCATGAAAAAATCATGATCGCTCAAGAAATCGAAGAAGAATTTGAAGAATTACACCAAGATATTATTGAATTGATTTCCGGTTCGGTTGTCTATAACGACGAAGCTATTGTGGCTCAAATGAAAAAAATTGTACCGGAGTTTAAGAGTATGAATTCTACTTTTGCTATACTAGATAAGTAATACGGTTTCACTAATCGACTACAAATCCCTGGAGAACTATTCTTTGGGGATTTTTTTATAGCCACAAAGGCACCAGGACGCGAGGTTTTGTTATCGGTTGTCAGTTGTCAATTGTCAGTTGTTGGTTCTTTGTTCAAAATTCGTTGTTCTTTATTCTTCTATTGAATATTCAATAACGAATTTTGAACTTTTACTTCGTACATAATATATCTACTATCGGACATTCCTAAACCATTAAGAAATTAAGGTACATTAATAAGGTGCTTGGGTTACTAATTGGTATATTGTTTCATTGGTACATTACCTTTCGCACTTCGTCCCGAAGCATCGGGATCGTAAATTGTAACTCGTCCCGAAGCGTCGGGATCGTAAATCGTATATTATTAGTTTGTAAAAAGAATATATCTTAATTTCGCGCTTGAAATTTTTATTCACCTAATTTATGTTTTTTAACTCGTTGTCCTTTGCGGTTTTTTTACCCATCGTATTTGTGCTGTACTGGTTTGTTTTTAATAAAAGCAAAGCCAGTCAAAATGCAGTGCTGATAGTGGCGAGTTATTATTTTTATTCGTGTTGGGATTGGCGGTTTTTATTCTTGTTGGTTTTTTCAACTTTTTTGGATTATTACACTGGACTCCAAATTGAAAAAGGCAAAACCGAAAACGGAAGAAAGTTTTGGTTTTGGTTGAGTATCATTGTCAATCTAGGATTTTTAGGAGTATTTAAGTACTATAACTTTTTTGCAACTTCCCTTTCTGAATCTTTGAATGCGGTTGGTTTATCGACGAGTCCCTTATTACTGAATGTCGTTTTGCCTGTTGGAATTTCGTTTTATACTTTCCACGGATTATCCTATGTGATAGATATCTATTTGAAGCGCATTAAGGCCGAAACGAATTTTGTCGATTACTCCCTTTTTGTAAGTTATTTTCCGCTGTTGGTAGCCGGACCAATTGAACGCGCTACGCATCTCTTGCCGCAAGTAAAAATTAAACGTCATTTCGATTTTGAAAAGGCCAAAGAAGGCGTATACCAGTTTCTATGGGGATTGGTCAAAAAAGTAGTTATTGCCGATACTTGTGCGACCTATGCCAATGCTATTTTTGATTATCATTCGTCTATGAATTCCCTGTCGCTGATTTTAGGAGCTGTCTATTTTGCGTTCCAGATTTACGGTGATTTTTCGGGCTATTCAGATATGGCTTTGGGAATGTCAAAGTTGTTTGGGATTGATTTATTGCGCAATTTTAACTATCCTTATTTCTCTAGAGATATAGCTGAGTTTTGGCGCCGTTGGCACATTTCGCTATCGTCTTGGTTCCGCGATTATTTGTACATTCCGCTGGGCGGTAGTAGTGGTGGTATGGGAATGAAAATTCGCAACACCTTTATTATTTTCTTGGTTAGTGGTTTTTGGCATGGTGCCAATTGGACATTTATCGCTTGGGGATTGATTAATGCTATTTATTTTCTGCCTTTACTACTTTTACAACGCAATCGAACCAATATGGAAACAGTGGTATTGCAACGCAATTGGGAATCGGTTCGAGTTTTTGGAAGTATTCTGATGACCTTTATGTTGAGTTGTTTGGCCTGGATTTTCTTCCGAGCGAGTTCAATTAGCCAAGCGTTACACTATATTCAACAGATTTTCACCGACCAACATTTCACGTCTCAATTCTTGAAAAACCAACGATACAATTACGAATTACTCTTTTTAATTGGTGCTTTTGTGGTGGTGGAATGGAATTCTAGAACAAAGGTCGAACCCATTTCAGGAAAGTACAGTGGTTTGAAATTAGTGCTGTGCTTGGCCGCTATTTTAGCTTTGGGGACTTTTTCTGATTATAAAGAATTTATTTATTTTCAATTTTAATGAAACAATTTAGTCGTTTAATAGTCTTTATTCTGATTGCAGTGGCAGTGCTGGCAGTGGTATTGGATTGGGGATATACCACCATTTTTCAACAATCTTCCACAAGGGGAAAAATTGAATACGTTTATCACGCAAGTCCGCAACAATACGATGTTGTTTTTTTAGGTTCGTCACGAGCCAACAATCATTTTGTAGCCCCTTTATTTGAAGAAAAAGGAATTAAGACATTCAATTACGGTATGAGTGCTTCGCATTTGTTTGAAGCGTCGTTGTTATTAAAATTAATGGTAGAACGAAAGTTTGTAATCAAAAAATTGATTTTGGAAACCGATATGAATTTGGCTAACGAAACACGTGACGCCGGAATATCTGCGCAATTTTTACCCTATTTGCACGACTCTCAAATCATTAAAGATCATTTTTCAGCAGAGCAAGATTTTTGGAAGTTATATTATATTCCGTTTTACCGTTATTTGGCTTTTGATGCCAAAATTGGCTTTCGCGAAATGAACCGCAGTTGGCGACAAGTACCAACGAATTACTTGGACAATTTAGGCTATCATCCACTAGGAGGAAAGAAAAAGGGGAATATGAAAAATGATATTCGCAAGATGAAACCGTTGGATAATCGCTATTACAAAGAGATTAAGGCCATTTGTAAAGCGAACAATATCGAGTTGATTGCTTTGATGACGCCCATGTGTTCGAATGTACAAGGAATGGATTATTTTGAAAGAGTTAAATCAAAATACCCTGAGATTCACAATTATGAAAAAGCCGTAGAAGGGGATCAGTATTTTTCTTCCTGTGGTCATTTGAACGACGAAGGCGCTCGAATGTTTACTAAGATTATATTGAAAGATTTCTTTGGGAAATCGTGAATAGTGATTCGAAATTCGTGACTCGTAAATTATACTTCTTTTTTCCAAAAGCGTCGTACTAGAATGACCCCATTTGTAATAATTAAAGGAGTTATAATCCAAAGATGTGCTTTGTTAGTCAGCAATATAGTATAGATGACTAATGCAATGCAATTGAACCAAAAAGTAAATTGGATTCCTTTTTTATTTTTGGCTTTTGAAAATGCGAGTAAGGCGATCAAAGCTGGGTTGAATACTAAGGTGTTGTAGTTGTTACCCAGTTCTAAATGGGTAGAGTAGAGTCCTAAAATGGTAAATGTAATTCCTAATGTTCCCATACTAGCTAAATAAAGCGTATCACTCCATTTTTTATTTAGAAGTAGGATGAATCCCAAAAACAATAAATACGTATAGGGATTATTCCACCAAGACGAATTCGTTTCGGGTTCAAATTCCAATAGTATGTTGTTTTGTTTTACAATCGGCTGTTGGTTTAATTGAATTTGATTCAAACTTTCTTTCAACTCAAAAGGGAGAAAAATAGCGGTTCCAGCTTGATCCGTTTTGGTGCCAAAAATGATACTCGTACCTAACTGTTCGTAAAAATGATGGTTAAAATACGGATACAAGATGCTTCTGTAAGTCGAAACGGTATCGCCTTTTTTTACAATAACTTCTTGATCAAGTGCTTTGTTGATAACGTCCACTGCCATAGAGGTGCAGTTTTGGTCGATGAATTTATAGGTATATTCTCGGTTTTCTAGTAATAAGGATTCGTTGAGTAAGGCGACTAATTTTTCTTTTTGAAAGGCAGTAAAACGCAGTTCTTGTTCGTAAACAGAACGCTTTTCGTAGTTGTAATTGGCAATAAAATCGGCATATGAATTAGCAACAGCAAAATACTGCAGGTTGCCTTTGACAAATTTCAACGCAAAATTCGAAGTGCCAAAATCAAAGGCGCCATAATTATACACCACATCCATTCCGTTAGTAGGATCGTTTACTCGAATAGCAGTATGGCCAAATAAGGCATAAATTTCGTTGCTGGTGCCACAAGTCAGTACACTTATTTTAGACTCTTTTGAAAGGGGACTTGTTTGCGAAAAGCAGAACGGAATACTCATCCAAAGGAGAGTGAATAAAACTAATTGATGTAGGCTCAGTAACTTCATAGTTGGAAATATTGCTATCGCTTCCAAAATTAAACTTTTTTACAAAGAGTTGCTATTTATGCTTTATAAATAATGCTATACCTAAATAGCTTGATAAAAAACTATCTTCAAACGCAATAGCATCCACTAAATATATTAAATTTGCGCCCTAGACGGTTATATAAATAGTATGATGACGATTAAAAAACAGGTTCCGAATACGATTACATTACTTAATCTTTTTTGTGGTTGTATTGCTATGGTATTTGCTTCGAACAAAGAATTCGAAATGGCTTTTTATTTGGTAAGCTTGGGAATTTTCTTGGACTTTTTTGATGGCTTTTTTGCCCGTTTGTTTAAAGTATCCAGTCCGTTAGGATTGCAGTTGGATTCTTTAGCCGATATGGTAACCAGTGGAGTAGTACCCGGAATTGTAATGTACCAAATGCTAGGCAATGCTAGTGGTTATCCAAAATTAGGATGGACTGTGGAACCGTTTCCATTTCTAGGATTTTTGATTGCTTTAGGCTCTTGCTATCGCTTGGCTAATTTTAATATTGATACGCGTCAAACGGACTCGTTTATTGGTTTGCCAACACCGGCTAATGCTTTGTTTATTTTGAGTTTGCCTTTGGTGTTGCGTAATCTGGATTCTTTTTTTGTATTGGAACTGTTAACGAATCCTTTCGTTTTGATTGGAATTACCTTACTTAGTGTGTATATGCTAAATGCTGAAATTCCGTTATTCTCTTTAAAAATCAAACAAATGAGTCTGAAGAAAAATGCACTTCAGATAGGATTTTTAATTAGTTCGGTAGTTTTAATTGTTAGTTTTCAATATGCCGGAATCCCTTTGGTGATTGTGTTCTATGTGCTACTTTCGGTTGCAAATAATGCGATTTTAAAAATGAATCGCTTAGCTTAAACGAATTATTTTAACGATTCGGCGTAGAGTATAATTAGAAAGCAAACTATAAGAATACCCACAAATAGTGCCACCGATTTTGGATTAGCAAAGTTAGCTGTCCATCCCATCCAAGGAATCCTTTTTGGTGGAAGCAAACGATGGTCTTCTTTGTTATAATAAAAGCTACCCCATTTCCAATTGTTGGGGTCCTTGTGCCATTTTTCAAGAGTTTCTTTGCTTGGTTTTCCCATGCTTTTCACACTTAGAATTCTAATTTTTTCTTTCTCAATTCGAAGTTTTGTCCCAAATACACGCGGCGCACCATTTCGTCTTCAACTAAATCTTCAGGAATCCCTGCTTTAAGAATCCCACCCTCAAACATCAGATAGGTTTTGTCAGTAATGGCTAGTGTTTCTTGAACATTATGATCGGTAATTAAGATACCAATGTTTTTATTTTTCAATTGAGCTACAATGCGCTGAATGTCTTCTACTGCAACAGGATCTACTCCTGCAAATGGTTCATCCAATAAAATGAACTTAGGATCAGTGGCTAAACAACGTGCAATTTCGGTACGACGTCTTTCACCACCCGAAAGTAAATCACCACGATTAGTGCGTATGTGTTCCAAACTGAATTCGGCAATTAAACTTTCCATTTTAGCCTCTTGTTCGGCTTTGGATAAAGAAGTCAATTGTAATACGCTTAAAATATTATCTTCAATACTTAGTTTTCTAAAAACAGAAGCTTCTTGGGCTAAATAACCAATTCCAGCTTGAGCTCTTTTGTACATTGGATAATCCGTAATATCCAAATTGTCCAAATGAATGGTTCCAGAGTTAGGCTTTACTAATCCTACAATCATGTAAAATGAAGTTGTTTTTCCCGCTCCGTTAGGACCTAAGAGACCTACGATTTCTCCTTGGTTTACTTCCACTGAAATCCCTTTAACGACACTGCGGCCTTTATAGGTTTTTACCAAATTATCTGCTCTTAATATCATTGCTAAATGTGTAAATTATTCAATTAGTAAATGTAACAATTGAATGGATCCATTGTTACAGTAAAGTAGTGTTGCCTTATTGATTCTGCTCTAGTGCTTCCCAAAATTCATAGGCTCTACGCAAATGCGGAACTACGATGGTACCGCCAACTAAGGTTGCAATTCCCATGGCTTCCATCATTTCCTCTTTGGTCACCCCTTCTTTGTAACTGGTTTCCAAATGGTATTTCACGCAATCATCGCAACGCAAAACAGCTGATGCAACCAAGCCTAAAAGTTCTTTGGTTTTGACATCCAAAGCACCTTCTGCGTAAGCATTGGTATCCAAATTAAAGATTCTTTTGACAATTTTGTTGTTGTCTGCCAATAATTTCTCGTTCATTTTAGAACGGTACTCATTAAATTCTTGAACGATATCAGCCATTTGATTTGTTTTTATTTCGGATTACAATTTTAGAAATTAATATACTCGCTTCGTAAATTAATAGCATAGGGATGGTTACTATAATTTGACTTACCACATCTGGCGGCGTAACAATTGCTGCCACAATAAGTATGATGATTACAGCGTACTTCCAATACTTTCGTAAAAAAGTAGGGGTAACTAAACCTAATTTGGTTAAAAAATAAATGATGATGGGCAATTCAAAAAATAACCCACAAGCAATCACACTAGTTTTAAGCATCCCGATATAGGAATCTACACTGAATTGATTTTTAATGACATCGCTTACCGTAAAGGTCGCGAAAAAGTTAACCGACATGGGTACGATGACAAAATAGCCAAACAAAACTCCCATAAAGAAAAGAATGGAAGAAGTGAATACAAACAGTTTCGCATGCTTTTTTTCTTTTTCGTACAAAGCAGGGCTAATAAATTGCCAGATTTGCCATAAAATAAACGGAAATGCCAATATGAAACCGGCGGTAATACAAGTCCAGACTAGAATGTTGATTTGCCCTTCCATATTCGTGTTTTGAATAATGAAAGCCATATCAGTGACACAAATACTATCTGCAAAACCTAATTGATGCGATAAATCGCAAAATAATTGATAGGTTATAAAATCGGCTTTGGTTGGACCAAAAATAACATCATTAAAAATAAAGTCGCTCACAAAAAAAGTGACAGTTGCCATAACTAGAATAGCAATCGTACTTTTGACTAACAACCATCTTAGTTCTTCTAGATGATCCAAAAACGACATTTCATTCAAATCTTTCTTTGCCATTATATAATTCCTTCTTTTAAAATATCGTGTAAGTGCAATACGCCTTTAAATTCTAAATCATCCACTACAATAAGTTGAGTAATTTTGAAATTTTCCATCAAATGAAACGCATCAATGACCATAGCATCAGAAGTGGTTGTTTTTGGATTTTTGGTCATGATATCTCGAGCTGTTAGATCAGTAAAGGTATCTCTTTCGTTTAACATGCGTCGAATATCACCATCCGTGATAATTCCGATAACTTTGTTGTCTTCTACCACAGCAGTAACCCCTAAACGTTTTTCGGAAATTTCGAAAATTACTTTTTTAATCGGCGCATCAGGTGCTACCATAGGTTTTAAGGAATTTTCCAACATGTCTTTCACACGGAGTAGTAATTTTTTTCCTAATGCTCCTCCGGGATGATACACAGCAAAATCTTCCGCTTTGAAATCGCGCATTTCCATCAAACAAACGGTTAAAGCATCTCCCATAACCAATTGTGCAGTAGTACTATTCGTTGGTGCCAAATTGTTCGGACAAGATTCGCTATCTACGGTTGTGTTTAACACAATATCTGATCCTTGGGCCAAAAACGAACTCATATTGCCGGTGATTGCGATCAAAATGTTGTCGAAACGTTTTAATAAAGGAACCAAAACTTTGATTTCAGGGCTATTACCACTTTTTGAAATGCAAATTACCACATCTTCTTTTTGCAGCATACCTAGGTCGCCATGAATGGCTTCGGCAGCGTGTAAAAAAAGCGAAGGCGTACCTGTTGAATTGAAGCTGGCCACCATTTTTTGAGCAATGATAGCACTTTTGCCAATACCGGTAACTACTAAGCGTCCTTTGGATTCGTATATTTTTTCTACCGCTGCTACAAAATTAGCATCCAGTAAATCGGCTAATTTTGAGATGGATAGACTCTCAGATAGTATCGTTTTTTTGGCACTAGCCAATATATTTGATGTTGTTGTCAAAACAGAATAGTTAAATTTGTGTTTGTAAAAGAAAATAGTATCTTTATGTGGTGCAAATTTATACAAAATACCACACAGTAAATAATGAATTCAAACGAAATTGATATCCATAAAGAATTAAAGAAGTATTTTGGCTTCGGACAATTCAAAGGACTGCAAGAACCTGTAATTAAAAGTATTCTCAATAAAGAAAATACGTTTGTAATTATGCCCACGGGAGGCGGTAAATCACTTTGTTACCAATTGCCTGCCTTAATCCAAGAAGGTACGGCTATTGTAGTGTCTCCATTAATTGCTTTAATGAAAAATCAAGTCGATGCCATTCGAAGTTTATCTTCAGAAAACGGCATTGCACATGTATTGAATTCCTCTTTGACAAAAACCGAAATTACGCAGGTTAAAAACGATATTACTGCTGGGATTACTAAATTATTGTATGTTGCCCCAGAATCCTTAACAAAAGACGAATACGTACAGTTTCTTCAGTCCGTTACAGTTTCTTTTGTTGCTATCGACGAAGCGCATTGTATTTCAGAATGGGGTCATGATTTTAGACCTGAATACCGTAATTTACGACATATTATAAAACAATTAGGCGATGTGCCTATTATTGGATTGACCGCCACGGCTACTCCAAAAGTACAAGAAGACATATTGAAAAACTTGGATATGTCAGATGCTACGACCTATAAAGCGTCTTTTAATAGACCTAATTTATATTACGAAGTACGCACCAAAACGAAGAATATCGAATCGGATATCATTCGTTTTATCAAACAAAACAAAGGAAAATCTGGAATTATTTATTGCTTAAGCCGCAAAAAAGTGGAAGCAATTGCCGAGGTGTTACAGGTAAATGGGATAAGCGCAGTGCCATATCATGCTGGTTTAGATGCAAAAACTAGAGCCAAACACCAAGATATGTTTTTGATGGAAGATGTGGAGGTAGTGGTTGCAACTATTGCTTTTGGTATGGGAATTGACAAGCCGGATGTGCGTTTTGTAATTCATCATGACATTCCAAAATCATTGGAAAGTTATTACCAAGAAACGGGTCGTGCGGGTCGTGATGGTGGCGAAGGACATTGTTTGGCTTATTATTCGTACAAAGACGTAGAAAAATTAGAAAAATTCATGTCGGGCAAACCGGTCGCTGAACAAGAAATTGGATTTGCATTATTACAAGAAGTAGTGGCCTATGCCGAAACTTCAATGTCGAGACGCAAATTTTTATTGCATTATTTTGGTGAAGAATTCGATGGCGAAACGGGAGAAGGAGCCGATATGGATGACAACGTTCGCAATCCAAAAAACAAAGTCGAAGCTAAAAACCAAGTAGTACAATTACTTGAAGTTGTAAGAGATACTAAACATTTATACAAGTCTAAAGAAGTAGTTTTTACTTTGATAGGTCGAGTGAATGCGGTGATTAAAGCGCACAAAACCGATTCGCAATCCTTTTTTGGTAGCGGAGCCGATCATGATGAAAAGTACTGGATGGCTTTACTACGCCAAGTTTTAGTAGAGGGCTATTTAGCTAAAGATATTGAGACGTACGGAATTGTTAAAATTACAGATAAAGGACTGGATTTTATCAGCAAACCAGTTTCATTCATGATGTCTGAGGACCATGAATACAGCGAAAGTGAAGATGATGCCATTGTAAGTGCTGCCAGTTCATCGGGAACTGCCGACGAAGCCTTAATGGCAATGTTGCGAGAACTGCGTAAAAAAGAAGCTAAAACATTAGGTGTACCTCCATTTGTAGTGTTCCAAGATCCGTCTTTAGAGGATATGGCTTTGAAATACCCTATTTCATTGGAAGAGTTAACTAATATTCATGGAGTTGGAGAAGGAAAAGCGAAGAAATATGGAGCCCCTTTCGTAGCTTTAATAAGTCGTTATGTAGAAGACAATGATATCATTCGTCCAGATGATTTGGTAGTGAAATCTACCGGAGTCAATTCGGCGAATAAATTGTATATCATTCAAAATATCGATCGAAAACTGTCATTGGATGATATTGCTTCTGCCAAAGGAATGACAATGGATGATTTGATTAAGGAAATGGAACAAATAGTTTATTCTGGTACCAAGCTAAATATCAAATATTGGATTGACGAAATGCTAGATGACGATCAGCAAGAAGAAATTCATGAGTATTTCATGGAATCAGATTCTGACAAAATTGAAGATGCACTCAAAGAATTTGATGGAGAATACGATATTGACGAATTGCGTTTAATGCGTATTAAATTCATTAGTGAGGTAGCCAACTAATTACTTTTGGTATAACTCTCCTCGATGCGGTTTTAAAGCATCGCGAACTGCAATCATGTAGTCGTCAGTGACAACCATATAAGCAATTGCATACATTTCATTTTGAATTTCAAATCCAGTAATTTGAAGAGGAAGCTTTTCGATTGCAATGTATTCTTTTAGGTGAATCTCATGGTGTTCGGCGGTTTTTGCCGATGCAGGACCTCTAAAATCCCAAATTAATTTTATTTTTCTTTCCATTTTTTTACCATTGAATTGCAAAGGTACAAACTCTCCTATAAAATGGATGCTATTTTCATAGACCGAATTCACTTCAAAATGTTATTTTTGTGGGCTGTTGTACCAAAAGAGAACAACAATTTTAAATTACCCTATAATGCCTCAAGAACTTTTACTCCAAGTTACTCCCGAAATTGCTGCCGATGCCGCTTTATTGCAACAGTATTTGTCCAAACAAATAAAAGTTGGGGTAACCGATATTCAACATGTTGCTATTCTAAAACGTTCTATTGATGCGCGTCAAAAAGCCATTAAGATCAATTTGAAAGTAGTGATTTATTTGCAAGGCGAATCTATTCAAGAAACTACTATACTACTTCCTGATTATCCTAATGTGGCAAATAAACAAGAAGTGATTGTTATTGGTGCGGGACCAGCGGGCCTTTTTGCAGCTTTACAATTGATTGAATTAGGATTAAAACCCATTTTAGTAGAACGCGGAAAAGATGTTCGAGGTCGCCGTAGGGACTTGAAAGCCATTAACCGAGATCATATTGTGAATGAAGATTCTAACTATTGTTTTGGAGAAGGTGGGGCAGGAACTTATTCGGATGGGAAGTTATATACCCGTTCTAAGAAACGAGGCGATGTTACTCGAATCTTGGAATTGTTAGTTGCTTTTGGAGCTACTCCTGATATTTTAGTAGATGCCCATCCGCATATTGGAACCAATAAACTTCCTCAAATTATTCAAGATATTCGCGAAAAAATTATCGAATGTGGCGGACAAGTTTTGTTTGAAACCCGTGTTACTGATATCGTGATTAAAAACAATGAAGTCCAAGGTGTGGTAACTCAAAATGGAGATACGATTTCGGCTAATAAACTTATTTTAGCTACGGGACATTCGGCTCGTGATATTTTTGAATTGTTGGATCGTAAAAAAGTATTGATTGAAGCCAAGCCTTTTGCTTTAGGGGTTCGTGCTGAACATCCTCAATCTTTAATTGATAGTATCCAATACAGTTGTGATTATCGCGGCGAGCATTTGCCTCCCGCTCCGTACTCCATTGTTAAACAAGTTGGGGGTAGAGGTATGTATTCTTTTTGTATGTGTCCTGGGGGTGTTATTGCACCCTGTGCTACTAGTCCGGGTGAGGTAGTAACTAATGGATGGTCGCCCTCTAAACGGGATCAGGCTACTGCTAATTCAGGGATTGTCATCGAATTGAAGTTGGAAGATTTCAAACCTTTTGCTCAATTTGGCCCTTTGGCCGGAATGGAATTTCAAAAGAGTATCGAGCAAAAAGCTTGGCATTTGGCTGGCGAGACACAACGTGTTCCAGCACAACGAATGGTTGATTTTACTCAAAACAAAGTATCATCTAGTATACCGTCAACTTCTTATGTACCTGGTACGACTTCGGTCGAAATGGGGCAAGTATTTCCTGGATTTTTAAGTCAAATTCTGCGCGAAGGTTTTACTGAATTTGGAAAGTCGATGAAAGGGTATTTGACTAACGAAGCTATTTTGCATGCACCAGAATCACGAACTTCTTCACCGGTTAGAATTCCAAGAGATGGAATTAGTTTAGAACATTTGCAAATTAAAGGGTTGTATCCTTGTGGTGAAGGCGCAGGCTATGCAGGCGGTATTATATCAGCAGCAATTGATGGCGAAAAATGCGCCCTTAAGATTGCTGAGAGTTTGAATATATAAATGGTACTTCTTTTATTTTGAAAAAGTATCCATATAATCAATAGTTAAATTTGCCATCGACTTCATACCAAGAATAAAACCACTTTCGTCAATATAAAAATCAGGTGTGTGATGTGAAGGCATTTCTTCTGATTTTTTACCTTTTGGCATACCTCCAAGGAAAAAGAATAATCCAGGAATTTTAGCTTGGTAAAATGAAAAATCTTCAGCTCCAGTTACGGCTTCAGTCAAAATTACGTTTTCTTTCCCTGCAGTACTTTCAAGTGTTGGAAGCATTTTTGCGGTTAGTTTTGGATCGTTATAAGTGATTAGTGTTTTTTTAGTGATATCTACTTCTGCAGTAGCACCAGCACTTTGGGCAATATTAGTAGCAATTTGTTTTACTCTGAAATGAATATAATCTTGTGCTTTTTTATCAAGAGTTCGGATGGTACCGCTCATATTTAATTCTTCTGGAATAATATTACTTCGGATACCTGCATTGACTTGTCCAACACTAACTACAGCAGCATTTTCTGTAAGCGCCATGTTTCTACTAACAATGGTTTGTAAGCCTAAAATAATTTGGGATGAAGTTACAATAGGATCAATTCCTTGCCAGGGTGTAGCGCCATGAGATTGTTTACCACTTACTTTTATTTTAAACCAATCTGACGAAGCCATAGTTCCTTTTGGGCGGTATTTTAGTTTACCTACTTCGGTTTGTGCATTAATATGGAGTCCAAAAATAACATCTACTTTTGGATTTTCTAATACCCCTTCTTTTACCATTAGTTCAGCTCCTCCTTCTTCACCTTCTGGAGCCCCTTCTTCGGCAGGTTGAAAGATAAATTTAACTGTGCCTTTAATTTCATTGCGTAATTCAGAAAGAATAGATGCTGTTCCCATGAGCATAGCTACATGCGTATCGTGACCACAAGCATGCATTACAGCTACTTTTTGATTATTGTATTCGCCTTCAGCTTTAGATGCAAATGGAAGATTCACTCTTTCTTTAACAGGTAAAGCATCCATGTCTGCACGAAGTGCAACAACGGGTCCTGGTTTCGCGCCTTTTAATATTCCTACAACTCCTGTTTTTGCTACTCCTGTTTGTACTTGAATACCAATACTTTTAAGATAGGTTGCAATTTTTTCTGCGGTTTTAAATTCGCTATTTCCTAATTCTGGATTTTGATGAAAGTCTCGTCTCCATTGAATTACTTGTGTTTCTAATGCAGCTGCTTTTTGTGCTATTTTTGTTTTAAGTACGCTGTTTTGAGCTTGAACTATAGTTGAAAATACTAGTATAATAAAGAGGAAAATATTTTTCATTTGGCTTATTTAAATTTAGTGAATCAATCAAATGTACAAAAAGTAATCCTCATTTTTTCTACAGAGTATTTTCAAAAGGTATTTACTATTGTTTTTTTAATCGGCTTTTAAATAGTTTTTCAAATTTTTCGATTTTTGGTTGGATGACCATTTTACAATAAGGTTGGTTCTTATTGTTGTTGTAATAGTCTTGATGATAGTCTTCAGCCTTGTAAAATTGAGTAAGTGGCTCTATAGTGGTTACTACTGGGCTATTATATACCTGTGCGGTTTCTAAAGAGGCAATAACATTTTGTGCTTCTTGTTTTTCTTTTTCGTTTGTGTAAAAAATAACTGAACGGTATTGTGTTCCTACATCAGCACCTTGTCGGTTGAGTGTAGTAGGATCGTGAACAGTGAAAAATACTTTGAAAATTTCGTCAGTATTAGTTTGCTTCGGATCGTAGGTTATTTGTACAACTTCGGCATGGCCTGTTGTTCCGGAGCAAACTTCTTCATAAGTTGGGTTTTCAGTACGTCCACCGGCATATCCTGAAACAACAGACTGCACTCCTTTTAAATTATCGTATACCGCTTCAACGCACCAGTAGCAACCACCTCCAAGAGTAATAGTTTTAAAGGCTTCTTTTTTTTCTATTGGCATCGCATTTGGGACAAAATCAAGTGAAATGGCATTCATACAATATCTTTTCCCAGTTGGTTCCGGTCCGTCATTAAATAGATGACCTAAATGACTATCGCATCTTCCACATAGCGCTTCGGTACGAATCATTCCGTAGGATTTGTCTAATTTGAAGACGATACTTTCTTTATTTTCTTGTTCAAAAAAACTAGGCCAGCCACAACTGCTGGTGAATTTTTGGTTGGATTGGAATAGTTTATAACCGCAAGTGGCACAATAGTAAGTTCCCTTAGTTTCGTCATTCCACATGGTTCCAGTAAAAGCTCTTTCTGTATCGGCTTCCCTTGCAACAGCATACAAATCAGGCGAAAGAATTTTTTTCCATTCGGCATTTGAAACATTTAATTTTACGGTATCAGTGTTGGAGTAATAAGGATTTTCTGGTTTAGAAATAGTATTTGACATAATTGTGGTATTGGATTTATTTTGATTTGTAGTTTGTCCACAGGCATTTAAAAATAGCAAGGGGATTAGTATTAAAAAGTAGTATTTCATGATTTTGTCTCTAAAATTAAAATGCCATAGAAAGTAAAGCATGGTAAAAATAACTCTTTTGTCTGTTAGACATTCGTTAAACTTTGTTTAAAATAAAAAATCAGCCGTCGTGCTCCATCTTTTTTGTATTTTTGGCAATCAATAGAATGGTATGATTGAAGAGAATGTAATATTAGTGAATGAAAAAGACGAACCCATTGGCTTAATGCCAAAAATGGAGGCGCATGAAAAAGCGGAGTTACATCGTGCTTTTTCGGTTTTTGTGTTGAATAGCAAAAACGAAATCATGTTGCAACAACGGGCGCATCACAAATACCATTCCCCACTCTTATGGACCAATACCTGTTGTAGTCATCAACGCGAGGGAGAAACCAATATTCAAGCTGGAAGCAGACGACTTTTTGAAGAAATGGGTTTTCAAACCGATTTGAAAGAATTATTTCATTTCATTTACAAAGCGCCTTTTGATAATGGTTTGACTGAACATGAATTGGATCACGTCATGATTGGATATTTCAACGAGGAACCTAATATTAACACGGATGAAGTAGAAGCTTGGAAATGGATGCCAATTGAAGCAGTTAAATCCGACATCCAGAATAATCCTGATTTATATACCATCTGGTTTAAAATTATTTTTGACCAATTTTATCATTTTCTAGAAGAACACACCCTTTAAATTATTTCAAATGAGAGTTACGATTTCACGAAAAGCCCATTTTAATGCGGCACACCGATTGTACAGAAAAGATTGGTCGTTTGAACAAAATGATGCTGTTTTTGGGAAATGCAACAATCCTAATTTTCACGGACATAATTACGAACTGATTGCAAGTGTTACCGGACCAATTGATCCCGAAACAGGTTATGTCATGGATGTTAAAATCCTTTCTGATATTATCAAAGAAGAAGTCGAAAATCAAATGGATCATAAAAATTTGAATTTAGATGTTCCTGAATTTAAAGAGTTGAATCCTACGGCTGAAAATATTGTGGTGGTAATTTGGAATAAAATGAGAAAAAGAATTCCTGCATTACTTGATTTGGAAGTGGTTTTGTATGAAACGCCGCGTAATTTTGTAACCTACAAAGGAGAATAATGGGATTGCAAATAGGAGATATTGTTCCAAATTTTAGTTCCATTGACACAAAAGGAAATCTTTTTGAGAGTGCTTCTGTTGTTGGAAAAAAACCGGTAGTTATTTATTTTTATCCCAAAGACAATACACCTGGTTGTACTGCTCAAGCGTGCAGTTTTAGAGATCAGTACGAAGATTTTTTAGATCTTGGTGCTGAGGTGATTGGTGTAAGTGGAGATGATTTGGATTCGCATCAAAAATTTACTTCTAAATACCGTCTTCCTTTTTTATTGTTATCTGATACAAATAAAAAAATTAGAAAATTATTTGGTGTTCCAGCTACTTTATTAGGAATGCTACCTGGCAGAGTAACTTATGTTATTGATTCGAATGGGGTGGTACAGATGATTTTCAATAGTATGTTAGCGGGCCAACATTTGCCAAAAGCATTAGCAGCGGTAAAAAAAATTGTGCTCCAAAACAAGCTAAAGTAATATAGGTGTATAGCAAATGAAAATACCTTTTTATCCATTACAGTTTTATCCTATCTTCAAAGAACGACTTTGGGGTGGAGATAAACTAAAGACAGTACTCAACAAGTCTATTGATTCCAATAAGACGGGTGAAAGTTGGGAATTATCTACTGTTGAAGGTGCTATAAGCACCGTAGCTAATGGTTTTTTTGAGGGTCAATCAATAACTTCAATACTCGCTGAATTTCCAATTGAAATTTTAGGAACTACTGTTAGCGAACGATTTGGAAATCAATTTCCATTATTGTTCAAATTTCTGGATGCCAAAGAAGATTTATCAGTTCAAGTGCATCCTAATGATGCTTTAGCGAAACAGAGACATAATTCTTTTGGAAAAACGGAGATGTGGTATGTGATTCAAGCAGAACCGGGAGCCCGATTAATTTCTGGATTTAAAGAAACTATTGATATCTCTACTTATTTGAATCATATTAAGAATAATACATTGTTGACTTCGTTGGATGAAATCGTTGTTAATCAAGGTGATGCTTTTTTTATTGAAACAGGGACAGTCCATGCTATAGGAGCAGGGATGTTAGTAGCTGAAATTCAGCAAACATCTGATATTACCTATCGATTGTATGATTTTGACAGAGTCGATGCCAATGGAAATCTTCGTGAATTACATGTTGATTTGGCTTTAGAAGCCATTAATTTCAACACTATTTCTTCCAAGAAACAATATCAAATTAATACTAATCAATCGAATCAAGTTGTCGATTGCAACTATTTTACAACTCATTTTATTGCTTTGGATGGTGAAATGGAGGTGGTAAAAACAGGCGCTACATTTACTGTTTTTATGTGTGTAGAAGGAAGTTTTGAAATGACAGTTTTAGGACAAAAATACGCCTATTCAAAAGGAGATACGATTTTAGTTCCTGCGGTTTTAACGCAATTTCAATTGAGTGGAAAAGCTTCAATTTTAGAAATTTACATTTCGTAGTAGGGAATAGAAAGATTATGTGTACTTTTGCAGACGCAAATTAAAATTAAAAATAAAATGGCAAACGTTAAGAATTTAAAGAAAGACATCAACTACGTTTTAGGAGATATTATTGAAGCAGTTTATTTATTTGAAATTTCTACTTCAGGAGTTCCAACACCAGAAACAAATGCTTTGATTGATGAAGCTATTGCAGCTTTTGATGCTTTGATTACAAAAGTAAACGCAAAAAATGTTGAAAACAAAAAAGCACACTTCAAACAAATCAATGTTGAATTGGAACAAACTGCTAATCAATTGATTGCTAAAATCAACGAATTATAGTCGAAAAAAACGGTAAAAAAGTGTCAAATTATTTTGGAAAATTGAAATTCAGAATTATATTTGCACCCGTTATACGCTGCCAGCGTAGCTCAGTTGGCTAGAGCAGCTGATTTGTAATCAGCAGGTCGTGGGTTCGAGTCCCTCCGCCGGCTCAAAAAACCACAACGTAAGTTGTGGTTTTTTTTTGGTCTAAAATCAACATAAAAAAACCGTCAATGCATTTGACGGTTTTTGGTTTCTTTTAAGTTGGGATACTTTATTGTTGCTTTTTCACTGTAGCAACATACTCGTTCAATTTTTTCCCGTAAAGCGATTTAGCTACTTTTGGTGACATTGATTTTTGTATGGTATCTAAAAATTTGATGTTTATATCATAAATTTCTGAAAGTGCAATATATGGGGCTACTTCGAAGTCTTTATTATTGATAGCAAAGTTAGTGGCATACAAGTATTTTCTTTTAATGTTTGATTCTTGTTTGGCAATGATACTAGTCAGCTCATTTGCATTATTATTTTTCAATGCTTTGAATTTTTTTTCTATTAAAGTCAAACTTTCATCTTGAAAACGGCGGTCAACTTTCTTATATTCATAGTATAAATCTTGATTTTTTGATCCAGTTACTTTAGCATCTGCAATGTAGTTTTCTAGATTAGTTTCGATACTTATGTTTCCTGGCTCAGCGAAGAATAGTAAATTATTATCAAGGGAATTACTAACACCTCTGTCTAAAAATAAGTACAACATTTCAGGAGATTGCAATTCAATATCTGTTTCAAACTGAGCACTACCATCGATGGATATGGTGTCTATTGCAACTAATTTATTATTAGTGATTCTTTGTACATATAAAGTACCTTTTTTTAATCCTTTGATATTACCTGTAAGGTGCATGTTGTTTTCTGATTTTTTTTCAGAACAGGCAAATAATAATGTAATAGCTACGAAAGCAATACTAATTTTTTTCATGAGTGTTTGTATTTTGGCGCAAAATAACGAAAATTGTTGGAAAGCGAGATTGAATTGCAAAAAAAATCCCAATCTATTTATAAATTGGGATTTTGTATAATTAATATATTTTTTAGCCTTTTAACCAAGTATTTTTTAAGTTAATTTTAGAAGCATTGTTAGCTTGTAATCCTTCGATTTCTTCATAAGGCAAATGTACTTTTCCAGTGATAATTTGTTCTTTACCCTCTCTTTTAATTTTGATGGTGATTGCATCGTTTTCTTTCCAGTTTTCGCTTGCGCCAATCATATCGTAGATGTTATCTCGCGAGTATGCTTTGTCATTAATTGCCACAATAATATCGTTGGCTCTTAGATCTAAATTTTTATAGAAATCGATTAGTTCTATATCAGATCTTACTAAAATCTCTTTAGTTTCCTTATTGACAGTAATGTAAGGCGATTGCCCTTTTAAGAATACATTACCCGCTTTTTTGTCTTTTGTTTTGGTTACTCCAACCTTCGCAAGGAATGTATCGTAAGGAATAGGAGTAGTTCCTGATACATAAGTATTTAAAAATGCACCTACCTCAGGATAAGTTAAGGCTGTAATTTTAGCAAATAATGCTTCGTCGTTAAAGGCTTTATGTACACCATATTCTTTAGACAATTGTTGCATTAGGTTCAAAATACCCTTTTCTCCATTGCTTTTTTCACGGATTATGATATCGATACACATCCCAATTAAAGCTCCTTTTTGGTATACATTTAAGTATTGTTCTTTGTATGGGCTTTTCAATACGTTAGCACTCATAGTTGTGAAAGGCATTGTGTCATCAAGTTTTTTGGACTGTTCAATTTTCTCTGCAATACGATTTAGAAAGTCGGTCTCGTCAATTAATCCTTGGTTGATTTGGAATAAATTGGCAAAATACTCTGTTACACCTTCGTACATCCATAAGTGTTGTGACATTTTAGGAGTATTGTAATCAAAGTATTGGATTTCATTGGAGTGAATGGTTAATGGCGTTAGAATATGAAAAAATTCATGGGAAACGACATCAATCATTGATTTTTGTAATTCAGCTAAAGGCATCATTTCTGGCAATACTACCGTAGTTGCTGTTGGGTGTTCCAATGCGCCAAAACCTTTTGCATCATTAGGTTGCATTGATGATAAGTACAATAAAACAGAATATTTTTTAGTTGCATTAATGTTGCCTAAAAATGTTTTTTGAGCGGTCATCATTTTTTTCATTTCAGGAGTAATGCTTTCTGCAGTTACTTTTCCAGAAGGCGAATAAACCGCGATTTGAATGTCCATTCCATTTACATTAAAACTTGTATAATCTGGTTTGGCATACATAATTGGGTTCTCTACTAATTCAGCATAGCGTGGAGTTGTAAATACATCTTTAGTTGCACTTGCGTCCGAATCTATCATAGAAGTAGCTCCCCAAAGTGTTTCAGAATGTGTTATGGTTACCTCATACGGAAGGTCCTTTTGGTCTTGGAAGTAACCCACAAAACCATGTGTGTTGATCATAAAGTTCTTTCCAGCATCGATATTGGTTCCTGCAGGTGAAAAGATATCGGTACCAAAACTTCCACCTTTTTCAGTGTCAAATGTATCATTTACTAAATAGGTAATTTTTGCTAGATTTTTTGCTGAAGAAATTGACCATGTATTATCGTCTGTTTGGGTTACAGCTAGAGCAGTTCCTTTAGAATCATAAGCTTTTAGATCTTCAATGTTTTTTCCATAATTGTCTTCTGAATAGGTTCCAGGAACAATTTTTGGAATAGAGTAGGTAATTTTGTCCGTTTTGATTTTAGGAGCTTGAACAGTTACTTTTACCTTGTCGTCTTTCACATCAACAAGGTCGATTCCTACTTTAATGTTTTGTGTAGGAGTTGTCTTTTTTTGTGCGTTTGCTGAATTGCTGTTCCAAAGAAAAGCGACTAAAGCAAGAGCAATAATTGATTTTTTCATTTTGAATTATTTAGATTGGGTTATTAGTATGTTATTTTCTTATAATGTTACACATTATAATGATTGAATAAATGTAGTAATTTTTGAGGTTAATTCGTTACAAATTGGCAAATCAGGATTGGCATAAGATGCTTTATTTTCTTCTTCATCCCCTTTAATTTCTTTGAAAATATGATTCATGTTCGAAATTATTTGCAATTGCGCATTAGGTTTTGCTTGTTGTAATAATTGTGCATCGTGCACACTGACTTGAATGTCTTTGTTACCATTGATTAACAAGGTTGGAATCTGTAATTTTTTAATTTCAGTTTGCGGATTATATTTGATCCATGAAATCATATACGGTTGCACACTCGCTCTAAATAATGAAGCTAGCATTTGGTTTTTTAATTCGAAGGTAGTTCCACTTTTTAAAATGGCTAAGTTTTTTTCCACTTCTTCTTTTAGAAATGGGGCTTGTTTTCCAATTTGTTCCAAAAGTACTTCATCTATTGAACGACCCGCTCCAGCAATTGAGATATAGGCATCGGCATTGCCATTAGCTGCTACCAAACCTATTAAGGCTCCTTCGCTATGCCCTGCAATTGTTATGCTGTGGTATTTATTTTGTTTTTTAAAATAAAGTAGTACTGATCTGGCATCGTCTATAAAGTTGTCAAATGAAAGGCTAGCTTCATCTAATTTTCCAGCTGCCATTTGAGCAAAGATGCGTTTGTCATAACTGTATACGGCAATACCATTATTGGCAAGCGCTTCAGCTAGCAATTTCAAAGAATTATTGGTAAGTCCAATTTGATTTCCATCTCTATTGGTTGGGCCTGATCCCGCAATAAGAATTACTAAGTTTGTTTTTTTATTGTGTTTTATCGGCGTATATAAAGTGCCATTTAATAGCGTGTTAACAGGAACGTTTTCTGTTTTAAATGTCGCTGTGTTTTGTGTAAAGGCAACCGTGGATACAGTGAAAAAAAGTATAAATAATAATCTTTTCATGGTTTATTTATTGAATAAAAAAACTCCTGTAAATTCAGGAGTTTAGTACATTAGTCTAATTTGTTTTTGATGTAATATTTACCATCCAATTCGTCGTCAAAATCATCAATTTTCACGGGTTTTGGTTTTGGTTTGTTGGCCGCCGCTTTCTTTTTCCACATTTCGAATTTTTCTGCGGGCATTTTCTTTTTCATAATTTCTAAAACCTCTTTCTCAACTAGTCCAAATTCTTTTTTAATAATTTCAAAAGGGTTTCTTTCTTCTAGGGCCAAAGTCATCAATTTTTCCGTCTCTTCCCAACTTAATTCTTTACGGCTACTCTTTTTCATCGGATGAAAATAATTCAAATAGTTTTATTAGTTATACATTACTATGAGCTGATTTAAAATCAGTTATCAATATTAATAAAAAAAATAATTAGTTCAATAGTCACTCTTACTTTTTTTTCTGAAAGGGTATTTTTAATAAATTTTTCAAATCATTGTGTTCTTCGGGTTGCATATGAGTGTCCACTCCAAAGACAATTTCTTCCCTTGGCATTATCATAAAAGTACCAAACAGTCGGTCCCAAATAGAGAAAATATTCCCATAATTACTATCGGTATAGGGCATCACATAGTGATGATGTACTTTATGCATATCAGGAGATACTATAAAATAACTTAAAAATAAATCTACTTTTTTAGGTAAAGCTATGTTGGCATGATTGAATTGCGTCGCTACCACAGAAAGTGTTTGGTATAAAAACACAAGCCACATTGGACTTCCAACAACCAATACACCAAGGGTAGTAAAAGCAAAACGAATCACACTTTCGCCAGGATGATGGCGATTAGCCGTGGTGGTGTCAATCCACGTGTCAGTATGGTGAATCAAATGAAAACGCCACAAAACTTTCACTTTGTGTTCAACAAGATGCACTAAATAAGCTCCAATCAAATCGAGTAATAAAAGTCCAACTAAAGCATAGAGTCCGATAGGCATTTCAGGCAACCACTGTAAAATGCCAAAATTATTGTTCACCGACCAATCGGCTACTTGCAATAATAGGAATGCCAAACAAAAATTAACGATGATGGTGGTTAAAGTAAAAAAGATATTGATTCCTGCATGATGCCATCTACGGTATTTGAAATTAAATAACGGAAATGCATTTTCAATGAGCCAGAAAATAGTAATACCGCTTACTAGAATTAAGCTTCTATGTGAAGAAGGAATTGTCGAAAAATAATCAATAATGTTTTGCATATTGGAATGATTTGAATCCAAATATAAACAATTATTTAATTGATCTAAAAGTTAAGTTAATTCGGTTTCCAATAGGTTTAGTAGTCTTTGGAATTTGGTGTTTCCAAAAATGCTGTGTACTTCCTTTCATTAGTAAGAGACTGCCGTGTTCCAAAATAATATTCTTTTTAGCTTCAGAAATTGTATTGTGCTTGAGTTGAAAAACCCGTTCTGCACCCAAACTTAATGAAGCAATTATAGGGTTGGTGCCTAATTCTTTTTCATTATCGGCGTGCCAACCGTTACTGTCTTTTCCGTCTCGGTACTGATTGAGCAATACAGTCGTAAATTGACATTCTGTTGAAGCTTCTATATAGTATTTTATTTTTTGTAAAAGGCTATTCCAAGGCTTTGGCTGCATGGTGATGTTAGAGTAGGAATATGGTTTTCCATCATTGCCATACAAAGCGGTTAAACGCGGCTGCGGATGTGTTTTTCCGTATACAGTGATGTTATCTTGTTGCCAAGCTATTTCTTTGAGTAATTCGTAGAATATAGTATCCGCTTGTTCTTTGACAAACAACTGCGGATAATAAATAATTTCAGCATCTGGTAAATCGAGTACCTGTGGCTCTGAATGAAAATTAAAAAGGGATTCCAAGTTTTTATTATTGAATTTGTTTCTTTTCCATGTCTGATAAATCGCTCAAATGCAAACGCAACGCATTGACCGAAATACTGATTTCCCAAAATGACAATCCTAACGAAATTAACAGACTCAATAAACTCATCCCAAAGAAGTAGATGCTAATAGTTTGTTCATCAAAGAACAGTAGCAACATTGCAAAAACGGATAAAAATAAACATAGCACACCTGCCATTTGCATATAGCGGATTAAGGTCAATCGTAGGTTGAGGTTTTTGATTTCCAATAAAATCATGCTATTTTCTTTTTCTTTGTATACTTTTTTTAGACCACGAATAATACTTGCAATAGTCAAGAATCTATTCGTATATGCCAAAAGGATTAATGAGGTTGCGGAAAAAAGTAAGGCTGGAGTTCCTATTTCTAAAGTCATAATGCAATGAATATTGTTTCGGTAGGCAAATTTCGTTATTCTTTTTCAGATTAAAAGATAATATATGTATTAAAC
>JBJOFE010000019.1:0-43528 GCA_046048915.1 Bacteroidota bacterium | reverse complement strand
ACTTAAAATAATAATAAAACATGCTTTAAATTTGTAAAACAAAAATGAAGGGGGTGGTTTCCTTTCAAATTTTGATATAAATTTCATAATTTATAGTTTTTTGGTTAGTTAATAGCACAAAAACCCAGTCATTATTTGACTGGGTTTTTTTGTTTTAATACCTTTGGGATAAAATAAGGATATTGTAACTACATAGCCTTTAAAAAGCACAATGAAAAAATTCCAATTATTTGTTATTCTTTTATTTTCCATTTCGGTTTATGCTCAACAAGAAACTGCTTTTGGGACAGGCGAATGGTTTAAATTTAGAATCCACTATGGCTTCGTCAATGCAGGTTATGCCACACTTGAAGTTAAAGAAGCTACTATCAACTCAGAAAAGCTATTTCATTTAATTGGCAAAGGATATACTACTGGCCTTTCACGATTTTTTTTTAAAGTAGATGATCGATATGAAAGTTATATTGATAAGGAATCTTTTGTTCCCAATCAATTTCTTCGAAAAATAAACGAAGGAGGGTACACAAAAAACCAAGAAGGATTTTTTATGTGGTCTACCAATAAAATTTTAGTTAAAGACTTTAAACACAATACTGAAAAGACTTTTTCAATTCCAAAAAACACACAAGATATTCTATCAGCGTTTTATTATTTGCGAAATTTTCCCAATATTGATAAAATAAAACCAGGAGAATCAGTAGCGATTGATCTTTTTTTCGATGACGAAACTACCAAGTTTAAGTTAAAATTTATTGGTCGCGAAAAGATTAAAACTAAATTTGGCACTATTCCCACCATGATTTTTAGGCCATTGGTTCAATCTGGCAGGGTTTTTAAAGAAGAAGAAAGCGTCACAATTTGGATTTCAGACGACGAAAACAGAATTCCAATTCGAATTCAAGCCAGTCTTGCTGTAGGATCAATCAAAGCAGATTTAGAAGCATTCAAAGGATTAAAACACGCATTCAAAGTGAAATTATAATGACAAATTCGACAAGAGATACTATTTTAAATCAAATTGATTTAAAGTTTGATGCAATTAACCAAAAAACCGAAACACAATTAGAAGGGTTGCTTTGGTCAAAGCCAATAACGTATTGGGATTATATTCAAACAGATGCTTTGTTGAGCCTACAAACCCAGCGAACGACACTTCCTGACGAAATGGTATTCATTATGTACCATCAAGTTAATGAATTGATTTTCAAAATGATTTTATGGGAAATGCAACAAGTTTCGTATGCTGAAAACCTAACAACTCATTTTTTCACAGAACGATTGCAACGAATTAGTCGTTATTTTGAAATGCTAACTACTTCTTTTGAAATCATGGAAAATGGAATGGAAGTAGAACAGTACATGAAATTTAGAAATACGCTAACCCCTGCAAGTGGTTTTCAAAGTGCGCAATACCGTTTTATTGAATTTTGTGCGACAGATTTGATTAATCTTATCGACTATCGATTTAGAACTTCTATTGATAGAACTACTTCTTACGAATTTGCTTTTGAGCACTTGTATTGGCAAGCTGCTGGGAAAGATTATTCCACTGGAAAAAAATCGTTTCTTTTGGAAGAATTTGAGCGAAAATATAAAACGGTTTTCTTGAGTCATATGCAAGAATACAATACCATAAATATTTGGCAAAAGTTCCAAAAATTACCGCTAGAAGATCAAAAAAATCAAGAATTAGTTAATGCGATGCGTCATTTAGATTATACTATAAACATTACTTGGGTGATGCAGCATTTGAATGTTGCAATTAAGTACATTGATCAAAGTGGAATAGGCGATGGAGAAGCAACAGGAGGGAGTGAATGGAAAAAGTACATGCATCCTAAATACCAACGAAGAATATTTTTTCCTGATTTATGGTCATCGGATGAATTAGCCAACTGGGGAGAATCTGTAAAATTGTAGTCTATGCCAATTAAAAAAATCACTCTTTTACTTCTATTATTAGTCTTTGTGTTTTCTTGTACTCAAAAGCAAGAGAATGCTGCTGATTTGCAGGAGCAAAAAAAGACTAAAAAAAGTGAGTTTGGCTTTGTGTATTCAGAATTCAATGTGGTGCATGATACTATAAAAAGTGGGGATACTTTTGGAAGTATTATCGAAAAGCAAAATATTGGCGACAAAGAAGTATATGATATTATTGAAAAAGTCAAGGATACTTTTGATGTACGAACCATTCGCTTCAACAAACCTTATGTTCTCCTTCGATCCAAACACAAAAAAAATAAATTACAAGTTTTTATTTACCAGCCAGATGCGGTGAATTATTATGTTGTAGACCTAAGAGATACAGCAGTTGTAGCTTACAAGAAATCCAAACCCATCAGAATCAAAAGAAGAACCATTGGAGGAGTATTGAAAAGTTCCCTTTCAGAGACATTAGAAAGTGCTAAAGTAGAAGGTTCATTGGCAAGCAAAATCACTAAAATTTATGCATGGTCTATTGATTTTTTTAAATTAAAAAAAGGAGATCGCTTTGCATTGACTTTTACCGAAAGATACATTAACGATTCCATTTATGATGGTGTAGATAGTTTAGAGGCTGCTTTTTTTGAATACAAAGGCAAGATAGTATATGCGTTTCCTTATGCAACTTCTTCATCAAAAAAAACAGAATATTATGATGACGAAGGAAAAACATTAAAAAACTTCTTCCTAAAAACTCCAATCAAATTCAGCCGAATCACTTCGCGCTATAGTTCTAATAGATTGCATCCTGTACAAGGAATTTGGAAAGCCCACAAAGGGACAGATTATGCAGCACCTTATGGTACACCAATCACATCTACTGCGGCAGGGATTGTGGAACAAACTGGATTTACAGCTGGAAACGGGAATTTTGTAAAAGTAAAACACAATGGAACCTATTCAACACAGTATTTACATATGTCTAAAATTTTAGTACGTCGAGGACAGCATGTAACTCAAGGACAAATTATTGGAAGAGTAGGGAGTACCGGACTTGCAACTGGCCCTCATGTGTGTTATCGTTTTTGGAAAAATGGGGTGCAAGTAGATGCTTTGCGTTTAAAACTTCCAACAGGTGAATCGATGGTAGGGAATACTAAACAACGATTCTTAAAACAAATTGAACCACTAAAAAGAGAGTTAGATAGTGTCGCTAACTTATAAAACACACTTTTTTATTGAAAAATGTGATAGGTTTTTAGTACAAGACGTATTCAAACTAATTTCAGTAGTTTTGCACCCAAAAATAAAAACAGAATAAACCAATTATACATATGGCTTTACAAACAATTAACCCTACTCAAACTGCTGCTTGGGCAAAGTTGCAACAACATTATAACGCAATTGCATCGACTTCTATGCAAGAATTATTTCAAGCCGATGCATCGCGAGTTGAAAAATTCAATTTGAAATGGAATGATTTTCTTTTAGATTATTCTAAAAACAGAATCAGTCAAGAAACAATGACTTTATTATTGGAATTAGCCAATCAGGTAGGACTTAAAGAAGCTATTGGGTCCTATTTTGGGGGAGAGCTAATCAATCAAACAGAAAATAGAGCGGTACTTCATACAGCTTTGCGTGCTAAAGAATCAGCAGTAATTAATGTAGAAGGCCAAAATGTAATGCCTGAGGTATATGCAGTAAAAAATAAAATAAAAGCCTTTACAAACGAAGTAGTTTCTGGACAACGAACAGGATATACAGGTAAAACGTTTACGGATATTGTTAATATTGGGATTGGAGGGTCTGATTTAGGACCGGCCATGGCGGTAGAAGCGTTACAGTTTTATAAAAATCATTTGAATATTCATTTTGTTTCCAATGTAGATGGAGATCATGTAAATGAAATTATCAAGAAAATAAATCCAGAAACCACTTTGTTTGTCATTGTTTCTAAAACGTTCACAACGCAAGAAACGTTAACCAATTCAGAAACTATCAAAGAATGGTTTTTGAAGTCGGCCCAACAAGAAGATGTAGCCAAACACTTTGTTGCCGTTTCGACTAATTTGGAAAAAGTAACAGATTTTGGAATTAATCCAAACAATGTTTTCCCAATGTGGGATTGGGTTGGAGGCCGTTTTTCTTTGTGGAGCGCTGTTGGGCTTTCCATTAGTTTGGCAATTGGATACGAAAATTACGATGCACTATTAAGTGGTGCCAATGAAATGGACGAGCATTTTAAAACTACTGATTTTGATCAAAATATTCCGGTAACTTTAGCCTTATTGAGTGTTTGGTATAATAATTTCTTTGGTGCTGAAAGTGAAGCTTTGATTCCGTACACACAATATTTACAAAAACTAGCCCCTTATTTACAACAAGGTACAATGGAAAGTAATGGTAAAAGTGTGGGCAGAGATGGCAAACCTGTTAATTATCAAACTGGGACTATTATTTGGGGAGAACCAGGAACCAATTCACAACACGCCTTTTTTCAATTGATTCACCAAGGGACAAAAGTGATTCCGGCTGATTTTATTGGATTTGTGAAACCTTTATACGGAGATGATAATCACCATGACAAATTGATGTCTAACTTTTTTGCGCAAACAGAAGCCTTATTACATGGCAAGACAGAAATACAAGTACAAGCTGAATTTGACCAACAAGGATTATCAAAAGAAATAGCAGCTGCTTTGTTGCCATTTAAAGTATTTACTGGAAACAAACCTACAAACACCTTATTAATACAAAAATTAACTCCAAAATCGTTAGGATCATTAATTGCGATGTACGAGCACAAGATATTTGTTCAAGGAGTGATTTGGAATATTTTTAGTTTTGACCAATGGGGAGTAGAATTGGGTAAACAACTGGCTAATTCTATTTTGGAGGAAATCAATAGTAAAACGGTAAAAAGCCACGATAGTTCCACTTCTTTTTTATTGAATCATTTTTTGCAAAACAAATAATACAACAATTTCAATTACAAAAAAGCGCTTTGGTTTATTTCAAAGCGCTTTTTTTAATACATAAAAGTCTTCAAGCAAGTTGAAAAATCAATAGTTGATTAAAAAAAACAGGAAAAAGGTGAATTTTTTAACGTTGTATTAACGTATTAAGACAAAAATGTTATAATTTTGCCAAAAATTAAATAAACAAAAAATGAAAAAAATTACATTATTTATTGTTTTTTTCCTGTCCCTTGTTGGGTATGCTCAGGTTACTAGTTCTTCTATAACTGGTACGGTTAAGAGTAATTCGGGAGAAAAGTTGCCAGGTGTAACTGTTCAAGCGGTTCACACGCCAACTGGGACTAAGTACTATGGTGAAACTAATGCTAATGGAGGATATAGTATTCCTTCTGTTAGACCAGGTGGACCATATACATTAAAAGTAACTTATCCAAGTTACAAAACTTCAGAAATGACAGAAATTAACGCGCCGTTAGGGAACTCGGCTAATGTTAATTTTGTATTAGTTGAAGAAGTAAATGCTTTGAAAGAAGTGGTTATTACAAAAACCAATGCGAACGGATTGTTTTCTAAAGGGAAAACAGGTGCGTCTCAAACTTTCAATAATCGTCAGCTGAATGCAGTTCCAGTTATTGGATCTCGTTCAATTAACTCTATTACTAAATACAATGCAAATGCAGGTAGTAATGGATCTTTTGGAGGTCAAGATTCTCGTTTTAACAATTTTACAATTGACGGTTCTGTTTTTAATAACGGATTTGGACTTGGAAGTGATGCTCAAGCTGGAGGAAGAACAGGTACAACTGCTATTTCTTTAGATGCAATTGATCAGTTGCAAGTAAATATTGCTCCTTTTGATGTACGTCAATCAGGATTTACTGGTTCTGGAATTAATGCAGTAACTCGAAGCGGTACAAATGAAATTGAAGGATCTGTTTATAACTCATTCAGAAACAATAAAAAAACTTTCTTAGGTAGAGATGCCGGTCCTGTAAAAGTTGTATCTGGAAAATTTGAAGAAAATATTGTCGGAGCAAGAATTGGAGCTCCAATTATCAAAGATAAATTATTCTTTTTTGCAAATTTTGAAACTGTTGAAAGAACGCAACCGGCTACTACTTGGACCTCTACAGGTTCTCCAGTTGGAGGAGCGCAAGTTTCTTTACCAACGTATACACAAATGCAAGACCTGTCTGATTTTATGAAAAAAACGTTTGATTATGAAACAGGTCCATGGGAAAACTTTGATGCTGTAAGTAAATCAACTAAGTTTTTAACTAGATTAGATTGGAACATCAATGACAACCACAAGATGTCATTACGTTATGTTCAAAATGATTCTTTTTCAGACATTTTAATGTCAAGCTCTAATTCATTAGGTTTAGGAAATAGAAATTCACGTCGTGAAGCAATGTCATATAAAAACAGTGGGTATTTGCAAAATGACAATACACAATCAATTGTTTTAGAATTGAACAGTAAACTTTCTAATAGATGGAGTAATAACTTCATTGGAGGGTATGACTACCAAAATGAAGACAGAGGTTTGCAAGGTGGAGGTATTTTTCCAACAATTGATATTAGAAATGGATCTGCAACAGCTTCAACTTTAGTTTCTTTAGGTCTTGATCCTTTTACAAATGCAAACAAATTGGATTATTCAACTTTACACTTTACTGATAACGTAACAGGTAATTTAGGTAAACATACGGTAGTTTTGGGAGCTAATTTTGAACGTTTTATTTCTAATAATATGTTTTTCCCGGGGTCTAACGGAGTCTATGTATTTAATTCGATTGAAGACTTTAAGGCTGCTGCTACTCAATCAGCTGCAAACAATAATGCTCCATCAACACTATTGCCAGGTCGTTTTCAATTCAGATATTCTGCTTTGCCAGGAAACGCTGAGCCTTTGCAAGTGTTGAAGTATAACAAATTTGATTTGTATGCACAAGACGAGTATAAGCCATTGGATAACTTACGATTAACTTTTGGAATTAGAGCTACTGCTGTGTCTTTTGCAGATACTGCATTAGAAAATCCATTAGTAAATACCTTAACATTCGCTAACGGTCAAAAATTCAATACGGGTAACATGCCAGATACTCAGGTTTTGTTTGAACCAAGATTCGGATTCAACTATGATCTATACGATGATTCAACTACTCAATTCCGAGGAGGAACTGGTATTTTCACAGGTCGCCCACCAGCTGTATTTTTATCGAATGCTGTTGGTAACAACGGAGTCTTAACTGGGTTTGTAGATGCTAGTGGTGCTGCATTGACAGCTGGGGGATATGGATTTACACCAAATCCGCAACAGTATTTTACTCCTGCTGTAGCAGCTTTACCAACAACAATCGAATTAGCTCTATCAGAGAGAAATTTCAAATTTCCTCAAACTTGGAAAACGAACTTTGCAATTGATAAAAAATTACCTTTTGGTTTAGTAGCAACAGTTGAAGGGATTTACAGTAAAAACATTAATGCTATTAATTATTACAATGCTAACCTTGAGCAACCAGTAGGGACTTTTTCTGGGCCAGACAATAGGCCAAGATACGCAAGAAGCGATAACGGAAATAGAATTAATGATAATGTATCGAGTGCAGTAGTATTAGAAAATACAAATGAAGGTTATTTTTATTCTACAACATTTAAATTAGAATACCCTTATTCAAATGGTTTCTGGGGATCTTTAGCTTATACTAGATCAAAAGCAACTGATTTAATGTCAGCTGGATCAATTGCAGCTGGATCATGGACTGGAGCTAGATCAGTGAATGGTAACAATGATTTAATGTTATCTAATTCAAATAACAATACTCCAAATAGATTAGTTGGTATTCTTGGTTACAAAATCAATTACGGTGGTACCTACGGTGGTTCAACATCATTCAATTTAGGATATATTGGTGAACAAACTGGTGCATTTACTTTCTCTTACGGAGGTGATATGAATGGTGATGGATCAAGTTTTAATGATTTGATGTATGTGCCTTTAAAAGGATCAGATATTCAATTTGCTAATATTATTGCTTCTGATTTTAACTCTTCAATTAGAAATACAACTGCAGGAAATGTAGTTGTTTATACTTCAGCAGATCAACAAGCTGCATTTGAAGGTTTTATCAATCAAGATTCTTATTTAAGAACTAAAAGAGGTCAATATGTAGATCGTAATGCTAGAGTTTTACCAATGTTGCATAGAGTTGATTTCTCTGTTACTCAAGATTTTTATATTAAAATTGCAGGAAAACAGAATAACTTTCAATTCAGAGCAGATATCTTGAATTTCGGAAATTTATTGAATAAAGATTGGGGTATTTCTCAAAGGGTTACAACAACAAATCCTTTAACTTATAGTACAACTACGTCAGGAAACGTACCAGTTTATAAATTAGCAACTCAAACTGATGCTAATGGGAATAGATCTTTAATTAGAGATACTTTCCAAAAAAATGCAAGTGTATTTGATGTATGGACTGCACAGTTCACACTTAGATATATTTTCGGTAAATAATTTCTAAATTAATTAATAAGCGGCATTCTCATTAAATGAGGATGCCGTTTTTTTTGTACCAATTTTTTACTATATTTGAAATTCAATAAAATAAAAAACATGTACAATTTTATACAAAAATTTCATTCAGGATGGGCGTATTTAGCCATTTTGGTTTTAGTTATAGCGGTGGCAAACTCTTTTATTGGGAAATCATCTCAAAAGGAATTTACAGCCAAAGACCTTAAAATAGCCTTATTTGCTTTAATAGGAACCCATATTCAATTGTTAGTAGGTTTAGTGTTGTATTTTTTATCTCCACTAGGGTCGGCTGTTTTTGGACAAATGAAAAACGAGGCCTACCGCTTAACTTCTTTAGAACATCCTTTAGTTAATATCATTGCTATTGTTTTGATTACTATGGGTTGGTCAAAACATAAAAAAGCAACTACTAATGAAGCCAAGTTCAAATCTATAGCCATTTTTTATGGTGTAGGTTTAGTGCTTATCTTAAGTAGAATTCCGTGGAGTTTATGGTTCTAATAATAAAGTCCTAATAAGGACTTTTTTTATCCCATTTATTTTAATAAAAAACACCAAACATGAAAAAAGGTTTGATACTGTTATGTGTTGTTTTTGTGGTTGGATTGGTTTGGAGCCAAGTGCCAACTCAAAGTAAGCAAAAGCAATCAATAGCAAAAGATACAGTCAAAAAAAACAAAACTACTTCTGCCGAGATTACAATAGTAACGGATAGTGTACCATCAAAACCACTTCAGCTAAAAGCGTTTAAAAAGTCGGTTATCGCTTCTTATTATGCCGATAAATTTAACGGAAGACGCACTACTAGCGGTAAAAAATTTAGTAATAATGGATATACGGCAGCACACAAAAAACTCCCATTTGGTACTAGAGTAAAAGTGACTAATGAAGCCAATGGTAAATCGGTTATTGTAGAAATTACTGATAGAGGTCCTTTTGTGCGATCCAAAGAAATCGACTTAACAAGACGTGCTTTTATGGAACTTGCGGAGAATAAAAGAAGCGGAATGTTGCGTGTAAAAATGGAGATTATAGAAAACTAAATTACCAACTTGTAAAAGGACGTTTGCTTATATAGGAGTTGTAGTAGCGTTGGTCTTGCGTTACCTCATTGCCCAGCCAATTTGGTTTTTCAAAAAATTCTGATTCCGATTGTAGTTCCACTTCTGCAAGAAGTAGCCCTTCGTTTTCTCCAAAAAATTCATCTACTTCAAATAGGTGTTTACCCACTTGTACTTCGTAACGAATTTTTTCAATTATTCCCTTTTCACAAAGTAGTAAAAGTGCTTTAGCTTCTGCAAGAGGAATTTCTTTTTCCCATTCAAAACGAGATAGCCCCATTTCATTTGATTTTCCTTTTATAGTGAGATATCCTGCGCCGCCTTTTATGCGCACTCGTACGATACGTTCTGGAGTTGAATTCAAATAGCCTTGAGCAATATGGTTTTTGCACAAAGCGTCGCTTTTAAATGCGTCTGAAGTGACTAAAAATTTTCTTTCTATTTCAATCATATTGAATTGGATTTCCTGATTTCAAAGTTAGGGGATTTTGACTAAACCTTTTTATATAAATTTGCTTCATGTCAGAAATTAATCATAATAGGAAAATCATTCACATCGACATGGATGCGTTTTATGCTTCTGTGGAGCAAATGGATAATCCTGATTTACGAGGCAAGCCCATTGCTGTTGGTGGTTCGGAAAACAGAGGCGTTGTTGCTGCAGCAAGTTACGAAGCTAGAAAGTTTGGTGTACGAAGTGCTATTAGCGGTGTTTTGGCAAAAAAAAATTGTCCAGAACTTATTTTTGTAAAGCCGCGTTTTGATCGTTATAAAGAAATTTCAAAAAAAATACATGCTATTTTTCATGAGTATACTGATTTGGTTGAGCCACTTTCGCTTGACGAAGCCTATTTAGATGTTACTTATAATAAAAAAGGAAATCCTAGTGCAACTTTATTAGCGCAAGAAATTAGAACTCGTATTTTGAATGAAGTAGGCTTAACAGCTTCTGCAGGAATTTCAGTCAATAAATTTGTAGCCAAAATTGCTAGTGATTATAATAAACCCAATGGTCAAAAAACAGTTAACCCTGATGAGGTGATGTCATTTTTAGAAGAATTACCAATTCGAAAATTCTATGGAGTAGGTAAAGTCACGACTGAAAAAATGTACCAATTGGGAATTTTCACGGGGTTGGAATTGAAAAGTAAAACATTAGAATTTTTATCGACTCATTTTGGAAAATCAGGAGCTTTTTATTATCATGTGGTTCGCGGTATTCACGATAGCGAAGTAAAACCGGATCGAATTACAAAATCAGTGGCTGCTGAGCATACTTTTGACACCAATTTGTCTTCTGAAATTTTCATGTTGGAACAACTTGAAAAAATTGCAACCAGTTTAGAGCGCCGTTTGAAGAAACAAAATATTGCTGGTAAAACGGTAACCTTAAAAATAAAATACAGCGATTTTTCGCAACAAACACGTAGCAAAACAGTACCCTATTTTATTGCTGATAAAGGCTTGATTCTTGAAAATGTAAAAGAGCTATTGTATCAAGAGCGAATGAAAGATTCCGTTCGCTTACTCGGAATATCTTTAAGTAATTTGAATACGGAACAAAAGAAAACAGTGGTAGTACAATTGCAGTTTGCTTTTTAAAATAAAACCCCATCATGAAAACGAGACGGGGTTTTGTTTATTTAGAAGAGTTGCGTTTAGTCTCTGCTGTTTAGTTTTGACAATAATCGCAAGAATTCCATGTACAGCCAAACCAATGTAATCATTAATCCCATTGCGCCATACCATTCCATATATTTTGGCATTTTTCTGTTGGCACCTTCTTCAATTTGGTCAAAGTCCAAGAATAAATTCATGGCAGCAATTACAATAACAAAAACGCTGATTCCAATACTCATCATCGAATTACCGTGGTGTACAGGTGTAAAACTAGTAAACAAAGAAACTAACCATGAAATTAAATAATAAGTAGCGATGGCTAAAGTTGCTGCTATTACAATAGATTTAAAACGTTCAGTAACTTGAACAATTTTGAATTTGTACAATCCCAAACAAACGGCAAAAGTCACTAAAGTTGCTCCAACAGCTTGGGTAACAATACCTGGAAATTTTAATTCAAAAATAGCCGAAATACCACCGATGAATAAGCCTTCAAATACGGCATAACCTGGAGCTAAATACCCAGAAAGTTGGGGTTTAAATGTAGCAATAACTACTAGTATTAGTCCCATTATTGCGCCTCCTATCATTGGAACCATTGGACTTTGACCGTTTGCTGCCATCCACCAAGTCACCATGGCGGCTGCAGTTAACAATAAGAACAAAATTAAACTTTTGTTCATTGTACCAGCTATGGTCATTGTTTGTTCGTGACCAATAATTGTTGCTTCATGAACCTCTTCTTTGGATGAAGTAAAGATTCTATTGTTTAAGAACGGGTTTTTAGAATTTGTACTCATAATATTTTTAGATTTAGTGTATCAAAAGTAAATATATTTTGACAACTAAATGTTTAATTATTCATAAAATTTTTACAATAAAAAAGCCCTCATCTAGAGGGCTTTTTATAAAAATATAGAAGTTTATTATTCTATTTCAGAAACTCGTAAGGTATTTACCATTCCTTTGTCAGTAATTGGCATTGCTGCTAAGTTGATTAAGAAATCACCTTTCTCAACAAATCCTTTTTGTCTTGCAATTTCATTCACATCAGTTACCGTGTCATCTGTACTTACAGATTTAGCATAGTAAAAAGATTTAACTCCCCATAAAAGGTTCAATTGCGTTAAGATTCTTTTGTTAGATGTAAAAACTAAAATATGTGCTGACGGCCTCCATGATGAAATTTGGAAAGCAGTATACCCACTATTTGTTAAAGTACAAATTGCTTTCGCTTTGATTACGTTAGCCATTTGCGCTGCATGTTGACAGATTGTTTTAGTAATAAAACGATTCGTTCTAACTTGTGGTGTATTTTGAGGTACTTTGATTAGCGGAGAATCTTCTACCGCTTCAATGATTTGTGTCATTTTTTGGATAACTTGAACAGGATAATTTCCTGCTGCTGTTTCTCCAGAAAGCATTACGGCATCAGCACCATCCATAACCGAGTTGGCTACGTCATTAACCTCTGCACGAGTGGGAGTTAAACTAGTAATCATCGTTTCCATCATCTGCGTTGCCACAATTACTGGAATACGAGCCGTTTTAGCTCTAACAATTAATTCTTTTTGTACTAATGGTACTTCATGAGCCGGAAGTTCCACTCCTAAATCACCACGAGCTACCATTAAAGCATCACAATAAGCTACAATTTTGTCCATGTTCTCTAATGCTTCTGGCATTTCGATTTTGGCAATAATTGGAATTTTAAATTCAGAGTGCTCAGCGATTAATTCTTGAAGGTCTTGCAAATCTCTTGGTGTTTTCACAAATGAAAGCGCAATCCAATCTACTTGTTGACCAATAGCAAAAATCGCATCGGCAATATCTTTTTCAGTCAATGCAGGAAGTGAAATTTTAGTATTTGGAAGGTTAACTCCTTTTTTAGATTTCAATTCGCCACCTTGAATTACTTTAGCAACAACTTCTGTTTTCTTGTCAGTTGAAACAATTTCGAAAATCAATTTTCCGTCATCTAACAAAATTCTTTCTCCTGGATTTACATCGTTTGGAAAGTTTTGGTATTTCATGAAAACTCTTTCTTTGGTACCAATGATATCTTCAGCAGTTGTGAACGTAATTAAATCTCCATCGTTAACTACTACACCTTCTTCCATAACTCCTACACGAAGTTTAGGACCTTGTAAGTCGGCTAAAATACCAGTAGTATAACCATATTCTTCATTGATGCTGCGAATAGTACTTATACGCTCTTTAACATCATTATAATCAGCATGCGAAAAATTTATTCTAAATACATTAACTCCTGCCTCAATCATGTCTTTGATGATTTCTCTTGTACTACATGCAGGTCCAAGTGTGGCTACAATTTTTGTTTTTTTGTTTGTTTTAAGCATTTCTATTAAAAAATTAAATTGTTTTTAGATTTTATATTTTCAGTCTCTACTACATAAACAGTTGAAAGACTTTTTATTGTTTTTAGTTTTTTTACGATAGCTGCTATTTCAAGATCATCGTCACTTTCAATTTTTAAAAAATAATCCACTTTTTTCAGTTCGGGAAGTAAAAACACTTTTGTGGCAACTTCCTGACTACTATTTGAAAATAAATCTTGGTTTATTTTTTCTTTTTGTCCAATAACTTCATTCTTGTTTTGAATTAAATTCCAAGAAATAAAATTATCTTCGTCATCGAAGTAAAATCTCGAAAATTGAGTTTCCCCTTCTTTGATACTAATGAGAATTTCTTCTTTGCTTTTACTTAAATTAATTGGAAGATGCTGATTGATAAAATAAGCCAATCGATAATCTTCCAATGTTGTATGAATAGCAATTAAATGATAATCTATTTCGTCGAATTCGTCAAGATCTAATTTATGTATTGCCATTACATCGTAAAATGAGGTGTAAATATACTATTTCTAACGTAGTAAGAGACTTGAAAAGCTTGATGTTTTTGTTAAATTATCAACGAAAACGTTATAGATTGTAGAAAATCGTATTATTTTTTATCTATTTTTTCTTGAAATGCAAAATAAGCTCTTTGAGATGCTTTTTCTTCTGCTTTCTTTTTTGAAGTTGCTCGGGCTTTTGCAACTACTTTTTCGTCAATGCTTAATTTTACTCCAAAGAGTCTTTCGCCATCGATGCCATTGTCTTCAAAAATGTCAAAATGAAATTGTTTTTTTTCTTTTTGACACCATTCAATTACTAAACTTTTGTAGCTAATGACTTTGCCTTCTAATCGTGTTATATCTACATAAGGCAGTATGACTCTTTTTTGAATGAATTTTTCACAAAATTCATAGCCTCTGTCTAAATAAATAGCACCAACTAAGGATTCAAAAATGTTGCCATGAATGTTATCGCCAAAATGCTGAACAGGCACTTTACTCTCAACAAACTGAACCAAATTTAGGTCTTTTCCTAATTCATTTAAATGTTCTCTGCTGACAATTTTGGAGCGCATTTTTGTTAAATAGCCTTCGTCTCCAGTTGGCGCTTTGTTAAAGAGATGCCCAGCAATTACTGCGCTTAACATTGCATCACCAAGAAATTCTAGACGTTCGTAATTAAGAGGGTTACCCACTTCGTCTAACCTATTTGAGGAACGATGTGTGAAAGCTTTTTTATAAAAATCAATATTTTTAGGCGCAAAACCAAGGATTTTTTCGATAGCACCAAAAAAAATCCCGTCTTCAAGAGAACGGGATTTCGAAAATATTTTTTTAATAATACGCATAGTACTATTTTAGATATCTAATTTTTTAACCAATACACAAGCATTGTGTCCACCAAAACCAAAAGTATTACTCATCAATACTTTAACGTCTCTTTTCTGAGCTTTGTTAAAAGTGAAGTTTAATTTTGGATCGATGTTTTCATCGTCTGTGAAATGGTTAATAGTTGGAGGAATAATTCCGTATTTCAAAGAAAGAATAGACGAAATGGTTTCAATTGCTCCAGCAGCCCCTAAAAGGTGACCTGTCATCGATTTAGTTGAATTCAAATTCATCGTGTAAGCATGATCTCCAAAAACTTGCTCGATGGCTTTTGACTCGGCTAAATCTCCAAGTGGAGTTGAAGTTCCGTGCATGTTAACCCCGTCAACATCTGTTGGTTGTAATCCAGCATCTCTCAAACAGTTCAACATTACATTTCTAGCTCCTAATCCTTCAGGATGTGGTGCAGTAATATGATACGCATCGGCTGACATACCGCCTCCGCCAATTTCACAATATATTTTTGCGCCACGCGCTACAGCGTGTTCGTATTCTTCTAAGATTAATGCTCCAGCTCCTTCACCAAGTACAAATCCGTCACGGTCTTTGTCCATTGGTCTTGATGCTGTTTTTGGATCATCATTACGAGTAGAAAGGGCGTGCATCGCATTAAAACCTCCCATACCTGCAATGGTTACTGCCGCCTCAGAACCTCCCGTTACCATTACATCCGCATGACCTAAACGAATATAGTTGAAAGCATCAATAATTGCATTGGTTGAGGAAGCACAAGCAGAAACAGTTCCAAAGTTTGGCCCTCTAAATCCGTATTTAATCGAAATGTGCCCACATGCAATATCTCCAATCATTTTTGGAATGAAGAATGGATTGAATTTTGGAGTGCCGTCACCAGCAGCAAAATTCAACACTTCAATTTGAAATGTTTCCAAACCACCAATACCGGATCCCCAAATCACACCTGCACGATCTTTATCTAATTTTTCCATATCAAAATTAGCATCGTTCATAGCTTCTGTAGAAGAAACTACGGCATATTGCGCATAGCGGTCCATTTTTCTTGCCTCTTTCCTGTCGATAAATTCCTCAACATTGAAATTTTTCAATTCGCAAGCAAATTGAGTTTTGAATTTTGAAGCATCAAAATAAGTGATAGGTGCAGCACCACTAACACCATTAATTAGTCCGTCCCAATATTCTTGAATGTTATTTCCAATAGGAGTAAGCGCTCCTAAACCTGTAACAACTACGCGACGTAATTCCATAGCTTCTGTATTTTTATCTTTTAACAAACAAAACCCACGATTTCTTTTTTGTATTAGTATTACAAAAGAGCTGTGGGTGCTGAATTATATATGTTTTTTGATTGAAAGTCAATCACTAATTTAAATTTATTAAAAATAATAACACCCGAGTACACTAATGTATCGGGTGTTTAAGTATTATTTTTTAGCTTCCTCGATGTAAGAGATTGCTTGACCTACAGTTGCAATGTTTTCTGCTTGATCGTCTGGAATTTGAATATCAAATTCTTTTTCGAATTCCATGATAAGCTCTACAGTGTCTAAGGAGTCAGCCCCTAAATCATTTGTGAAGCTAGCTTCTGTTACAACTTCGTTTTCGTCAACACCTAATTTGTCTACGATAATCGCTTTTACTCTTGATGCAATGTCTGACATAGTCTTTAATTTTAAAATTTAATTTGTTGGCAAAAATAAAAAACTTTATTTTAAAACAACTATTTAGTTAATAAATGTGCAAACGAAAATATAAAATTTATTTTAACAAAGCTTTCCGATCGCTATTTTTTTCCGTTTTTTATGCCTTTTTTTGCATAATAAATTGTTTGTAAACATGAAAAAAATCGTACTATTTGCTTCTGGTTCGGGTACTAATGTAGAAAATATTATTCGTCATTTTAAAGCTACAAACACTGCTTCGGTAGCAATTGTATTTACAAATAAAGCGGATGCTCAGGTAATACAACGCGCCGAAAAATATCAAGTTCCTTCTCACGTTTTTACCAAAAACGATTTAGAAACAGGAAAAATACTACAAGAAATCAATCGTATTCAACCTAATTTAATTGTGTTAGCTGGATTTTTATTAAAATTTCCAGAATCGATTGTAGCTGCGTATCCCGACAAAATAATTAATATTCATCCAGCATTATTGCCTAAATACGGAGGGAAAGGCATGTACGGAATGCACGTACATCGCGCTGTAGTAGAAAATAAAGAATCCAAAACAGGTATTACCATTCATTATGTCAATGAAAATTATGATGAAGGAAATATCATTTTTCAAAAAGAAGTAGCGGTTTTAATTAGCGATACCCCCGAAGTAGTAGCGGCTAAAATTCACGAATTGGAGCAAGCTCATTTCCCAGCAGTAATTGAAGAGTTGCTAACTAAGAGATAGTAGCATCTAAGCGTAATTCATCTGTACCTTTGAAAACTCTTAACCCTTAAATTCATAATCCAATCAATGTCACACCAAGTACATATTTATACCGATGGCGCTGCCAAGGGAAATCCAGGTCCTGGAGGCTATGGTGTGGTGATGGAATGGGTGGGTAAACCGTATAAAAAAGAATTTTTCGAAGGATTTCGACATACAACGAACAACAGAATGGAATTGTTAGCCGTCATTGTGGGACTTGAAAAATTAAAAAATCCAAACACTAAAGTACTTGTGGTTTCTGATTCCAAGTATGTAGTCGATTCGGTTGAGAAAAAATGGGTTTTTGGTTGGGAGAAAAAAGGATTCGTTGGCAAAAAAAATCCCGACTTATGGAAACGATTTTTAATCATCTACAAAAAACACCAAGTCGATTTTAAATGGATAAAAGGGCATAATAACCATCCACAAAACGAGCGTTGCGATGAATTGGCCGTTATGGCTTCAACTCAAAAACAACTTTCGGTGGATGAATTCTATGAAAAAGAAGACGCGAAGTTGTTGTAATACACCGATTTTAAGAATGTAAAATTCTCTTCATTTTGCCACTTTGAACCTTTGCAACTCTAAAACTTATAAACTATCTTTGCACCTTAATTTCGAAACTAAAATAATGAACAAATTATTGATTGTTGGAACGGTGGCTTTCGACGCGATTGAAACTCCGTTTGGTAAAACAGATAAAATTTTAGGTGGAGCAGGAACTTACATTGGTCTTTCAGCTTCTTTTTTTAATTTACAATCGGCTATTGTTTCTGTAGTAGGAGACGATTTTCCACAAGAATATTTGGATTTATTGACGGCTCGAAATATTGACATTTCAGGACTTGAAATCGTTAAAGGCGGCAAAACCTTTTTTTGGAGTGGCTTGTACCACAACGATTTGAATTCAAGAGACACATTGGCTACCGAACTAAATGTTTTGGCCGATTTCCAACCTAAAGTCCCTCAAAATTTCAAAGATGCCGATGTAGTAATGTTAGGAAATTTGCATCCTTTGGTACAAAGCAGCGTTTTAGATCAAATGGAAGTGAAACCAAAATTAGTCGTTTTAGACACGATGAACTTTTGGATGGATTGCGCTTTGCCAGAATTATTAGACGTGATGAAGCGTATTGATGTGATCACAATTAATGATGAGGAAGCAAGACAATTATCTGGCGAATATTCGTTAGTGAAAGCAGCTGCTAAAATTCATACCATGGGACCTAAATATGTGGTCATCAAAAAAGGAGAGCACGGGGCATTATTATTTCACAACGAAAACATATTCTTTGCACCGGCCTTGCCTTTAGAAGAAGTATTTGATCCAACTGGAGCAGGAGATACTTTTGCAGGTGGATTCACTGGATTCATAGCGCAAAGCGAAAACGTATCGTTTGACAATATGAAAAATGCAGTAATCTACGGATCTAATTTAGCATCCTTCTGTGTGGAGAAATTTGGAACAGAAAGAATGCTTGCTTTGGATAAAAAAGAAGTAGTGTCTAGATTGCAACAATTCAAATCATTGACACAATTTGATATCGAATTATAATGACTCATGCCTCGAAATTTTCGGGGCATTTTTTATAAAAAATAAAACAACACAACCAATTACAATACACCAATGAGCGACGCTTTACAACACGAATGTGGAATAGCCTTAGTGAGGCTTTTGAAACCGCTTGAATTCTATAAAGAAAAATACGGCACCGCTTTCTACGGGATACAAAAAATGTATCTGATGATGGAAAAGCAACACAACCGAGGTCAAGATGGAGCCGGTTTTGCAAGTATTAAGTTTGATGTAGAACCAGGTCAGCGTTACATTAGTCGTGTGCGTTCTAACGCTTCGCAACCTATTCAAGATGTATTTGCTCAGATCAACGAGCGTATCAATGAGGAGATGACCAATCATCCTGAATATGCTAACAATGTGGCGTTACAAAAAGAGAATATTCCTTATTTAGGTGAGTTGTTTTTGGGACACGTTCGTTATGGAACGTTTGGTAAAAATAGTATTGAAAGTGTACACCCTTTCTTGCGTCAAAGCAATTGGATGCACCGAAACTTGATTCTGGCAGGAAACTTTAATATGACGAATGTTAAAGAGTTATTCCAAAATCTTATTGAGCTAGGACAACATCCTAAAGAGATGGCCGATACGGTAACTGTAATGGAAAAAATCGGTCATTTCTTAGACAAAGAAGTGATGCAATTGTATCAAGAATGTAAAGAGATGGGCTTGAATAAAAGAGAAGCTTCTCCAGTTATAGCCGATCGTTTGGATATTGCTAAAATTTTAAACCGTTCTTCTAAAAATTTAGATGGAGGATACGCTATGGCGGGATTGTTAGGACACGGAGATGCCTTTGTGTTTAGAGATCCAGCGGGAATTCGTCCAGCTTATTTTTACCAAGATGATGAAGTAGTGGTGGTGGCTTCAGAGCGCCCGGTAATTCAAACTGTATTTAATGTACCTTTCGAAAGTGTTCAAGAAATTGATCCAGGAAGTGCCTTGATAATTAAAAAAGGTGGTGATATTTCGATGAAACAAATCTTAACCCCCATCGAGAAAAAAGCCTGTTCATTTGAGCGCATCTATTTTTCAAGAGGAAGTGATGCAGAGATTTATCAAGAAAGAAAAAAACTAGGAAAATTAATCTTGCCATCGGTTTTAAATGCGATTGATCAGGACACAGATAATACGGTATTTTCATATATTCCAAACACAGCTGAAACCTCTTTTTACGGATTAGTAGAAGCGGCTCAGGATTTCTTGAACCAAAGAAAAAATGATTACATTTTAAAGAATAGAAGTACCTTAACGGAACAAACCTTGCAAGAACTTTTGAAGGTGAAAATCCGTACGGAAAAGGTGGCGATCAAAGATGCTAAATTAAGAACCTTTATTACGGAAGATAGTAGTCGTGACGATTTAGTGGCTCACGTCTATGATGTAACTTATGGAGTGATTAAACCTACCGATAATTTGGTTATTATCGACGATAGTATTGTTCGTGGAACTACGTTGAAAATGAGTATCATCAAAATGATGGATCGTTTGAAACCTAAACGTATTGTCATAGTGTCTTCGGCACCACAAATTCGTTATCCAGATTGTTACGGAATTGATATGGCAAAACTAGAAGGGTTGGTTGCCTTTAGAGCGGCTTTAGCATTGTTAAAAGAGCGCAACTTATACCATATAGTGGATGAGGTGTATGCCAAATGTAAAGCGCAAGAAAATTTCAAAGATGCGGAAGTTGTCAATTATGTAACAGCTATTTATGAGCCTTTTACACCAGAAGAAATCTCAGATAAAATTGCAGAGATGTTGAGTTCGCCAGAAATCAATGCCGAAGTAAAAATCATTTTCCAAACGGTAGAAGATTTACATATTGCTTGTCCTAAAAATTTAGGAGATTGGTATTTTACAGGAGATTATCCAACTCCAGGAGGAAATCGAGTAGTAAATCGTGCTTTCATGAATTTCTATGAAGGTAAAGATGCAAGAGCCTATTAGATTAAAAGAAACGCTTTGTCGATAATTTAAGGCGTTCATTTAAATTAATTACAAAGCAAGTTCTGTATAGATATATTTACGCTACCATTTACATTAGAAGGTTAAGTTTATGGTAGATTTGGGGCAAAAGAGGAGGAAGCAATTCCTCCTCTTTTATTTTATAAAGTATAGAATAATGAGGACATAAAAAAATCCGCTGAGATCATCAGCGGATTTTTATTTGTATACAAATTCGATTATTTGTCTAAAACAAAACGTCTTGTTACTTCGGTCCAATTGATTACATTGAAAAATGCTTCGATATAATCAGGTCTTCTGTTTTGGTAGTGTAGATAATAAGCGTGTTCCCAAACATCCATTCCAAGGATTGGAGTTCCTCCACAACCTACTTCTGGCATTAATGGATTATCTTGATTTGGTGTTCCACAAACGTCTAATTTCCCGCCTTTATGAACACACAACCATGCCCATCCTGAACCAAATTGTGTAGCTCCCGCTTTAGCAAATTTAGCTTTGAATTCTTCAAAAGTTCCAAAAGATGCTTCGATAGCCTCTAATAATTCACCTGTTGGTAAACCACCACCGTTTGGAGTCATTACAGACCAGAACAAATTGTGATTGTAAAAACCACCACCATTGTTACGAACAGCCCCATTGGTTTTGTCTAAATTGATTAAAATATTTTCAATCGTTTTACCTTCTAAATCAGTTCCAGCAATTGCTGCATTTAAGTTAGTAGTATACGCATTGTGGTGTTTTGTATGGTGAATTTCCATAGTGCGTGCATCAATGTGCGGTTCTAATGCATCGTAAGCATAAGGTAATGGTGCTAATTCAAAAGCCATGATATAATTGTTTTAAGTGAAAATTAAAAAGTGAATTCAAAATTAGGCAATTAACTTGAAATAGAAAAAGCAATTGGATTATAATTTTATTTTTAAGAATCGGCCATAGCCATACAAACAATGCTAATCTTGGTTCCAGGAATCTTTAACAACGCTTTGGCACAAACTTCTAATGTTGCCCCTGTGGTAATTACATCGTCAATCAAAAGGAAATGTTTATTATGGTCTTTTTCGTCGAAAGAAACATCAAAAATAGTATCGATACCTTCAGTTCTGCTCAACCGATTTTTTTGCGATTGTGTTTTGGAATACACTTGCCGAAATAAAATACTATTGTTTAAGGGAATCCCTAATTTTTTTGCTAGTGCATTTCCAAATTCAGTTACCTGATTATACCCACGTTCGCGTAATTTTTTAGGGTGCAATGGCACTGGAATAATTGTATCTACTGTCTGAAGTAATTGGCTGCTTATTAGTTCTTCGGCATACCATTCGCCTAAAACGGTCCCTATGTCTTCTTGTCCTCGGTATTTTAAACAATGAATTAATTCTTGTACAATTCCTTTTTTATGGAAATACACTAAAGCCGAAACGTGTTCAACAGGTATTCGTCCATAAAATTTCTTAATTGCTTCATTTTCTGAGTTCAAATGGTTTTGGGTAAGGGGTATTTCATGTCGGCATTTGGTGCAAATTACATTTTCGTTGGCAACCAAAACGGTTTTGCAACCCGCACAAACAGGCGGAAAAAATAAATGAAGGAGGCTTTTGAACATAAGATTTGGGTTTGGATATATAAAAATAAGGAAATCAGTGATTCAAACTTTAACTATTTCCTTTTTTTTAAGGACACTTTTTATATTTTTGCACTACTATGGCAAAACAAGAAGATTTATTTAAGAATGTCGTTTCGCATGCAAAAGAGTACGGATTTATTTTTCCGTCAAGCGAAATATACGATGGATTGAGTGCAGTTTATGATTATGCACAAAACGGAGTTGAATTAAAGAAAAATATTCGCGAATATTGGTGGAAATCAATGGTGCAAATGAACGAGAATATCGTTGGATTGGACGCCGCCATTTTGATGCACCCAACTACTTGGAAAGCATCAGGTCACGTGGATGCGTTTAACGATCCGTTGATTGATAACAAAGATTCAAAAAGAAGATATAGAGCCGATGTCTTGATTGAAGATTATGCTGAAAAACTAAATCAAAAAGCAATCAAAGAAATCGAAAAAGCACGTGTGCGTTTTGGAGAGGCGTTTAACGAACAAGAGTTTGTGACTACCAATGCCCGTGTCATGGAATACAAAGCCAAGGAAAGAGAAATTCTGGAAAGAATGGCACGTTCTTTAGGGAATGAAGATTTAGAAGATGTAAAAGCCTTAATCGAAGAATTAGAAATTGCATGTCCAGAGTCAGGATCAAGAAACTGGACCGAAGTACGTCAATTCAATTTGATGTTTGGGACTAAATTAGGCGCTTCTGCTGATTCGGCTATGGATCTGTACTTGCGTCCAGAAACGGCACAAGGAATTTTTGTCAATTTCTTGAACGTTCAAAAATCAGGGCGAATGAAAGTGCCTTTTGGAATTGCCCAAACTGGTAAAGCCTTCAGAAACGAAATTGTAGCGCGTCAATTTATCTTCCGTATGCGTGAGTTCGAACAAATGGAAATGCAATTTTTTGTACGTCCAGGCGAAGAAATGCAATGGTACGAACATTGGAAAGCGACCCGTTTAAAATGGCATTTGTCTTTAGGTTTAGGAAAAGAAAGATACCGTTTTCACGATCACGAAAAATTAGCACATTATGCTAATGCGGCGGCAGATATCGAATTTGATTTCCCTTTTGGTTTCAAAGAATTAGAAGGAATTCACTCGCGTACCGATTTTGATTTGAAAGCGCACGAACAATATTCAGGAAGAAAATTACAGTATTTTGATGCCGAATTGAACCAAAATTATGTACCGTATGTGGTAGAGACTTCTGTAGGATTGGATAGAATGTTCTTAGCAGTTTTTGCGACTTCGTTAAAAGAAGAAACTTTAGAAGATGGTTCTACACGAACTGTGTTGAGTTTGCCAGCAGTTTTGGCTCCAACAAAAGCAGCAATTTTACCATTGGTTAAAAAAGATGGATTACCAGAAATTGCACATCAAATTATTGCCGATTTGAAATGGGATTTCAATGTGACCTATGATGAGAAAGATGCGGTGGGAAGACGTTATAGAAGACAAGATGCTTTAGGAACTCCTTTCTGTATTACCGTGGACCATCAAACAATCGAAGACCAGACCGTAACGATTCGTCACAGAGATAGTATGAAACAAGACCGTGTTCAAATTACCGACTTGAAAAACATTATCGAAAATGAAGTGTCAATGAAAAATTGGCTGATGAAAATGAATGACTAAGTTTCGAATAGACGAAACATACAATAAAAAAGTCCCAAATTCAATTGAGTTTGGGACTTTTTGATTTATCGAATAATGTATAAATCGTATATCAAAAATCGTATATCGTAAATATGATTATTCTGTTATGGCATTCCAGCCTCTGGCTTTCAACGGAATTTTAGTATTGGCTCGGGTCACCAAATGAATGCCTTCGCTTTCTTGCGTCATATGTCCAATAATAGAGAAGTTAGGATTGCCTTTTATTTTGTCAAAATCTTCCATAGTGATAGTGAAAAGCAATTCGTAATCTTCGCCTCCATTAATCGCTACTGTAGTACTGTCGATATCAAATTCTTCACACACATTAATGAATTGAGGATCTAATGGTAATTTATCTTCGTATAAATTACATCCTACTTTTGATTGTTTGCACAAATGAATAATTTCAGACGACAAGCCATCAGAAATATCTATCATGGAAGTAGGTTTGATTTCCAAAGCGTGCAATAAAGTGCGTACATCTTTTCTTGCTTCCGGTTTTAATTGGCGTTCAATTAAATAGGTATACGCATCCAAATCAGGTTGCGAATTGGGGTTTACTAAAAACACTTGTTTCTCTCTTTCCAAAACTTGCAATCCCATATAAGCAGCACCAATATCGCCTGTTACTACTAATAAATCAGTAGATTTGGCTCCATTTCTGTACGTCAATTCTGCTTCATCCGCTTCGCCAATAGCAGTGATTGAAATGATCAACCCTTTTTGCGATGAGGTAGTGTCTCCGCCAATAACATCTACTTTGTATTCATTGGCAGCCAAAGTAATTCCTTCAAATAACTCTTCTAAGGCTTCTAAAGGGAAACGATTGGATACTGCAATAGAAACTGTGATTTGTGTCGCTTTGGCATTCATAGCGCAAATGTCGGACACATTAGAAACAACTGCTTTGTATCCTAAATGTTTCAAGGGCATATAGGCCAAGTCAAAATGAACTCCTTCTACTAGCATATCAGTTGAAACGACTACTTTTTTGTCTTTAAAATCCAAGACTGCGGCATCGTCTCCAATTCCTTTTAGGGTTGAAGCTTGTGTGATGGCAAAGTTTTTAGTCAGGTGATCAATTAATCCGAATTCGCCTAATTGCGAAATACTAGTGCGTTGTGGGTTTTTATCTTCAATCATAATGGAGTTGCAAAGTTTAAAGGTGCAAAGGTACAAAGTTTTTTAGGCTTTGATTAGCAGATTTGAAAAACAAAACCCAATAACTTTCGCTATTGGGTTTTAACTTCTTATATCGTAATTTGTTAATCGTTTAATTTTAATACCGCCATAAAAGCTTCTTGTGGGATTTCTACGTTTCCGACTTGACGCATACGTTTTTTTCCTTTTTTCTGTTTTTCCAATAATTTACGCTTACGCGAAATATCACCTCCATAACATTTAGCTGTAACATCTTTACGTAAGGCTTTGATGGTTTCACGGGCGATAATTTTAGCTCCAATTGCCGCTTGAATTGGAATGTCAAATTGCTGTCTCGGAATCAATTCGCGTAATTTTTCCGTCATTTTTTTACCAATATTATAGGCATTGTCTTCGTGAATCAAAGCAGAAAGTGCATCTACAGTTTGGGCGTTCAGCAGTACGTCTAATTTTACCAATTTAGAAGTTCGCATTCCGATAGGAGAGTAGTCAAACGACGCATATCCTTTAGAAACGGTTTTCAAACGGTCGTAAAAATCAAATACGATTTCTGCCAATGGCATATCAAAATTCAATTCTACTCTTTCCGTAGTCAAATAGGTTTGGTTGGTAATTAGTCCGCGTTTTTCAATACACAAACTCATTACGTTTCCAACGAAATCGGCTTTAGTAATTATGGTTGCTTTTATATACGGCTCTTCTACGCGGTCCAATTTAGAAGGTTCCGGTAGGTCAGAAGGGTTGTTTACAATAAGTGGTGTTTCTGGATCTTTTTTGGTGTAAGCCAAATACGAAACGTTAGGGACTGTAGTAATAACAGTCATATCAAACTCACGTTCCAAACGTTCTTGGATAATTTCCATGTGCAACATTCCTAAGAATCCGCAACGGAAACCAAATCCTAAAGCGGCCGAACTCTCTGCCACAAAAACCAACGAAGCATCATTCAATTGGAGTTTTTCCATTGACGAACGTAAGTCTTCGTAATCTTCTGTGTCTACAGGGTAAATTCCGGCAAAAACCATTGGTTTTACATCCTCAAATCCTGTAATCATATTTTTAGTTGGGTCTTTGGCATCGGTCAAAGTGTCTCCTACCTTTACTTCTTTTGCTTCTTTAATTCCTGAAATCAAGTAGCCAACATCACCTGCTGAAATTACTTGTTTCGGAACCTGATTTAATTTTAGGGTACCAATTTCGTCCGCAAAATATTCATTGCCTGTAGCCATGAATTTAATTTTTTGTCCTTTTTTGATTTCGCCATTAATGACACGGAAAATAACTTCGATTCCGCGGAAAGGATTGTAAACGGAGTCAAAGATTAATGCCTGTAATGGCTCGTCTTTGTTTCCTTTTGGTGCCGGAATTTTTTCGATAATGGCAGCCAAAATATTTTCAACTCCAAAACCAGTTTTCCCTGAAGCATGAATAATATCTTCAAGCTTACAGCCTAATAAATCAATAATGTCGTCGCTTACCTCTTCAGGGTTAGCACTTGGTAAATCTACTTTATTTAAAACCGGAATAATTTCCAAGTCGTTTTCTAAAGCCAAGTACAAATTAGAAATGGTTTGTGCCTGAATACTTTGAGCGGCATCTACAATCAATAGGGCACCTTCACAAGCCGCAATCGAACGAGAAACTTCATATGAAAAATCTACGTGGCCCGGAGTATCAATTAAGTTCAAGATATACTCTTGACCTTGGTAAGTGTATTCCATCTGGATAGCGTGACTTTTAATGGTAATTCCACGTTCACGTTCCAAGTCCATATTGTCCAACAATTGTGCTTTTTCTTCACGAGCAGTTACAGTTTGAGTAGCGCCAAGTAATCGGTCGGCAAGTGTACTTTTTCCGTGGTCAATGTGGGCAATTATGCAAAAATTTCTAATGTGTTTCATTTATTCACTTTCAATATCAAGTTCAATCCCGAAACTTCGGGACAATAGCAATTAAAATGCTATTGGTCTGCAAATATAGGGTAAAACTTTGATAGTTTTTTTCAAATTAAAGCACGAAAAATCAAAAGTCAAACTTGGGTTTTAGCAATATGAAATACTAGTCAATCAGCTTACCATTCCCAATTTTAGTAGAATTGGAACCAAATTTTGCTTGTCCTTTATTAATGATATCACCGTTTCCGAATAGTTTTCCAGAAACTTCTTCAGATACATTAACAACTACATTACCATTTCCTATGTTTTTAACCTTCCCTTTTTTTGCGAAGAGCGCTTCTGAAACGACGTCTCCATTCCCGATTTTTTGTATATCAAGTTGGTCGGTTTCCCCACTCAAAATAGCGTTCCCATTTCCTGTATTTTCTATTCTGAAATACCGTCCAATTATATTGTTTACGGTAATATCACTATTTCCTGCATTTTTAATTACGCTTGCTTCAGGTAGGGTAATTTTAATAATTGTGTTCGTATTTTCAATATACATTCGATTCTTTCGGTTGCCTTTAAATTGAATTTTTAATTCATGTTCAGACGTATTTTCCTTGAATTGTAATAGACTTTCTAGGTTGTCATCAATGGTTACTATAACGCTCCAAGTTTTTCCAATTTCTACTTCAATATTGCCATCTACATCTTCAAAATAGACTTTGTCGAAATTTTTGTAATCATAGGTTTTGGTACTGGTTTTTCCAGAACCTATAATTTGCGAATTACAAATAATAGTAGTGAATACTAGAACGAAGGTTGAAATTAATTTTATCATAATTGTTTAATATTAGTTTTTATAACCCATTGATAATCCGATGTCGCCAGTTACTTTTAAAGCAACATTGGCTGGTTCGGTTGATTTATTTTCAATAATTAACGCCGTGTTTTTGTCCGCTTTTACTATTACAATTTCGTTTGGAGCAACAATAAGGGGAGAGTGAGTGCCACCTGAAATGGGCGCCATAAATAGTCTTAGATCATGATTAGACACATTTTTCAATACTACTTTGAAAGATCGGTGTTCGTTATTGCCAAGCACAAAACTTTCGTTGGGTTTAATTGAAGTGTTTGAATTTAAACTGCTGAAAATGCTACATGAACTAATAAAAAAGAATAGAAAACCAACAACAATTATTTTTTTCATTATTAAGTGGTATTTAGTAAACCTGGAATTAGGCTTGTGATTAATATAAAAAATCAAACGGTACTACCGGCAATAATTTTTAGTAAAACTAATTATTAATTTCAAATGGAGGTTAGGCTAGAGTTTAAATTTCAAAACTAAATTATCTTAACTATCTTTGCCAAAAATTAGCACCTTGATCAAAATTGGCAATATAGAATTACCTGATTTTCCTTTACTACTCGCGCCTATGGAAGATGTGAGCGATCCGCCCTTCCGTAGACTGTGTAAAACGCACGGCGCCGATATGATGTACTCGGAATTTATTTCTTCAGAAGGGTTAATTCGCGATGCGATCAAAAGCCGTCAAAAATTGGATATTTTTGATTATGAGCGTCCTGTAGGGATCCAAATTTTTGGTGGAGATGAAGAAGCAATGGCGTTATCGTCAAAAATTGTTTCAACTGTAAATCCTGATTTGATTGATATTAATTTTGGTTGCCCAGTTAAAAAAGTAGTGTGCAAAGGTGCAGGAGCTGGCGTATTGAAAGATGTAGATTTAATGATTCGGTTGACCAAAGCCGTAATTGACAGTACCAATTTGCCAGTAACTGTAAAAACCCGTTTGGGTTGGGACGAAAGTTCAATCAATATTGATGAGGTAGCCGAACGTTTGCAAGATATTGGCGTACAAGCTTTATCGATCCATGCGCGAACACGAGCTCAAATGTATAAAGGCCATTCCGATTGGTCTCACATTGCCCGTGTCAAAAATAATCCTAGAATTACGATGCCCATTTTTGGGAACGGTGATATCGATTCGCCAGAAAAAGCCTTACAATATAAAAATGAATACGGCATTGACGGCATTATGATTGGTCGTGCTGCAATTGGTTATCCATGGATTTTTAACGAAATCAAACATTACTTCAAAACAGGCGAACATTTGCCAACACCAACTGTTATTGACCGAGTAGAAGCCGCTCGTAATCACTTAACTTGGTCCATGGAATGGAAAGGAGAACGTTTGGGAATTGTAGAAATGCGTCGCCATTACACCAATTATTTTAAAGGCATTCATTCGTTTAAAGACTACAAACAAAAATTAGTTACCACAGATGAAGCAGAAGATTTGTTTAGTGTAATGAAAGAAATTGAAGAGGTATATGCAGGTTATGAGTTTGTATAATTGGATTTAATCCAACAACTTCTTACTTACACGGCTACTTGCAATCAGCGAAGCAATAAAACCAAGAGAAATAATAGTTGCCAAAACAATCCAAACATTTTCTAAAGTAAAAACTACCGGATAAGGCATAGTTGGCGTAATCATAACCAACTCAAATTGTTGTTGTAACACCACAATAATAATTCCTAATAGCAATCCGATTACTCCACCAAAAACACTCAACAATGTACCCTGAAGCAAGAATATTTTTCGCAAATCTTTGATTTCAACTCCTAGGTTAAATAAGGTTTTCAAGTTGCCTTTTTTGTCCAAAATCATCATAATCAATGCGCCAATTAAGTTGAAAAGCGCTACCACAATTACCAAAGTAAATATCAAGTAAACAGCAATGTTTTCTGTATTCAACATTTTATAAAGCGATTCGTTCAGTTGCGCTCTATTTTTAACCGTGATTGTATTGTTGAAAATGGACTGCAATTGCTTGACAACCGCTTTTTCATTGGCTCCTTTCTGAATTTTGATTTCCAATCCCGATACTTGATTGGGTTTATATTCTAACAATTCTTGAGCAAGACCTAAATCAGCAAAAACATATTTGGAATCCAAATCTTCATTGACTGTATAAATTCCAATGGCCAATAAAACGGACTGATTGAATGCTTGTTCGGGATTTTCGATAGCGCCTTTCCCAGGTTTTGGAACAAAAACTTCTAAAGGTCTATTGAAGTCCAATAATCCCATCGAGAATTCTTGTGCAATGCCATAACCTACTACGACTTGATTGGTATTGTTTGCCAACCATTGGCCGTTAAAAAGATTTTTTTCAATAGGATTGACTTTGGTAAACAAACTATCAACCCCTTTTAAGTAGGTGACTTGCTGTTTGCCATCAAAGGTAAAAAGCACACGTTCTTCAATGATTTTGGAATAAGAAACAAGACCGTCAATTTCTTTGATTTGGCGTTCTTGTTCGGGTGTAATCAAAATAGATTTCCCTTTAGTTGGGCTGAGTTTCAAATCTGGATCTATCGCATTGGTAAATGAAAGACTAAATTCTTTCAATCCACTAAAAACCGACAGCACCACAAAAAGGGCTAGTGCGCCAATGATAATTCCCATACTAGCAATACGATTAATGATGTTAATAGCATTGTTTTTGCTAGTACTGATGCTGTATCGTTTGGCTATATAAAGAGGGAAGTTCAATTTATGATTGTCTGCGTTTTTCTAAAAGATCTCTGTTTTCAATAGGATTATCTCGGTTGGCTAGTGCTTTGTCGATCTTTTCGATGTAGTCCAAAGAATCATCAATGAAGAAAACCAAATTGGGCACTTTGCGCAATTGCAAACGCACGCGTTGCGACAAATCGTGCTTAATCAAAGTTGAATTGGATTTTATAGCCACCAAAGTTTCTTGGGCTTTCTCTTGAGGGAAAATACTTAAATATATAGTAGCTATAGACAAATCAGATGTCACCGCTACTTTGGATACCGAAATAATCAAATTGGTTATTCCGTTTTTTCTCACTTCACCTTGCAGGATATCCACCAAATCTTTTTGGATAACGCCACCTATTTTTTTCTGTCTATTTGTTTCCATGATGCAAAAATACTACTTTTAAACTTTATTCGTGCAAATTTTAAATTGAACCAAAATTTTCCGAAGCCATTCCCGCTTTACGCTCTATCTTTACTGCTGAACTCCAGCAGCAAAGGATTCCGCTTCAATCGGGGCTAGGGTTTTCCTTTAAGTACTCGAATAGATTTACAAACCCAATTATGCAAAGACACTCCTTTTCGATTTACGACGCTTCTGCCGGTTCAGGAAAAACCTATGCCTTGGTCAAAGAATATTTAAAAATTATCTTGACCTCGCCCAAAAATGATGCGTATCGAAACATCTTGGCCATTACGTTTACCAACAAAGCGGTACACGAAATGAAAAGCCGAATTGTAGGAAGTTTGTCTGAATTTGCCAAAGAGAATCCGTCGTCAAAAGCACAGGAATTAATGCAAGACGTATCTGTGGATACAGGGCTTTCCATCATTCAAATTAAAACCAAGTCGCAACAAATCATCAAGCACATCATTCATAATTATGCGGCTTTTGATATTTCGACTATTGATAAATTCACCCATAAAGTAATTCGTGCTTTTGCACACGACTTGAATTTACCAATGACCTTTGAAGTGTCATTGGATACCGAAAATTTAGTAATTGAAGCCGTAGATGCTATCATTGCGCAAGCGGGTGAAGACGAAATCTTGACTAATTTATTAGTTGATTTCACCATGGAAAAGACCGATGATGACAAATCTTGGGACATTTCGCGCGAGATTTTAGAAACAGGAAAATTGGTTTTGAATGAAAACAACCGAAACGAAATCGCGCATTTTCAGGACAAATCCATCACCGAGTTTCTCGAAATCAAAAAGAAACTTGCTGGAATTTGTGATGAATTAGAAAAAGAAACAATTACTTTAGGTAATGAAGCCGCAGCTTTAATAGAACAAAAAGGAATTGACCTTAAATCTTTTTCGCGAGGTACTTTACCTAATCACATTGCAAGTATTCAAGCAGGAAAATTCAATCCAAAAAATAAAATGTTCCGCGAGCCGGATGACATTGCTATTAACAAAACAGCTCAAGATCGCGAGTTGATTGAAGCGATTGTTCCTGATTTGTTGTCTGTTTTGTCAAAAGTCTATGCTTTGTTTGAGAAAATTTATTTTTACAAAGCCTTCTTAAAAAATATCACCCCTTTGTCTTTACTGAACACGGTTAGCAATGAATTGGCCAAAATCCAGCAAGAACAAAATATTCTATCCATAACCGAATTTAACGCATTAATTCATCGGGAAATTCAAAACCAACCTGCCCCATTTATTTATGAGCGTTTGGGGGAACGCTACCGTCATTTTTTTATTGATGAATTCCAAGATACTTCGGAAATGCAGTGGCAAAATTTAATTCCACTAATTGACAATGCACTTTCGGGTCAAGATGAATATGGAGATAAAGGAACTTTGATGATTGTAGGCGATCCCAAACAATCTATTTACCGCTGGCGTGGAGGAAAAGCAGAGCAGTTTATAGAATTGAGCAAAGATCAAAATCCATTCAATAATCCCGACAAGAAAGTAACACAGCTGGAATACAATTACCGCTCGTATTCAAAAATTATAGAATTCAACAATAGTTTTTTTAAGTTATTGGCTAACGAATTTCAGCATCCGGATTACAAAGATTTATATGAAAATCACAGTCATCAAAAAGTAAATTCCAAAACAGGAGGGTATGTGAATATTTCGTTTCTTCCAGATAATACGGAATCGGAAGACGCATTAGATAAAACCGAAATGTATATCCGGGCTACTTTGGATACGATCAACCAAGTGCTCGAAAGAGGGTTTGAGTACAAAGACATTGTGATCTTGACTCGCAAACGCGGACAAGGAATTGCAGTGGCAAATTATTTGACAGAACAAGGTGTTCCACTATTGTCATCTGAAACCTTGATGATCCAAAACGCGACCGAAGTCCGTTTTATTATTCATCTATTAAAATACCTTAAAAACAGTTCTGATATAGATGCCAAAGCACATTTTTTACATTATTTGGCTTTACACGCACAAGACCATTTACCGGTCCATGATTTTATAGCTAAAGGCAAAGAAATTGTTCAAGAAACGGAATTTGAAAATTGGTTGTTGCAATTTAATTTGGATTTGTCATTTCAAAATCTTCGAAAAAAATCGTTATATGAATCAGTAGAAATTATAGTGAGTAAGTTCCTCAAACCAACGCTTCGAGCTTCAAGTTATGTTCAGTATTTTCTTGATATTGTATTAGAAAGAGACATTCGCAATCAAGCGGGAGTTGCTGATTTTTTGGATTTTTGGGATAAAAGTGCTGAAAAGTTTAGCATTCCATCACCTGAAGGCACTAATGCTGTCCGAATCATGACCATTCATAAATCAAAAGGATTAGAATTTCCGGTGGTGATTATGCCTTTTGCCGAGGAAGACTACAGTCGTAAACCCAAAGATAAATTATGGTTGAATGCTGAGGAAGCAACGGTTGGATTGCCAAAAGTTTTAATTGATAATAGCAGCGCTGTAGAAGGATTTGGCGAAGATGCATTAGAATTATACACCATTAAAAAGCAAGAAGAACTGTTGGATAATATTAATGTGTTGTATGTTGCTTTAACAAGAGCTGAAGAGCAATTGTATATAATATCAAGCAAGAATTTATCAAGCAAAGGCGAATTGCCCAAGAATAATATGTGTGCTTTTTTTATTAATTATTTAATCGCACTGGGATTTTATAAAGAGGATAAATTAGAGTATGAGATGGGGAGCTCGGCAAAATTATCTTTGGTAGAGAAACACGAAGACAGTACTAAAAGCATACCTTCTGTGGCTGAAGTTTTAAACCCTAAGAATATCAAAATTGCTCAGCGAGAGGCGCTAATGTGGGGAACCCATCAGCAAAAAGCGATTGAATACGGCAATGTAATTCATGAAATTTTATCGTTTGTAAAAACTCAAAAAGATATAGATTTAGCTGTTACAAAAGCTCTCGAAAATGGATTAATACACAATGCTCAGAAAGAAGTTGTTTACCAAACAATACTTACTATTGTAAAACACGAATCATTAATTAATCATTTTGCAGAAGGGAATCAAGTATTGAATGAGCAAACAATTATTCAAAAAGAAGGGCGAACCATTAAACCAGATCGTATGGTGATTACTCCTGATAAAAAAGTATACTTATTAGATTATAAAACAGGTGTCCACAATTCCAAATACGAAACGCAATTAAGCAACTATCAGACAGCAATTGAAGAAATGGGGTACCAGGTAGTTGAAAAAATTATAATTTATATTGGTGATCAATTAGTTGTATGTAAATTGTAATGATCAATAAGAAATTGAATAGTTTATTGAAAGGTATCTAAAGCAAATCAATTGTGAAATATAGGGTTGAAAAGATTGTAAAATGAATTTTATTGGTAAATGTTTTGCTTTTCTAAAATATGATTCTATTTTTGTTAAGAAATTTAAAATTAATTGTAGAAATCATTAATTAAAACAAACTATGAAACATCTTAACAAAATTTTTATTGCTTTTGCAATTATAATGGGACTTCAAGCTACAGCTCAAGACAGTAAAAACAAATGGGCAGTATCATTTGGAGTAAATGCTTTAGATACTAAAACAAGTGCTGAGGGCGGAAATAATTGGCTAGATTATCATGTTTCACAGGCATTTGCAGTAAAAGATAACTGGAACGTTTTACCATCTATTTCGTATATTGGAGTGTCTAAATACATAGGTGATAATTTTAGTTTTGGCGTTACAGGTTCTGTAAACAAAATAAGTAAATTTGTTACTTTCAATCCTACTTCAAATGATAAAAATTCAAGAGGTTATGTTGTTACTAATCCTGGAGATTTAGTATACTATGGTATTGATACATCTTTAAAGTATAGTTTTCAAACATTAATTAAATCTAAATCAATTGAGCCAACTGCTTCTATTGGACTTGGTTATTCTTTTATAGGGGATTCAAGTTATGGTACTCTTAATTCTGGTGTTGGAGTAACGTATTGGGCATCAGAAATATTAGGTTTTGAATTAGCAACTACTTACAAAAAATCTTTTGGAGAAAGAGCTATTGCCGAAATGCCTGATGCGCCGTCAATGTTGCAACATTCATTAGGATTGGTAGTAAAATTCTAATTAGATGTTTCTGAATAATTTAGACTAAAAGCATAAACAAAAACGCCTTAATTTTTTAAGGCGTTTTTTGTTAATTTATTATAATTAATTACAGCACAATGTATTAATTTTCAATAATTTAGTTGTATTTTGACAAATATAATTTTGTTATTAGATAATTTGATGCTACTTTTGTAATAAATAACTAATAAAGTAATTTAATAAATCAAGTATGAAAAATCTTAACAAAATTTTAGTTGCTGCAATGATGGTTTTGGGTTTAAACTCAAATGCACAAGATAGTAACAATCCATGGGCTATCTCTTTTGGAGCAAATGCTATCGACACTAAAACTAGTGCTGGAGGAGGAGATAATTGGCTTGACCGTCATTTTTCTCAACCTTTTGCTGTAAAAGATAATTGGAATATTCTTCCATCAATAAGTTATATTGGTGTATCTAAGTATGTAGGAGATAATTTTTCTTTTGGTGTTTCAGGTACATTGAATAAAGTAGGTAAATTTGTAAACTTTAATCCATCAGCAGCTGGTCATGATTCTCGTGGTTATGTAGTTTCAAATCCTGGAGATTTAGTATATTATGGGATTGATGCTACTGTAAAATATAGCCTTCAGTCGGTAATTAAATCAAAACTAATTGATCCATCTCTTTCTGTAGGTGGAGGGTATTCTTTCCTAGGCGATGCTAGTTACGGAACAATCAATACAGGTGCCGGAGTTACTTTTTGGTTTTCTGAAACTGTTGGGTTAGAGTTAACTACAAAATATAGAAAATCGTATGGTGATAGAGTAACCGCTGGAACTCCTGACGCACCTTCATTCTTTCAACATACTGCCGGGATCGTTTTTAAATTTGGCGGTACAGATACCGACAAAGACGGAATTTACGATAAAGAAGATGCTTGTCCAGAAGTGGCAGGTTTAAAACAATTTAACGGATGTCCTGATACTGACGGTGATGGAATTGTAGATGGAAGTGATGCTTGTCCTCAAGTTGCAGGTTTAGCTGCTTTGAATGGTTGTCCAGATGCTGACGCAGATGGAATTACTGATGCCAATGATGCATGTCCAGAGCTTGCAGGTTTAGCTACTTTAAAAGGTTGTCCAGATGCTGATAAAGATGGCGTTGCTGATAAAGATGACAAATGCCCATCTGTAGCTGGTCCTAAAGAAAATGCAGGTTGTCCTTGGGCTGATACTGATAATGACGGAGTAGCAGATAAAGATGATGCTTGTCCTGAAGTTGCCGGATTAGTAAGTAACAAAGGTTGTCCTGAAGTAACTGCTGCCGATTTAGATAAAATTAGTACAGATGCAAAATCAATCTATTTCCATACAGGTAAATCTACTTTTAAATCAGAAGATGTGCCAGTTAAAATCGAATCAATCTCTGTTTTATTAAAACAATACCCTACAGCTAAATTTAGTATTGAAGGGCATACAGATAGTGATGGTTCAGATGCATCTAACCAAAAATTATCTCAAGAAAGAGCAGATGTTGTTAGAAATGCATTAATCGAAAGAGGTATGAGTGCTGAAAACTTAACCGCTGTTGGTTATGGAGAAAGCAAACCAGTAGCTTCTAACAAAACTGAAGCTGGCAAAGCTAAAAACAGAAGAACGGAAGTAGTATTACAAAAATAATATACTTTAATATTTTTATTAAAACGCCCTGATTTATCAGGGCGTTTTTTTTATTTTTATCGAATGACAAACACTTCTTTTTTAGATAAGATTGCGACAGTACTTATTGATAACTATTCCAATAAATTATCGGATACGATTGTTATTTTGCCGAATAAAAGAGCTAAGGTTTTTTTGATTGAAGCTATAAAAAAGCAAGTGACAAATACAGTACTTTCTCCTGAAATTATTAGCATTGAAGATTTTATACAACATATAGCTGGTATTCATTCTGTTGATGCTATTGAGCAGTTGTTTGAATTTTATGAAGTCTATTTATCGATTACGCCAAGCGCTCAACAACAATCATTTGAATTGTTTGCCAATTGGGCCAAAACACTTTTACAAGACTTTAATGAAATTGACCGATACTTATTAGATCCTTCTCAAGTATTGTCTTATTTGAAAGACATTGAGGATATTAAAAAATGGGGAATTGAGGTTGAAAACAAAACACCATTACTCGAAAACTATATTGATTTTTGGAAATTATTACCTAACTATTACCAATCATTATACGATCATTTATTATCAAAAGGCATTGGATATCAAGGCTTAATTTATAGAGAAGCAGTTAAGAATTTAATTCATTTTTTAAATACGGTGCCCAATAAACAATTTGTTTTTGCCGGTTTTAATGCCTTAAATGCTGCCGAAGAAAAAATAGTGCAAGAGCTTCTTTCTGTAGGTCAAGCCAAAATATATTGGGACGCAGACCAAACTCTCCTTAATGATCCGTATCACGATGCTGGGTTATTTCTGCGCCGATTTAAAGAAAATTGGAAGTACTACAAAACACATCCTTTTGAATGGATTGTAGATGATTTTTCAGCAACAAAGAATATTCAAGTTATTGGTACCCCAAAGTCAGTGGGACAAGCCAAAATTGCAGGAAGTATATTGGAACAAACTATTCAAAATCATCCTGAAAAATCCTTAGATAAAGTAGCGGTTGTTTTAGGTGAAGAAAGCTTACTCGTGCCTTTATTATATTCTTTACCAGCATCGGTAGGGGCTTTGAATATTACAATGGGATATTCCGCTAAGAATAATCCAGTTCAAATTTTAGTGGCCAAATTATTCAAAATGCACACTAATTCTTTGTCAAGAAATAATAAGGGTTATGTGTTGTATTATAAAGAGATTCTGGATATTTTAACTCATCCTTTAGTAGAGCCCTATGCTCAAACCCGAGAATTAGTTCACCGGATTAATGAAAATAATTATACGTTCATTACACACCAAAAGCTATTGGATTTAAATCCAAATCCGAGCCAATTGTTTTTATTACTTTTTCAAAAATGGGAAACTGGTGCAGTGCCTGTTTTGGAAACAATTATTACTTTACTCGAGACTTTAAAAAATAATTTGAGTAATGATAATGAAGAGGAAAAAATAACAAAGGCGTTTGTTTTTGCTATTTTTAAAGTGATTAATAAGCTGATCACTTACTATTCAAAACACCAACATATCGATAAAATTGAAACTTTGTATGCTATTTACAAACAGGTGATTGATATAGCCGAAGTTTCTTTTGAAGGCGAACCTTTGAACGGCTTGCAAATTATGGGTGTGTTAGAAAGTAGGGTTTTGGATTTTGATACCGTAATTGTCACTTCAATGAATGAAGGCAAATTCCCTGCAGGGAAATCGTCTAATTCTTTTATTCCGTATGATGTGAAACGCGAGTTAGGCTTGCCTACTTTCAAAGAAAAAGATGCTATTTATACCTACCACTTTTATCATTTATTACAACGAGCTACCAACATATATTTGTTGTACAATACTGAAAGCGAAGGCTTAGATGCTGGCGAAAAAAGTAGATTTATTACGCAGCTGGATGTTGAAAGACAAGTCAAACATAATTTGACGCAAGAAATTTACAACGCGGTTTTGCCTGACACAGCCTATATACCAATGGAGGTGCCAAAATCAGCAGCGGTGATGTCCCGATTGAAAGAAATTGCAGAGCAAGGTTTTTCTCCTTCGGCATTGACCAAATACATTCGCAATCCAATAGATTTTTATTTTCAAAAAATACTGCGCATTCGCGAAGTGGAAGAGGTAGAAGAAAGCATCGCATTGAATACGCTTGGAACCATTATTCACGAAACTTTAAAAACGCTTTATGAGCCCTTTATTGGAAGATTGATTGCTGAGTCGGACCTACAGCAATGCTTCAAGCAAATTGATGCCGAAGTGTTGAAACAATTCAAATTGGTGTACAAAGAAGGCGAAATAAAAAAAGGACGCAATTTATTAGCGTTTGAAGTTGCTAAACGCAATGTGTCTAACTTTCTAAAAGTAGAATTAGAAAGCGTTAAAAAGGGAGAACAAGTTCAAATCATCGCGTTGGAACAAACCTATGAACGGCTTTTAGTACATCCTAAATTACCTTTTCCAGTTTTGATCAAAGGAAATGTAGACCGAATCGAAAACCGTGATGGAGTCATCCGAATTATTGACTATAAAACCGGAAAAGTGGAGAAAGCGACGGTCACTTTACGCAGTTGGGAGGATTTGACGCTCGACATTAAAAACGAGAAAATTATCCAGGTATTGGCTTATGCTTATATGTTTGAAAAAGAAGCAAAAGGAGTACCAATTGAAGTTGGAATAATCTCTTTCAAAAATTTAAAAGAAGGATTTTTACCCTTCAATTTTAAGTCAGGAAAAGAAGAAACTAATAATATAGAGGAAAAAATTCTAACTAATTATTTGGAACAAATTGTCCTCTTACTTATAGAAATTTTGGACGAAACAATTCCGTTTATAGAAAAAATAAATTAAGATTTTACCGACTTAAAAAATTGAAATAATTCTATTCGCAAAGCTTCTTGGTTTTCAATGTGCGACATATGCCCATCAGGATAACTAAGCAATTGCACTTGGGTATCTTCAATTTGTTCTTTGGTTTCTTCGTAGTTTAAAACAGGATCTTTTTTACCTAACACCAATAACTTTGGATAGGGTGTTAAATGCAATAAAACTTCTCTGTCAATTCGAATTTTCATCCCTTCTAACGAGGCTACAATTCCTTGCAAAGGAGTTTTCAGCGCCTCTTTTTTTACATTTTCAATAGAATCGTAAAGGCGCTCTCTATTTTCTTCGCTAAACAAATTAGAGATAGACAAGGAAATGAAATTTTGAAACGATTGTTTTACAGCTTTGATGGCGCGATCACGATTGGTTTTACGTTCGTCGCTATCCGCTCTAGAAGTGGAATTTAATAGTACTAACCCTTTGACTACATCTGGATACAATTCGGCGAAAGCCAAAGCTACATAACCACCCATGGAATGTCCAACGAGTATTGCTTTTCGAAGGCGCAATTCAGCAAGTACTTCGTGAACTACATCGGCGTTGTTTTCCATGGAATGCACATATCCCATACATCCTGTTTCGCCATGTCCCAATAAATCCACAGTAATGATTCGGAATTTTTTGCTCCATTCTGGGATAAATGCGTCCCACATTTTTTTGTTTTCCAAAAAACCATGTAACAAAACAATAGCCGTTCCTTTACCCTGGTCGGTATAGCTGATGGAGGTATTTTTGAAATGGGTTGTTTTCATTGTGACAAAGGTAAATTATAAACACAAAGAGCGCAAAGAATTTTCAAACATCGTGTCATTCTGAAATTGTTTCAGAATCTTTTTTAAGGTAGAGAAACTTAAACATCCCGACGCTTCGGGACAGCTTGACAAATGATAATAAAAAAACGGCTCACTTTCGTAAACCGTTTTTTTTATCTGTTTTTCTAATTAGGCATTCATTAAACTTTCGATTTCCTCTACTTCAATTGGAATGTTACGCATCAGGTTGAAAGGAGTTCCTTTTTCTTGAATGACCACATTGTCTTCCAAACGGATACCAAAGCCTTCTGCAGGGATGTATATTCCTGGCTCTACAGTAAAGACCATATTAGCTTGCATTGGCTCAGTCAAAATTCCGTAATCGTGAGTGTCTAATCCCATATGGTGCGAAGTGCCGTGCATAAAATATTTTTTATAGGCGGGCCAATCAGGGTTTTCGTTTTGCACATCGGCTTTGTCAATTAAACCTAAACCTAATAGTTCAGAAGTCATTACTTTACCTACTTCGATATGGTATTGTTTCCATAAAGTACCCGGCGTTAGCATTTTTGTTGCTTCGTTTTTTACTCGTAAAACGGCATTATAGACTGCTTTTTGTCTTTCATTAAAACGACCTGAAACCGGAATAGTTCTAGTCATATCACTTGAATAATTGGCATATTCAGCCGCTACATCTAACAAAATTAAATCGCCTGCTTTACAAACTTGATTGTTCTCGATATAATGCAACACATTGGCATTATTTCCAGAAGCGATGATGGGCGTATAGGCAAAACCTTTGGATCGATTGCGCAGGAATTCATGAGCAAATTCGGCTTCGATTTCATATTCGGTTACGTCAGGCTGAACAAAATTCAAGACTCTTCTAAACCCTTTTTCAGTAATATCGCAGGCTTTTTGGATTAACTCTAATTCTACATTTTCTTTAACCGAACGAAGGCGTTGCAATATTGGATTACTTTTAGCTACGGCATGCGCAGGATACTTTTCTTTCCACCATTTTACAAATCGGGCTTCGCGAGTTTCCGTTTCTACAGTCGCGCGATAATGTTCATTGGTGTTGATGTAGATTGTTTCAGAATGGGTCATTAATTCAAACAACACTTTTTCAAATTCGGTTAACCAATACACGGTTTTAATTCCAGACACTTCAAAGGCGCGTTCTTTAGTCAATTTTTCACCTTCCCAAACGGCAATATGTTCGTTGGTTTCTCTTAAGAATAGCATTTCTCTTTGATGCTCGTAGGGTGCGTCTGGGAAAAGCAATAGGATGCTTTCTTCTTGATCTACACCACTTAGATAAAAGATGTCGCGGTGTTGTGCAAATGGCATGGTGCTATCGGCACTGATAGGGTAAATATCATTCGAATTAAAAACGGCTACACTTTTTGGCTTCATTTGAGCCGTGAATTTAGCGCGGTTTTTTATAAATAAATTGCGGTCTATTGGATGGTATTTCATACGAATTAGAATTTATTAGAATACAAATCTAATCAATCCATTTGTAATATCTAGCACCAATTAGATTTGGATTTTCATTTTCAACTCGGTCTAATACCCATTCGCTTTTCGGAGTCTTCACACTTTGTTTCTGCTCTTTTTTATGCAATTTTTCGTAAGTAGTAAAATCAATTTCTAGGCTTTGTTCCAATGTTTCAAACAGTTGTACTTTGGCTACAGCCAATTGCCAGTCAGCTTGAATGGTACCTTCAAATACTTTCGATTTAGAGCCACTTCCATAAGCTAAGAAACCAAATTTCTTTCCAGAAATATCCTTTTTTGTCTTGGCAAAATGAGCTAAAGTAGACAGAAGTCCCATAAAAATGGATCCTGTGTATAAATTACCAATTAACGAGGATGCAATCTCTGCAGGCTGTAATTTTCGGCTTACAAAGACACGGTATTCCTCTGATTTGCTTACCTCTTTCAATTTGTTTTGATAGTCGGCAGGAGATTCATTTCCTGAAATAATTGGGTTTACCGCGTCAAGCGCATAAATTTCAGATAGCATGCGGCGCCCTTGAAATGAATAGGGCAAGTGCATAATGATACTTTCCCAGGAATTGTAGAGTGTTTCGGTTGTGTTTAGTAGTTTTTTGAATGCAAAGTAGGCGTTGCGCGTACGATCCATATAACATTGATTGGAATATTGGCCATCAAAAACAGGTTGGTCTTTGTGGATTTCAATTTCGGATTCTAGATTAGCAAACCAATCCTCGTTTTCGTTGTTGCCAGTGATGGCTTTTTTTGAAATCGTTCGGTAGGGTTTGAAGAAATCAAAAACGCCTTTGGTACTGGTTGCCCATTCGTTTTCGAAAGCAATTATTTTAGGATTGGCAGTCACTAACATGGCTAATGCTCCAGCTCCTTGGGTATATTCTCCGGTCGAATTCAAATCGTATTTGGCAAAATCAGTGGTAACAACAATGGCTTTTTTTGCCGGATTAAGTCGTACAAAGTCCAAACAGTTTTGCAAAGCATCTACTCCTCCAATACAAGCAAAAGTAAAATCGACCACATCACATTCGGCTAAAATGCCTTCTTCGAATTTTTGTTCCATTAAAGAAATTAAAAATGAACTTATTGGCTTTGAGCTATCGATGGCACTTTCGGTACCAACATATATTCTAGCAATTTCATTCAGGTCAATTTGGTTGTCTACTACTAGTTTGGTCAATGCATTGGCACCAAAAACTACCGTGTCTTGGTGAACATCTGGCAAGGTCATTTTGATCAAACCCAACCCCTTTTCTAACTTTTCGGGTTCTATATTTCTGGCAGTCGCCAATGTTTTTATGGGTAAATGTAGCTGAGCTACGTCAAAAGCAATAGCGTCTATTCCTGTTTTCATTCTTTTTATTTTGAACTGGTAAAATTAAAATTCGCTATTCGAATACCAATTTTTTTAGGCTTATATAATGGTTCATTTTTTCATTTTTATGGAATGTAGAATAAATCCAAATAAAAAATAGTAATTCAATAATTTTATATG
>JBJOFE010000018.1:0-48611 GCA_046048915.1 Bacteroidota bacterium | reverse complement strand
TTTCCTGCCATTGTAATTAGTTTTGAACAAAAGTACCATTTTAGTTTAAAGTTTAAAAATTTAAGGTTTAAAGATTTAGTATTGCCAATTGAATTTCTGATTATCAATCTATAAAAAGTAAATTTGAAAGCTTTTTAAATTCTTTATAGTAATACTAATAATTAAAAAAGCCACTTGAAAAAGTGGCTTTTTATTTATAAATACTTAGCAATAGCCCTTTGGTATAAATCTTCGTACAGCGGAAGAATTTTTTTAATATCAAATTGCTGAGCAGTGATTAAAGCATTTTTCTTAAACTCAGTCAATACAAGATCGTCTTTTAAAATTTTCAATGCATTTGTTGCCATGCCTTCAACATCTCCTACTTCACTTAAAAAACCAGAAAAACCGTCTTTATTAACTTCGGGTAATCCACCTGCATTACTGGATATAACTGGTACGCCGCAGGCCATAGCTTCAAGCGCAACCAATCCGAAACTTTCAGTTTTTGAGGGTAATAAAAACAAATCGGTTTGACATAAAATGGTGTCAATTTCATTACTATTCCCAAAGAAAATTACTTTATCCTGAATTCCTAATTCGCGACATAATTGCTCCGCTTTTTCTTTTTCTGGACCCTCACCCACCATCATTAATTTGGCTGGAATTTCTTTTTGAATCTTGTTGAAAATCGCAATGATATCTGGTATTCTTTTGACTTTTCTAAAATTACTAATGTGCGTTATAATTCGTTCATCGTCATTGGCCATAACCGAACGTTGACAAGGCGATTTCTCTTCTTTCTTGATTTTATCCAATTCAATAAAATTCGGAATGACTTGAATTTCATTTTTAATATTGAATAATTTGAGCGTATCGTCTTTCAAACTTTGCGAAACAGAAGTTACAAAATCGGACTTGTTGATACTAAAAGTAACAGCCGGTTTGTAAAAAGGATGATTACCTACCAAAGTAATATCGGTGCCGTGAAGTGTCGTAACCATAGGAATATCAATCCCTTCATCCTTTAGTATTTGCTTTGCCATATAGCCCGCATAAGCATGTGGAATGGCATAATGCACGTGTAATACCTCAATTTTATACAATTTTACCATGTCTACTAATTTACTAGACAAGGCCAATTCATAGGGCTGGTAATGAAATAAGGGATATTCAGGTACGTTGACTTCGTGATAATGCACATTTGGATTTAAAAGTGCCAAACGTACGGGTTGACTGTAGGTTATAAAATGAATTTCATGACCACGTCGAGCTAATTCAAGACCTAATTCGGTAGCCACAACTCCACTCCCACCAAATGTGGGATAACATACGATTGCAATTCTCATTGGTATAATTTAAGAATACGAATTTACAGAAATAAAGGCTGTTTCTACTTATAGTATGAAAGAAATTAAATTTTATTCTTCTTTCTATTTTTGTTTAGCCAATGGTTGGCTTTGTGCATTAATAAAGCAGAACCACTTCCCACTAAAGCTCCAATAAGAACATCCGAAGGATAATGAACACCTAAATGCATTCGAGAATAACCAACTGATCCTGCCCAAATAAACGATGGAGCTATAACATACCACTTGGGATACGACAAACTCAATGAAGTTGCAGTAGCAAACGCAGTTGAGGTATGTCCGGAAGGCATTGAATAAGAGTTTTCAAAAACAACAGGTTCCAATTCAGCATAACGCAAATATGGTCTTTCTCTCTTTATCATTTGTTTAGAGGCTACTGTTATGAAAGCAGAAACCAAAAAAGTTTCTCCTATAACTACTGCCTTTTGCTTCATTAATGTATCTTTTTCTATCAATCCGATAGAATATAAAAGTACTGGAGTAGCTATACTTAAAGGAACCGCAGAATTTGTAATTGATTTAAATGTAGGATCAAATGCCGTATTTCTATTGCCATTGATTTTTTTTAGAAGATCAATATCTATGTTTTGGGAGCTTGCTATAAGAACACTTAGCAAGAAAAAAATAGTATAACTGAATTTATTCATACTAACTATTTTATGATGGCTTCATTAATTATTTTCTGAATGTCTTCTCGAATATGTTCTTTGGACAAAGTATTAATTGGATTTGTTGGATAGGTTCTATTGGAAAGAAATACATACACAATTTCGGTAATTGGATCAGCCCAAGCCATAGTCCCAGTAAAACCTGTATGGCCAAAACTTGATGCAGAAACACAACCACAAGTTGGACTATCTCCACTCAATTGAGGTTTGTCAAAACCTAAGCCTCTTCGATTTCCATCCGAACAATAATAACAAGTATTAAAATCGTCAAAGGTTTTCTCAGAAAAAAATTGTTGGTTTCCGTAATTTCCTTTTTGCAAATACATTTGCATTATTTTGGCTACATCCATTGCGTTCGAAAAAACTCCGGCATGCCCGGCTACACCACCCTCAATTGCCGCTGCCATATCGTGTACGTAACCTTGAACCGTTTGATAACGAAAATACGAATCCACTTCGGTAGGAGCTACTCGATTTTTATCCATTTTTTGTAATGGATTATAAAGAGTGTTATTAGCACCTATTGGTTTGAAGAATTGTTCAGCTGCCAAAACATCCAAGGAAACACCAGTAGCTTTTTCTAGATAATTACCTAAAATAATAAATGTAAAATCACTGTATTTGTATTCTTTTTTTAATGACAACTTACTATCCACAATCATTTTCATAATTGTATCGTGGTAATCATTTCGAATGAACAAACTATCTGCGACTTGTTTAGAGAATTGAGAATCAGAAGTTTTTCTATAGTATTTTGTTAAAGGTTTTTCTTTAGCATCTAATGTAGCTTTGTAAAACGGAATCCAAGAAACTAAACCTGCAGAATGCGTCAGCAATTCTTTAAAATGAATCTCTTTTTTATCTGAATTAGCAAATATGGGTAGCATTTCTGCCAATGTAGTACTTAAATTAATCTTTTTTTGATCGTATTGTAGCATCACATTAGGAAGTGTGCCCACAATTTTACTGATTGAAGCAATATCAAAAATAGTTTCATTAGTTACCTTTACATCAGAATCATACGTATACTTACCAAACGCTTTTTGATAAATTACTTTCCCTTTTCTGGCAACCAAAACTTGAATTCCGGGAGCCATTTTTTCACGGATTGCTTTTTGAGCAATGGTTTCAATTTGAGCTAATTTTTCAGAACTCATCCCAACATTCTCTGGTGAAGTAAATCCCAATCGGTTCATCTTAATGGTCGAAAGCCCTTCATTAACCTGAAACGAATCATTTATAGAAACCGGTAATTTTCCTTTGGATTCGATCGCACCAAAAAGCAACTCTGCACTAACTTCTTGAGCAATATCATTGTTTTGATAGGAAACTACAAGTCCTTCAATATCGTCAAAATTGGATATTGGTAGTAACGAATACGGCTTAGCAAAAACATCCAAAATAACGGTATTGTTTTTTGCTAGTTCTTGTAACCAAACTAGTTCTGTTGTGGTAAAATCGTTATTTTTCCATGGTTTATCTGCTTTATGATAGCCGATAATTACAGTGGAAAACTCTTTTAACTTTAGATTTAAACTATCAATTGAAGTGGCGGATATTTCTGTCACTTCTGTATATTTTTTGAGTGTAGTTACAAACTTAGTATTGAAATCATCGCCCAATTTTACGTAGGCAATCTTTTGTGAATTCAAATCCTTGATAGGTAAAATATTTTTTTCGTTTTTCAAAACCGTAATTGCATTTTCATACAATTGGTATTGCAATGCTTCGTTGGCATCGGGATTAATATCCCTAATTAAATTTGGGATTGCTATTGGTTTGTAAGTCTTCAAACCGGCTTTGTACTTGTATTTTAAGATCTTCTTTACCGATTGTTCCAAACGCTCATCCGATACAATTTTATCTTCATACGCTTTTATAATAGTTTCAATGCCAATTGGAACGTTTTCAGAAAAAAGTAAAATATCATTTCCAGCAAGAAAAGCATCCAAATCGACATCGCCTGGTTTTTTAAACTTACTGACCCCTTTCATATTCAAGGCATCTGTAAAGATTAAACCGTCGAATTTTAGTTCCTTTTGTAATAAATTAGTCACTACATTGTAGGAAATGGAAGTGGGATAATTTTGACGAAATTCTAAACTGGGTACATCCAAATGCCCTACCATTACAGAAACTAAACCTTCATCAATTATTTTGTTATACGGATATAACTCAACTTTGTCTAAATGTTCTTTGGAAAAAGAAACCGTAGGTAACCCTAAATGAGAATCAATGGCCGTATCGCCATGTCCTGGAAAATGTTTGCCTGTTGAAAATACGCCTTGATTTTGAACCCCCTTCATTAGAGCAATCGCTTTTTCGGTTACATTTTCTTTATTTTCACCAAAAGATCGGTTTCCAATAATAGGATTTTTAGGGTTTGTATTGATATCTAAAACTGGCGCAAAATTAAAATGAACCCCCATTCTACGGCTTTCTTTTCCCATTAACTCCCCTACATTTTCAATTAACTTCGGATCTTTTATTGCTCCTAATGTCATGTTCCATGGATAACGATAGGTAGAATCCAAACGCATACTTAAACCCCATTCGGCGTCAATTCCAACAAACAAAGGGATTTTAGATTTCGATTGGTAGCGATTCGTTAAATTGGCCTGACGAATAGGACCTCCTTGAAAAAAAATTACTCCTCCAATCTTTTGATCTCGAATTAATTTTTCAATGGCAGTTATATGAGTATTGTCTTTGTTTGAATAAGCGGCAACCATATATAATTGACCGACTTTTTCTTGTAAGGTCATTTGGCTATAAATACTATCAGCCCAATGAGTTTCGGCTTCGGTATCTTTAAAAAAGTTTTTTCTTGCTGATTTTGTTTGAGGAATATAAACGTCTTCAAAATCGGAGATTTCGGGTTTGTTAAGTAATATGGGGGCAGACGAGATAGATATATAGGTAATAGTTCCACAATTGGAAACCAAAAACAATAACAAAAAACATAGAATAACTCTATTCAACAACGTTCTCATTAATCAAGTTTTAGAAGAAACGACTGTGCCAACTATCTAATGCTGGAACTTCCCATGATTCGTTGAACTCTTCGATCGTATTAATCAAATTATTAAAAACAATTGTGTTTTCGGTTACTGCTTTATCTTTTACCATTTTCTTAAAATCAATCAATGGTTTATGCGCAATATGTTCTCCTAATTTAAAAGTAACATTCATTTTGTCTAATAAATCGACGTTGTACTCTTTTTCTAGGCCTTGAATAAATTCAACAGACGCATCTATAGAACAACCAGTAGCATTTTGAACCTCTTGATTAACAGCCAAAATGATAAAACGATTGTACTTTAGTTGATACGATGATTCTAAACTAGTTCCATGTGCAGCCCAATCTTTAAGAAATGCTTGTAATGCGATTTCTATTGCCGCCATTTCATCATCTGAAAATTTTCTATTGGATTGATAAATCCAAATTCTTGACTCTTCTGGTAAACTTTCAAATGGAACGTACATATGATAATTGTAACGGGTTAGTTATATATTTTATAAATCTTGCGCATTAGCAATAAGTTCTGCGATATCGAGAACTTTTACTTCGGTTTCTTTTTCTTTATTTTTAATTCCATCTGTCAACATGGTATTACAAAAAGGACAACCTGCTGCAATAATATCTGGTTGCATTTCAAGAGCGTCTTCAGTTCGTTCAATATTGATTTCTTTATTTCCGGCTTCTGCATCTTTAAACATTTGAGCTCCGCCAGCTCCACAACATAAACCATTCGCTTTTGAACGTTTCATTTCAACTAATTCCACGTCTAACTTCTGAATTAAATCTCTAGGCGCTTCATAAATTTTATTAGCACGGCCCAAATAACACGGATCATGAAATGTAATTTTTTTACCTTTAAATTGACCTCCTTCAATAGTCAAACGTCCGTCATCCAATAATGATTTTAAAAATTCAGTGTGGTGCACCACTTCATATTGTCCTCCTAATTCTGGATATTCATTTTTGAGAGTGTTAAAGCAATGAGGACATGCGGTTACAATTTTTTTTGCTTCATATGCATTAAGCACTTCAATATTCATCATGGCTTGCATTTGAAATAAAAATTCATTTCCAGCTCTTTTTGCTGGGTCACCAGTACAACTTTCTTCTGCACCTAATACTGCAAAAGAAACATTGGCACGATTTAAAATACGAACAAATGCTTTTGTAATTCTTTTTGCTCTATCGTCAAAACTCCCTGCACAACCAACCCAAAACAACACTTCAGGTTGCTTCCCTTGAGCAAGCATTTCGGCCATTGTAGGTACTACTAAAATATCTGACATGGTTTAAATTTTATGATTACGCTATTCTATTTTTTATAGAAATCACTATTTATTCGTTTTTCCAATTCAATCGATCCTGTTGACTGTATTGCCAGGGCGCACCATTATTTTCTATGTTAGTCATCATAGAATTTAGTGAAGTTGGTGCAGCACTTTGCTCCATTACAAGGTAACGACGCATATCCATAATAATTGATAGTGGACTAATACTTACAGGGCATTCTTCCACACAGGCATTACATGAAGTACAAGCCCAAAGTTCCTCAGTAGTAATATAATCGTTTAATAAAGACTTATTATCTGGAACAAAAACACCTTTATTAGCATCTATATTTTTACCCACTTCCTCCAAACGATCCCTAGTATCCATCATGATTTTACGAGGAGACAATTTCTTACCGGTTTGATTGGCTGGACAGGATGAAGTACAACGTCCACATTCAGTACAAGTGTAGGCATTTAACAATTGGACCCAATTCAAATCTTGAACATCACTAGCACCAAATTTTGCTGGAGTTGTAGCTGTTTCAGGAGCTGCCGCAAATGGATCGGCATTGGGATCCATCATTAGTTTTACTTCATTGGTAACCGAAGCTAAATTATCAAACTGACCTTCAGGATTTAAATTAGCAAAATAGGTGTTTGGGAAAGCCAACAAAATATGTAAATGTTTAGAAAAATATAAATAATTCATAAACACCAAAATTCCTATAATGTGTAACCACCAAAACAATTCCGATAAAAGCAGTACCAATTCATTAGACAAACCATTAAATAGAGGTTCTATAAACTGACTTATCGGGAATGAACCTGCTTGTATAAAGTGAGAAAAACCTCCAGGCACATTTTGTAAATGCAAATCAGAGGCATTCATCAATAAAAACAAAGTCATCAATACCACTTCGAAATACAGAATATAATTGGCGTCTTTTTTGGGAGAGCCATTTAAATCAGAGCTAATAAAACGCTTCAACTGAATTATATTTCGTCGAGTCCAAAACACAAACACCGCCAGTAAAACCAATACCGCTAGTATTTCGAAAGAAGCAATTAAGACATCATAAATACTACCTAAAAACGCAAAAATTCTATGCGTCCCAAATAGACCATCTATAATGATTTCAAGCAATTCAATATTAATAATCACAAAACCAACATATACAATAATATGTAATAATCCTGCTACTGGACGTTTCACCATTTTGGATTGTCCTAAAGCAATCATAGCCATATTAATCCATCTAGCTTTTGGATTATCGGTTCGATCAACTTCAATACCTAAATTGATATTTCGAATAAGTTTCTTTATATTCAAATAAAAATAACCAAAACCTAAACCGAGTACTATTGCAAATAATATATTATCTAAATAGCTCATAAATACTATTTTTTTATTTTAGAATTATCATCTTTGGTGGGACCTACAAAAATTGAATCTTGAACAGGAACCACATACGGTTTGTTTTTTTTACCAAAAACAGAAACATTAATATAACGTGTAGGAAACAAACGTACATCTCGTAATAACAATTCCATTTCTTTTGTTGTTGTTTTCAAATTAGAATACAAAGCGTCATCTTTTAACAACTTACCTGCAGACCCTTTCCCAGCTTCTAAATCCAATAAAATAGCATCTACTTTAGCCAGTGAAGTATTGAAACTTTTCACTGTTTTTCCTAAATCGGCTTTATTAAGCGAATCAGAAATTTTGGCAAAATCAGTGGATACTTTCTTAAAATTTGACACAACTCCTTTTAAATCGGATTTGTTATCTGTTAAAATGGAATTCACATTGGCTGAAGCAGCATGAATTTCAACCATTGTTTTACTTAACTCTGCTAAAGTGATTTTAAGATTTTCTTGCGATTTTTTATCCAAAACACTATTTACACCTTTTAACAATTGTTCTACTTCCACCAAAACGGTTTCAAATTTGGCTTGCAATGGCACTAATTTTTCTTGGATAGATGCAGTCAAACTTAATTTTAATTCACCAGGCAATTCCTGTCCATTCTCTGCCAAGGTTTTATTATTGAAATCGGGCTCAATTGCGATTTGTTTCCCACCAATGAATCCCGGCTCATATAAAACTGCCGCACTTGTACTTGAAATTGGAAAATCCGATGTAATTTGTAATTCAACTACAATTGATCCGTTAGTCTCATTGATTTTAATGTCGTTTACTTTTCCAATTGCTAATCCGTTCAAAGTTACAGGCGCAGACTTAACAAGTCCTTCCACATTGGTATAGGTTACATAAAAAGTTTTATAATTGGCAAAAATAGCTTTACCCTTTAAAAAACTGTATCCCCAAATAAACAATACAATTGAAGCAATTACTAAAATCGCTGTTTTGATTTCTCTTGATAGTTTCAAAATTTTATTATTTTTTACAAAATTAACACTAAATAATTGACTTGCCTATAATTTCAATGCTTCTTGAATACTAATTTTACTACCATTGTTAAAAGCTACTATAAACGCTGAGTTATACCCTTTAGACTTCGCTTCTTTCAACAATGCTTTAGCTGCTTCAAAGTCTGATGTTTCTCCATACATATAAATATAGGATTTTTTTAAATCCGTTTTGCTTATGGGCTCTAAACCTTTGAAGTTTTTAGCCTCTAAAGCTACTTCTTTGGGGCTAACCCCTATTTGAACTTTAAACACTAATGATGAATTTTTTTCTTTAATGGGTTCTGTTTTTTTGATTTCTTTTGTCTCAATTTCAACCTTCGTTTTCTCTTGATTCAAAGTATCTTTAATTGGCTTAGGAAGGATTCTTTTTGATGGCTTCAACTCTTTAATAGGAATTACACCATCTCCAAAAAATTCATTTCTATAACTAATAATGGCGTTGGCAATTGCCTCTGCTAATTCGTTTTGACCTTCCTCAGAATTTAACAAATCCCCCTCGATTGGATTAGATACAAATCCCATTTCAATTAAAACCCTTGGCATATAGGCTTTATGCAAGACCATAAATGGAGCTTGTTTAACACCCCCATGTCTTAATTTCTTGCCTAATTTGCCGAATTGTTCTTCGACTTTACTTGCTAAAAAAATACTATTATCTAAAAATTCTTCTTGCATTAAGGTTAGACCTAAAAGAGATTCTGGCGAATTTGGATCAAAACCATCATATTTTTGTTTGTAATCCTTCTCTTTGGTAATTACAGAGTTTTCCTTTTTTGCAACTTCCAAATTAGAAGCTAATTTGTTCAAACCCATAACATAGGTCTCAGTACCGTCTGCAGCTGTATTTTTATTGGCATTACAATGGATGGACACAAAAATATCAGATTTTGCACGATTTGCAATATTGGCGCGTTCAATTAAATCGATAAATACATCGGTTTCTCTAGTATACACTATATCAATCTTGTTAGTACGCTCTAAAATTCTACCTACCTTTAATACAACTGCCAATGCGATGTTCTTCTCTATACGGCCACTGTAAACCGCTCCGTAATCATGTGCGCCATGACCTGCATCTAAGGTAACTTTGAATTTAGGATTCTGGGCTAGAATTGGCATTGAAAACACCAATAAGAAAAAGAAATAAAAACCTATTTTATTAGTATTAAAAGACATATATCTGAATGTTAATTTTAATTAAATCTAGATGGTTTTAAAATTTTTATTTGACTATTTTTGCCGAAAATAATATGTAAGTTTGGCACATCAAAAAACAAACCATATTTTTACAAAAATAGCATTTAAACCTTTGCGTACAAACTTATTTCATATCGTTTTTCTATGCTTTTTCCTAACAATTGGATTGGGTAACATATATGCACAAGATATCAATAAAAAAACGACTCAAATAAACCCAGTAAGTACTGTAAATCCTCCAAAAATTAATCCTGATAAATCTCTTGTTGCCGTTTCATCTAACAAACAAGATTCAATAAAAAAAGATAGTAGTACAACTAAAAAAAAGGTGTTTTTAGACGGAAAAGTAAAATACAAAGCCAAGGATTACACCAAGATTGACCAAAAGAAAAAGCATATTATCCTATATGATAATGCAGAGTTATATTACCAAGATGTCGAATTAAAATCCGGTATAATTCTTTTAGATTACGAAAAAGACGAAGTCTATGCTGGAAGAATTAAAGATTCCACCGGAAAATACACTCAATTCCCAAATTTCAAACAAGGAGCAAACGTAGTTGAACCCGATTCGATTCGCTTTAATTTCAAAACTAAAAAGGCGATTATTTGGAATTCTCGTTCAGACCAAGGAGAATTCAAAATAAAAGCTGCCATTACCAAAAAAGAAAATGATTCTGTCTATTTTTTGAGAGGTGCCCGATTTACTACCTCTAAAGATGTCGATAATCCAGAATATTATTTCCAAACCAATAAAGTAAAATTTGTTCCAGGTAAAAAAGTAGTAACAGGTGTAACCAATATGGTAATTGCAAATGTTCCAACGCCAATAGCTTTACCTTTTGCTTTTTTTCCAATGTCAAAAGAAACTAGTATTTCAGGAATTCTTTTACCAAGTTATAACGATTCTAACACAAGAGGTTTTTCCTTACAAAATGGAGGGTATTACTTCGCATTAAGTGATCAATATGATTTAACCATTTTGGGGGATTATTATACTAATGGAAGTTATGGAATGCGTTTTGAGTCCAATTATGCCAAACGTTATAATTATCGTGGTAATGTGAATATTCGTTTTGAAAATTTAATTTCAAGTGAAAGAGGATATCCAGATTACTCCAAGCAAAAAATTTACAATATACAGTGGTCCCACTCTCGAGATAGTAAAGCCAATCCAAATGCTAGTTTTTCTGCTTCGGTCAATTTAGGTAGTAGTAAATATTTCAAGCAGTCTATCAATCAAGTAAATATTGGTTCGAATCTTAACAATACGTTGAGTTCCTCAGTTTCGTACACAAGGAATTTTGTAGGTTCAGGGCCCCAATCTAGATTATCTGTTACTGCGACACATTCGCAAAATACTCAAACAGAACAAATTGACATGACGTTGCCTACACTCCAGTATAGTATTGACAGAATATATCCTTTCGTAAAGAAAGATGGTGTAAAAAAAGGTTTTTTTAAGAACATCAATTTACAATACGATTTGAGTGCCAAAAATAGCATTACCACTACCGATTCATTATTTTTTAAACCCCAAATGTTTGAAAATGCAAAAGTAGGATTACAACACAGCATTCCCTTGAGTACAAATTTCAAATTATTCAAATATTTCAGCGCTTCCTCTTCTTTGAATTACAAAGAAGTTTGGTATACTAAAACCATCAATAAAAATTTTGATGCCACTCAAGGAAAAGTAGTGGATACAGAAGTAAAAGGATTTGATGCCTTTAGAACCTATTCTTTTTCATCAAGCTTAGGAACTACAATTTACGGTACCTTCAATTTAGGAGCAAATAAAAAAATTCAAGCCATTCGACACGTAATGCGTCCTTCTATATCGTATGGTTACACACCCAGTTTTGAAAAATATTACGATACATATGCTGCTGATGGTAGCGGAACAATGCTAAAAGAATACTCCCGATTTGAAGGAGGAATTTTTGGCGCTCCAGGAAATTCAAATTCAAATACTTTAGGGTTTGATTTAAGCAACACTATTGAAGCGAAGGTTACTGATAGCGATAGCACCAAAACCGAAGCTAAAAAAGTAATGTTACTAAACAATTTAAACTTATCTACCAGTTATGATTTAAATGCAGACGGAGTAAAAACATTAGCTTGGTCACCTGTACGTGTTAGTGGTGGTACACAGTTTTTTGACAATAAGATGAATGTTAATTTTGGCGCCACTTTAGACCCCTATGCGATTGATAATTCAGGACAACGAATCAATGTGTATAATATTGATAATGGTGGTAGTTTATTTCGCATGACTAGTGCCAATATGACTTTAAATTATTCCATTTCTAGTAATAGCGACAAGAAAAAAGAAGATACACAAACCCAACGAAATGGAGGTCGTGAAGATGATTTATTTGGAAAACCAAATTTGGGAAATGAACAAAAAAGTTTATTTGACGACAAACCTAAATCAGATGAAGATGCCGTAACGGAATTTTTTCGTTCCAAATTACCATGGGATATGACCTTTGCCTATTCGTTAACCTATGGCAATAACAATCGAGAAAAGCAAATTATTGGTAATTCAATAATGGTTTCAATTAATGCCGATCTAACCCCTAAATGGAAAACCGGAATCTCTACTGGTTATGATTTTGTTCAAAAGGGAGTTACCTTCACACAAATTCGTTTTGAGAGAGATTTGTTGAGTTGGAGAATGGACTTTAACTGGTCGCCTTTTGGAACTTATTCTAATTGGGGATTCTTCATCGGAATAAAATCAGGAGTTTTAAGCGATATTAAATGGGACAAACGAAGTACCTTAAGCAGATAAATACTATAAAACTATGAAAAAAATAATCTTTACAGAAAAAGCACCCGCTCCTATTGGACCCTACAATCAAGCTGTTTTGATTGGAAACACGTTGTATACTTCAGGGCAAATAGCTATTAATCCTAGTAACGGAGATTTAGTTTTAGAAACTATTGAGAAAGAAACAAAACAAGTAATGGAAAATATGAAGGCGGTTTTAGAGGCTGCGGGAATGACCTTTGAGAATGTAGTTAAATCGACTATATTTATTTCAAACATGAATGACTTTGGCGCTATAAATACTATTTACGGCGGGTATTTTAACGAAAAAACCGCTCCAGCTCGTGAAACGGTTCAAGTGGCTTGTTTGCCAAAAAATGTAAATGTAGAAATCTCAATGATTGCTATAGCAAACTAAAATTTCGACACTATAATTTATTTATTAGCTACGTGATAAGCGATCAATCCATCAATTGGTCGTCGTAAAACGTTACCTAATTTAATTTGGTATTTTTCAAAGGTTACTTCTAATTCATCTTTTAGATAAAAAGCAATAGAACCTACAAAATGGACAGGTACTTCTTGATAATTATCAAATTGTCTGATGTAATTTTTAACAAACGACTTCATCCCTTTGTAAATTATTTTTTTACAGAAAGGATCTTCCTTATGTTGTATTAAGAATTTAGCAAAAGTAGCTAAATAAGCATTTGGATTAGCCTCTTTATATAACTTACTCTTGATGTAATCAGGTGTCATATCATATTCTTTCTCAAATTCAACTGCTAAATGTTGCGGCATTTTATTGAAATAGTATTTTCTGATTAATTCTTTTCCAAAAACATTACCACTACAATCATCCATAATGATATATCCTAGCGATTGTACTTTTTGGTGCAAGTCTTTTCCATCAAAATAGCTACAATTAGAACCAGTACCTAAAATACTTACAATTGCTTTTTCACCTTTAGGAGTAGTTGCAAACACAGCAGCATAGGTATCTTCTTCGACCACTACAATCGCATTAGGAAAGTAGGCTTGGAAAACTTGAGAAAGAAATATTTTCATGCGTTCAGTGCCACAACCAGCACCATAAAAGAACAAATGTGTCGCTTCATTTTTGTTTTGCAAAATATCAAAACGATCATTCAAACGCTCTATTACTTCTTCTTCGTCAAGAATTTCTGGGTTTAAGCCTAAAGTTTGAGTTGTAAATAAAATTTTACCACTATCATCTATGGCTATCCAATCGGCTTTAGTAGAACCACTATCAACAATTAATTTCATCTTTTGGTTTTTTGGTTTTGGTTTATGAAAATCTATTTTCGAAGCTATAAAATTAAACTTATAAAACGTTTTGAAAATAGAAAAACAGTAAAAAATAAAATCCCGTTACAATAAGAGTAACGGGACTTTATTGAAATATAAATATTATTTTAAACCTGCAATATGTACAGATAAATCAATTAATTTACTTGAATAACCATATTCGTTATCGTACCAAGAAATAATTTTGAAGAAAGTAGAATTCAAACCAATTCCAGCTTTAGCATCAATAATTGAAGTTCTTGCATCAGATACAAAATCATTAGATACTACATCATCTTCTGTAAATCCTAAGATTCCTTTCATTGTAGTTTCAGATGCTTTTTTCAATACAGCCATAATTTCAGCATAAGAAGTTTCTTTAGCTAATTTTACAGTTAAATCTACTGCAGAAACGTCTACAGTTGGAACACGCATTGACATACCTGTTAATTTTCCATTTAATGATGGAATTACAACTCCTACTGCTTTAGCAGCTCCTGTAGAAGAAGGAATCATATTTACTAAGGCAGAACGACCACCTCTAAAATCTTTTCTAGATGGACCGTCATTTGTCATTTGAGTTGAAGTTGTAGCATGAACAGTAGTCATTAAACCTTCAACAATTTCGAAATTATCGTGAATAACTTTAGCCATTGGAGCCAAACAGTTTGTAGTACAAGATGCGTTAGAAACAACTAAATCAGACGCTTTTGCAGTTTCGTGGTTAACACCCATTACAAACATTGGAGCATCAGCAGAAGGAGCAGAAATAATAACTTTTTTAGCACCACCTTTAATGTGCTCGCTTGCAGTTTCAACAGTTGTGAAAAAACCAGTACATTCAGCAACTACATCAACATCAACCTCATTCCATTTCAAATCAGCTGGATTTCTTTCAGCAGTGATACGAATATGTCTTCCGTTTACATATAATTTACCTTCTTTCACTTCCACTGTTCCATTGAAACGTCCGTGAACTGAATCATATTTTAACAAGTAAGCCAAGTGATCAACATCTAATAAGTCATTGATAGCAACTACCTCAACATTATCTCTGTTGAAAGACTCTCTAAAAACGATTCTTCCAATTCTTCCGAAACCGTTTATTCCTAATTTTACTTTTGACATTTTAATTTAATTTTAGTTTTTGTTTATTTAGTGTTATTTGTATGTTTAGTTTTTTTAAAAAAAACTTACTTTAATTATATCGATACAATATCGGATACTCGCAACAATTCTCTATCTATCTCAGTATGACCTTTAATCGCTTGTTCTAAGGGTGTTAACGTAATTTTGTCTTGATTGATCCCTGCCATAAAATTTGATTTTCCTTCTAATAAGGACTCTACTGCTTTTACACCAAGTCTACTAGCTAGAACTCTATCAAAACAAGATGGAGATCCTCCTCTTTGCATATGCCCTAAAACAGAAACTCGAACATCATATTCTGGCAAGTTAGACTCTACGTAATCTTTTAACTCGAATACACTTTTACCGATTTTATCTCCTTCTGCAATAACAACAATACTTGATGATTTTCCAGCTGCCTTACTCTTTTTAAGTGAATCCAACAAACGATCCAATCCCATATCTTCTTCTGGAATCAAGATTTCTTCAGCTCCAGCTCCAATTCCGGCATTCAAAGCAATGTGACCTGCATCTCTACCCATCACCTCAACTAAAAATAAACGATTATGTGAACTCGCAGTATCACGGATTTTATCAATAACTTCCACTACGGTATTCAAAGCAGTATCATACCCTAAAGTGTGACTTGTGCCAAAAATATCATTATCAATAGTTCCTGGAATTCCAATTACTGGAAAGTCATATTCAGAATTGAATAATAATGCTCCCGTAAAACTTCCATCTCCACCAATAACAACAAAAGCATCAATTTCAGCTTTCACTAAATTATCATAGGCTTTTTTTCTACCTTCTGGAGTTTTAAATTCCATTGAGCGAGCCGATTTTAAAATAGTACCCCCCTTATTAATTATATTGTTTACAGTACGAGGCCCCATTTCTTTGAAGTCTCCTTCAATCATACCTTGATACCCTCTGTAAATTCCAATACATCCAATGTTATGGAAAGCACAAGTTCTTACAACAGAACGGATAGCAGCGTTCATTCCTGGCGAATCACCTCCTGAAGTTAAAACACCTATTTTTCTTATTTTATTTGGCATTATAGTTTGTATTTGGCGCTAAATTAGTAAACGCGAATTAGTTTCAAAGCGATGTATTTAATAAATTATAGAACTATTTAAAATTCAAACGTTTTCGTTAATAAGTTTTAAATTAGAGAATTAAAAATAGTATTTATTTAAGAAAATGTAATTATTTAGTTATATTTTGATGATATATCAATCGAAATTGAATTAGTCCTCCTCGGGCACCCTACCTTCTCTATTTTGCTTGGGTTGATCTTTCGCTGTTTTTTTGGAACTAGAAAATTTAATGAATTCAGGAGTCATGTCGGAATCCTGATCTAAATATTCTGCAGGTATGGTTTGTATGATTCTTTTTTTCTTAAACATTTTTTGGATTAACTCTTTGAAAGTATCAAAATCTACTTCATAAGTAAATCCTAATCCTTGCGTATAACCAATACCTTGTCCAATATAATTAATATCATTTTCTTTATTAAAAATACGTCCATTCAAGGTACCCTCTTCATTTAATCTCCATAATAATTCTACATTACCAATAAAAGCTGTTTGATTAATCCCCCCAAAAGGAACACCTAACTTTCCATTGATTGTAATTCTCTCATTAATTTTTGATGAAATGGAAGCTTCAAAACGTCCGTCTGTTTCTTTTCCTAGTCGTCTATCTGCTCCAACTACATTAATCCCTACATTGAACTTTTCATCTTCCGTCTTAATTACATTGCCTAATAACCCTGTTGCAGTCTCAAACAAACTTCCTGATATGTCGCTTTGACTCATTCCCTCGGAACTTAAAAAACTTCCTGTCGATAGTAAATACAAAGCTTGAGTTTGACGTACATCTTTATCATACAATTTAGTTTGTATTTCTGATTTTAAAACGGAACTAACCGTTGGGAAATCAATATTAAAATCGGGATCAGGACTCATTAAATCTCCTCTAATTCCAATAATTACATCAACAGGTACTTTTTTATTAAAAGATGAATTATCAATCAGCAATGAAGGATTAGCAGTAGTTTTATAAACTGCTTCTAAATTCAATTGTGCTTTTAAAGGATTTCCATCCCAAGAAATCGAACCACCCTTTTTAACCGTAAAACGCTTGTTGATTCCCGTTGTTCTGAAATTATAAGTACCTTCATAGGCTTGGAAATCACCCCACATATTGAATTTTCCTAAGGTGTTGATTTTAAATAAAAGCGAACCATTTCCCCTTCCCTTCATACCATGTCCAGAATTCCTGTCCAATATAACTTCAACCTCAGCATCTGGTGTAATATTAAAATCAAATTCAAGTTCTAATCCATTATAATCTCTAACTTTTTCTACAATCCCTTTTTGTAAATTGAATTTTTCTTTTGGTGTTATAAAATGCAAAAAGGAATTCTCACTAACACTTTCGGTGTTATTAATAGGTATTTTTATTGAAGTCCCTTTATCCGATTTGGCATCTACAACAATTTTAAGACTATTAGTCAATCCTTTTATTGTTGCCGAGCCATTTATGAATGCCGTTCCGAAATATGCTGACTCTTCTTTATCTTTGGTATCCAATGACAATAATCGTTTTGAAGCTACAGCTAAATCTAATTTCCAATTGGAAAAATTCTTGTGTTCAATATTGCCATTAAGTACCCCTTTAGTAGCATACTTGGTATCGGTTAGTAAATTATTTCTGAAAAGGAATTTTTCATCTGTAACATCTACTATCGTTCTAGATGCCAACTCATAATCGACTCCAATATAAGGAATACTCATTCCCGCTTTGTCCAAATAAAGGCGGCCATTAATTTCTGGCGCATTTATATTCCCTTGAATTGTAGCATTTCCTGATACTAAACCACGGATATTAGACAAAACCTCACCTCCTATTGATCCCAGTGTAGCTAACTTGAACTCATCAAATTTGAGACGTAGATCAAGTATGGTTTCGTCATTTTGAATTTCAAGATTTCCACCCGCATTAAACGATTCAAAACCATTATTTTTGATAGTTGAGTTTATCGTAAAATTAGACAAGCTTTGATCTCCCTCAATATCAAACTCTAATATACCCAGATCTGTTTTATTTAATTGCAATTGATCAATTATCAATGAGGCTGTTGGTCTATATATTGCGTTATCTTGTTTGAAATTTACTGCGCCATTAATATTTCCGTCAAAAACAAACAAATCATCTTCAGGTGTTATTTTGTTTAGATTTACATCTTTAAAACTTAATTTTAAATCTTTGTAATTTGCTCCACCTATACTACCCAACAATTCAATTCGTTGATTTTCATGTGATAATACAATATCCTCAATATCAAATTCTTTCAAATTCTTGTCAAATACAATACGGTTGTCTTCGGTATTATTTTCATTCAAAAACCACAAATAATCTTTAAATTTTACTTCTGATTTGCTTATCCCTATTACATTCTTATTGTCTTTGTTTATTGTGTGATACAAATTCAAATTAAAATAATCTTCTCCTTTATTTCCACCTTTAAATTCGGTTCTAATAAAAAGTGAATCTTTCATTGTTACATTAATCAAACTAAAGTCACGAATTTTGTAATACTTTGATTTTATTGAATCCATTTCAACATAAGCATTATACAATGGATTTTTATTATCTACATTAACTCGAACATTGTCTAATGTATTATCTGAAGCTACTATTTGTGGTGAATTAAATTTAAATTTAAACTCATTTTTATCCGAGTTAATAGTTCCACTCACCTTTGTATTAGCGCCAATTGAAATTTTCGGAAAAAGTACTTCAACAATTTTATTGTTAACTGAAAAATCAAAATTTAAATATTGTCCTCTATCAACTTGATTTGGTTTATAATTAGCATACAAACTTCCTAACGAATTTTCGATCAATTGTTGAAGTTGGTTGAACTTATATTTACCTTCAATTTTTCCTTCTACAATATCAGGTGAGTTAACTGTGATGGTTTGTTTGTTAGCAGTGTCAAAACTTGAATTAATCGCAAAATCATCAAAGAAATAAGTAGACTTTGAATTAGTATAGGTAGTTCGATTAACAAAAATATTTCCTTTTAAATTGTCAGCAGTATTTCCAGTTGCTTGTACTACAATATCTCCTTTCAAAACAGATATAGGATCATTAGTAAATTGCAGCTGATGTAAATTAGCATTGTCAATTGCTATATGAAAATCAAAGCGACTGTCTTTTTTGGACCAATCTACTAATCCATCAAAAACCAATTTCAAATTAGGATCGTTAATGACAACACTACCTTGGTAAATCGGCATTTTAAAAGTACCATTTACCTCTAAATTAGTATACGAATACTTTTTAAAATCCAATTTGGACAGAGTTCCATTTACTTTAGTGTTAAGATATTTCTCTGTAAAACCAATTCCATCAACTGAAAGATTGGCGCTTATTTTGCCTAAATCTTGCTGAGAAGTAAATTTCCCAAGATCAAATTGATTCAAAACTATATCTCCAACATAAGAAGCCTTATCTATAAAATCGATATTATTCATACTGAAATCAGAAGAAATAGTACCCAAAGCTGATGTCATCGTACAACTTGCTTCAATTGCTCTAGTGGTCAACTCTGTTATTCCAATTATATTAAATTGCCCCAATTGTTTCAGTTCAACTGGTAGTGTTTTCCCTAGTACGTTGGGTAACAAAGTCACCAAGTTATCATACGTAGTCGAAAGAGTAGTAAACTTAGCTTTCATATAAAATTCCTTCCCTTTATCGGGAAACAAATTTTTAAATCGAATAGCCCCAATCATTTTGCTTTTTTTCGAATCCACTAAACGCAATTGACTCACTTTTAAGTTATTTAGTGGCCCTAGTGCATTTGCAGTAAGATAAAAAAATTGATTTTTTCCCAATTCATTGTAAAAACATCGAATGTCATTTGACGCTATTGTAGATGCGGCTAATTGCACATCAAATTGTACTTTATTATTAAAATCAGTAAAATCTTCAATAGTATAATTTAAAGCAACGTTAGCCTTGATCTCCGAATTCTCTTTAGTTTGGGCCTCTAATTTGGTAATCTTTAGTTGCTTTTTAGTATAACTAAACAGTCCGCTAAGTTTTTTAACATACACCCCTCGATGATCTAAAAAGGACATTTTCTGTATGGTAGTATTCACATCTGGACCATACAATTTAAAGTCTGATAACTGAACATTCAGATTTGTAAAATCAACATCTTTAGGAACTACTCTATTCTCATCAAATACTGTAAAATGTCCTTTGGTAATTTTAGCCTCTTTAGCAGTTAATAAAAAGTGTTTTCCTGTTGAAGTAGTATCTTCGCCAAACGCATTGATAAACACGTCTAGATTAGTCAATTTTTCCTTTTTATATGTTTTGAGATGAAATACCAATTCGTCCAAATGCAAATCACTAAAAATCAGATCACCATCTAGTAGCTTTTTACCGTCTGAGATGGTCGTTTTAATTCGATTAGCATAGATTAGAGTATCTTTATGATGGTCTAGTATAAGTACCTTTTTGAACTTAACTCCGCCGAAAGGAGAAATTGCAACTTGTTCAATAGAAATATCGGTGCCAAAATCTTTATTCAATCTATTCATTACATAGTTAGCAATGCTAGTTTGAACTACAGATAAGCTAAGCGCAATTCCTAGAACTAGAAGCAAGAGGACAAATCCAATTAGCGAATACGATACTATTTGTTTAATGTTTTTGATACAGCTTACAATTTAATTTTTTGTAATTCTAATTTGCCTTCTCAAAGGAGGCGCTTTAAATAAAAATTCTTTAATTTTGGCAACGCTGAAAAAAACATACAGCACGCCAAATATAATTTAAAATTCGCGCTTTTTTATGCAAAATTCCGAGGTTTTTATTCTTGCCATCGAAAGTTCGTGCGACGATACTGCAGCAGCCGTTTTACATAACGACAAAGTACTGTCAAATGTTGTGGCTAATCAATTGATTCACAATCAATATGGTGGCGTTGTTCCTGAATTAGCTTCTAGAGCTCACCAACAAAATATTGTTCCTGTTATTGATGCCGCATTGCGAAAAGCAAATATACAAAAAGAACAGCTGTCCGCTATTGCATTTACTCAAGGTCCTGGTTTAATGGGGTCTTTACTTGTAGGAAGTTCTTTTGCAAAATCACTTGCCCTGGCATTACAAATTCCTTTAATCGCCGTCAATCATATGCACGCCCACATATTGGCTCATTTTATTGACGAAGAAGGTTACGACAAACCTGAGTTTCCTTTCTTGGCATTAACAATTAGCGGTGGACATACACAAATTGTGCGTGTTGATGGTTTTTTTAATATGACGATTATTGGCGAAACTACAGACGATGCGGTCGGTGAAGCATTTGACAAAAGCGCTAAGATACTTGGTCTTCCTTATCCTGGCGGACCTTTGGTCGATAAATATGCACAATTAGGCAATCCAAAAGCCTTTGCTTTTACCAAGCCTAAAGTGCCTGGGTTGGATTTTAGCTTTTCAGGATTAAAAACCGCTATTCTTTATTTCATTCAAAAGAAAACAAAAGAAGATCCTAATTTTATTGAAGAAAACACCAATGATATATGCGCTTCTATTCAACATACCATTATAGAAATTTTAATGGACAAATTGAAGTTAGCCGTCAAAGAAACAGGTATTAAACAAGTTGCTATTGGCGGAGGGGTTTCTGCTAATTCAGGAATTCGTAACACCTTAAAAGAAGCAGAAAAAAAATATGGATGGAAAACCTTCATTCCAAAATTTGAATACACCACTGATAATGCTGCAATGATTGGAATTGTAGGTTATCAAAAGTTTTTATCTGAACATTTTGAAACAGCATCGGTAGTTTCGAAAGCACGAATTCAATTCTAAAGCTATGCAATTATTCTACAATGCTACTATAAATGAAGTTACTGAAACCTTTACTTTTGACAGAGAAGAAAGCAAACATATAATTAAAGTATTACGTAAAAAAGATGGTGATATTTTATTTGTAACTAATGGTTTAGGTTTTTTGTTTAAAACCGAAATTGTTTTGGCGTCCGATTCAAAATGTACGGTTCAAATTGTTTCATTTGAAAAGGCATCAATTCCAAAGTTTAATTTACATCTGGTAGTGGCACCGACCAAAATGAACGACCGATACGAATGGTTTTTGGAAAAAGCTACCGAAATTGGTGTTCAAGAAATCACTCCCATAATTTGTGATCGTTCCGAAAGAAAAGTGATCAATATGGAGCGTTTTGAAAAAATTCTTCTATCGGCAATGAAACAATCTAATGCATTGTATTTGCCTAAACTGAATCCAGCAATTTCTTTCAAAGAATTCGTGAAAAATAAAAATACCGGACTACAATTGATTGCACATTGTGAAGAAACAGACAAGAAAACATTAAAATCAGTTTTACAACCAAATACCGATATTACAGTGCTAATTGGTCCTGAAGGTGATTTTTCTGATAAAGAGATTACTTTAGCATTGGAGCAAAACTACATCCCAGTAACTTTAGGAAATACTAGACTTCGAACCGAAACAGCTGCTGTTGTAGCTTGCCATAGTGTCGTTTTCTTTAATGAGAATTAAATTAATGCAACTTACACACGAAAATAATCGTTTCAAAAAAAAGATGTTTCCCATCATCTTAGTTTGTGATCATATCTATTTCCAACAAAACATAGGTTCATTATTTCGTATTGGAGAAGCATTTGGTATCGAAAAAATACTATTTATTGGGAAAGACATTCCGCTAACACCGAGAAAAATCAACAAAACGTCTCGAAGCACTCATTTGCAATTACCACATTCAGTAATCGAAGAAACCAACGATGCTATCTCATGGTTACTAGAAGAAAAATATGAGCTTATTGCGTTAGAAATTACAAGCTCTAGTATTCCAATACAGCAAATTACAGTACCAAAAAACCAAAAAATTGCTCTGTTGATTGGAAATGAGATTGAAGGTATTAGCGAAGCATTACTAGCTATATCCAATCAAATTAGTCATATAACCATGTACGGAAAGAATAGCAGTATGAATGTTGTTCAAGCTACCAGTATTGCTCTCTATGAAATCATTAATCAATTGAATGAAATGTAAAATTTCGAATTGTTTCCTTTGAATCTTTTCCTACCTTTATAACATTATATCATTCTTGATTAAATCCAATTTATAAATGATTACATCCAAAACAATAGCAAACGGAATCTTAAGATCTATAGGTTTTATAGTACTTATTGGAATTTTACTCTATTTTTTATACCAAATTCAAGCCGTGATTGTTTACCTAATCGTTTCGTTGATTATTACGCTTATAGGGAAGCCTATTATGAGTTTTCTTAAAACACGTTTACGTTTTCCAAATGTGTTAGCCACTGTAACCACATTAGTATTCTTTTTTCTTCTTATCGTTGGGTTTATCTCATTGTTTATACCATTAATCCTTTCCCAAAGCGAAAGTCTATCATTACTTAACACAGTTAAAATTGAGCAAAATATCAATCAACTGCTACATCAACTAGTTGTATTTTTAGACAATCACAATATTGATTCGGCTAGCTTTTTAAAAGAAACCAACATAAGCTCTAAAATTGATTTCAACTTTGTACCTGAGCTGTTAAACACCATTCTTAATACAATTAGCAGTTTTGGTGTTGGATTAGCATCTGTATTTTTTATTACTTTTTTCTTTTTAAAGGATAAGGTCTACTTCATTGAAAACCTTAAAAAACTAATTCCTGATACACACGAAGCACCTATTATCAATTCGTTAGAAAAAATCAATCATTTACTATCACGTTACTTTATAGGTTTATTGCTGCAACTTGCTATCGTATTTATTTTATACTTGATAGTATTGTCTATCTTCGGAATCTCAAATGCGTTTATCATTGCTTTTCTCTGTGCTGTGCTCAATATTATTCCTTATATCGGACCATTAATTGCGTCACTAATTGCAGCCGTTTTAACTATGATTAGTCATTTGGGGAATGACTTTCAAACAGATACTTTACCTACCACAATTTACATCTTAATTGGTTTTTGGATGGTCCAATTAATTGATAATAATTTATCCCAACCCATTATTTTTTCTAAAAGTGTAAGTTCGCACCCCTTAGAGATTTTCTTGGTGATACTAATTGCAGGGTTTCTATCGGGCATCTTAGGAATGGTAATTGCAGTGCCTTTGTATACTATTTTGAAAGTAATCGGTAAAGAGTTTTTCCCGAATAACGTTGTCATTCAACTCATCACAAAAAATATTTAGTTTTGGATTTTCCTATTTTAAATCCTAGTATTCAAGAATTTATTCAAAAGCAAATTGGAGTATCCGTTGCAACATTAGCTTTGCAAAAAAATCCATTTCCAGATGTGGATTGGATCACTATTTTAAACCAAATTGAAGCAAAATCCAAATCAAAAGAGAAATTACCTACTTGGTTTAAAACGGAAAATATCATTTACCCCTCCAAGATATCGGTAGAACAAACCTCATCGGAAAGTACCGCCAAATACAAATCGAGCCTTATTGAAGGGAAAAATCTAATTGATTTAACCGGCGGATTTGGCGTAGATGATTTTTACTTTGCCAAACAATTTATAAACGTAACGCATTGCGAAATCAACACCGAATTATCTGAGATCGTCAAGCATAATTTTGAACAACTGGGCGTTGCCAATATTAATTGTGTTGCGGGAGATAGTTTTGGGATTTTAGAAACGCTACCTACTAAATGGGATTGGATGTATATTGATCCATCGAGGCGTAATGATGTCAAAGGCAAAGTATTCATGCTAAAAGACTGTTTGCCTAATGTACCTGAAAATTTAAATAGCTATTTTGAAAAATCAAACGCTATTTTAATTAAAACAGCACCTTTATTAGATATTGCAGCTGGACTATCCGAATTACAAAATGTAAAAACAATTCATATTGTGGCTTTGGAAAACGAAGTAAAAGAATTGCTTTGGGAAGTGCACAAAAACTATTCAGGTGCTATAACAATTAAAACAGTAAATCTTACCAAAGAGACTAACGCTGCATTTGAATTTAAACTAAACGAAGATCAGGCTGAAGCTAATTATTCGCTCCCAAAACGCTACTTGTATGAGCCTAACAGCGCCATTATGAAATCTGGCGGATTTGATGCTATCAGTTTACAATATCAGCTCGATAAATTGCACAAACATTCCCATTTGTATACTTCTAATGAATTGATTGATTTTCCTGGACGTATTTTTGAAATTCAACAAGCTATTCCCTACTCAAAAAAAGAAATTAAAACGCATCTCGAAAATTCAAAGTACAATATTACAACTCGCAACTTTCCAGAAACGGTAGAAGTCATTCGGAAAAAGTGGAAAATTAAGGACGGAGGAAATTCCTATTGTTTTTTTACAACTGATATGAATAATGATAAAATAGTTTTAATTTGCGCCAAAATAAAATAAACATGAAAAACCTATTAGCCTTAGCATTCATATTGATCAGTTTTGTTTCATTTGCGCAAAAACCTTGTGAATACACTACTAACATTAACGATTCAATAGGTACTTATAAATCTACCAAAGAATACATGATTGCCGAGAAAAACTTTGGTGAAACATCCAGCTATATTTTCTTTTCTTTAGCTGTTGATGATGGGATGCCATTTTTAAACGTGCAATTAATTCAAAAAAGCAAAAGCTTTATGAAAGCCAATTGTTTTGACAAAAACTCCAAATTATTTTTACAATTGAATAATGGAAAAGTAATAACTCTTATACATACAGATCAAGAAAATTGCGGCACCATGCTTCGTGATGACAAAGGATTTGATAACCGATTGACAACTGGAGTTTTTATGTTTATGAAAGACAGCTTCGAGGAATTAAAAAAATCACCTGTGTCAATGATGCGCATAAAATACTTAACAGATACAGAAGATTATGTACTTAAGAAACAATTTACATCTGAGTTGAATAATGAAGTTTATGAACCTGAAACTTACTTTATCCAAAACATTGACTGCGCCAAATAACTGCAATAAAAGAACCGATTAATTACAGTTCCATTTTGTATTAGAAAGCCGATCTTTGGAAGCGTTATTTAAATTATAATGCCACCATTCCGAATTAAAAGGTATAAAGCCACTTTTTTGCATGATTCTTTTAAGAAGTATTCTATTTTGCTTTACCTCATCAGAAAGATTTTCAAAATAATGACCGGCTTCAGGTCCGAAAAAATCAAACGGAGTTCCCATATCTAATGCTATTCCATTACTATCTACTAAAGTAATGTCAACTGCTCCTCCTCTATTGTGGATGGATCCTTTGGCCGGATCGGCTACATATTCTGGATTAGAAACAATTTGCCACATTCTCTTTTGAATATCCAACGGACGATAACAATCAAAAATTTGAATACGGTATCCTTTTCGAATGAATTTTTTATTCGCTTTTACCAAGGCTTTTACCGTTTTTAAACGCAAAAAACATTCGGCACAATCATACACTTTGGCTTTCAAAAAATTATCCTCAGTGGCATACTTCATGTCGTACACAAAATCAGTACTATAGTCTTTCAAATTGACAAAAGTAGTATCCGAAATTACTGTATCTTGTTGAGCATGAAGCAAAGCAGTCGCTGACAAGAAAACTAATAGTACAAAAGAGAAAATCAATCGCATTGCTTTATGTTCTTATAATTATTGGTTAAAAGTATTTCTTTTTTTTGACTCTTTTAAAACTCTTCAATTAATTTTGAATTCGTTAAATTGTAACCCAATTGAAAATAGTATTTTTGACTCAAATTAATTCGTTATGAAAATCAAATCGCTACTCGTACTATTTTTCGTTTTTATAAGCGGAAGTGCTATATTGGCTCAAGCCAAAAAAACAATCCCTACTAGTCAAATTGGATTTCAATCTCCTGAATATGCTAATAAAATGTATTATTTAGCGAGTCATTATGGTAAATACCAAACCTTGTTAGACTCTGTAAAAGGAACTAATGATGGAAAATTACTTTTCAAAAAAGACCAGAAATATGTCGAAGGGATCTATATGTTAGTAATGCCTGACAAAAAAATAGAATTGGAATTCATGATGGATAGCGATCAAAAATTCAGTATCCAAGTCACTAATCCAACTGAAAAAACACTTTCAATTCAAGGCTCTAGTTTGAATCAAGATTTTAATGGCTTCAATTCCTTTTTCAAAACCAAAATGGAAGGCATCAAAGCTTTAGAAAAAAACTTAGCCGATAAAAAGACTAAACTAGATAGCGCCTTAGTCATACAAGATTTAAAGAAGATTCAAAGCGAAATTAACACTTACAAAAATAATTATATTCAATCCAATCCTAGCAATACATTAGCATTACTATTCCGAATGAGTCAACCTATTGATAATTTCTTGAATAAACCTGCCAAAGAAAAATTGGCCACAAAAAACGATTCTATTGCCTATTTAAAAAAGCATTTTTTTGACGGCATCAATTTTAAAGACAATCGCTTATTGCGCAATCCTTTTATAGAGAATCGTATTACTACTTATTTCAATACTTTTGTTCCTGTGACCCCGGAAGCAGTTACCGCTGAAATAGTCCAAATTTTAAATCAAACTGACCAACCCAATGGAGAAGTATTCAAATACCTCAGTTTGTATTTTGTTGATTTATATTCAGAACCAAAAATTATGGGTATGGACCGAGTATTTATCAATATTTACAATACCTATTTCAAAAACAAAGAGTACTCTTGGCTACAGCTTAAACAAAAAGAATTCTTTAAATTCAAAGTAGCGAGTATCAAAGACAATTTAGTGGGCGACAAAGGGCGCAATTTATTCATGCTCACCCAAGACCAAAAAAGAATTGATTTGTATGATATCAAAGCTAAATACACTGTAATAGCATTTTGGGATCCTACTTGCGGACATTGTGCAACTGAGATTCCAAAAATGCACCAATTGTATGAAACGGAGTGGAAACAAAAAGGCGTAGTTGTTTTTGCGATAAACAACAACACCAATGAAATGGTAAAATGGAAAGAGTTTATTGAAAAAGAAAAACTATCCGATTGGACCAATGTATATCCAACTCCTGTAGTTACTGGGAATTATACTAAAGAAGATGTCGATTTCCAAACATTATACAACGTGAGACAAACTCCGGTAATCTATCTATTGGACCAAGACAAAAAAATCATCGCTAAAAAAGTTGGAGCAGAAAACTACACTAAAATTATAGAGCAATTAGAGAAGAAAAAATAAAATTATCTTCCTTAAGGTTAATAACTTTTTTTCAATCCAACTCATCTCAATTTTCTGTTTATTACATTTGTTTCGATGAAATTAAAATCCCTACATACCACTGCTACTCTCGAGTTCTATACTCCAGATTTTTCAACAGAGGCATCGCTACCTTATGTAGATGCGGGCTTGCGCGCTGGTTTTCCATCACCTGCTGATGATTTTATTGAATTGTCTATCGATATCAATAAAGAATACATCAAAAACAGAGATTGTACTTTCTTTGCCAAGGTGAAAGGACATTCCATGAAAAATGCCGGAATATATGATGGCGATTTACTCATCATAGACAAAAGTCTAGAGCCCCAAAACGATAAAATTGCTGTTTGTCAAATAGACGGTAACTTTACGGTGAAGCGTATTAAAATTGAACAAAATATCGTGTGGTTAATTGCCGAAAATGAAGATTTTGAACCCATCAAAGTCACGCCCGAAAACGAATTGATTATTTGGGGCATCGTAACCGCATCCATCAAAAAATTCTAATGTTTGCACTCGTAGATTGTAATAATTTCTATGCCTCGTGTCAACGGGTATTTGAACCGCATTTAATTGGAAAACCAGTAGTGATCCTTTCCAATAATGATAGTTGTGTTATTGCGCGTTCTAATGAGGCCAAAGCATTAGGTATTCCCATGGGAGCCCCCGCTTTTCAGTTTGACGCTTTATTCAAAAAAAATCAGGTACAGGTATATTCTTCTAACTATGCGCTGTACGGCGACATGAGTAGCCGGGTGATGAATCTCTTAACTACCTTCACGCCTGAAATTGAAGTGTACAGCATTGACGAAGCCTTTTTAAAATTCAAAGGATTTGAATTGTTTGACCTGGAAGAATACGGAATTAAAATACAACGCACCGTTACTAAAGGCACTGGAATTCCAATAAGTATTGGTTTTGCTCCCACAAAAGCACTGGCTAAAGTAGCCAATAAAATTGCTAAAAAGTTTCCGGAGCGAACCAAAAGCGTCTATGTAATCGATTCGGAAGAAAAGAGAATCAAAGCCTTGAAATGGACTAAAATTGCGGATGTTTGGGGTATTGGACGACGCTATGCCAAACGTCTAGAATCACTCAATATTAAAACGGCTTATGCTTTTACTCAATTATCCGACGATTGGGTACGCAAAGAAATGTCAGTGGTAGGATTGCGTCTAAAACATGAATTAGAAGGCAAGCCAACCTTAGATTTAGAAGAAGCTTTCAATAAAAAAGCTATTGCTACCACGCGTTCTTTTGAAAAAACCTATACCACTTTGGAGCAAGTATCCGAACGAGTAGCCACTTTTACAGCCCATTGCGCCGAAAAAATACGAAAACAAGAAAGTCAGTGCAACCTAGTCATGGTCTTTGTCAAAACCAACGGATTCAGTCCAAATACTCCACAATACTCCAGAAGTATTGTGATTAAAACAGATTACCCAACCGATTCCACCATCGATCTCAACCGCTATGCGCAAATAGGTTTAAAAGCCATTTTTAAAGAAGGCTATCAGTACAAAAAAGCGGGTGTAATTTGTATGGGATTAACTCCTAATGCAACGGTACAATTGTCCTTGTTTACCACCGCCAATCCAAAACACCAACCTTTAATGCGTGTAGTAGACCGACTCAATCATTCCATAGGAAAAACCGTAGTACGTTTTGCAACCCAATCTATTGGTAGACAATGGAAAATGAAACAAGAAAAACTATCCCAACGTTATACTACAAAAATTAAGGAAGTAGTAGAAATTCAATTATAAAATTAGCAATTTAGGTTTTGCGCAAAAACAAAAAAACCTACTGTTTCCAGTAGGTTTATGATGTGATCGCAGAAGGATTCGAACCTTCGACCGCCTGCTTAGAAGGCAGGTGCTCTATCCAGCTGAGCTATGCGACCAGTATTTTGTAGTCGGGGTGGCAGGATTCGAACCTGCGGCCTCCTGCTCCCAAAGCAGGCGCGATAACCGGGCTACGCTACACCCCGAAAAAGCAAAATAAAAAAAGCGGAGAGACAGGGACTCGAACCCTGGCGACGATTGCTCGTCGACAGATTAGCAATCTGCTCCATTACCACTCTGGCACCTCTCCAAGCTCAAAGAACGTGTCCTATTTTGCGGTGGCAAATGTAGCACATCATTGTATTAATCACAACTATTTTACGGCTTTTTTTACTTTTATTTTCAGAATTCCATTAAATCAGTTCACAATCAAGGGAGTAGCCGTAACAAAGACCCATTAATTAAATCCCGAAACAGATTCCTGAAATCAAAATTTGAATTTGCATAAAAAAGAGTATTTTTGCTACATCAACTAATTAAAAGAGTCATGAACAAAAGAGTCGTTATTGTTGCCGCTGCCCGAACTCCTATTGGAAGTTTTATGGGAGGATTAGCTACTACTCCTGCCCCACAATTAGGAGCTATTGCTATTAAAGGCGCACTAGAAAAAATCAATCTCGATCCTACTTTAGTAGAGGAAGTGTTCATGGGGAATGTAGTTCAAGCTGGAGTAGGCCAAGCTCCTGCACGTCAAGCAGCACTTTTTGCTGGTTTACCCAATTCAGTGGCCTGTACGACTATCAACAAAGTATGTGCCTCCGGAATGAAATCAGTAATGTTTGCCGCTCAAGCCATTCAATCTGGTGATGCCGAAATTGTTGTGGCTGGCGGAATGGAAAACATGAGTATGATTCCGCATTACACCCACCTAAGAGCAGGAACTAAATTTGGTCCAACTACCCTATTAGACGGAATGCAAAAAGATGGACTTACCGATGCCTATGACAATACCGCCATGGGAGTAAGTGCCGATCTTTGCGCAAGCGAATATAAAATTACAAGAGAAGAACAAGACCAATTTGCCATTCAATCGTACGAACGAAGTGCTAAAGCTTGGGAAGCTGGGAAATTTGATAACGAAATTATTCCTGTTGCAGTCCCTCAGAGAAAAGGAGAGCCTGTAATCGTTTCAAAAGACGAAGAGTACACCAATGTAAGATTAGATAGAATTAGTAGCTTAAACCCTGCTTTTACGAAAGAAGGAACGGTAACTGCTGCGAATGCATCTACTATCAATGATGGGGCAGCGGCTTTAGTAATCATGAGCGAAGAAAAAGCAATCGCACTAAATCTAAAACCTTTAGCTTATATTCTTTCGTATGCAGATGCTGCACAAGAGCCAAAATGGTTTACAACAAGTCCTGCTTTAGCACTCCCAAAAGCCTTGAAAAAAGCCAATCTTTCTATTGAAGATGTTGACTTTTTTGAATTTAACGAAGCCTTTTCTGTAGTTGGTTTGGCCAACGCCAAACTATTAAATATTGATCTCAATAAAATGAATGTTAACGGTGGCGCAGTTTCACTAGGACATCCACTAGGTTGTTCAGGAGCCCGAATCATCGTTACTTTATTGAATGTTTTAGAACAAAATAACGGAAAAATTGGAGCAGCAGCTATTTGTAATGGCGGCGGCGGAGCTTCGGCAATAGTAATTGAAAGAGCCTAGAAAATAAACTATAAAGAGTTTTAGATGTTTGGAATTTGTAACCTAGCCATTATACCACTTCGAGCGGAGCCTAGCGATAGAAGCGAAATTGTTTCTCAAGTATTGTTTGGCGAACATTTCGCAGTACTTGAAGAATTAAAACAATGGCGCCGAATCCGATTGCATTATGATGCTTATGAAGGTTGGGTTGACTCAAAACAATTTCAACTCATTTCTGAAACGGCTTACAACACCCTTTCAAAAGAAACCATAGTATTAAATGCTGATTTGATTGATTATATTTCAGCACCTAATAATACCTTATTACCTATACCGTTAGGAGCTTCCTTGTCTTTTTTAAATCACAGCGACATCAATACCGCTCAATTTGAATTTGAAGGAACTAAAGCAAGTGGAGTACAAGACAAAAGCAAATTGATTAATACGGCTTTCTTATTTTTGAATGCGCCTTACCTTTGGGGAGGAAAAACGCCTTTTGGGATTGATTGTTCTGGATTTACTCAAATGGTATACAAATTAAACGGTTACCATTTATTTAGAGACGCATCACAACAAGCTACGCAAGGAGAAGCGCTAAGTTTTATCGAAGAAAGTGAGCCTGGAGATTTGGCCTTTTTTGATAATGAAGAAGGTAATATCATTCACGTGGGTATTATAATGGAAAACAACTACATCATTCATGCCAGTGGAAAAGTGCGTATTGATCGCCTTGATCATTTAGGGATTTTTAACCCCGAAATGCAAAAACATACACACAAATTAAGAGTCATCAAAAAAGTCATATAAATAAAAAAGCCGAATTTTTCAATTCGGCTTTTTTATGATCTAAATTTCGAAAACTATTTTTTCATTTTTGCTTTCATCGCTTTTGCTTTTTCAGTCATTTCTAAAGCTCTGTAAACGCTTAACAAAGTAGACTTAACCTCTTCATTAGTATCGTCTAACTCAGCCGCTTTTTCTAAATAAGGTAAAGCAGATGTAAAGACTGCCTCTCTTTGTTTTTTAAGCACTTCGTAACGTTTGTTGTCTTTTTCTGAATTGCCTAATTTTTGAATTTCTTCAAATAACTTTTTATCAGCATCCAATTTCAAGATTGCCAAGTTCAAATAAGCATTAACATAATCCGGCTTGATTTCGATTGCTTTTTTGTAATATGTTTCAGCTTCAACTAAATTTTTAGCATTGTAACTGATTACACCTAAGTTAAAAACTAAATCAGCATCGTTAGGACTTTGTGCCAAAACCTCTGTAATTAATTTTTTGTACGTATCGTAATCTTTTGTTTCCAAATACAAATTAGCTTCAGTCAAAATTAACGTTTTATCTTCTGGATTAGCCACCCTTGCTTCTGCAATGGCTTTTTTTGCCTCAGCAACTTTACCATTTTGCACTAAAATCAAAGCCATGTTTTTGTAGATTTCACCTCTTTTTGAAGGAATTTCTTCGTTTCTTGGCTTTTCATGAGTTCCTAGTTTTACCATTTGGTCTCTTTCTTTGGCAGTAGCAAAAATTTGCTCTTCGGCATTAATCTTATTTACTGCATAAAAAGTAGTCCCTTTACCAGAATAATTTAAATTCTTCAATTCGTTATATGCATTGTAAGCGGTCTCATATTCTTTAGCATTTACATAAGTAGAAGCTGCATAATACAAATTGATCGTATCTTTCTTATCCAACAAATAAGCATCATACAATTTTTTTGCTCCAGCAGCATGTTTATCAGCTTTTGAATCTGCAATGGCTGCATTGATTAATTTGTATTTCACATCAATAATTGAAGTTGATGCTTGAGCAGAAAATTTTGCCTTACCTGAAGTTTTTTCAATTGACAAGACTTCTTGATAGGCTTTGGCAGCAGCTGAAAGATTAGCATCAGTATCTTCATTTTTAGTAGCTAAAGCTAAATGAGCACTTGCTTTTACAAATTGAAACTGTGCTTTTTCAGCATCTGGTGCAGCAGCAGAAGCAGCTTCTGCTCCCTGCAAAATAGTGATTGCTTCTTGAGCATTTCCAGCTTTTAACGCTTTTTCAGCTGCTTTGATTTGGTCTTTTTGAGCAAAAGTGGCAACTGATATCAATAATGCTGATGCTAGTAGTACATATTTACTTTTCATAGTATTCTAAATTTTATTTTTATTTAATGTAATTGGTTTAAATTATTCGTCTGAATCGTCTTCGTCAGCGTCATCTCCTTCTTCATCGTCTACGATTTCCTCTTCTTCTTCGTCATCATCGTCAGCAGCTCCATCATCTTCTAGAACTTCTAGAACTGGTTTTACTCTTTCAATAACTTCAACTTCTATTGGGTTACCGTCTTCGTCTAATTCGATTTCAGCAGGATCATCTTTCATTACTTTGGTCACTGCAGCAATAGAATCGTTTCCTTTGATATTAATCAATTTAACTCCTTGAGTAGCACGTCCCATCACACGAAGATCTTCCACCGCCATACGGATAGTTAATCCTGATTTATTGATAATCATCAAATCATCTGCATCAGTCACCGCGTTGATCGAAATCAATTGACCCGTTTTCTCAGTAATATTCAATGTTTTCACACCTTTTCCACCACGATTCGTGATTCTGTACTCATCTAAGCTAGAACGTTTACCGTAACCATTTTCAGCAACAACTAAAATTTCGCTACTCATATCGTTAACCGTCACCATTCCGATTACTTCATCTTTATCGTCTTTCAAAGTAATTCCGCGAACTCCAGAAGCTGTTCTTCCCATTGGTCGGGTTTTAGTTTCTTCGAAACGAACTAATTTACCAGATTTAACAGCCAAAATAATTTGACTTTCACCATTAGTTAATTGAGCCGCTAATAATTCGTCTCCTTCTTTAATAGTAATTGCAGCAACTCCATTCACACGAGGTTTAGAATATTTCTCTAAAGAAGTTTTCTTCACCTGTCCTTGTTTAGTTACCATCACTAAATTATGACTAGTTACATACTCTTTGTCTTTCAAGTCTTGTGTACAAATGAATGCTTTCACTTTGTCATCCGACTCTATATTGATTAAGTTTTGTAATGCTCTTCCTTTGGCAGTTTTGCTTCCTTCTGGAATTTCATACACGCGCATCCAGAAACATTTTCCTTTTTGCGTAAAGAACATCATGTATTGGTGATTCGTAGCCACAAACATATGCTCTAAGAAATCTTGGTCACGAGTACCCGCACTTTTTTGTCCTACTCCACCTCTATTTTGAGTTTTGTACTCAGACAAGTTCGTACGTTTGATATAACCTGCATGCGAAATTGTAATGACTACATTTTCATCAGCAATTAAATCTTCAATACTTACATCGCCACCAGAATATTCGATTTGAGAACGACGCTCATCACCGTATTTATCTCTGATTTCAATTAATTCTTCTTTAATCAAGGCGATTCTTAAATTCACATCAGCTAATAAAGCTCTTAAGTGCTCGATTAACTTCATGATTTCTTCGTACTCAGCACGTAATTTATCTTGCTCTAATCCTGTTAATTGACGCAAACGCATTTCAACAATAGCACGAGCTTGAATATCAGACAATTTGAATCTCTCGATTAATTTTTCTTTTGCTTCATCCGTATTTTTAGACGCTTTAATTAAAGCAATCACTTCGTCAATATTATCTGAAGCAATGATTAATCCTTCTAAAATATGCGCTCTTTCCTCCGCTTTTCGCAATTCAAATTGTGTTCTGCGAATAACTACATCATGACGGTGTTCAACAAAATGATGAATCATATCTTTCAGATTCAACGTTTCAGGACGACCATTCACTAAGGCAATATTGTTTACACTGAATGAAGATTGTAATTGAGTATACTTATATAAGGTATTCAACACTACATTTGGTGTAGCATCACGTTTCAAGATATATACGATACGCATACCATTTCTATCCGATTCGTCACGGATATTGGCAATACCTTCAATTTTCTTTTCGTTTACTAAGTCAGCAGTACGTTTGATCATATCTGCTTTATTCACTTGGTACGGAATTTCAGTTACAATGATAGATTCTCTACCATCTACTTCTTCAAAACCTACTTTTGCACGAATGACTACTCTTCCACGACCTGTTTTGAATGCTTCACGCACCCCTTCATATCCATATATAATTCCTCCTGTTGGGAAATCAGGTGCTTTAACGTGTGTAATTAACTCGTCAATTTCAATATCGTTATTGTCTATGTAAGCAATTGTTCCATTAATAACTTCTGTTAAGTTGTGAGGCGGCATATTGGTTGCCATACCTACTGCAATACCTGTAGCTCCATTAATTAATAAGGTTGGTACACGTGTTGGCATTACTTTAGGTTCGTACAACGTATCATCAAAATTCAATTGGAAATCAACTGTTTCTTTTTCGATATCGGCCATAATTTCTTCCGAAATCTTACGCATTCTAGCCTCCGTATAACGCATTGCTGCAGGACTATCTCCATCGACAGAACCAAAGTTTCCTTGTCCATCAACTAATAAGTAACGCATACTCCATTCTTGCGCCATACGCACCATAGCGTCATAAACTGATGTATCACCATGTGGGTGGTACTTACCTAAAACTTCCCCTACAATTCTAGCGGATTTTTTGTGGGCTTTATTTGAAAAAACTCCTAAATCATACATTCCATAAAGTACTCTTCGATGTACAGGTTTCAAACCATCTCTAACATCTGGAAGCGCTCTTGATACAATTACCGACATCGAATAATCGATGTAAGCTGATTTCATTTCATCTTCTATGTTAATAGGAATTAACTTTTCTCCTTCAGACATAAGTTATTATATTAAAAAATTATATTAGTTTCAAAACGTGCCAATATACGGATATTTGAAATTTCTATTGGTGTTTTTGACTACTTATTTCAATGATTTATTAACAACTTTTCAATGTATTTTAGTTAATAAATTAAGCTCAATTTTACTCCATTTTAATATTTTTTTTTGTCAATTAGCTGACAGCACTAGTTAAGGGTATGGTATTTGGTTTTCAAACACCAATTAACTAAATTTACACTATCAAAAATAAATGTATGGATGATAATTTTTCGCCAAGAGTAAAAGATGTAATCACTTATAGTAAGGAAGAAGCCTTGCGATTAGGTCATGATTTCATTGGTACCGAACACCTAATGTTAGGAATTCTTAGAGATGGAAACGGAAAAGCAATTCATATTTTGAATACGCTTGCAGTAGATTTAGATCACTTACGCCGAAAAGTTGAGATTTTAAGTCCTGCCAATCCTAGCCTTGAGGTAAGTGTAGAAAAGAAAAATTTACATCTAACACGACAAGCTGAAAGAGCTTTAAAAACTACTTTTTTGGAGGCCAAAGTATTCCAAAGCCCTTCCATAAGTACTGCACATTTGCTTTTATGCATTTTGCGAAACGAAAACGATCCTACAACCAAACTACTTAATAAGATGAAAATCGATTATGATGTAGTTAAAGAACAATACGTAAATATGACTCCAGCTGAAGATGATTTCATGGAAAACTTGCCAAAAAACGAGTCGTATAATGACGAATCAGGACAAGATGACAGCCTTAAAGAAAGTAACTTTAACAATCCTACCAATAAATCCAACAAGAAGTCCAAAACACCTGTTTTAGACAACTTTGGAAGGGATTTAACAGAAATGGCTGAAGAAGGAAAATTAGATCCTGTAGTAGGTCGCGAAAAAGAAATAGAGCGTGTTTCCCAAATTCTAAGCCGAAGAAAAAAGAACAATCCGCTATTGATTGGTGAGCCCGGTGTAGGTAAATCAGCAATTGCCGAAGGTTTAGCTTTGCGAATTATCCAAAAAAAGGTGTCGCGCATATTATTCAACAAACGCGTAGTAACTTTAGATTTAGCCAGTTTAGTTGCCGGAACAAAATACCGCGGTCAGTTTGAAGAACGTATGAAAGCCGTAATGAATGAGCTAGAAAAAAACGATGATATCATTCTTTTTATTGACGAAATACACACTATTGTGGGTGCTGGAGGAGCAACAGGCTCTTTAGATGCTTCCAATATGTTCAAGCCAGCCTTGGCACGTGGAGAAATTCAATGTATCGGAGCTACGACTTTAGATGAATACCGTCAATATATTGAAAAAGATGGCGCTTTAGAAAGACGTTTTCAAAAAATAATTGTAGAACCTACTTCGGTTCCGGAAACAATTACCATTTTGAACAACATCAAAAACAAATACGAAGACCATCACAATGTAACTTACTCTGCAGAAGCGATTGAGGCTTGTGTAAAATTAACTGATCGCTATATGTCGGAGCGTTTTTTACCAGACAAAGCGATCGATGCTTTAGATGAAGCAGGTTCAAGAGTTCATATTACTAATATTGAAGTTCCAAAACAGATTGTAGATCTTGAACGTCAATTAGAAGATGTGCGCGTTTTGAAAAACGAAGTTGTTAAGAAGCAAAAATACGAGGAAGCTGCTAAACTTCGAGATGATGAAAAACGAATTGAAAAAGATTTAGCCATCGCCCAAGAACAATGGGAAGAAGAAGCTAAAAATAATCGTATTGAAGTTACAGAAGACAATGTTGCCGATGTGGTTTCAATGATGACAGGAATTCCTGTTAATCGAATAGCTCAAACTGAAAGTAACAAACTCGCCAAACTACCTGAACTTATTGAAGGCAAGGTGATTGGTCAAAAAGAAGCGGTGTTAAAAATCGCGCGTTCTATTCAAAGAAACCGTGCCGGATTAAAGGATCCAAATCGACCTATTGGTTCTTTTATTTTCTTGGGACAAACCGGTGTAGGTAAAACTCAATTAGCCAAAGTAATTGCAAAAGAATTATTTGATTCAGAAGATGCTTTAGTTCGTATCGACATGAGCGAATACATGGAAAAATTTGCCATTTCAAGATTGATTGGAGCACCTCCTGGATATGTTGGATATGAAGAAGGTGGTCAATTAACTGAAAAAGTTCGAAGAAAACCCTATTGTGTAGTGCTATTGGACGAAATCGAAAAAGCACATCCTGACGTATTTAATATGTTGCTGCAAGTATTAGACGATGGATTCTTAACAGATAGTTTAGGCCGTAAAATAGACTTCAAAAACACCATTATCATTATGACTTCTAATGTTGGAGCAAGGCAGTTAAAAGACTTTGGGCAAGGTGTTGGTTTTGGTACAGCTGCAAGAACGGCTCAAGTAGATGATAACTCAAAAAGTATTATCGAGAATGCTTTGAAAAAGACATTTGCTCCTGAATTTTTAAATCGTATCGATGATGTTATTGTATTCAATGCTTTAGAGAAACACGATATTGATTTGATCATCGAAATCGAATTGAAAAAACTATACGCACGAATTGCAGACCTAGGTTATAAATTGAATTTATCAGACAAAGCTAAATCATTTATTGCAGACAAAGGATTTGACAAACAATTTGGTGCACGCCCTTTAAAAAGAGCGATTCAAAAATATGTAGAAGATTCATTGGCAGAAGAAATAATTACTTCTAAAATTGGATCGGGAGATGAGATTTTTATGGATATTGAGGATGGTGCTGAAGAACTAAATGTTAGTATTCTAAAAGCAGAAAAACCAACAAATTAATCCATTATTTTCACACCATAAAAAAACCCGCCAAATGGCGGGTTTTTTTATGGTGTATAAGTAAATTAAATAAATAAATTAATAACATAATAAGTTACAGCTGCTAAAAGAGCTGAAACAGGTATCGTCAAAACCCAAGCCCATAAAAGGCTCACAGTAACTCCCCATCGTACAGCAGAAACACGTTTAGTAACCCCTACTCCAATGATTGAACCAGTTATAGTATGTGTAGTTGATACCGGTATTTTAAAATGCTCTGTTAAGAATAAAGTTAATGCACCAGCTGATTCAGCTACTACTCCTTCAAAGGCATTTACTTTAGTGATTTTAGAACCCATTGTTTTTACAATTTTCCAACCACCGCTTAAAGTACCCAAAGCGATAACTGAATAACATGTAATTGGAATCCAAGAAGGCATTTTGAATGAACCATCTTCTTTTGGCAATTCTACATCTAACCAATCTGGCAAATCAATATTTCCAGCTGTTTTTACATAAACAGCGACAGCTGCAGCAATAATTCCCATTACTTTTTGCGAGTCATTTCCACCATGTCCTAAACTAAACGCAGCAGATGATAATAATTGCATTTTCTTTAAAACAGCTTCGGCTTTTGAAGCAGAAAATGAACTAAAAACTAAATTAAATACAGCCAAACTAAAAAAGATGATAGAAACCAAAAACCATTTAATATTATGAGGTTCAGTTAATACACTCCATAGTGGACTTTCGAATCTAGGCTTTTCAATTTCTTCATACGGAATCAATACCGTAGATAAAAACCAAACTGCTAAGCCCATTAATACAATTGTTAGTAGTTTAGGGTATATATTTTTCTTTGAAGAATACATCAACCATAACGAAATAAAATAGGAAATAATCATTCCTAATAATGGTGCGAAAACAATAAATAGAATCACGATTAAAACACCCGATGGCAACAATTCACCTTCCTTTGCTGCTTTTAACCAACTCACAATTTTAAGACCATAATGTTCAGGATCCTGAACTGCACCAGAAAAACCATGAGCAATAGCAGCACCAGCAAAACCTCCAATCAAGGTATGAGAAGAAGAAGATGGAATACCTTTCCACCAGGTAAATAAATTCCACATAATCGCAGCTATAACACCGGCAAGAATAACTGTTAAATCTATACTACTCGTATGCGCCGTTTTAGCTACGGTATCTGCCACTCCAAAACCAAAAACCCAATAGGCTAAAAAATTGAAAAAAGCAGCCCAAAAAACAGCTTGATAAGGTGTCAATACCTTTGTTGCAACAATAGTCGCAATAGAATTGGCTGCATCATGAAAACCGTTGATGTAATCAAAAGCCAGTGACAATACAATAATTATTATGAGTAATGTAAAATCCATAAGTCGTTTTCAGTATAACTGATTTATTAAGAATGTTTAACTGCAATCGATTCTAAAACACCTGCAACACTCTTACATTTATCTGTGGCTGACTCTAAAACTGATAGAACTTCTTTGTATTTAATAATATTGATAGCATCGGTTTCATTTTCGAAAATTTCAAAAACAGCCTTATTATAAACAACATCTGAATTGTTTTCCAATTTATTAATTTTAGAACAAGCACTTGTTATGTTCTTTACATTATTTAAATTGTTTAGTTCTTTAACTGCTAACTCAATTTTTAAACAAGCTTCTAAATTAATTTCAGTCATCTTGCGTATTGACTTAGTAATTTTATCAATATGGTACAAACGCATTCTACTAGCAGCTCCTTGAAGGTTATCTGCTACATTATCAATTGAAGTAATTAAAGAGTGAATGTCTTCTCTATCAAATGGTGTAATGAAGTTTCTGCTCAATTCCAAATTAGTTTCACGTGTAATTTCCTCTCCTATTTGTTCTAAATCATCTATTTTTTGAAAAAGGACTTCTCTTTCTTTTAAAGGCAAATTAACCGCTTCATGCAAATGAGAGGCTAGTTGAACTAAATTAGTTGTTGCTTGCTCAAATAGAGGAAAAAACTTTTTGTCTTTAGGAACTAAAAATTGAAAGATACTGTTTAATGACATTGGTGTATATTTTAGATGTGCAAAATTAAATGATTATTCAATGCTATTGTTAAGCTATTGTTAACAATTATAAATGAAATCAAATTTATACATTATAATAACATTTACATTAAGATAAATTAATTTAATATTCTTTACCGTCTTAATTCGATCATTAACTTATTTAAAGGAATGATTCAATAAAATAAACATTCCAAATTACACAAAAAAAGTAGTAAAAAAATGAATATCGGGACTAAATTCATCTATTATGATACAAAAAGAAATAATTCAATACTGAGCTTTAAACCAAAAACAGCATACAAAAACACGAACCACTCAATAAATTGTCCCTATATTTTGCAAATTAATGGATATCAATAAATTTAATAGTCCATTTTTAAAATATTCGTAAAAAACAATTTTAAGGTTTTCCTCTTTGGAAAAAAATGTACTTTTGAAAAACAAATGAAAAGCAACAGAGACACATATTCATCTTCGATAACAACTTCAACTGAGGTTACGCTTTCTGTTACATTTACTACTACAACAACTACTACCCCTTAGGGGTATACATTTTACATATAATCCTGCTATATATAACTTTTCCTCAAAGGGAGAAAGTACTTGGATGTATAGAAAATAGTTGCATTTTTAAATAAAACACACACAATGAAAGTATTAAAATTTGGCGGCACTTCAGTAGCCAATGCAGAAAATATAAAACGCGTTCTTACTATAATTACCGAAAAAGCAAAAAACGAGAAACTAGTTGTAGTCGTTTCAGCTTTAAGCCAGGTAACCGACTTATTACAATTAGCCTCTCAAAAAGCGGCTTCAAATGACGAAAGTTATAAAGAAATTGTAACTGAAATCGAGAAAAAACATTTAGATACCTTAAAGGAATTAATTCCGGTAAGCGAACAAAGTAGTTTGCTTAGCCATTTAAAAAGAATTGTAAACCATCTAGAAACTCTATTAGACGGATGTTTCCTTTTGGGCGAACTTTCTCCTAGAACTGAAGATACAATTTTAGGTTTTGGCGAATTACTCTCTTCTTATATTATTGCTGAAGCGTTAAAACAAAAAGAAAAAAATAGCGGGTATGCTGACAGTCGTGAACTAATCAAAACCAATGCTACTTTTGGAAAAGCATTTGTAAACTTTGAAACGACTAACAAATTGGTAGCTGATTTTTTTGCTGCTAACCAAAATCAAGTAGTAATACTACCTGGTTTTATTGCTTCGACTGCTGACAAAATACCAACTACTTTAGGACGTGGTGGTTCTGATTATACAGCGGCTATAATTGCAGCTGCTTTGGATGCCACTGATTTAGAAATTTGGACTGACGTCAACGGAATGTTTACCGCCAATCCGAAAATTGTAAAACAAGCCCAACCTATTGCTAGCATCTCGTATCAAGAAGCGATGGAATTGTCACATTTTGGCGCCAAAGTATTGTACCCGCCAACAATTCAACCGGTATTGAGAAAGAATATTCCAATTCTAATCAAAAATACGTTTGAGCCAGAAGCTGTTGGAACGTACATTTCAAATGAAGTTGTTGTGCAAACCAATCCTGTAAAAGGAATTAGTCATATTGACAATATTGCGCTTTTGACCCTGGAAGGCCCGGGAATGGTCGGTGTTTCTGGTTCGTCAAAACGACTTTTTGAAGTTCTTTCACAAGAGAGTATTAATGTAATCTTTATTACACAAGCTTCATCAGAACATTCTATTTGTATCGGAATTTTAAATTCAGATGCTGAAACAGCTGAAATAGCCATCAACAAAGCTTTCGAAATTGAAATTGCTCAAAATAAAATCGAACCTTGTATTGTCGAGAACAACTTATGCATCATTGCATTGGTAGGCGAAAATATGAAAAACCACCAAGGTTTGAGCGGTAGAATGTTCAGCACTTTAGGAAAAAACAACGTGAACATTCGCGCTATTGCTCAGGGTGCTTCAGAACGAAATATTTCAGCAGTAATCAATGAGAGAGATGTCAAAAAAGCACTAAATACACTTCACGAAAATTTCTTTGAAGAAAATACAAAACAGTTGAACCTATTCGTAATGGGAGTTGGAAATGTAGGTGAAAAATTCATTGAACAAATTCACCAACAAAAGAAATTCTTAAAAGAAAATCTAAAAATTAATCTAAGAGTAATTGCCTTGTCAAACTCCAGAAAAATGCACTTTAACGAAGACGGCATTTCTTTAAAAGATTGGAAAACGGTTTTAGACAATGGTGATGCTGCGAATCAAGAACAATTCATCGCTAAAGTAAAAGAATTGAATCTAAGAAATAGCATTTTTGTGGATATCACTGCCAACGAAAGTGTATCCAAAACCTACGAACAGTACCTCAAACAAAGTGTTGGCGTAGTTACTTGTAACAAAATTGCTTGTTCTTCTGCCTATGACAATTATAAAAATCTAAAAAATCTATCCCGACAATACAATGCTCCTTTCTTATTTGAAACGAATGTAGGTGCGGGTCTACCCATTATTGATACCGTTAAAAATTTAATTGCTTCAGGTGATAAAGTAAATAAAATTCAAGCCGTTCTTTCTGGAAGTTTGAATTTTATCTTCAATAATTTTGATGAAAACAATTCGTTTCACGATGTGGTGAAAGAAGCCGGAGTACAAGGATTTACGGAACCTGACCCAAAAATTGATTTAAGCGGAATAGATGTTGCTCGAAAAATCTTAATCTTAATTCGCGAAAGCGGCTATCAAATGGACATTGAAGCAATTGCTAACGAATCGTTTATGCCTACCGACTGTTTGGAAACAACATCAAACGAAGCCTTCTTTGCGTCATTAATCAAACATGCTGCTCATTTTGACTCACTGTACAAGGAAGCCCAAAACAAAGAGTCTCGTTTGAAATACGTGGCACAATTTGAAAATGGTAAAGCAAGTGTTGGTTTGCAATTCATTCCGAAAGACCATCCATTTTATAATTTAGAAGGAAAAGATAATATCGTATTGTTTTACACCGATCGTTATGAAGATCAACCCTTGTTAATTAAAGGTGCGGGTGCAGGTGCTGCGGTTACCGCTTCAGGAATATTTGCAGATGTCATCCGAATTGGAAACGTATAAATTTATTGATAGTTATTAGTTGATGATTGATAGATATAACCAACCGACAACCGACAACCAACAACCAAAATCATGAATGAAATAAAATTATTTTGCCCAGCAACTATTGCTAATCTTTCTTGTGGATTCGATGTTCTCGGACTTTGTCTTGACAATGTAGGTGACGAAATGGTAATTCGTAAATCTGCGCAAAAAGGGATTCGAATCACTAAAATCGTTGGTGCTGATTTGCCTTTAGAAACAGAAAATAATGTTTCTGGTGTTGCGGGATTAGCATTTTTAGAAACGGTTAAGCCCAATTTTGGTTTTGAAATCGAAATCTATAAAAAAATTAAAGCAGGTAGCGGAATTGGAAGTAGTGCGGCTAGTTCAGCGGGAGCTGTTTATGGTATCAATGCATTACTTGGAAATCCTTACGAGACCAAAGACTTAGTCCAATTTGCTATGCAAGGTGAAAAATTAGCCTGTGGTAATGCGCATGCAGATAACGTTGCCCCTGCCCTTTTAGGAGGATTTACCTTGGTGAGAAGTTACAGTCCTTTGGACATTATTAAGATAGAAAGTCCTTCCGAATTATATGCGACTGTAGTACATCCGCAAATTGAATTAAAAACTTCGGATGCGCGTTCGGTATTGAAACAAACCGTTTCTTTAAAAAGTGCCATCATGCAATGGGGAAATGTAGGCGGATTAATCGCGGGATTGTACACCAAAGATTACGATTTAATCGGTCGTTCCTTACACGATGAGATCGTAGAACCTTTGAGAAGTGTTTTAATTCCAGGTTTTGATGCAATCAAACAAGCCGCTTTAGAGAATGGTGCTTTAGGTTCAGGAATATCAGGTTCGGGCCCATCCATTTTTGCATTGAGCAAAGGAGCAGCAACAGCAGAAAAAATTGCCAAAGCCATGTGCGAAGTATACGAAGCCATAAATCTACCATATGAAATTCACGTTTCCAAAGTGAATTCAGAAGGAGTTAAAATTATAAGTCAACAATAAAAATTTTGCTTTCCCAAGCAATTACAATACAATGAAATATTACAGTTTAAACCATAACGCGCCTACAGTTTCTTTTGAAGAAGCGGTTATACAGGGATTAGCAACCGATAGAGGTTTGTATTTTCCAGATAATATAACTCCTTTACCTACTGCATTTTTTGACACAATCGAAAATAAAAGCAACGAAGAAATTGCTTTTCAAGCGATACAACAATTTGTAGGGAATGAAATTCCTGAAACAGAACTTCGAGCGATCATTAAAGACACCTTGTGTTTTGACTTTCCAGTGGTTGAAGTAGAAAAAGGAATCTATTCTCTTGAATTATTTCACGGTCCAACCATGGCATTCAAAGATGTGGGTGCTCGATTCATGTCCCGCTGCTTGGGTTATTTCAATCGCAATGACAAAACATCCAAAAACACAGTATTAGTTGCCACTTCTGGGGATACTGGAGGAGCTGTTGCTAGTGGATTTCTTGATGTGGAAGGTGTTGATGTTATTATACTTTATCCATCTGGAAAAGTAAGTGACATTCAGGAAAGACAGTTAACCACATTAGGCCAAAATATCAAAGCCTTGGAAGTGGATGGTGTTTTCGACGATTGTCAAGACATGGTCAAAAAAGCCTTTTTGGACGAAAGTCTAAAACATAAAAATTTAACTTCGGCGAATTCTATTAATATTGCTCGTTGGTTACCTCAAATGTTTTATTTCTTCTTTGCGTACAAAGCATTGAAAAGCCAAAACAAGCCTTTAGTTTTTTCTTGCCCAAGTGGTAATTTCGGAAATATTTGTGCGGGTATCATTGCCAAAAAAATGGGATTGCCAGTACAACATTTTGTAGCTTCGACCAATGTAAACGATACCGTTCCTCGATATTTAGTAAACGGGGTATACGATCCAAAACCATCTATTGCTACCATTTCTAACGCTATGGATGTGGGTAACCCAAGTAATTTTATCCGAATCCAAGAAATGTATCAAAACGATTTGGAACAATTCAAAACTGATTTCTCTTCTTATACTTTTTCAGACGAAGCCACTTTGGAAGCAATGAAAACAATTCACACTAACAATGGTTATATTGCTGAACCGCATGGTGCTGTAGGCTACTTAGGATTGAAAAAAGAATTAGAAAACTATTCAGATGCGATTGGAATATTTTTAGAAACCGCTCATCCCATCAAATTTTTAGATGTGGTAGAACCTGCTCTGAACTTAACATTGCCTATCCCAACACAAATTGAAAGTGTGTTAGGAAAAGAAAAAATAAGTACAAAAATCAAAACCTACGAAGAGTTGAAAGCCTATTTGGGATAAAATTCCGAAATTTACATTCGATATATTCTAAATAAAACCTAAAGTATGATTGCAAAAGTAGTAGCAGAAGACATTGTGTCTTTAAATACACTAATCAATTCGGCTTATCGTGGCGAGTTTTCCAAAAAAGGCTGGACTACCGAAGCCCATCTTTTGGAAGGCAGTAGAACCACTGAAGTTGAACTACTTGACATCATTCAAGACACTTCACACACCATTCTAAAATATTCAGACAACGGCAAAATTATTGGTTGTGTGCTTTTAAAAGTCAAAGCAAACGAATTGTATTTAGGGATGTTAACAGTTTCTCCTGACTTGCAAAATAGTGGTATTGGGAAAAAATTATTACGACAAGCAGAAGTTTTCGCCGTTGAGATGCAGCTCCCAAAAATTGTAATGACCGTAATTACTGTACGCGAAGAATTGATTGCATGGTACAAACGAAATGGGTATGTGGATACAGGAGCAAGAGAACCTTTCCCTGTGAGTGACGTTTTCAATCCAATAACTAAGGAACCTTTAGAATTTATGGTATTAGAAAAAATAATTTCATAATTGCTATCCCAAACTCAAATACGCTTTGCCTAAATACGAAATGATATCCGAAGCAATAAACGATTGATAGCCCGTTTCAGGTAAGGCAATATCCGCCGTCAATCCGTGAAGATACACCCCTAATAGTGCCGCGTCTAGGGGTTCATAAGACTGAGCCAATAAACTGGTAATCATTCCAGTCAACACATCGCCACTACCCGCAGTGGCCAAAGCTGCATTACCTGTAGTATTTTGGTAAACCAATTCTCCACAAACAATATGTGTCGGCGCCCCTTTCATCACAACAATTAATTGGTACTCTTTAGAAAAGGCAATTGTTTTTTCAAATAGTTCAGCTTCCGAATCCCATTTCCCAATTAAACGTTCCAATTCTTTTACATGCGGAGTTATAATTGTCATAGGAGATAATAAAGACAACCAATCCGAATGCAATGCCAAAATATTCAACGCATCCGCATCTATAATTAAAGGAATTGAATTGTACTTCAAGAACTTGTACAATCCTTGTTGAGTAGCAATATCTTGTCCCAAACCAGGTCCAATACCAATGGCATCAGGAAGAATATCAAAATGAATTTTTGAAATACAACTATCTTGATCATCCGTCAACACCATGACTTCAGGTACCGCTATTTGCAATATATCATACCCACATTTCGGAATAAAAGCAGTGACTAAACCACATCCTGACTTAATCGCTGCTTTAGACGACAAACATATTGAGCCCATTTTTCCATAACTTCCGCCAATCAACATAGCGTGACCTTGGATCCCTTTATGGGTAGTAGCAATAATAGGTTGGTATATTGAAGAAATTGTTTGCTTATCAACAACAGTAGAATGCATCATACAAAATAATTAATAATTAAAGTTACAAAAAAGATTACCTACGATACGTAACAAATTCAATTAACATTTTTTTGCAGCACCATTATACTTCCTGAACACTAGTTGTCCCGCTATCCGCGCTACATGGTAGCTAGCTATTATCGGGGCTATACAAGACGTTGCATATTTCAGTTGAAGTAAACTAGGATGTATC